>CABSNK010000001.1 GCA_902479075.1 uncultured Collinsella sp.
CCGGCATGACGGCCACGATCAAGAACATGAAGCCCACCGAGTACAAGCACGTCGTGGCATTGATCGCTCTATACCGCCCGGGCCCGCTGGGCGCCGGCATGGTCTCGTCCTACATCAACCGTATGAACGGCAAGGAGCCGGCCGTCTCCTACGACGACCGCCTGGACGACATCCTGGGTGAAACCTACGGCACCATGGTCTACCAGGAGCAGGTTATGCTCATCTCCGTCGAGATGTGCGGCTTCTCCAAGGGCGAATCGGACTCGCGTATCCGTAAGCCCGTGGCTAAAAAGAAGATCAAACTGCTCACGTCAACGGTGCTGCACTGGGAGGATGGCTCGGACGAGACCACCTACGACCACTGGATGAACGGCGCTATCAAGAACAACTACACGCGCGAGGTCGCCCAGAAGATTTGGGACGATGTTCTCGAGTTCGCGTCCTACGCCTTTAACAAGTCGCACTCCGCCGGCTACGCCATCCTGGTTATGCAGACAGCGTGGCTCAAGGCGCACTATCCGCACGAGTACATGGCGGCCGTTCTGACGTCCTATACGGGCAAGACCGACAAGATCGTTCACTACGTCTCGGCGTGCCGTCACGACGGCATCCCCGTGCTGTCGCCAGATGTCAACGAGTCCGGTACTGAGTTCACGGCTACCAAGGAGGGCGTGCGCTTTGGTCTGGCCGGCATCCGCGGCGTGGGCACCGGCGTGGCGCAGGCGATTATCGCCGAGCGCGAGGCGGGCGGCCCGTTTAAGACACTGCACGACTTTGTCGAGCGCGTGGACTCGAGCCAGGCTAACCGTCGCGTGATCGAATCGCTCATCAAGGCAGGTGCTTTCGACTCCACGGGGTATCCGCGTCGTCAGATGATGCACTTTGTGGATAAGAACAACCCCGAGAACATCATCGATGCCGCGGTAAAGCGCCAGAAAGATCGCGCGAGCGGCCAGACGTCGTTCTTCGACATGTTTGGCGACGTTGAGGGCTCGGGCTTTGAGGTGAGCGTGCCCGATCCGGACGGCCAGGAGTGGGACCGCCACCTTAAGCTGAGCCAGGAGAAGGAGGTTCTGGGCATCTATGTCTCGGACCACCCGCTGCGCCCGTTTGAGTATGCGCTAGCCAAGGCGCGCGACTTCTCGTTCTCGCAGATCGATACCGGCTACGAGGTGCAAAACCCCACGGGCGGTACCATCAACCAGGAGATTCCCGAGGGCAAGGCGCTGTGGTGGGCCGGTATGGTCTCGAGCGTGTCCAAGCGCGTAACCAAAAACGGCGACCCCATGGGTATTGTGCAGCTCGAGGACATGGAAGGCGAGGCCACGGTCGTGGTGTTCCCCAAGACCTACAAGGAGGCCGAGGGGTACCTGTACGGCGAGGTCGATCCCGAGACCGGCGCGCAGCTGTCCGATGCGTTTGTGCGCATTAAGGGCAAGCTCGAGCGCTCGGACCGCGGCGACCAGATCATCGCGCAGGAGATCGTGCCGCTGGAGCTCAACGAGGAGAACAACAAGCCCAAGGTGTTTGAGGTCATGGTGCCCAACAGCCGCTTTAGCCAGGGCAATATGGCGCGTCTTGCCACGGTGCTTACCGCCAACCCGGGCGGCGACCGCGTGGAGATCTTTATCGAGCAGGTGGACGGGCGTGTGCTGCGTGCCGAGGTGCCGGCCAAGGTCAACGCACGCTCGATTCCGCTGCTGGCAGAGGCCAAGGCCATCGTCGGCAACCAAGGCCGCGTGACGGTGATCTAGGGACGGCGTTGCTGGTCCGCGCGAGATTGGAGGAAGTGATGGAGCAGGGGACGTTTGCGCAGGCGCTTCGTAAGGAGGCGGCGCTCAGCAGTACCTTTATGAAGGGGCGCTCGCTCATGCTCAACGGCGCCGTGCTGTCGTTCGAAGACTCCGGCTCGCGCTTCTCCAAAAATGTGACTATCGAGGGCTCGGTGCGCGGCTCGCGCGGCGACCTGTACAAGACGCACGTGGCGCTCGACATGGACGAGCACGAGGTTGTCGACTACGACTGCGATTGCCCCGCCGCCTTCCGCTATTCCGGCATGTGCAAGCACGCCATCGCCACGGCGCTAGCGTATCTGGATGCCAGCGGCGCCGAGCCCGTCGAGGGTTTGCGCACGCCGGTCCGCACGTTTACGGTACCGCCCGCACAGTCCAAGCAGCCCGCCCGTCCCGCGCCCACCGCATCTGCGGTCAATCCCAACTTTCCCTTCCCGGCGCCCGTCCCCACGAGCCCAAGCCTTGTGGCGGCGCTTTCCGATCTTTCGGACGCGCGCATGGACGAGCTCGTGGTCATGCGTCGCAAGCTCGCCGGCACCATTGACCCCGATGCGCCCAAAGCGGTGCTGGAGCCCTCGCTGGTGCCGTACTACAATCCGCTGTTTGCCGATCGCTTTAACTGGGCGCTCGAGTTTCGCATTCGCTGCGGTTCGGTGTCCTACGTGGTTAAGGATATCGACGGCATGGCCGATGCCTATGTGCGCGGCGGTACGTTCTCCTATGGCAAGAAGCTTACGTTTGTCCATGTGCCCGAGGCTTTCGATGACGTGTCGACAAAGCTGCTCGACTTTGTCGCAATGACGGTCGCCTACCTAGGCGATATTACGAGCTCGCGCTCGGCATCGTATGACTTTGCCCGCAGCGGTTTTGTCGCCGAGCATCAGTTGCCGGTATCCGAGTATTCCATTGTGTCCGTGCTGGACCTGCTGTGTGGCAGGACCCTGTCCTTTGAGCCTGCTTGGTCGCGGGGGACGACGACGCATCGCGCCTACGAGGTGGCCGTCGAGTCGTCGCCGCAGGGGGAGGGCGAAGTCCCGGCTAAGCGCCCGCCGCTTCTTGCCGCCAAGGTTGCACCGGCGGCGGGAGGCAGCTACGACTTGCGCCTTCCGGCCGATACGCATTGCTTTGTCGCGAGCGACGTAGCCTATCTGGTCGATACGCGCCGCGCGCGCCGTACCGACACGGCGTTTGCCCAACATGCGGCGCCGTTCCTTTCGCACTTGTTGCCCTGCCGCACGCCGGTCCATATCGCCGCCGACCAGGTGGGCGAGTTCTGCCGCATGGCGCTGCCTATCTTGCGCGACTATACCGACCTGACCGCTCCCGCCGCGCTCGACGCCGTGGCGCCCGAGCCGAGCTTTGCCATGGCGATTGGCGTCGACGATGGTCTTGTGACCTGCAAGATTACGGTGACCTACGGTGATTGGTCGGCAGATCTCTTTAGTCTTGGTGCTCCGGGCAGTCCTTTCGAAGAGCAACGTCCCGGCGTTCCGCCCCGCGATACGGTGGCGGAGTTTCGCGTTATGGACACGGCGGCCCTGTACTTCGATTTCTACGAGGGCGGCCTGGCGTTTGAGGAGCGCGACGACGCCCGCCTGTTCCACTTGCTGACCGAGGGCCTGTCTGCCCTGTCCGAGCTGGGCGAGGTCATGCTCAGCGACCGCCTGCGCCAGATCTCGGTCCGTCCTGCGCCCAAGCTTTCGGTGCGTGCGACCGTCAAGAGTAACCTGCTCGACGTCGAACTGGGCGCGAGCGGGCTTTCGGCGGCCGACCTTGCCATCTATCTCGATTCGCATAAGCGCCACCAGACGTTCGCGCGCCTTACGTCCGGCGATATCGTGCGCCTGGACGAGGGCGCTCGTGCCGCGTTTGGTCTTGCCGAGGACCTTGGCGTCGATGCCGTCGACCTGCTCGATGGCGTGTCGCTTCCCGCGTCGAGCACCCTGTTTGTCGATACTATGCTCGCGCGCACGCCCGCGCTCGAAGCCGATCGCGACGCCGCATTCCGTCGTACCGTCGAGCGCTTGGATACGCTCGGCAAGATGGACTTTACGGTGCCGGTCTCGCTCAAGGCCACGCTGCGCGGCTATCAGGTCGACGGCTACCAGTGGCTCGGCTCGCTCGAGCACCTGGGCCTTGGCGGCATCTTGGCCGACGATATGGGCTTGGGCAAAACGCTGCAGATGATCGCGCACATTCTGGCGCGCGTGGAAGCGGGGGATACCAAGCCCACGCTCGTGGTATGCCCCGCGTCGCTTGTGTACAACTGGACCGCCGAGCTGGAGCGCTTTGCCCCCTCGCTTGATGTGTGCGCCATTGTGGGCGCCAAGGCCCAGCGTCGCGTGCAAATTGCTGGCGTGGTCGAGCACAACGTGGTTGTAACGTCGTATGACCTTATGCGGCGCGATATCGATGAGTATGCCGAGCAGGATTTTGCCCGCGTGGTGCTCGATGAGGCCCAGTACATTAAAAACCCGCTTACCCAGGTGGCTCGCGCCGCAAAGCGCCTGCCTGCCGGCGTGCGCTTTGCCCTGACGGGCACGCCCATCGAAAACCGCCTGTCCGAGCTCTGGAGCATCTTCGACTTTTTGATGCCGGGCCTTCTGGGCACGCGCGACTCATTTGCCAAGCGCTTTGAAAGTCCCGTCGAGCATGCCGAGGGCGATAGTGCCGCTCGTCTGCAGGCGCTCGTATCGCCGTTTGTGCTGCGTCGCGTCAAGGAAGACGTGGTGGCCGACCTGCCCGAGAAGATCGAGGATACGGTGATGGCGCAGCTTACCGGCGAGCAGCGCAAGCTCTACCTGGCAAACCAGGACCGCATCGCCCAGCAGGTGCAGCACCGCGAGGCCGGGGAGTTTAAGAAAGATAAACTCAAGGTGCTTGCCGAGCTCACCAAGCTGCGTCAGATCTGCTGCGACCCGCATCTGCACTATGCGGACTACAAGGCGGGAAGCGCCAAACTCGATACGTGCATGGAGCTCGTCCACGGAGCACTCGACGGCAGTCACCGCATCTTGCTGTTCAGCCAGTTTACGGGCATGCTCGATATCATCGGCAAGAGCCTGGCCAAGGAGGATATCGCCTTTCTTAAGCTTACGGGCGCATCGTCTAAAGAGAGTCGCGCCAAGATGGTTGCGCAGTTCCAGGCGGGCGAGGTGCCGGTGTTCTTGATTTCGCTCAAGGCGGGCGGCGTGGGCCTTAATTTGACGGCTGCCGACGTGGTTATCCACTACGACCCATGGTGGAACGTGGCGGCGCAGGATCAGGCGACTGACCGCGCGCATCGCATTGGCCAGCAGCACACCGTGACCGTGTACAAACTCATCGCCAAGGACACGATCGAGGAACGCATTATGCAGATGCAGGAGTCCAAGCGCGATCTGGTCAACAGCGTGCTCGGCGGCGATGGTATCTCGTCGGCACTGTTTACGCGCGAGGATGTTCTGGCGCTGCTCGGTGGCGACGGTCGCTAGCCTCGCTCGTTATGTGTTCATTTGCCATGCCGTGGATGGTTCGCCTGCCTTTGGGCATAAGAACCATCAAGAACATTGGCACATCAGCAAAGGAGAACATCATGGCGAAATTCTTTAAGGACCCCGACGGTAAGCTCATCGCTGCCCTTGGCGACGACGTTGCGACTCCTGCCGGCTGCACGGAGCTGACCGCAAACACCGAGGACGCGGCGCACGAGAAGCACGTGCCTGTTGTCGAGATCGAGCGCGACGGCCACGTCATTCGCGCGCGCGTGGGCTCGACGGAGCATCCTATGCTGCCCGAGCACTACATCGAGTGGATTGCGCTTGAGGCCGAGGGGCGCCTGGAGGTCCATTACCTCGAGCCCGGCATGAAGCCCACGACGTTTTTCGCTGGCGGCTCCAAGACTGGTACCGTCTATGCCTACTGCAACCTGCATGGGCTGTGGTCCGCGACGTTCTAGGAGCGCGCCCCCGCTCGGGGTATCATAGCTAGCATATGCACATGCGAGCGCCGGCTGCATTATGCGGCCGGCGCTTTTACTACGACAACGACAGTTACGATGGGAAGGGCTGGGCCATGAAGCTCGCACTTGCACAGATCGATATGCGCCTGGGTGATATTGAGGGTATCTGCGGTCGCATCGAGGATCAAGCCCGTTTGGCCCACGAGCGCGGGGCGCGCGTACTGTGCGTTCCGGCTCCGCTCTTTATGGGCGCTCTGCCCGGCGGCCTGGTGGGCACTGCCGACTTTGAGCACGATATGTTGATGGGCCTGACGGGCGTTGCCGAGCGCATCCAAGAGCTCGACATGATCTGCATCGTGCCCGCGGCGGTTTCGTTTGAGGGCCAGCCCCTGCTTGACTATATGATGCTCAAAGACGGTCGCGTGGTGCCCGCGCGCACAAGCATCGCCCTGCAACGTGGCGAGAGCAACGACGCGCGTTGGGCGCCTCCGGTGTTTGACGTGGACGGCGTGCGCATCGCCGTGGTGTTTGACCTGGACCGCGAGCTCGAAATGCTGCCGACCGGTGTCGACCTCATTGCCTATTTCCAGTTCAACGCGTTTGACATGACCGACCGCGAGACAGCTGCCGTCGCCGCCGTGCGCAGCGGTGCCTACCGCAAGATCGCGTCCAAGCGCAGCGTATGGTTTGCCTGCATGGCGCCGATCGGTGCCTATGACGAGTCGGTGTATACCGGCGGTTCGTTTGTGCTCGACGACTGCGGTCGCGTGGTGGCCCAGGCGCCGTGTTTTGAGGAGAGCCTGCTGGTTCAGGAGATTCAGCGCGGCGTGATGCTCGATGCCCTGGAGGACCATGAGCTGCCCCAGTTTCGCTCCGAGGAGTGGCTGTGGCAGGCGCTGGTGCTTGCCGTGCGCGACAATGCCCGCGCCCGCGGTGCGTCGCGTGCCGTGGTGGCGCTCGAGGGCGATTTGCCGTCGTCCCTGTTGGCGGCACTTGCCGTCGATGCCTTGGGTCCGCGTAATGTGATTGGCCTGGTGCTGGGGCGCAATCGCATCTTTACGCCGGCGCAGGAGGAGGCCGAGGCCGCCCGTTGTTCCGCTGTTCGCTCAATCGCCGAGCGCTTGCACATTCGCACTGTCGAGCGCGATGCGCCGGATGCGGCGCGCGTGCTCGATCGCGACGTGTCGGCGGGCGATGCCGAACGCCTGCGTTCGCGTGCGCTGGGCCTGATGCTCGAGGATACGGCGCTCGAGCTGGGCGCTATGGCGCTGAGCCCGCTTTCCAAGACCGAGTACGCGCTGGCGGCGCCCGCGCTTTGCGGTGGCTACCAGGGCGATTATGCGCCCTTTGGCGATGTGTATCTGTCGACGCTCGAGTTTGTGGCACGCGTGCGCAACCGCGCCTCGGCCGTGGTGCCCCAAGAGCTCGTGACGCTCAACGCGGTAGAGGATTGCATGGATCGCGTGCTGGCGCAGGCGCTCTCGACGCTCGCCGGTCCGGTTGACATGCTCGATCGTGCGGCACAGCTGCTTGGCGGGCTTGAGCCGGGCGAGGTCGATGGTGCGCTTGAGTCGCACGTAGACCGCAATCGACCTTTCGACGACATCCCGATGGCCGCCGCCAAGCCCGAGGTCTGCTCGCTGCTGCTGATGCTCGTGCGCCAGGGCGAGGCCGCCCGCCGCATGCTACCGACGGCGCCGATCGTCTCGGCCCGTTCATTTGTCGAGCGCTCCTGGCCGTACATGCTTGCGTGGTCCGATCTGGGGCTCAACGGTAAGGAGCGCATGACGGTTGATTCGCTGGCACGCGCCGAGGTGCGCCGCTTTGCCGACGACGACACGAGTGACCGTATGCGCGGCGAGATGATGGGCATACTGGGCGAGCTGTTGGGTATTTCGCCCGAGCAGATGGAGGAGCTGCGCTCCGAGGACGGTCAGCGTCGTTTGCACGAGGGAATGAAAAAGTTCGAGGGCGAGGTCCAGGACGCCATCGACAAGATGATGGGCGGCCAGGGCGGACCACAGGGTGGGCCCCAGGGCACGCCGATGCCGCATCCGCCGGTTGACCCGAGGCAGTTCCCATTCTTCAGCCAAAACTAACTATGGGATGGGATTCGCTTCCAACCCCGATACTTCAACTAAGCGTCTTGGCCCCGTTGTGTTATTCTAGAACAGACGTTCGTGAATGATGCGCGGGGCCTTGCCTTGCGCTGTGCTTGTGACGAGGGGAGGTCGGCTTGGTCATTTTGGGTATCGACCCCGGTTTGGCCCATACGGGCTGGGGGATTATCGAGGAGCGACGTGGCGAGGTTCGCTGCCGTGCCTACGGTTGTATCGAGACCAGCGCGGGCAGCCCGCTCGCGGTGCGCCTGTCGCATATCGCCCGCGACCTCAAGGGCGTCGTCGAACGCTACCGTCCCGATACCGCGGCTATCGAGAGCATCTACTTTGGCGCTAACGTCCGCTCGGCCATCCCCACGGCGCATGCCCGCGGTGCTGCGCTCGTGGCGCTTTCGGAATGCGCGCTCGAGATTGGCGAATACACGCCCATGCAGATCAAGCAGGCCGTGGTGGGCACCGGTGCCGCAGATAAACGGCAGGTTGCCTACATGGTGCGCACGCTCACGCAGCTCGATCACGACCCTCACCCAGACCATGCCGCCGATGCGCTGGCCTGCGCCATCTGTCACGTTAACCTAAGCCGCACCCGGGCACTTACCGGCGGCGAGTTCTATCAACAGAGAGGAACCGGATACTGATGATCTCCCAGCTCCATGGAACGCTTGTCGAGGCCACGATGAGCTCGGCCGTCGTCGATGTATCGGGCGTGGGCTTTGAGCTCGGTATTTCGGGCAGCACTGCCGCCACGCTGCCTACGCCCGGCGGCGAGGTTCGCCTTTATACCCGTATGCAGGTGCGCGAGGACGCTATGACGCTCTTTGGCTTTGCCTCCAAGGACGAACGCACGATGTTCGATCGGCTCGTTTCTGTCTCGGGCGTCGGTCCACGCCTGGCGCTTGCCGTGCTTTCCACCTATACCGTGGGGCAGCTGTATTCCCTGGTGATGGCCGAGGACGACAAGGGCATGGCCAAGGTTCCCGGTGTGGGCAAAAAGACCGCGCAGCGTCTGATCCTGGAGCTTAAGAGTACCTTTGCCAAGGACAAGGGCTTTGTTCCGGTCGACGTAATCCCCGGTCAGGTTGCGATGCCGGTCCCCGCAGCCGCTCCCTCGGCAATCGATGACGCCCGCGCGGCGCTCCTTTCCATGGGCTTTAGCCCGCAGGAGACCGAGGTCGCCCTGAGCGGGTATGATGGGCAGGATATGCGTGTCGAGGATCTGCTCGGCGCGGCGCTTAAGCGACTCGGAATGGATGCGTGATGTGGGAAGCCGATGACTCTCAGGACCTGTGGGCGACGCCCGGCAACTCGCCGGCGGCATCCATGGCGCACGGTGAGCGTATGGTGGGTTCGGAACTGACGCCCGAGGATCTCGATGTCGACCGTACCCTGCGTCCCCAGCGCCTGGACGACTACTGCGGTCAGGAGCATATCAAGCAGAGCCTTCGCGTGCTGATCGAGGCGGCGCAGAGCCGTGGCGAGACGCTCGACCACGTGATTTTCTCGGGCCCTCCGGGTCTGGGCAAGACCACGCTGGCCACGGTTATCGCCAACGAGCTGGGCGCTCAGATCAAGACGACGAGCGGCCCGGCCATCGCGCGTACCGGCGACCTGGCGGCTATTCTTACCAACTTGCAGCCGGGTGACGTGCTGTTTATCGACGAGATCCACCGCCTTAACCGCTCGGTCGAGGAGGTCCTGTATCCCGCTATGGAGGACTTTGCGCTCGATATCGTTATCGGTAAAGGCCCGGCCGCTCGCTCGATTCGCCTGGATATCCCCAAGTTTACGCTGGTAGCGGCAACGACCCGCTCGGGTATGCTGACCGGCCCGCTGCGCGATCGCTTTGGCATTTCGTATCGCCTGGACTACTACACGGTCGAGGAACTCGCTCAGATTGTGACGCGCTCGGCGACTATCCTGGGCGTTACGATCGACCATCCCAGCGCGCTCGAGATCGGCTCGCGCTCGCGTGGTACGCCGCGCTTGGCCAACCGTCTGCTCAAGCGTGTGCGCGACTATGCGCAGGTACGCGGCAACGGGCCTATTGAGCTTGATATTTGCCGTCAGGCGCTCGAGTTCTTCGAGATCGATGAGCTTGGTCTGGACTGGATGGACATTCGTATCTTGGAGACGCTTGCCAAGACGTTCTCCGGCCGTGCCGTAGGCCTGACGACCCTTGCCAGCGCGGTGGGCGAGGACCCGGGTACGCTCGAAGATGTCTACGAACCCTATCTGCTGCAGTGCGGCTTGATGATTCGCACGCCCCAGGGCCGTCAGGCAACGCTTCGCACCTTTGAACATTTGGGCATCGAGCCAGCCGTTTAGAGGCGGGTTTGTTTTGGCTGGTCTGTAGGCTATCGCTGAGCATTGGATAAACATATCGCCATTCATCGGTTACGGGTGTTTTACTATTGCGCGCCCGTGCTATGCTGAATTGGTCTTTTTCTCATCCGGTAACGAAAGGACCGCCCATGCCTACTGACATCGAAATCGCACGTTCCGTCACGCCGCTGCCCATTACCGAGGTGGCTAAGAACGCCGGCGTCGACGTAAAGCACCTGATTCCGTATGGCTTCGACAAGGCTAAGGTTGACTATTCACTGCTCAACGAGCCGACCGATCACCAGGCCAAGCTCGTCCTCGTGACCGCTATCAATCCCACGCCCGCCGGCGAGGGCAAGACCACCACGACTATCGGTCTGGCCGATGGTTTGCGCCGTCGCGGCGTCAAGAGCGCTGTGGCCCTGCGTGAGCCTTCGCTCGGTCCCGTCTTTGGCGTAAAGGGCGGCGCCGCCGGCGGCGGCTGGGCTCAGGTCATCCCCATGGAGGATATCAACCTGCACTTTACCGGTGACTTCCATGCTATTGGCGCCGCCAATAACCTGCTGGCTGCCATGCTCGACAACCATATTCAGCAAGGCAACCAGCTCGGTATCGATGTTAAGCGCATCACCTGGAAGCGCGTCGTCGACATGAACGACCGCCAGCTGCGCCACGTTATCGACGGCATTGGCGGCAAGGCTCAGGGCGTGCCGCGCGAGGACGGCTTCGATATCACCGTTGCCTCCGAGGTCATGGCGATCCTGTGCCTGTCCACGAGTATCAATGACCTCAAGGAGCGCCTGGGCGAGATCGTCGTCGGCTACAGCTTTGCCGGCGAGCCCGTCCGCGCCCGCGACCTCAAGGCTCAGGGCGCCATGGCTGCGCTGCTTAAGGATGCGCTCAAGCCCAACCTGGTGCAGACGCTTGAGGGTACGCCCGCGTTTGTCCACGGCGGCCCCTTCGCCAACATCGCCCACGGCTGCAACTCCATCATGGCTACGCGCATGGCTATGCGCTTTGGCGATGTCGCCATTACTGAGGCCGGTTTCGGCGCCGATTTGGGTGCCGAGAAGTTCCTCGACATCAAGTGCCGCATGACGGGCGTCCGCCCCAGCGCCGTCGTGATTGTCGCCACCGCCCGTGCGCTTAAGTACAACGGCGGCGTTGCCAAGGCCGACCTTAACGACGAGAACCTCGATGCCCTCAAGGCCGGCATGCCCAACTTGCTGCGCCACGTCGACAATATCCAGAGCGTCTATGGTCTTCCCTGCGTGGTCGCCATCAACCGCTTCCCGACGGACACCGAGGCCGAACTCGAGCTCATCGAGTCCGAGTGCCAGAAGCTCGGCGTCAACGTTAAGCTTTCCGAGGTCTGGGCCAAGGGCGGCGAGGGCGCGCTCGAGCTGGCCGATGAGGTCATGCGCCTGATTGAGCAGCCGAGCGAGCTCAAGTTTGCCTACGAGGACGGTGCCGATGTGGCCGACGCCCTCGAGGCCGTCGCCACCAAGGTTTACCGCGCCGATGGTGTCGACTTTACGCCGGCTTCCAAGCGCCAGCTCGCCGAGCTGCGCGAGAACGGCTTTGGCAACCTGCCGGTATGCGTCGCCAAGACGCAGTACAGCTTTAGCGACAACGCCAAGGCGCTGGGCGCTCCCGAGGGCTTCCGCATCACCGTGCGCGAGCTCAAGGTTTCCGCCGGTGCCCACTTTGTGGTCGCGCTGACCGGCAGCGTTCTGACCATGCCGGGCCTGCCCAAGGTCCCCGCGGCCGAGAACATCGACGTCGATAACGACGGCAACATCACCGGCCTGTTCTAAGTCTGCTGCTCATAGCCGCTTGCCCGCCCCGCCGCGCCTACCAAGGCCCGGCGGGGCTTTTTGATCCTTAGGCACGCGCATGTCTTGTAGATACCGGCGGGCTTTGCCCATCATAGGCTTTTGCGCGGGTAGAATGCATGGATAACTTGATGCTTACAGGCGACGGAGAGGAAACGTTGCATGGACCAGGACAAGACGACCGTGATGGGCGGATATGGTTCCGCGCAGGCTGGCGGCAGCGCCGATGCGACCCGCATTGTGTCGAACCCCGGCAATGCTGCCCCCGATGCGACGCAGGCGTCCGCCGAACCCACACGAGTTATGGGCTATGGCGATACACCGCGGGATCCGTTTGATTATGCACCGCAGGACCCGTATGGCAATGCGACGCCGGACCCGTATGGCAATGCGGCGGCAGGCGCTTATAATAACCTGCCGCAAAATCCCATTCCGCAGCCTCAGCAGACGACGTATATGCCGCGCACGGCACAGTCCCAGCCTCGTTATGAGTCGCGCGATCCGTATGCGCGCCAGCCTTATCGTGAGTACCCCAAGTCGATTCCGCAGTATGGTGAGGACGAGGAAGAGGCGCCGTCGCGTTCGTCGAGTGTGATCAAGAAGATCCTCATTGTGCTGGCGATCTTTTTTGCGCTGTCGGTTGTATTCGCCATTGTGTCGGGCATGCTCAACAAACGGGGGAGTTCAACGGCCGATACCACTGCCGAGCAAACCGAGTCCGCCTCATCTAACACCGTCGATCTGAGCGATATCCCGGGGCAGTACTGGTCCAACGCCAAGAAGCTCCTCAAGTCGCGCGGCGCCGATCTTTCGAATGCTGTGATTCTGACTGACGACGGCTCGACGCCTGTTGTCGATGCCAACTGGGTCGTCACATCTGCCTACTACAACGCTGACGGCAACCTGGAGGTCCAGCTTACGCGCAAGGACGGCTCGTCGGGCAATGCGTCCGGCGATCAAGGCACCACGGACAGCTCGAGCTCCAACACGCTGGAGGACCTGAGCAATAAGGCGCAGGAATTGGGAGACAAGGCGCAAAAGCTGGGCGATACGGCACAAAACCTGGGCGATACCGCGCAGAACTTGGGAGACATGGCGACGGATGCCTGGAACGCCCTACAAAACGGCATTTCGGGCGCACAGGGAAACTAGCGGCCGAGCGGCTAGAGCCTTAGCGGTGCAAACAAAAACGGGACGCAGGATCGCGTGACCGGGCGCATAGGCGCGCTGGTCGGCGGTCCTGCGTCCCGTTTTGCTGTCGATTACAGCTGCTCTGCCGGACGCTCGGGCGAGCTAAAGCCGGAGTCAAACGTGACGACGCATGATGCATCGGGCCTGCGCTCGTGCACGATGCGCGTGACGAGCTCCAGCAGCTCCTCGTCGGATATGTCAAAGCCGTCGGGACGCACCAGGTCAAACGAAACAAAGCCGTCGTGCTCGTGCAAGTCGTGGATGGAAAGCGCGGGGTCGATCTGCGCTACGCCGCGCTTGACCCAGCCGCGCAAGTCATCGCCGGTTGTTGCAATGGGGTCGCAGTGCAACGTGATGGCGATGCCCATCTGGCGTTTGATATCGTGTTCGATGGTGTCCAGAATCTCGTGGTGCTCAAAGGCATCGCCCTCGCCGGGCATTTCCACGTGTGCGCTGGCAAACTGGCGGCCGGGGCCGTAGCCGTGCACCATGAGGTCATGAGTGCCCAGGACCTGGGGGTACGACATGATCCTGTCGCGGATTTCCTGGACGAGTTTGGGGTCGGGCGCTTGTCCCAGCAGCGGGCTGATGGCGTCGCGCACCAGGCCCATGCCGCTGATGCAAATGAAGATGCCCACGCCCAGGCCCGCCCAGCCATCGAGGTCAAAGCCGGTCGTTTGCGAAATGAGCGCCGCCGCCAAGACCGAGCCCGAGGCGATGACATCGTTTTTGGAATCCTGCGCCGTGGCGATGAGCGTCTCCGAGTCGATGCGATTGCCCAGCGTGCGGTTGAACGCCGCCATCCAGAACTTGACGAGCATGGATGTAGCCAGTGCCGCAAGGGAAACGAGTGTGTAAGCGGTGGGGGAGGGCTTGATGATCTTGGTAACGGACTCGAGCACCAGGTTGATGCCGACGGCACAAACGAGGACGGCGACAACCAGACCGGCGAGGTATTCGTAGCGGCCGTGGCCATAGGGGTGGTCTTCGTCTGCCGGGCGGCTGGCAAGTCGGAATCCGAGCAGGCTCACGATGTTGCTCGACGCATCGGAGAGATTGTTGAAGGCGTCGGCGATGAGCGAGACGGAGCCGGCGAGTAGGCCCGCGATGCCCTTGGCCAGACACAGGGTAATGTTGAGGCCAATGCAAATGAGGCTTGCGGCAAAGCCCGCGTTGGTACGGCGAGTCGTATCGACCGGCTCGCCCTCGCTGCCGGGAACAAGCGTATGTACCAGCCGATTTACAAATAGCATGGCGATCGTCCTCACAATCATGGTTAAGGGGATAGTGTAGCTTGCATGGGCGCACCGTGCGCCGGTGCTCAGAAAATGCAGTAATGGTCTGCTGGAGCTAACGAGCGGCCCTTCTTGTCCGACCGGGTGCTCCATTTTGGGCCACATGGGTATGGGCATGTGCCTGCCTGCCCGACATACTTAATGTCGACAGCCCCTGCGCAAAGGAGGACGTATTCATGGACGAGATGTTTGCCATTAAATGCCAAAACTGCGGCGGCCCTATGTACTCACACCAGGCTAAACGCAGCTTTGAGTGCGCCTATTGCGGCACGGTCGTTCCGTGGCAGGCCGATGCGGGGGAGCCCAAGAGCGCCCTGGGCATTCGCCATACGCCACTGACGGTTGTCGATGGGCTGCTTAAGCTCACCCACGTGTCGCAGCTCGAGCGCCCGGAGGACCCGGACTGGTATTTCTTTAATTCACACTGGCGCAATCAGTCGGTTCTGGAGCATCTGCTGTGGGAGGACCGCGGCACGGCGCAGGAGTTCCAAGAAGCCACGCACGTGAGCATTCCCTGCCCCTTCTGTGGAGCGTCCTTTGAAGGCGAGTCCACTCAGCGCGTGCTTGAGTGCCCGTCCTGCGGAAATAAGATCGGCGTTGCCGACCTACTCAAGTCCGGTACCTTTAGCAAGCGTCTGACCATGGGCGTTGGTGCCGAGTACGTGCCTGAGCAGGGTATTCCTTGCGAGATAACGCCGCAGCAGGCACGTGCCAACGCGCTGCAGCTGGTGCGCCAGTATCCCGATGCCTTTGCCGGGCACGACGTGGAAGACGCGATTCAAAATGACATGTCGCTCTTCTACTTCCCCATGGCGCTCGCGGATTTGCGCATGATGGCGTCCTTCCCGGGCAAGGGGCTGAGCAAGGAGACCCTGGTGTACTACGAGGTGCTCGACTGGGCGTATCCGCGGGCAAACTACCTGGACGTTCGCCTTATGGGCATTTTGGAGCCGTGGGACTTTGCCAAGGTTGGGCCGTTCGATCCCGCTATGCAGGAAGGCGACTTCCGCGTTGTCTCCGTCGATGCGTCTACCAAGGACCAGGTGGTCATTGATAAGCTGGCGCTCGACATTGCCGGCAACGATGCCGAGGCGGTGCTGGGGCTCAATAAAAAGAGCATCCGCACCTGGGCGCGCAAGGCTCGCAAGCATAAGGACGGCCTGGTGATGGTGCCGGTCTACTTTGTCGATCGCCCGGCGACGGACAGCCGCGATGGCGAGCAGGTGCGCATTGCCGTAAACGGCCAGACGGGCCGCGCGGCCGCGGCGGTGTTTAGCGACAAGCGTGAGACGCATGTGGTGGCGCCGCTCAACCCGAGTCTGCATCTGTCCGGAGAAAGCACCGTGCACGCCACGCCCATCGAGGTCAAATACGTTAAATCGCCCTTCCTCTACCAGATCGTGCGTAAGGGAGGCGGCGAGCAACTGCGCCAGGTGGCAGCGGTTGCCGAGGGTTCCTACCGAGAAGAAAAGCCCAAACGCAAGGGGCTGCTTGCAGCGATCTTTGGGAAGTAGGGGAACGGTACGGGACAGTGCGCAGTAGTGCGAGCTGTCCGTCGTGGTAGATCTAAATAAACGGTGGGACGGCTGCAAAAGAGCCGCCCCACCTGGCAAAATCAAGGTGTGCCGCGGAACCCGCTCCTCAGTCGGTCAACTTTGGAAGCGCGGGCAACGCAGGTGCTAATGTCTAAAGGGCCGGGGCAACTGGCCCTTTTCTGCGGCAGCGGGGATTCGAATACCAACACGGTGTACGGTCCCACGGTACTTTGCTCTGTGACGAACGGACCCATGACGGCGCATTCTGTAATCATCACTTATGCGGTCCCTTAATCATTTGCGTTGACTGACATTGTCTTCGTTAAAGGCGCGTCCTAAAACAAACACTGCTCTATCAACTCTTTACCGCGCAGGGTATCGATCCACTCCTGCGGAATTGCGTCGATACCGTAGGCCGTGCCGGCGAGGGCGCCTGCGACGGCTGCGGTGGTGTCGGTGTCGTCGCCTAGGTTGACGGCGGCAAGCACGCAATCTTCGTAGCTGTTAGTGTTGACGAAGCACCAGGTGGCTGCCTTAAGCGTGTCGCGCACGAAGCCACCTGACTTGATCTCCTGCTCAGGCATGCCTTTCAGATGGAGTGCCCACGAGGGGAGCGCGTCGTTCATCACATCCCTCATCAGCTCGACAAATATGATGCATGCGTCGGTCGACGTTCTGTGGGCGTGCGTAATTGCGGAGACCTCGCGGATCTTGTTGTTCGTCGCATCGGTGAACGCCAGGGGAGCGATACGCATGAGCGAGCCGTTGCCGTTGTCGCGCTCGCCGGAGCCTCCTTTGCCGGTGTGCAAGGCGCGGGCGGTCGTGCCGCCGTAATCGAAAACGCCGTCGATCGTATATTCGCCACGGGCAATCCAGCTCACAAACTTGTCGCGCATGTCTGCGGTGTCGATATGCCCGAGCTCCCTAATCGAGTCACAGGTAGCAAGCGTCATAGATGTATCGTCGCTCCAGGTGCCGGCGGGCTGCCCATGCGTGCCGTAGCCGATCATGTCCGTGCATTCGAACGCGCCGCGAGGCATAAACTCGTATGGAACGCCCAGCGCGTCGCCGACGGCAAGCCCATAGATGCAATCGCGCAGCGTTGTTTTCGGTCTGTCTGTCATGGAAAGCTCCTCTTTCCCGGGTGATGTGGAGCGCCATCGGGGGTATCGGTCGCAACGTGCTGCTACCCTTGCGCTTCGCCATTAGTCGCTTCGTTGATGGCGCGGTACTCGGCACTCAGCTCGCGCGCCAGCTCTTCCTTGCTTGGAAGATACGGCAAGTATTTGGCGGCAAACACTTGGTCGTTGTCTTCGGGCAGCGTGTACTCGACAATCGAGTCGCTTTTGTCCGCGCAGAGCACGATGCCTATAGGCGGATTGTCGCCTTCGTTCATGAGCTCGCGCGTGTAGTAGTTCACGTACATTTGCATCTGGCCCAGGTCCTGATGCGTAAGGTCATCGGTCTTAAGGTCGATGAGCACGAAGCAGCGCATCAGATAGTTGTAAAACACAAGGTCAATATAGAAATGGCGCCCATCAAAGGTGATGCGCTTTTGGCGCGCCTCGAAAGCGAAACCACGGCCAAGCTCCAGCAGGAACTTCTGAAGATGTGTGATGAGCGCCTGCTCTAGATCGCTCTCGCGAAACGCAGTATCGTCCGAGTAACCTAAAAACTCCAGTACATATGGGTCACGGATGATATCCTCGGGGCGACGAGCCGGGGCGCTCTTTTGGATTTCCTGGGTGACGGCCTCCTTGTCCTTGCTGGCAAGCAGGCGCTCGCGGAACATGGTGTTGATCTGGCGCTCGAGCTGACGCGTGCTCCAGCGAGAATCGGCGCATTCGTTCATGTACCAGGTGCGAGCTTCGGGGTCAGGAATGCGTATTAACCTGCGATAATGTGTCCAACTCAATTCGGGACGCAGTGAGTCCCGAATTGGAAATGCAAGATAGAACTGACGCATTTTACGCAGCTCTCTTGCTTCAAAACCTTTACCAAAATCCTTGGTAAGTCTGATTGCGAGGGCCTTGAGCAGCGCCTCTCCATACTTGGCGCGCTCCTCTCCGCCCTGCTCATCAACAATGCTCTTGCCGATCTCCCAATACGCCTCAACCATCGCAAAGTTAACGGCGGTATAGGCCTTGTCGCGAGCGGCGTTGAGAATCGAGGAAACCTGCTTGTAAAAAACTTCTGGCACGATTGCCGATTCTCCACGGTTTACCAGTTCGCCCATCACTGTCGCCCCACTTTCCTCTTGTGGAATGCATCTTTATTGCATTTAGTTTAAAGCCTCGCGCGGACTCGAATTTCAATGTCGCTTAGCGCCTTCGTGCAGGATTCCCGAAGTGACTAAAATGTGACCATAGAGGCAGTTTTAGCGAACCCCATGGGAGTGACACGCATGGACAACAACACTTTGCTGTTCCAGGACAAAGGTTCGGGCGGGTTTAAAGACGTCAAGATCTACCCTAACCGCATCGAGGTGCTCAAGAAGGGCACTTTCGGCGGCAAGCACACCGAGATTGTCTACCTTAAGGACATCACGGGGGTCAGCAGGATCAAGGGTCGCGACGTTTTTCTGCGCAACAGGCTGTTGACTGCCTGTGTCTTTAGCCTGAGCAGCCGCTCCCAGGCCCAGGAATTTGTGAACGCGCTGAACATGGTGATGTAGCCGACGTCGGCGTTCGGGCCGAGGTAAAAATCGGGGGCACAGAACGGTGTCCTGCGCCCCCGATTGAGTCGATGTGTCTAAAAGGCGGGCTTGCCTATTCGTTGTCGTCCCCAGCGTTTTCGCGGTCACTGGCAAGCATTGCTGCGCCGGCGACTGTCGTCGCCACGGCGGCAGCGGCGAGCCCGGCGGCGATGCCAGAGCCGTCGCCCGTGCCGGCGAGTTTTCCGCCCGAGCCCTTGCTCTTGTTGCCCTTGCCGTTCTTGTCGGCGCTGCCTGCGTTGGAACCCGTGCCACCGTCCGTGCCGCCTGCACTGCCCGAGGCCGCTACGGTAAAGCTTACGGCTCCATCGCTGGCGAGTATGTAGTTTTGTTCCGCGTCGCCCAAAAGGCCTTTCGCGCGCACCCAGTACGTCCCTGCGGCAAATGTTTCGCCCTCGGCCATTGCCGTGCCCGGAGCGCCGTTCGCGTCGTGCGCAAACTCGAGCTGGGCCGTGCAGGCATCGGTTTCGAGCTTGCCCTCGAGTGATGCCGCAATCTTGGCGCGCACGTCTTCGCCGGCCTTAAGGCCTTCGAGTCCCTCAAAATGGGGCGTCAGCGCGCGTCGATCGATATCGATGGGCACAGAGCCCTGCAGCCCCGTAACGGTCTCGTTGCCCAGGGCGTCGACATCCACATATTTGATGTCAAACGCATCGCCCGAAGCTGTCGCGTTGAGCGCTTTGCTGCTGTCGGCAAGGCGGAAATGACCCTCGCCAACGGTCTTGCCATCCTGGAGCGAGGCATCGCTCAGCGAGTCGCCGTACGTCATGCGCATGCGGGTCGGGAGATAGTACGGGAGATAGTACGAAGCCGTCTGCTTGTGCTCCGTATCGTAATTGCGCTGATAGATGCTCCGGGCCAGCGCCGCATCAACAAAGTCGGATGCGATGATGCCAATGTGCTTGAGGTAATCTGACTTTGTATCCCCGGTGCCGCTGGGATTGATGTACGGGCTCTTGTACAGATGCTCGTCGACCACTCGCGCTGCGGTAAAAGGGTTGTTTTGCGTGCAGCTCGTGTAGTTGATAAACCAGCAGCGCTCCGTTGCCTGCACCGTTGTCCCGTCCGCGGCGGTGATATCTGCGGTGCTGCGCTTGAACTCGGCCGCCGCCTTCAGGGCCATATCGACCCAGTCGATTTTACTGGACCCCGTGCAGTTGTAATGGTCTTGGGCATATACCGTTGTGCTATAGGGCTCTTTGTCGCCCGTATTGCCCGCAGCCTCAAAGCCTTGCTCGTATTTCACGAGGCACATGGACTTTCCGGAATGCGCCTTGATTTTGTCGTCCCATTCGGTGAGGTCGAGGCCCCACGTGTGGCCGTCTACGCTGTCGCCGGCGAGTTTAAATCGACGCAGCAGGACGATCTTTCCGCGCACCTCGTTCAGTGTGGGGACATGGCTCGACGTATAGAACAGATCGGAGTTATTGTCCATAACATTGGCGAAAGCCGTCGTAACACTGTCGTCGGTGGCTTCGTCGTTGCCTCGTGACACCAGCATGATGAGCGCTTCTGACGGGTTTTCGTTCAAAAATGTTTTGAAGTAACCGATGACATCGGAGAGATGTATAAAGCCCCCGTCTTTTTTGAGCAGGTAGCATATTCCATGGTCGATGCCGGGGTCGCCGTTCTCGTTGTTCTTTCCAAGTCGGATATCAAAATAGCGAATGCCTTCGAGCAGCTGCGTGGGGATGTAATCCTGCTGGCACTTTGCAAGCGAGGTTTGGGGCTCGGTGTCGTTGTCGATGCTGCAGGTGCTTGAATCATGCGTGCCCGGGATGCTCAGCTCGTCGAGGTATTTGTTGCCGTCGACGTATTTCATCCAGCATGGTCCGTCGACGTAGCTGCTATACGTGGTCCAGTCGATGCTGCTAACTGTGGCATTGGTCTTGTCCATGCTGTAGCCGACAAGCTCGAGCTCCCACGGAATGCTCTTACTCTTATGGCAGATCTTGTTGTTGTCTTGGTCTTTGCCGTCCTTTTCTATGGCTAGGTACTTAATGTCTTTTTTCTCGTTTGTGCGGTCTCGGATGATGTAGGTTCCGTTTGACTGGCGGTCGAACGCAAAAGAGCGACTGGGCTTGCCGTCATGCTCGCCACTCCATACGTGGATGACCTTTCCATCTTTGTCCGAGTCGCCATCGACCGACCAAATGCTGTAGCCCGTCTTCTTGTGTTCTTCGAAATTGAGCAGGGTGCGGATGGCATACCAATTTCTATTATCTGTATCGGTCTCTACGTGCTCAAGGATGAGCTTGCTGGACGTGCCGTCATTAAACAGGTGGCAGACGTTGCCGATGACGTTGCCGTCTTCGTTGACGCTCGCGGTGCGAAAATAGCCCGCGGGGCGAAGGCGAATGACGAACTTGTCGAGGGTGTCCGCCGGTGTGGGTGCGTCTTCTGCAAATGCCGCGCGCACGGGAAGGCCCAATCCCGCGGTTTCGGGCAGGCTTACAAATGGCGACAATGCTGCGAGTCCTAGGCCCAACGTGAATGCTCGACGGCTAATGGCGTGGTGTTCGGTCATAACTTCTCCATTCGCAGAGTGCGGTTATGCGATAGTTTTGGTCACTATACTGCCCAGATGTTTAAAGACGCCGGTTTAATTGTCTGCGCGGCGCAATAAATCGGCGGGTGGACGTGTTGGGGTGTTTGTCGTGTTCGTACTGTTGCCACATTTGGGGCGGTTCCGGCGTCCGGCGTCCTCGCGTTCGTCGGCTACCGGCATAAGAAAAGGAGGGTCGGTTTACCGGCCCTCCCTTGGTACGAAGCGCTGGGATACCGTCGCTTGTTTACGCTGCGCCCGTGTTTCCCGCTGCGCTCGCCAGTCGCTTAGCGTTTAATCTCGATATCCTCGAGCTTAACGTCCATGGCCTCGGTCTTGGCCTTGGCGATATCATCGGCAAACTCCAGGGACTTCATCATGGTCTCGACGGCGTCCTTGTGCTCTTCGACGTTGTCGATGCGCACATATACGCTGCCGCCGCCTGCTTCGGTGAAGTACTCGGTCGTTACGCCGCCAGTGTGCGTGTAGGAAGCGTTACGCCAAGTCTTGCCGTTGTACTTGACGGGGTCATTCTCGGTCCACTCAAAGTCGGTCTTCCACTTTGCCTCGTAGTCGAACAGCTCGTCGGCGTTCTTGTCGGGATCGAAGACGGGGATGAAGCGGTCGCTGGCGTGCTCGCTTTCGGTGAACTTAAACTGGGCCCTGTCGGCGGTATCTCCCGCAACGTCGGTGATCTCGACGCCCTCGGGAACCTCGACCTTAAACCAAATGAAGTCGGTCCTCATATCCACGGCTGCTTTTTCTGCTCCGCCGCCACCGCCACTTCCGGTAGCGCCGCCGCTGCCACCGCAGCCCACCAGGGCAACTGCGGCAAAGAGACTGATGCAGAGGGTGAGAATCGCAAAGGCCTTCTTTTTCATGGTCGTGTCCTCCTCGATCTGTAACCGCTCATGGATTACCTGTCTTTACTGTACGCGCGAGTGGCTCGTAAGGATGGGCCATGTGTCCCATTCTGAGGGCCGGATTTGCGCCGTTAAGTGGCAATATGCCCGGGCGCAAAAGAGGGGAGAGCCGGCCGATCCGATCCTCCCCTGGCTGGGCGTCCGATCATTTAATGACTGCGCATGCGATGCTGCGTGCGATCCCCTAATGCTTGATCTCGATGCTCGAAATCTCAACTTCGCGTGCCTCGGCAACTGCCTTCGCCATGTCATCGGGAAACTCGATGGAGTTGAGGAGCGCCTCGGCTTCTTTCTTATGCGGATCGAAGTTCGAGATGAGAACGTAGACGCTTCCCGGCTCAACGTCGGTAAAGAGGAAGGTTGAGACGCCGCTGTTGTCCTCGTACGTTCCGACGAGCCACGTCCTGCCGTTATACTCGACGGACCCGCCGTCCTTCCACTGGAACGTATCACCTTTCTTTTCTGCCTGGTCGGCGTGGGATTCCTCTGCCGTCAGCGCTTTTTTCCAAACGGGGATAAAGCGATCGGCCGAACCGTTCTCGTCTTCGGGGAAGGTGAGCTGGACCCTGTCGGCATTCTTGCCAGCTGAGTCGCTTACGCCAACGCCCTCGGGCATTTCCACCTTAAACCAGATAAAGTCGGTCTTCTTGGCGACGGGGGCCTTTTCCTTGCTCTTGCTCTTGGATGCGCTGCCGCCTCCGCCTCCGCTTGACGCACTTCCGCCGCAGCCCACAAGGGCGAGCGCGGCAAAGAGGGCGATGCAAAGGGAAAGGACCGATAGGGTCTTTTTCTTCATGATGGCGTCCTCCTTGTCTGCCGATGACATCACAGCGCCGCGGGTTGTTGGGGTACTGATTGCGCTGGCGGCGGATGTCTCTGTGTACTGTGCGGCTCATGCCTCCGTTCATCGCTTGTGGCCGTTGCGCGGCCGTTCCCCAACGGGTTCCTTACTTATAGATATGCCCCAGCTTGTGCTGCCCGGGAGTCTCGAAAGGTGGGCCATATGTCCCATGTTTGCGTGTGCGGGCTTGCCGCAAGGTGGGCCTGGCACTGGGCAAGCGTGCGGCTTGGTTAATCCTCCCAATGTTGCGCAACAGCGATGCCGGCTTAAGGTTTTAGACTTGGCTGTGACAAAAGCTAAACCACGAAAGGTCGAACGATGTTCTGTCAAAAATGCGGACAGCAAGTGCCTGATGGATCGACGTTTTGTACGCACTGTGGGGCCTCGCTGACGGGTGGCTCCGCGCCGGTATCTGCAGGCACTGGTCCTTCCTCTGCCCCGGGCCTAACCCAATCGATGCCGCCGGTCGCGCCTGCACCTCAAAAGCCCAAGAGCAAGGCGCCTGTCATTATCGCTGTGGCATGTGCTGTTGTGGTTCTCATCGGTGGCGGCACGGTGTTTGCGCTCACGATGCTTAACGGGTCCAAGAGCTCTGACACGCAAATCTCGGTGATCGATACCGGGTCTTCGGACGAGAAAGATTCTTCTGCCAAGAAGAAGAGCGACAAGTCCAAGGCCAAGGAGTCTTCGTCGTCGGATGGCGAGGCCGTTCCCGAGGACGAGTCGGCATACTACGGTTCGGCCGATTCGGACGATTACCTAACCGACGTGTATACGTACACGAACGACCTTCACCCTTATAGCATGTCGATTCCCAATCGCTTTGAGATGGAAGATACTCCCAGCAGCAGCGGCGCTAGGTATAAGGATCCGGAGACGGGTTTTGTGATCAACCTGTTTGGCTACGTCAACATTAACGACGAAACTGCACACGAGATGTTCGTCGATGCGGACACCTCGGGCAAGGCCGACCTCTATACCGCAGAGGGCGACAACTGGTACGTGGTCTCGTGGCGCGAGGACGATACGATCATTTACGAAAAGACGATCGTCACGGATTCGACGATTGCCACGGCGCATTTGGAGTACTCGACTGCAAACCGCGACATGGGGTCGAAGATTATCGACACGCTGCTGCCGACGTTTCAGGTGGACTAGGCGCCCGTGCCTATAGCCGGCAATCGGAAACGCCGATAGCCAGAGCTCCTGATCTGTAACCGCCCATGGATTACCTGCCTTTACTGTACGCGCGAGTGACTCGTAAGGGTGGGCCGGGTGTCCCATGTTTGGTGCGGTGGGGCGGAGCGTAGCCGGGGGCTGCGAATCTTGACGACGGACGCATCCGGTTAGTCATCGTGGGTGTCTCGCCACAGTTTTTTGTGCAAAAAGGGGTCCGCACCTTTTGCGGTGCGGACCCCTTTGCGTTGCAACAAGTTGCTGCGGCGTGTTTCGAAGTTGAAATTACTTGCGAACCTTAGACACGACAGCGCTGGCGACAAAGCAGGCGATTGCCATGATGCCCATAGCAGCGACGATGTTGGCTGAGGCGTCACCTGTGTTGGGCAGATCCTGCTTGTTTGCCTTGGTCTTATTTGCAGGCTTGTCGGAAGGCTTGTTGTCGGAAGGCTTGGGCGCGGGCTCGTCCTTCTTCCACTGGGCGTAGAGCGTTACCGGGGCTTCGAGCACAATATCGGCGCCAGCCTCGTGGTTCGTGCCGGAGCCGTCCGCGGCCGTGTTCCAGCCTACGAAGGAATAGCCCTTGCGCGCCGGCTTATCGGCCGTGACCTTAGTCTTGGCAACGTGCTCGACGGTAGCGAAATCGGCGGTCTGCTTATCCTTGGAACCGTTCAGGTCGTAGGAGAGATCGTAGGCGCTCTCCTCGGTCGGGCCCTCCTTGTGGTGACAGTAGTTGCAGGTCTTGGTTACCTCGCGGGTCCAGGTGCCGGTGCCGGCGTCAACAGGGGCCCAGTTGGTGTAGGTGACATCGTAGGCATTGTCATGCTCACCGTCGGTGTACTCGTGGGTGACCATCTTGCCAGCGGTCCACACGAGCTTGCCGTCAATGTTGACATCGGTGCGGCCGGAGTTATTTACCGTCTCCCCGCCAAAGCCAAAGAGTTGCGAGCAGGTAATGTCGTCGCGCTCTGCCGTAACCGTAGTGCTACCCGTATTGATACCGGTAATGTTGAGGGTGTACTTGTAATTCCCCATATTCGAATCGTTGATTTTTAGCGCCTGCTTATGCTTCTTCGCACCGGGGGCCGCCTTCGTCGAGTTGAACGTGCAATTATTCACGTTAACGGTGATGTCCTGCTTGGCGGCATCGGTGTAGACGTTGATGACCTTACCGGTTGCGTTAAAGGTGCAGTTGTCAAACGTCATGACCGGCGAGCTGTACGTCCAGAGGGCATAGTCGCCAGTTGGCGGGTTGAACGTCGTGTATTTAAACTCCGCTGATTCATACCCCCAGTAGAAGGTCTTGCCGTTAATGACACAATGATCAACGACGGTCTTATTGGCACGAATGAAGCCAAGGTAGTCTGCGTTGCCGGAGCGCAGCGTCATGTTCTTGAACGTCACGGTGCCGGCGCCGTCAAAGGAGTAGTCGCCGTTGTACTCGGTGCCAAAGTTGGCAGGATCGGGTACGAATGCACCGATGTTCCACGCGGTTTTATCGGTTCCCTGGCCCACAAAGGTGAGGTCCTTGCCTCTGGTGGTGCCTGTGGAACTCACGTTATAGAGTGTGTAGTTGCCCTCGCCGAGCACAAGGGTGTCTCCACTGGTCGCCTCCTTGGTGGCAGTGGCGACGTCTGTGTAGACGATACCGGTCCTTTGATTGGTGATGGTCACTGTTGCGCCATCTGCAAATGCTGGTGACGCGAGGCCTATCATGACAAACGCAGCGGCAACAAACGCAGCGATCGCACGATACGCCGTTCGGGTTAACGACTTCATGCTGACACTCCTTTTATTCCGGTGGCATTAACCAACATATATAGTTTAGATTCTGTAGAATCTTTTCCGGTCGTGTTAAAAATTAGATTGCCGATAAGTTAAAACCACACAGAAAAAACGCAAGAATTTGTAAGATGTTGCAACTGTTTTTGCAACAAAATTGCGCCAGCGACAGCATTTTGGGCGGTTGCAACGCTCCCGCCTCTTGTCTTGGATTGATTGCTTGCCGACTGCGCGACGGTGCCGCTTTAGGTGGAATTATCTATTGCCGGCAATCGAAAACGACAATAGCCGAGGCTCCTGACAGCCGCTTTCTTATGGGTTAGACTGGGCTTCGAAAAATCCGATGAATGGGACAACTGCCTCCTGGCATCGTTGCCCCATTTTTATTTTGGCGTGTTATGGCCTCAACTGCCGGCGCGCCAGATAGAGGTGTTCCGATGAGCCAAGAGATGATGGACAAGACCTGCCGCGGGTTTGCCGAGGCGCTGGCCGCGCGCGAGCCGGTTCCCGGCGGCGGCAGCGCCAGCGCGTTTGTGGGAGCACTGGGCGCCTCGCTGTGCGGGATGGTTGCTCGCTATGGCGCGACGAACCCCGCGCTTGCCGATCGCGCGGACGATCTGACGCGCGCGTTTGCCCAGGCGGATGAGTTGGCGCAGGAACTTGTGGGTCTGGTCGCCGAGGATGTTCGTGCGTACGGCCAGGTGTCTGCGGCATACGGTATTCCGCGCGATGATCCGGCTCGACCGGCTACGATTCAGGATGCGTTGCACGTGGCCGCCATGCCGCCATATCGGATCATGGATGCCTGCGGGCGCGCGCTGGCGCTGCTCGAGGACATGGCGGACAAGGGCTCCCGACAGTTGCTGTCCGACGTGGCGTGCGGCGCCGTGTTCTGCCGCGCTGCCATGCAGGGCGCGAGCTTGACGCTCTTTGCGAACACCACGTCTATGAAAGATCGTGTCCGCGCCGAGGAGCTCGAGGCTGCATGTGACAAGTTGCTCGATACGTGGCTGCCGCGCGCCGATGCTCTGGCGCGCCGCGCCGCCGATGCCGCAAGGAAGAGGGGATAGCCATGGCAGAGCTGCTGAAGGGCGCTCCCGTTGCCCGCGCGTTGACTGAGGAACTCGCTGCTCGCTGCATGGCTTTGCGCGAGCGCGGCGTTGTTCCGACGCTGGCCATCGTTCGTGTGGGCGAGCGCGAGGACGACCTGTCCTACGAGCGCGGTGCACTCAAACGCTGCGAAAAGGTGGGCATCGAGGCTCGTCGCATTTTGCTTCCTGCCGATGTTTCGCAGGACGAGCTACTGGCGGCTATTAAGGACATCAATGCCAACCCCACTGTTCATGGCTGTCTGCTGTTCCGCCCGCTGCCTGCCGGTCTTGACGAGGATGCAGTTGCCGCGGCACTCGATCCCGCCAAGGATGTTGACTCCATGACGCCGGCCTCGCTGCTTACCACGCTTTCGGGGCGTGGCGAGGGTTTTGCCCCTTGCACGGCCGAGGCCGTGCTGGCGTTGCTGGACCATTACGGCGTTGAGCTGGATGGGGCCAAGGTCGCGGTCGTCGGCCGATCGCTGGTGATTGGCCGTCCCGTTGCCGCCATGCTTACGGCTCGCAATGCCACAGTGACGACGTGCCATACGCATACGCGCGACTTGGCTGCCGAGTGCCGTTCTGCCGACATTATTGTTGCCGCGGTTGGACGTGCGCGCACGATTGGCGCGGATGCGGTTCGCGAGGGCCAGACGATCATTGATGTGGGCATTAACTGGGACGAGGCCGCCGGCAAGCTGGTCGGCGACGTCGATTTTGATGCTGCGGAGCCGATTGTTGGCGCAATTACTCCCGTGCCGGGTGGCGTGGGGGCTGTGACCACCGCGATTCTCGCCAAACACGTGATTGAGGCGGCGGAGTGCGCATCGAAATAGGCGTTTTGGGCTGTTTGAGGGGTTAGCCATATACCACGTGGGCAAAAAACGCCAAATATGAGTACTGTTGCCAAGATAGTCACATATGTTTTACGTCTTTTGGACTCCCTAACGATATTCATTCTCGTTGGGGAGCCCATTTTATTGAACCTATGGGGAATAACGTTGTCTTGCTTTTGGACAATTGGGGATTTCCGGCACTCATTACAAGGAAATTTGCTGTTACTAAATTGGTGACAGTACTCATATTTGGCATTTTTTGCACACTGGGGTCTCGAGGGGGTCCTGAAGGGTCGCGGTTTCGCCCTTTTTGCGCCGAAGCGATACACTGTTGCCGTTTGATTTCTTCGCTCAAGGAGGATGCGCATGCCGTGCACAACGATTTTGGTTGGTAAGAACGCGAGCTACGACGGGTCGACGCTTGTCGCCCGCAACGAGGACTCGTCCAACGGGGTGTTTGAGCCCAAGCGCATGCGCGTGATGCACCCCGACGAGCAACCGCGTGTCTACACGAGTGTTCTAAGCCACCTGACCATTGAGCTGCCCGACAGCCCCATGCGCTACACGAGCGTCCCCGACGTTGTCCCGGGTCATGGCATTTGGGCTGAGGCCGGCTTCAACGAGCTCAATGTTGGCATGTCCGCTACCGAGACGCTCACCACCAACGAGCGCGTCCGCGGCGCCGATCCGCTCGTGGACTACGTGCCCGCCAAGGGCAACGAGGGCGAGGACGGCTATGTTCCGGCGCAGCCCGGCGGTCTGGGTGAGGAGGACATGGTGACCCTGGTGCTGCCGTACGCCAAGTCTGCCCGCGACGGTGTGCGCATTCTGGGCGAGCTGCTCGAGCGCTACGGCACCTATGAGAACAACGGCATTGCCTTTAGTGACGTTGACGAGATCTGGTGGCTCGAGACCATCGGCGGCCACCACTGGATCGCCAAGCGCGTGCCCGATGACGCCTATGTGACCATGCCCAACCAGCTGGGTATCGATAGCTTTGACCTGGACGACGCCGAGGGCGCCCAGGCCGACCACATGTGCTCCGCCGACCTGCGCTCCTGGATGGCCGAGTGGCATCTGGACCTGACGCTGGGCGTCGAGGGCGACGGTCCGGCTGCGGTCTTTAACCCGCGCGAGGCCTTTGGCTCGCACAGTGACAGCGACCACGTCTACAACACGCCGCGCGCCTGGTACATGCAGCGCTGTCTCAACCCCAGCGATGTGTGGGACGGTCCCGACGCCGATTACACGCCCGAGAGCGACGACATTCCCTGGAGCCGCGTGCCCGAGCGCAAGGTGACTATCGAGGACATCAAGTACGTGCTTTCGAGCCACTACCAGGGCACGGAGTACGATTGCTACGGCAGCAAGGGCACGCCCGCCACGCGCGGCGCCTATCGTCCCATCGGTATCAACCGCAACAGCCAGCTCGCCGTGCTGCAGCTGCGTCCCTATGCGCAGCCGGCGTATCGCGCCGTGCAGTGGATGGCGTTTGGCTCCAACTCGTTTAACGCGCTCGTGCCGCTGTACGCCAACGTCGAGACCATGCCCGAGTACTATGCCGACACGCAGGCTCGCGTGACGTCCGAGAATTTCTACTGGGCCAACCGCCTGATCGGTGCTTTGGCCGATGTTCGCTTCCATGAGTGCGGTCGCGCGGTCGAGGATTACCAGGAGAAGGTCGGCGGCATGGGCCACAAGCAGATTCACGATGTTGACGCTGTCGTAGCCGCGCTGCCCGAGGCCGAGGTGCCCGCCGAGCTCGCCCGCGCCAACGAGGAGTTTGCCGAGCGCGTGCGGGTGGAGACCGATGCTCTGTTGGGCAAGGTGCTCTACACCACGAGCTGCGCCATGAAGAACTCCTTCGCGATGAACGACAACGTAAGGTAAAGACGACCTTGCAACGAGCGAGCGGGACAAACGCCGTCAAAGGCTTTGCCCCGCTCGATTCCTATCTTGGCGGTAAAACGATTTTGTGTCGTTCGCCCAATCTTGGGTACAAGAAGGCCAATGCAGTTGTTCATGATTGGAGCCAACCATGGTTATGAAACTCGATCAGCTTGTTAACGGGGCCATCAACGTGGGCTTCGGCGCTGCCGCCGTTGCCGTTGAGGGCGGTAAGAAGGTTCTCGACGACCTGGGCACCAAGGGTGAGCAGGTCCGCAAGGATGCCGGTACCCCCGATATCGCCCGCAGCGTGTCCGACATGTTCGAGCAGGCCGGCGGCACCATTTCCGACCTGACCGAGCGTCTGGGCATGCAGGGCGAGACTGCGGCACAGCGCGTGCTCGACGAGCTCATCCTGGCCCGCGTCCGCGTCATGACCGCCCCCGAGCGCACGGCCTTTTTGGCCCATGTGCGCGACATCGTCGATTCGGTCGAGGACAACGTGACCTCGGTGCCCGTCGAGTCTGTTGAGCCCGACGACGCAGAGGACGCCGAAGAGGCCGAGTAGCAGCGCAGATGGCAGATTCCACCACCGATTACAACAATCTAGATCCCTTGGGTGACGAGACGGCGGTTGTCGATGAGGTTGAGGCCGCCGTCTCGGGCGCTCGCAAGAAGCCGCGCGCCGTCGATATGGTCCCTGAGGAGCCCGACGCGATGGCGCCGGACGAGGAATACCAGCTCACGCCGGCAGGTCGTCGCGAGCGCATTGGGCAGATCGTTCGCTTGGTCAAAAAGTACCGCGTGTGGGATAACCTCACGCCGGTGCGCCTGCGCCGTCTGCTCGAAGAGCTCGGCCCCATGTTCGTCAAGATGGGTCAGATTCTGGCCAACCGCTCCGAGATCTTGCCGCAGCGGTTTTGCGACGAGCTGCGTCGCCTACGCTCCGACGTAGAGCCGGTGCCGTATGAGGTAGTGCTCCGCTGTCTGGAAGAGGAGTACGGCCAGCGCCTGGGGCAGATGTTCGACGCGATCGATCCCAATCCGCTCGGAAGCGCTTCTCTTGCGCAAGTTCACCGTGCCCGCCTGGTGACGGGCGAGGACGTGGCCGTTAAGGTGCAGCGCCCCGGCGCGCAGCAGGTCATGGCGCAGGATATCGACATCATTCGCTCGGTGGTGCGCATCGTCTCAAAGTTCGTCAACACCGACCAGTTTGTTGACTTGCACGCCGTCGTCGAGGAGCTGTGGGCCTCGTTTCGCGAGGAGACCAACTTTTTGGCCGAGGCCAAAAACCTCAATGATTTCTATGAGTTCCACAAAAGCGTGCATGGCGTGTCGTGTCCCAAATCCTACTTGGACCTTTGCACCGAACACGTCGTGGTCATGGACTACATTGACGGCATCTCGATTGCCGATCCCGAGCGCCTGGTGGCCGAGGGCTTTGACTTGGAAAAGATCGGTTCGGCGATTGTCGAGGACTATTCGACGCAGGTACTCGATGACGGCTTTTTCCATGCCGACCCGCATGCGGGAAACATCATTCTCAAGGACGGCATCGTCTACTTTATCGACCTGGGCATGGTCGGGCGTATGTCGAGCCACGACCGCGGTATCGTTAAGGACATGATTTTCGCCGTGGCCGAGGGTGACGTTCCCAAGCTCAAGGACTCGCTTATGCGCTTTGCCGTGACGCGCGGCGACTCGGCCGAGCTTGACCATTCGGCCTTTTTGTCCGATCTGGACTTTATCGTTGCTGACTTCGCGGGTCTTGACCTTAAGGATCTTGATATCGGCGAGTTTTTGACCTCGCTGCTAAATTTGGCGCGCAAGAACGATGTTGAGCTGCCGAGCGTGGTGACGATGTTCGCCCGCGGCATGGTGACGCTCGAGGGCCTGCTGACCGAGTACATGCCCAACGTCAACATGATCCAGATCATCCAGACGCATATCAAAAACGAGAAGAGCACCTATGCGCGCGTGCGCGATATGGGGCGCGATCTTGCCGCGAGCAGCTATCGAGCGGCAAAAGGCTCGCTCGAGGCGGCCGAGTATCTGGGCTTGGCGTCGCGCATGCTCACGCGCGGCCAGCTTAAGGTAAACACGCAGATCATGAGCAGCGATAAGGCGCTGCGGCAGCTGGGCGGAATTATCGACCGCATGTCGATGGCAATTGTGATTGCCGGCCTGTTTATCGGTTCGTCGGTGGTGTACTACGCGCGCATCGAGCCGGTTGTGTTCGGTATCCCGGTCATTGGCTTTATGGGCTATGTGAGTGCGCTGGTGCTGGCGCTGATGCTGGGCCGCGAGATCTGGCGCAACAGTCACGGTGGCAAGCGTTAACGATTTCCCGGGGTCGGGGAAACGGGTTATTTTGCTCGGCACCCCATCCCCACCCTTTTCTATCGCAAACCATAGCTTTTACCTTGGGCTTCGCCTGCGTGCGGGGCCCTTTTGCGTGCTACCATACTGACAGTAATAATCGATGGCCTAGATGGTGGTGCGGAGACGCACGAATGCGCGGTTTTCCTGCGCGTTTGGGAGAATCGGGGTGCAAGTCCCCGGCTGTACCAGTAACCGTAATTCCTCTTGGCCCGGGATAGTCGCGTCGCAGATCGGACGGCGCGCCCGGGTCGGTAAGGTTAAGTCGGATCGCCTCCCATCTTGTGCGCGGCCGTGGCGAAAGCCGCCGGTACGCGTTGGGCTCTGGAGGGAAGGGGGACCCCGATGGGGGTACTCGAGCGCAATGTGCGCGATGACGTGGGGCAGCCGCTGGGCAATGTCCCAAGTTCAGACAATAGGAGACAAATGGATATGTTTGAGGATGAGTGCCAGCGCGCCTCGTGGCGTCGCCATGGAGCGATTGCCCGTGGCGTAGCCAAGCGCGGTCTGGTGGCGTTCCTGGCTTTTGCCATGGCTTTTGGCACCACGCCGGCGCAACTTTGGGCTGAGGGCGCCGAGGGCATTGCCGAGGCCGTGGCCCAGGCTGCGACGGGCGTCGAGGGCACGGCGGCCGACGAGGGCACTGCTGCCGATACCGGTGCGAACGGTGCGCCGGCGAGCGCTGCTGCCGATGGCGTCGACGATGATCGCGGCGCAACCGCGAGTGTCGCGAATGGTGATGACGCCGCCACGGGCAACGCGACTGAGTCCGAGAACTCTGCGGCGGCGCCTGCTGCTTCGGAGCAGAAGAACGCCGTTGCCGCCGCGTCCGCCACCACGCTTTCGAGCGAGGCTAAGGTCTATATCAAAGATTCCAAGGATAATGCCTACTGGTATTCCAATAAGTCGGGTCCGCTCAAGGCTGGCGAGACGCTTTGGGCAAACATGTACGACGAAGTAGATACCGAGGACGATTGGGGTGACCCCACCACCGAAACTCAGTCCGTCCGCAACCCCGGCCCCTGGACCTACACTTGGCTTGCCTGCACGACTAAGGCCAGCAACGTTACCGATTACACCGAGATCGTAGGCAACGAGCAATCGCTCACCGTTACCGACGCCATGGTGGGCAAGTACTTCATCTGCAAGGTGACTGCGGATGGCAAGGACTACTATGGTCCCGCTGCGTACGGCTCGGGCATCAACGCTAATTACATCCCCGGTCCCGTGCTCGGTGTTGGCCAGGCTCAGCTCGATTCCGTTAAGCTGAGCAATTCCTCGCCTGCGGTTGGTGATGAGGTTACGGCGACGGCATACGTTGAGTACAACACGCCCGCCGCGAGCGACACCAAAGTGACTTACACCTGGTATGAATCGACGAAAAAAGAAGACTCTGGTTGGACCAAGATCGAAGGCGCAACGTCGGCGACCTTTACGGTGCCCGAGGACCTCGCCGGCAAGTATCTCAAGGTGGTTGCCAACGCGGGCGTCAATGACGTCGATGCGACGACCTCCGATGTCGTGATGAAGGCCGGTGCTGTCAAGCTCGCAGGTGTCGAGCTGACTGCATCATCCATGGAAATCGGCGCGACCCTCACGGCTAAGGCCTACACCGGCTCGAGCTATAGACCCTCCTACGTCGACAACTCCAAGGTCACTTACACTTGGAAGAAGTACAAGGACAAGGACGCCTCGGCGCCCAGCAGCTCCACAAAGTGGGAGACCATCGAGGGGGAGTCCGGCCCTACGCTCACGGTGACCGACGACCTCGAGGGCTCCTACGTATCGGTGTCCGCGAACGCGGGCGCGAACGATGTCTCGTTCGGCGGCTGGTCGACCGGCTATGTGGGTCCCTTCAAGCAAGCCGGCGCTGTGGACATCTACTCCGCCTTTCTGGCCCCCGAGGGCTCTACCTCCGGCACCTTCATCTATACCGTCGATGACACTGTCCAAGCACTCGCTAAAGAGAAGAAGGGTGCTTCCGATTGCATTGATTCCTCGAAGCTGAGCTACCAGTGGCAGGTCGCAGATGCTAAGGGCGGCACCTACACCGATATCAAGGGCGCAACGTCGAGCACTCTTAAGCTTGCAGCCTACAAGGGCAAGTCGGTCCGTTGCCATGTAACCGCAAAGATCGGCGGCAGCAATTACACTACTAAGGGCACGAGCCCTATCGGTGATTCTGGTTCCGTCAACATCACGAGCGTTAAGCTCGACAAGACGGGCGAGGCCAGCGTAGGCGAGGCCATCACGGCGACTGCTAATGCGGCTTCGGGTGATGTGACCGCCAACGAGCGCGTTGCGTGGTCGTGGTACTGCGGCGATACAGCGAAGACGTGCACGACGAAGATCGATGGCGCGGCCACCAATACCTTTGCACCCGATGCGTCCTACGCCGGTAAATATGTCGTGGCATGTGCTAACGGCGGTTTTGGTGACGAGAAGTCGAGTGCTGTTCTCGTTGTCGAGGCTGGCTCCGTTGAGCTTTACGGTGTGACGGTTGAGGGTGCGTTGGCATCTGGCCAGGTTGCCGCAGGCAGGGTTCTGACGGCCAAGGCGACCAAGGGCAACTCCTACACCGACGTCTTCGCGACGGACACGGTCCACTATCAGTGGCAGTGCTCTAACGATAGGAGTTCCTACGATAGCCACTTCGTCAACATTCCCGGTGCGACCGACTCCGCGACGTATGTGCCGACCAACGACATGGTGGGCAAGTACATTCGTGTGATCGCCACGAGCAAGAACTCGGTGAAGAGCACCGAGAAGAAGAGCGCCTACTACGGTACGCAGTCCGTCGACCCTGTGGGTCCCGTGACGCTCGCCGGTCAGTACAAGCTCAAGTCCGTTGCCCCCAACGAGGCGTCTTCGACGACCCTCTCCGTTGGCGCGGTGCTCACTCCGTGCGTCAAGATTCCCGGCTCCTCGAGCTGGTCCGATTCCGATCTGCCCGAGGACGCTAAGCTCACGCTCACTTGGTATGCCAAGGGTGAGGGCGATTCGGACTGGACGAAACTCACCGAAGGCATTGACGCCAAGACCGGCGCGCTGACGCTCAACAATTCTCTCGTCGGAAAGCGCATCAAGCTCACCGCGAGCGCGCTCGACAACACCGTTGAGTGGGTTTCCTCCGACAGCGTTACCGCGGCGAGGGAGTACAACCTGCTGCGCGTGATTGCCAACCCGCCGATTGATAGCGATACGACCCATCTCGTCTCGGGCGATAGCGTCAAGGCGACGGTGCAGGCCAAGCGCGCTGACGGTTCGCCTACCGATGGTATCGACGTCACCGGTCAGGCGACGGTTGCGTGGTATGCGGCGGACGATGCGAAGGCTCCGGAGGCCGACTGGACGCTGCTGTCCGACATGTCGGGCGCTACGGCAAAGGTGTCTGCTTCTGCCGCGGGCAAGTATCTGAAGGCTGTCGCCACGAGCGGCAGCTCGACGGTCGAGCTTGTATCGGCCAATCCCGTCATCGCCGCAGGCTCGCTTGAGGCAGCAGTCCAAAAGCTCAACGACAAGAATGTTCAGCTCATCGCGGACTACAGCTCCAAGGGTTCCAACGTCAACGACCTGCTGAAGGCCCAGCTCGAGAAGCTCGGCTTCGATGACATCGACGTCAAGGTTTCCGAGGGCGGCGTACTGTTCCGCTCCGAGGACGCGCGCGCCACCGTCGGTATCTCCGACGCCCAGGACGACACCAACGGCGCCGTTACGTTCTTCTACATGAATCCCGACGAGTACACGGGATGCAACCTCGACCAGCTTCGCAGTGCCGATGTGGCCTTTGAGCTTTCGCGCGCGGGTGAGGAGACTGAGTACTATCAGCCCGATAAGGCCGTCAAAGTCGCTTGGGACGAGGATAAGCTTCAGGATCTGCTCGACGAGGCCGCTGAGCAGCTCGTTATCGGTTATGCCTCGGGTGATACTGCCGAGAGCGTTACCCAGAACCTCACGCTGCCGTACAAGGCAGGCTCCAACAAGAAGTTCTCCGTCGAGTGGACAAGCTCCGATGCCGATGCTCTGTTTGTGTCGGGCTATGGCTGGGGTAACTACACGGGCAAAGTCGCGCGCGCATCGAGCGACCGTGAAGTTACGCTGACCGCCAAGGTTACCGTTCCGTCGAATGTCTCCGACGGTGTCAAGGTGACCGGCGAGGCTACGCATGTCGTGACCGTCAAGGGCGACCCCGAGAAGGTTGCTGCCGACAAGAAGGCGCTGCAGGAGAAGGTCGACGCGGCGTTTATTTACAACAACATCAAGTACTCCGGTACCGATGCGGTTGCCAATAAGGACGGCCTGACCGATGACCTCCAGATGCCGCGCACGAGCACGCTCGGCGTCGACGGAAAATACTATAAGGTCGAGTACTCCGCGAGCACCGATGACGTGACCTTCAACGGCTATAAGGGCACGGTCTTCCGTCCCGAGGCCGGTAAGAGCGCCGTCTCCACGAAACTCACCTGCACGGTTACGGATAAGAACAACGCTGAGGTCACTGCCACAAAGACGCTTGACTTCACGGTTGCGCCGCAGGATCAGGCCGACCTCGACAATGAGCTTAAGCTCATGGAGGCCGCCAAGGCGGGCTACGCCGAGGCCATCCTCGACGGCCAGGACGCCGCCGGCGTGACCGCAAATATGCACGCCTTCCAGAAGGCGTATCTCGACGCCGACGGTAAGCTCGCGTGGAGCTACGACAAGGCGACTACCGACGCCGCGGGCTCGGGCATCGTCCCGGTTGAGCTCGAGGGCTACGACGACATGAGCGGCCAGCAGTGGCGCCTCTTCAAGTCGAGCGACACTGGTGTCGTCTCTGCGGAGAACCTTCTTGTCACGCAGCCTGAGTACAACACCAAGGTCACCATTACTTCTCGCCTTTCCAGTGAGAAGTACGCGCGTTACGCCGAGCGCTATCCGGATAATGCCGCGTACGCAAAGCTCGCCAACCAGGACGTCTCTGCGACAGTGACCGTGCTTGGAACGAGCGGTCAGGTCGCTCCTGAGGTTACAGCAACATGCTCGGTTATCGGCATCGATGTCGATGGCAACCAGCAGACCTGGACTGCCGCCGAGCCGTATACGCTCAAAACGGGGTCTACCGCCGCCGACCTCTCTGAGGCGCTCTTCAAGAAGCACGGCCTCACCGCCGATTACGGCATGGGAACCTGGGGTTGGTACCTCAATTCTGTCACCTCGCCTGTCGACGCGGGCCGAACGCTTGGCTATGATTCGCAGACCGGAGCGTACTGGCAGCTCTTCATCAACGGCAAGGCCGCATCGGTTGGCGCAGGTGACTACACGCTCGAGGCCGGCGACTCAGTCGTCTGGTGCTACTCCAAGTACGGCGACCCGGCGCCCACCGACCAGCTTTCCGTGAGCTGCGAGGTCGTTGGCCAAGCTAAGGACGGCGGCCAGCAGACCTGGGCTCAGCCCACGACCATCCAAGTGAAGGAGGGCTCGACCGCGGCGGAACTCTCTGAGCAGGTGTTCAAACAGGCTGGCATTGGCGCCGACACTGGGACGGGCTCCTACGGCTGGTACCTCAACTCGCTCACCTCTCCGTTTGATGAGGACGTAAAGCTCTCGACCGAAAAGGTTGACGCTTCCACTTGGAATTACTGGCAGTTCTTTGTCAACGGCAAGCTCGCAAATGTGGGCGCAGGCAACTACACGCTCAAGGCCGGTGACAAAGTTTCCTGGGTCTACGGCTCTGACGGTACTATGCCTGGGCAGACAAAGGCTTCCCTGCAGATTATCGGTGTTGACAGCGGCGGTAATGTTCAGACGTGGGCGCCTGCAGCTGACTACACCATGGTTGATACCGCAACCGTGGCTGATGCGACTGAACTTGCCTTCAAGCAGAGTGGCATCTCTGCGAATTATGGTACGGGTGCATGGGGCTGGTTCCTCAACTCAATTACATCGCCGTTTGATGGGCGAACGCTCGCTTGGGACTCCACGACTGGGGCTTACTGGAGGCTCTTTATCGATGGCAAGCCTTCCGATTTGGGCGCGGGCAGCGTCCAGCTGAAGGACGCGAAGTCTATCGCCTGGGTCTATACGGCTGGCGACAAGCTGCCTGACCCCGATGCCCTCACGACCGACCCCAACGCGCCTAAGTCCAACTTCGACTCTGCCTGGCCCGCGTTTGCCAGCGGCAAAGCCAATGGCTCGGTTGCCGAAGTGCCGACTCCGTCTGGTGCAGCTGAATCTGCGTGGGATGAGCCCGCGGATATCAAGGGCGGTGCAAAAGGCGTTTCGGACTTGCTCATTATCGACGGTAATATTTGCGCGGTTAAGGGCGACCGCATTGTGCTCATAGATTCTGAAACCGGAAAGAAGGAGCTTGCGAGCTGCTCTATTGGTGCGAACATTGGCTACTTCTGCCGTCCCGCCTATAAAGACGGCTATCTGGTTGTTCCTTTTGAGGACGGCTCGCTCGGCATTTTTGTTCTGGACAAGAAGGATGGGCAGTACTCGATAGCCTGTCGATACAAGACCCCTTCGCTCGGGATCAAAGATACCCAAGCTCTCACGTCCGTGACCATCTCCGGCGGTAAGGCCTACGCAGGCTTCACTGTTGTCGACGGTTCAGAAGGTGCGCTCGTGTGCGTTGACCTGGCTTCCGGCAAAGTGGACTGGACAACAGACAAAAAGAAGTCCGAGACCAACGAGAACGAGGGCTACTACTGGGCGGGCGCTGCGGCCTCCGGTGACGACATCATCATCGGTAACGAGTCCGGTAAGGTTGCCCTCATTGATGGCTCCAACGGCAAAGAGCTCTCGAGCGTAAGCGTAGGCACGCCCGTTCGCTCCGGCATCATTGCCGTCGAGGTTGGCGAGAACGGCGACGGCACGTATCTCGCGGTCTCCCGCGATAACGGAACGCTCTACAAGATTCGTCGCAGCGGGGACAAGCTGACCCTCGAGGGCAAGCCCGTTGCCTTCGCGGCCATCTCCACCTCTACGCCGGCAGTGAGCAACGGCCTGGCGTATGTCTGTGGCATGGACATCGAGGGTTACGGAACGCTCTCTGTCATCGATCTGAGCACCATGAGCGTTAAAAAGAGCATCCGCGCAGACAAGGGCGAGTCCAAGAGTACCCCGCTCGTCTCGGTTCAAGGTAACGACACGTACGTGTACTTCACCTGCAACGCTCTGCCCGGTGGCGTTTACGCTTATAAACTGGGCGACGATGCGGCGCAAATGATATTCACGCCCGACGCAAAGTATCGTGAATACTGCACCGCTTCTATCATCTGTGATGAGAAGGGCAACCTGTACTACGCCAATGACTCGGGACGCCTCTTTAAGCTAGCGGGTGCCGAGTCCTGGAGAGTTGCGTTCGATGCACAGGGCGGTTCGTACGTCGCACCGCGTTACGTTGCCAAGAACAAGATGGTTTCCGAGCCGGTCGCCCCCACCCGCGACGGATATACGTTCCTCGGCTGGTACACTGCCGAAGGCGAGAAGTGGGACTTCGCCAAGGATGTCGTGACGGCCGATATGACGCTGTATGCCAAGTGGACGAAGAATGCCGTTAACCCTGGCGGTAACGGTGGCTCCAATGGCAACGCGAGCGGCTCTGGCAATGGCGCCGGCTCCGGTAGCGGAACGAGTGGCCAGCAGAGCGGCGGTGCCGTTTCGCCTGGGCAGAAGCCGGTGTCGTCGACCACGACCGAGACCAAGGACGGCAAGGATTCCAAAAAGAAGGATAAGAAGTCCGATAAGAAGGGCGACAAGTCCGGCAAGTCTGACACGGGCTCGTCTGCAGCGACCACTGCCAAGAAGTCCGCTGCGGCTCCCTCACAGGAGTCTGGCTTCAATCCGCTCGCCATCGCTGGCGTGGCGGCCGGCGTGATCGGGCTTGCGGTCATCGGCGTATTCGTGTTTACCAAGCGTCGGTAGGTGAGGGCTGTGTCCAATAAGCCACAGGACGCCGAGTCCAAGCAGCCCGACTCGTCGTTCATCCAGCTCGACGATGCTAAGCAAAAGGGCGCCGCTTCGGCGGCGTCCGCCCCTCGGCGCAAGGCGCTTGTTGGTGTTCTGACAGCCGTCTGCATCGTCTTGATCGTTGTGTCGCTAGGTTTTGTCCAACCTTCTTCCAGCGGTGCATGGTCCATCGATTGGATCGCTCAGGCCGTGGCGGGGAAGAGCGTTGCCGACTCTGGCTCTGCTGGCTCTCACAAGACAGAGGCGGGCTCCTCGTCTTCTGACGCCGTGGACTCCGAGTCCAAGGACTCGGATGAATCTGATTCCAAGGACAAGTCTGAATCTTCGGACGAGAAGTCTGACAAGGATTCGAAGGAGAAGAAGTCCGAAGACAAGGGCGGCAAGAAGTCAGGGGACAAATCGGGTTCACAGAATTCTGATTCCACTGGCGGATCGAGCTCTTCTGACGGCTCTTCTTCGGGCGGCGGCTCGGCGTCCGGCGGTGGGTCTGCATCCAATAGTGGCAGCGCCTCTGCGGGCAATCAGGGCGGCTCGCAGCAGCCTGGCTACGTCACGGTGACGGTTTCGGTCACATCGAGTGCCGTTGGCAATCCTGTGTCTTCTGGTGGTACCTTTACCTTTAACAAGGGTGCAACGGCCTACGATGCTCTGTGTGCTCTGGGTCTTTCCGTCAATGCGCACGGCTCATCGTACGGCACATATGTCGCCGCTATTGGCGGTTTGGCCGAGAAGGAGCACGGCGGCACGAGTGGCTGGATGTACTCCATCAACGGCGTGGCGCCCAACACGGCGTGCAGCAACTACGTCCTACACAACGGCGACAGTGTCGTCTGGTATTACGTAACGGGCTAAATGCCTCGACATAACACGCCATGCGGGCGGTTCGGACAAACATCCGAGCCGCCCGTTTTTCATGCGAATGGGACGCCGTAGCCCGCCTCGTATGCCTTCCTCGGCAGACTCTGCAAACAAAAAACCGGTTGGAACGAGAGTTCCAACCGGTTATACCTTCAAGCAAATGTCGAACAAACTACGACTGCGCGCCCTCGAGGAAAAGGCGACGGCTAAAGTAGTTGTACCAGGTGACCAAGAACGTGGCGATGGCCTTCATGGCCTGGTAGCCGATGCTCAAAAACGTGACGCCCACAAACATGTACAGGTCGTTGAGGCCCAGACCAATCACCGACAGGATGGTGAAGATCGTGAACTCGCGCTTGCGGCTCATGCCCTCGCGGTGGTCGAACACGTACTTCATGCTGAGCCAGTAGTTGACCACGACAGACGTGGTAAACGAGATCGTGGTGCTCATCAAAAAGTCGAGGTGGAACAGCTCGACGAGCGCAATGAGCATGCCCCAGTCGATGCCAAAGGAGATAAGACCCACGACAGCGAACTTGAGGAATTGCTTGGTATGAGGTTGTGCCAGTGCCTTGCGCACGTAATCACATCCAATGCGTTGACGAATCGAGCAACGAGATACTTTAGAGCTTTTGCATGGGAAACGTAAGGTCTTTGGCAAGAACTATACGAACTCGCCAAATATTCAAGAGGCAATCCGCAAACGTTGCAAATCTTGCCGTAAACGAGCAAGGCCCACGAACAACGCAGCGCTCGACGCGCGTTGTCCGTGGGCCCAGTAGTGCAACGAGGAGGCCGGACTACTTGGTCTGCTCGCCCTCCAGGAAAATCTTGCGCGTTACAAAGTTGTAGACCATGACCAGTGCGGTGGCGCAAATCTTGGCGATATTGGCCTCGAGGCCCAGGCCGGCGTTGAGGGCCAGCACGATCCCATCGTTGAGCGCCAGGCCAATAACGGACAGCACGACAAAGATGATGAACTCGCGGCGGCGGCTCATGCCCTCCTTGTGTGCAAATACGTACTTCATGCTCGCGACGTAGTTAAAGATGAGCGAGACGATAAAGCCGCTGGTGTTGGCGATCAGGATATTGAGGCCCAGACCGTAGTGGAGCAGATTCATGATGCCAAAGTCGATGACGGTGGCAACGATGCCGACGACGCCAAACTTCATGATCTGCGCAAGGAGCTTTTGCATGGTACCTGCCTTAGTGTGGCGCCGCAGCGCCGTGGGGATGACAAACTCAGCAAGTTTAGCCAATCCCCGCAGACGGAGCTAGGCGCGCTCCTCGATAGCACCGTTTCTATATGCATCGAGCAGTTGGCGCAGGTCCTGGATCTGGCTGCGAATCTTGACGCCGGTATCGGTGTCGCTCACCATGCGGCGACGGTCTGCTTGGTCAAAACGGTTGGTCTCGCTTTCGATGTCCACGTTGCGCGTGAGCGCCTCGGCGACGGTGGTAAAGGCCTGATGTGACTTGAGGCGGCAGCCGCGCGAGCTCGAGATGAGCGTGTAGCCGGCGATGCCTGTTTTGGGATGGTAGGCGCGACAGAAACCGCCATCGATGACCAGCAACTTACCGTTGGCGCGGATGGGCTGCTCGCCTTTGGTGGTCTTGACCGGGGTGTGGCCGTTGATGATGTGGCCCGTTGGCGAGCAGGCCATGGGTGCGACGCCAAACTCGCGCATGATATCGTCGCAAACGGACGAGGACGTGGTGAGCGTATAGTACGGGTCCATCGGCTCGACCCACGTGCTCTTGTCGGCGATGTAGGCGCGCTCGAACGTGCGCACCACGCGTCCGCTGGCGGGTGAGTTAAAGCCGATCCACAGGTACCACATCCAGTCGAGGGCATCGCGGTCGCCGACGCGCCAGGCACGGCGCGCGATATGGTCGCAAAAATCAAAATAATCGCGGCCGGCATGCCAGGTGCCCAGGCAGTTCATGCTGCTAAAGGTGCCGTCTTCGTTGAGCGGCACGCAGCCGTGGAAGAGCAGATTGCCGTTGGCGACCTTATACATGGAGCCGTGGGTATAGAGGAAATCGATGTGGCGATGCAAGTGATCGGCGGTGACAAACTCGGACACGAGTTTGTCGATGATGTGCTGCTCCTCGGGCGTGAGCGTGTAGGGGTCCGCCGGATCGACGGTGGGGAAGTCGTTGGTCGTGAGCGGCCACACGCTGCCGTCGGCAAGCGTGACTGTGCCGGCGTCGTGATCGATCTTGTCGAGCAGCAGGCGGTCGGCCATGTCGAACTCGGGGTGGCGCTGGATAATCTGGCCCTCGAGCTTAAAGAGCAGGACGTTAATGGCCTTGATCAGCGGGCTGATCGGCTCGCCGGCGGTATAGGTGGCGTCGGCGAAGGCGACAAGCTCGCGCAGCGAGATGCCATAGTCGTTCTCGAGAATCTCATAGTTGTCGTAGCGCAGGTTGTTGCGCAGCACCGTGGCGATGCAGGCGGGCTCGCCGGCAGCGGCGCCCATCCACAGCAGGTCGTGGTTGCCCCATTGAATATCGAGCGAATGATAGGTGAGCAGGCGGTCCATAATCTTGGCCGCGCCGCCGCCACGGTCGAAGATGTCGCCCACCAAGTGCAGGTGGTCGACGGCGAGGCGCTTGATGAGTGAAGCAAGCGACTCGATAAAGTCGTCGGCGCTGGCGGTCTCCAGAATGGATTCGATAATGCGCTCGTGATACCGCACGCGGTAGTTGTTCTCATCCGGATGCGTGTGCAGCAACTCGTCGATGATGTAGGCGTAATCGCGCGGGATGGCCTTACGCACCTTGGAGCGGGTATAACGGCTCGAAAGCGAGCGGGCAACCACAATGAGCTGGTCGAGCATGGTCTTGTACCAGGTGGGCGAGTCCTCGCGCCGGCTGCGGACAAGATCGATCTTCTCGCGCGGATAGTAGATGAGCGTGCACAGCTCGCCCTTTTCGTCAAAGGAGAGCGTGTCGCCAAAGATCTCGTCGACATGCTCGCGCACAACACCCGAGCAGTTGTTGAGGATGTGCATAAAGGCTTCGTACTCGCCATGCACATCGCTCATAAAATGCTCGGTGCCCTTGGGCAGGTTGAGGATGGCCGAGAGGTTGATGATCTCGGTGAATGCGGATTGCTCGGTGGGGAACTGTCTCGACAGCAGGCGCAGATACTTGAAGTTTTGCGGATTGCGATCGAATGCGACCATGAGGCACCTTCCGATGTGGTTGGTAAAACTGATAAAACAGCGTCAAGCGTTTATCAGTATGCGCCGCTTTTGTTTCGTTTGGAGATGGGAGGTCGAATTGTTGGCCGAACGGTTTGGTAAATCGATTTAGTTGAGGTGGATATGGCGGTTGAATGGAGACGCGGGGTCGTTTTGCAGGCGCATGTCTCCTGGATCGATAGAGAGGATGACGGTAAAGATGTTCACTACCTTTGGTTCAATTTGGTAAATAGTGGACATTTGTACCGTATTCACGTTTGCTGTGCGATAATTTGCGCAGCAATGAGTAAGGAGCCTCATATGAGTGATTTTGTCCTGACCTGTGAATCCGCCGCCGATCGAACCCGTGAGTTCTTTGCATCGCGCAATATTCCTGTCGTGTGTTTTCATTACGAGATCGACGATGTTGTCTATACGGACGATCTGTATCAGTCGATTACGCCGGACGAGTTTTTTGCCCAGATTGCCGCGGGCGCCATGCCCAAGACGTCTCAGGTGAGCGTGGGTGAGTACGAGGAGTTTTGGGAGCCGTTTGTTGCCGAGGGTAAAGACGTGCTGCACCTGGCGCTGTCGTCGGGTATTTCGGGCACGTATGGATCGGCCTGCGTTGCGGCGCAGATGCTCGCGGATCGCTATCCCCGGGGCGGTAAGGTGCGCGTCATCGATTCGCTGGCGGCGTCTTCGGGCTTTGGCCTGCTGGTGGAGTGTGCCGCCGACGTTCGCGATAGCGGCGCTTCGCTCGACGAGACGGCCGCTTGGATTGAGGAGCATAAACTCAACCTGCACCACTGGTTCTTCTCGACCGACCTGTCGAGCTACCTGCGCGGCGGTCGCATTTCGGCCGCGAGCGCGATTATCGGCACGGCGCTCAAGATTTGCCCGCTCATGACGGTCGATTGCGACGGTAAGCTGGCACCGCGTGAGAAGATTCGCACCAAGAAGCGCGCGATCTCCGAGATGGCCAAGACCGTGATGGCGCATCTGCAGGACGGCGCGAACTATTCGGGCAAGTGCATCATGTCGCACTCGGCGTGCCGCGAGGACGCCGAGGCTGTTGCGGCGCTGATAGAGGAACAGGTTCCGCAGCTCAAAGGCAAGATTGAAATCAATAACATCGGTGCTCTGATTGGCTCGCATACCGGCCCTGGCACGGTGGCCATCTTCTTTATGGGCGACAAGCGCGTGGATTAGCGTTTGTGGGCTGGTTGACAGTCTTAACCGCTGCGCCTGTCACTTCTGACATTTGATAACAGAAAAAGGCCCGTCCCGTTGTTTGCGGGGCGGGCCTTGCTGTTGCGGCTAGCGTTTCTTTCCGCGGAAGAAGAAGCCGTGCAGCGAGGGCTTGAGTCCGCGGTTGGCGCGACGTTCCTCGATATGATCATGGATCGAAGCGACGCGTTCGATGACTTCGTCGGGGATCGGCACATCGGGATTCATGTTCTCGACCTGGCTGACCTCGGCGGCGGCGACCTGGTCGATAATGGGCACATCGTCGCGCGAGATGACGGGCGTGGTGTCTTCTTTCATCTTGCGATAGCGCTGCATCATGTCGGTCTGCAGCTGCTGGGCCGAAGGCGGCGTCCAGATGATGGCGTTGGCGCCGGCGGCGATGGTCTCACGGATGCTCTCGGGCGTCTTGCCGCCCGGTGCGATGAGCGGCAGGTTGGGATAGTGCTCGCGCAGCTCGCGCAGGACCTGCGGCGTGTTTTTGCCGGCCGCGATGTTGAGGATCTTGGCCCCGGCGCGCACCTTGGCGTGAGCATCGTCGTCGCAGCGAACGACCGTGGCGATGACGGGGATATCGGCGATGTTGGTGATGTGCTCGACCATCTCGGCGGTAGCGGGGGAATTGACCACGCAGCCCGCCGCGCCCTGCATCTCGGAGACGGCCGCCATCTGCACGGAGCGCTTACCGGTGGTGGTACCGCCGCCAACGCCCACAAAGACCGGGCACTCGGCAACGGTCAGCAGCGCCTGCGTAATGGCGGGCTGCGGCGTGAAGGGGTAGACGGCAAACACGGCGTCGGCATTGGAGTTGCGGATGACCGCCACGTCGGTGGTGTAGATGAGCGATTTGATGCGGCGGCCAAAGAGCGTAAAGCCGCTGGCCTCCTCGATCTCATCGGGCATGCGGAGGGCCGCCTTGCGCAGGCGCCCGTCGATGGGCAGCGGCTCCATGGGTAAAAGGCCGTTGGGAGTTACGGCCACCTGGGGCTCGGTTAATTCGTCTGCAAGCTCTACCTCGGAGAAGTCGACCGAGGCGACGATGTCCTCGTGAACCTCGGCGGGAACATCGATGGGGGCTTGGTCGTTCGTCGCGGCAGGCGTCTCGAAGGAGCTGGTGCCGACAAAGGCGTCGACGCGCTCGTTCAAATCGTTGAGAGAATCCATGGCGGTCCGTTTCTATGTTGTGCGGTCGGCAGTGTACGACCGGCGTTGCGAGTGCTAAATCGTTTGACGAGTTGATTTTTCCCCGCTGCGCCATCCGTTAGACTGAAGGGCCGGCGAACGTGAAGGAGCTGTGGTGGCGGGAATCGAGGTGCTATCTTGAATGTCCCGTATACAAAAGAGAGGTGACGCGGTATGGAATTCTCGGCAATGTTGGGCTCGATTGGCCTATGCATGGGCGCAATCGTTGCCGCCGCGGTCATCTACTTTGCGGTCACGGCCATCAAGGGCAAAAAGGTCGAGCGCAAGGAGCGCGAGGCACTTAAGCAGCACCGTGACCAGCAGGACAAGCGCGCACGGAGATAGCTTGTTGAGTCTTGAATCCGTGCGCTAGCTGCGTTTTCGGATCAGGGCGATATAGAAGCCCTCAAAGTCGCGGCTGGGCGGAATGGTCAGCGTGCCGGGCATTCCGTTGGCGACGGACGAGACGTGGCCCGCGGCAATGGCCTCGGTAAGGGCGTTGCACTCGATGCGCGGTTCCTCACCGGCTTCGCGGGCGCGGCGTGCTTCGCTTTCACTCGGTGTACCGTCGAGGGGGATGAGCTCGCAGTCCATGTGCTTGTCGAGGGCCTCTTGCAGGGCATCCTCGTTTTCCTGCGGCAAGATCGAACACGTCGAATAGACGAGTGTACCGCCCGGTTTGAGGGCTCCCATGGCGCGGTCCAGAAGCGCGCGCTGCGAGCGGGCACACTTAATGAGCAGCTGCTCGGTGAGGCCGCGCAGACTTTTCTCGTTGCCGCTGATGACGGTGCCCGTACCGGTGCAGGGGGCGTCGAGCAGAATACGGTCAAAGCGGAAGAACTCGTCAAGCTCGCGCGCGTCAATACGCATGACGGGTACGTTTTTGGCGCCCTGGCGGCCCAAGTTGGCCTCGAGCTTTTCGGCACGGGGAATGCTCATCTCGCAGGCGGTGAGGTGTGCCTGGCCCTGGGTGAGGGCGGCGATCTGTGTCGTCTTGCCGCCGGGGGCCGCACACATGTCCAGGATGTCCTCGCCGGCACGTGCGCCCAGTACCAAAGGCGGCATCATGGACGACAGACTCTGCAGGTAGATCTTGCCGTCACGGTAGATGTCGAGGTCCCACAGATCGGATACCTGCGCCTCGGGCAGGATGAGGGCGTCCGGGTACCAGGCAACGGTTTGGTGGGCGATGTCGGCTGCGTCGAGCGCGGCGGCGATGTCCTCGGCGGTCGCCTTGAGCGTGTTGGCGCGCAGCGTGACCGGGCGCGTGGCTGCGGCGCCGAAGCCCTCAATCACGAGTTGGGCATCGGCGGGTGCATAGGCGCCGGCGACCGTGTCGACCATAAAGCGCGGCAGGTCGACGGCGCAGGGAAGGGCGGCAAGCTGGTCGGAAAGCTCGGTAGCGGCAAACTGCCTGAGCTTGAGCTCGGGCTTAACCTGCTTTTTCTGCTTACGACGACGCGGCTTGGACATCCGTCTTTCCTTCCCGTCCCAAATTGACTACTTTCCGGGCACGCCGCTGCTGGTGTGCTTTAGTACTGGCTCTCGTGCTTGCTGAAGAAGTCGAAGCGCGGGGGCAGCGGCTTAACGCGGTGCTCGCCGGGCTTCTCGCCCAGGCTCTCCACAAACTCGTCCGTTGAGGCAAAGATGTTGTCCCAGCTAAAGAAGGCGACCGGGTCGACGTCGAAGTACTCGCAGATGAGCTCGCAGCCGGCCGGGACGATGCCGTGCATCAGGACGGTCGCCACGCGCAGCTCGGTAAAGGCGTCGACCAGGGCCTGCTTCATGGCGGCGTTGGCCGGCTCGCCCTCGAGCTTGTTGGCGGCCTTGGAGGCATCGCTCCAGCGCTTGTTGGCGGCGCGCAGGTAGTCGTCGCACACGGCGAGCGCGCGGTGCGTCTCGAACTTGTACATGGCCTGCTCAAAGGCAAGGGCGGCCTGCTCGGCAGCCTCGACCACGGCGGCAGAGGCTGCGCCGGCCGGAATGCAACCGTTGCGGTACGGGCTCTCGTCGCCCTCCTTGACGGCGACGCCGTAGAAGCAGCTGCGGGCCAGGCGGTTGAACACGCCGGTCAAAAGGGCACTCTCCTTAAGGGCCGGATCGATGACGCGCTTGTCGTCGCAGGCGCGCACCTCGTTGCCGTCCTTGTCCTTGCCGGTCACACGCGTGTCATATGCCTTGGGGCTAAAGCTCACCGGCTTCTCGGACAGGCCGAGCGACAGCCAATGCGCGCGCATCTGCTCACAGGTGTAGTGGTTGAGCAGGTCGTCTGCCGGCGGGGGAGGCGTCTGCGAGGACGAGCTGGCCTTTTTGCCCATGTAGAGCAGGTGGTAGCAAGCGCTGACGGTGCTCTGCGTGAGGTCCCAGCCCAGGGCCTCCCACATGGCGGTCTGCGCGATGCAGTAGAAGTAGATGTTGTCCTGGCCGATGAACTGGTAGATCTGAGCGTCGTCAGAGCACCACCAGTCGCGCCAGTCGAGTGAGCTGTGCTGGTAGGTGGGCGCGGGGACCTGCGTGGAATCGGCGGCGGGCTCGCCCATGAGGGCGGCATCCTGGGCGGCAACACCCTCGGTCACGCCGGCGGCCTTGGCATCGCGTGCGAGCACGGTGCGGGTATAGCTGATGGGCGCCCACAGGCTCTCGGGCCAGCACCAGCAGGTGACGTCGTTCACGCCGTCGACCTCGGGCACCGGAACGCCCCAGTCGATGTTACCGGTGATGCGGAAGGGAACGAGCGCCTTGCCGCTGCGGAAGCGCACGCCGCCGTTAGCGAGCACTGCGTGGGCGTCGTCGCGCTCCTTCCAGCTGGGGAAGGTGACGGTAAAGCTGCTCTTGTTGCCCTCGGGCTCCAGCACGGTGTGCTCGGGCAGCTGGTCCTCGACGGCGTCGAAGGCCTCGCGGAACTTGTTCTGGATGTAGAGCTGTGCCGGTAGCAGCCACTCTTCCATGGTCTTGGAGACCACGGAGCGAACCTGCGGGTTCTGGGCGAGCTTGGCGGTGTAGGTCTTCATAAAGTCGAGGTAGGCCGGCAGGTCAAAGTAGAGGTTGTCGACCGGGCGCAGCTCGGGCACCTCGCCGGTGAGCTGGCTCTTGGGCGCGATGAGCTCCTCGGGCTCAAACTGGTGACCCAGGTCGCACTCGTCGGCATAAGCCTTCTCGGACTTGCAGCCCTGGATGGGGCAGCGCCCGATCACCTGGCGGCCGTTGAGGAACGTGCCGGCCTTGGCATCGTAGAACTGCAGCGTGGAGCGCTTGGAGATGGTGCCCTGCTCGTGCAGGCGCTCGATAATCTCGGCGGTAACCTCGTTGTGAATCTGCGCAGCCGGCTCAAGGCCCGAGCCGCCGTAGATATCGCAGCTGATGTTGTAGTTGTTGAGGGTCGCGGCCTGGCGGGAGTGATTGGACTCGACATACTCGCCGATGGACTTGTCGTAGCCCTCGTTCTCCTTGAGCTTGCGGTAGCTCTCCATGATGGGCGAGCCATAGCAGTCGGTGCCCGAGGTGAAGATGACGTTCTCGCGGCCCAGACGGTCGCGCAGGAAACGGGCGAAGAAGTCGGCCGGGACAAAGACGCCACCAACGTGGCCAAAGTGCAGGCCCTTGTTGCCGTAGGGCTCGCCGGCGGTAACGATGGCGCGGCGCGGCCAGCTGGGACGGTCGTTCATGGAGTATTTGGATGCCATGGGACTCCTTCGCATATGGTGAGAGCGCGGCCGGGCGCAAGGCCTGGCGACGCGGTGGTCAATTCGTGCATATCGTTCGACATTATCGCACATGCGGACGGGTACGTGACGGGGGCGCTATCCTAAGATGCTATGAATGAGATTTCCAACATACATGCGTTTGAGGACGAGGATTTTCTGCACGCCTGCTTTGTGTGGGGGATGGCGGTGCTTGGCGCATTTGCCGTGTGCCTGGTGCCGGTGTTTATGCTGTTGGGCGGGCCTGCGGACTTGGATGCGGCGGACTCGGGCGGCTGGACGGCGGTCTTGGGCTGGATAGTCGGCTTGGCTGCGGTTTCGGCGGCGTCGTTTGCCGTGCACGAGCTGGTGCACGGTGTGTTCTTTAAGCTGCTGGCGCCTGCGAGCGCGCAGGTGACCTTTGGGGCGAATCGCGAAACCTGCATGATTTACGCCTGCGCCGAGGGCGTTGTGTATTCGCGTGCGCGGTACGTAGCGGTTTGCCTGGCGCCGACGGTTGTTGTGACTGCGGCGTTTGCCCTGGGGTTTGCGTTCTCGTGCTATCCGCTGCTGTGCTACCTGGCGGCCGGCTTGCATTTGTCGGGCTGTGTGGGCGATTGGTATTACGTGCGGACCATTTTGCGCGACCGCCGCATTGTCGCCTGCGAGGACACGTCCTTTGGCGTGCGCTTTTTCGCAAGGTAGTCTTTTTGGGATGATTTTTCTGGGACGGGGATGTTGATGAAGCCGTTGCTGCTGCATGCTTGCTGCGCGCCGTGCTCGCTGGAGCCGGTTCGCCTGCTGCGCGAGGAAGGGTTTGAGCCCACGATTTGTTGGACCAACCCCAATATTCAGCCTCATGATGAATGGCAGCGGCGCTTGGACGAGCTGCGCCGGTGGTGTGCCGATGGCGACATCGAGCTCATCGAGGCGGGGGAGGACCGCGAGCGCTGGGAGGCCGGCGTGGCCCCGCTGGGCGCCAATCGGCCCCGTCGCTGTCGCGCATGCTATGCCCTGCGTCTGGCCGAGGCATGCCGTGTGGCCCAGGAGCGTGGGTTTGAGTTTGTGGGCACGACGCTCGCCGTCTCGCCGTATCAGTTGTTCGAAACCTGCAATGATGTGTTGGAGCGTCTGGCTGCCGCCCGCGGTCTCACTCCGGTGATTCGCGATTTTCGCCCGTATTATCCCGAGGCCACGCGTCGTTCGCGCGAGCTTGGCATGTATCGGCAGAATTATTGCGGCTGCCGATTCTCGGCCGTCGAGGCGGCCATGGACCGCGCCCGCATCCGCGACGAGCGCAAAGCCGCCAAAAAGTAGTTCATTTGGGACGTCAGCCTGCTAGGATGTAGAGCGGACTTTAGCAATATAAGGAGTATCCGACGTGTCTATGCGTACCGATGATTTTGACTATAACCTGCCCGAAGAGCTCATCGCCCAGGCGCCTGCCGAGCCGCGCGACTCCTGTCGCCTGCTGGTGGTGGATCGCAAAGGCTCCCAGGCGGGAATGCCACTGGAGCACGGCGGCACCGTCGAGCACCGCATCTTCCGCGACATCATCGACTATATCGAGCCGGGCGATGTGCTCGTCATCAACAAGACGCGCGTGATGCCGGCCCGCCTGATCGGTCGCAAAGCCGGCTCGGGTGGCGTGGTCGAGACGCTGCTGCTCAAGCGCCGCGAGGACGTGGATCCGCTGGGCCATGTTTGGGAGTGCCTGGTCAAGCCGGGCAAGCGTCTGAAGCCCGGTGCTCAGATTGAGTATCGCGCCGGTGGCGCCCATGCGCCCGAGGGCGCACCCGTGGTGCTGACGGCCGAGGTCATCGACTTTGTCACTGATAGCCGCGGTGGCCGTCTGGTGCGCTTTGAGCCGGCCGGTTGCAATGCTGCCGGCGAGCCGCGCACGCTCGACGAGGCCATTCACGCCGCCGGTCACGTGCCGCTGCCGCCCTACATCACCGATTACGAGGGCGACCCCGAGAAGTACCAGACCGTCTACGCCATGAAGGAGGAGCACTCGGCTGCCGCTCCCACGGCGGGTCTGCACTTTACGCCCGAGCTCATGGCCGCTATCGAGGCCAAGGGTGCCAAGTTTGCCGCCGTTGAACTCGAAGTGGGCATCGATACTTTCCGTCTGGTGGAGGAGGACGATCCCACACAGCATGTGATGCACACCGAGCGCTACCACGTGTCGCAGGAGGTTGTCGACGCCGTGCATAAGGCGAAGGCCGAGGGGCATCGCGTGATCGCCGTCGGCACCACCGCAGTGCGTTCGCTCGAGAGCGCCTTTGACGCGGACGCGCCGGTGTCCGATCCGGCCGTGACGGCGCGCTATTTTGAAGGCCGCGAGGACGGCGCCGACACGCTCGGCCGCGGCGACATCGTGGTGCGCGAGAACGCGACAACGCAGCTCTACCTCATGCCCGGCTCAACCTATCACGTGGTCGACGCGCTGATCACCAACTTCCACGTGCCGCGCTCCACGCTCATGATGCTCGTGAGCGCACTTGCCGCCCGCGACCAGATTATGGATGCCTACGCCGCCGCTATCGAAGAACGTTACCGCTTCTTCAGCTTTGGCGACGCCATGCTCATTTGTTAGTTACGCGGTTCTACGAACCGCGTAACGGCTCGACGCTGCGCGGGCCGCATTTGGACAATCTGACGTTCAACTTCAAGGGCGCGACCTTTGTAGTTACGCGGTTTTACCAAACCGCGTAACCAGTTGACGCTGCAAACCCGCCAGAGCGGCAATCTGCCTTTCAACTTCGGCGGCATGACCAGAAGGTCAATGCCGCCTTGTTTCAAGGCACCTTGCTCGCTCTGGCGGGTTTTCGCTGTCCGCGCCAAAACATCGGCGTTGCCGTGGTTCAACCTGCCAAAAAGGGACAGGTTTATTTTGGCAGGTTTTATTTGGGCAAACGTTGTTGGCGCAATGGGGACTGGTTTATATTCACCAAGTTGGTGCAAAGTAGCCTGACCCCTTTGCACCAAAAAGTTGCGGTGAGATAGTTCTTGAATTGGCCTTTTTGATGGCTAAACAGGAACTATCTCACCGCAACTGCCTTGAGTGTTTTTTGGCAGCTGGTTTACTTGCTTGCGAAGAGCCAGACCAGGATGATCACCAGAATCACGGCGACAATGCAGACGATGGCTCCGGTGAATTTGATGCGTGAGTCGCGGGTACGCTCGCGCACGTCGTCCTCGGCGGCTTCGAGTTGAGCCACTTCGCGCTCGGTTTCGGCGTGCTCGGCCTTATCGCGGGCCAAGGAGCCTGCGAGCGATTCGGTAATCTCGGGATGGTCGTGCACCTCGGTCGCCTGCTCGATGATCGACTGCGCATGCGCTACATCCGCCTGGGCATTGGCAATAGCCTGCTCTTGCTCTCGACGTGCCTTGTCCTCGGCGGCGATTTTCTCGCGCAGCTCGCGCTGGCGCGTTGCGGCGGCGGCTTTTGCGGTCTGCAGCTCGTCGCGAGTGGCATCGGCCTCGGCCGTCACGGCCTGATGGGCTCGCTTGGCGTCGGCGATGGGGGCTTGCGCCTGCTCGACGGCGTGCTCGGCGGCCGCGAGCGAGTGCTCAAGATCGGCGGTGATGTTCGGGACATCTTCCTCGGCTTTGCGCAGGGCATCGGCCGTGTCGGAGATCTGCATCGAAAGCTCGCTGGTGCGCACCGTGTAATTGGCGGGATTCGCCGAAGGATTGCGCTGCAGCTCGGCATACTCGTGGCGCAGCGTTTCGAGTTGAGCACGCGTGGCGTCGACGGTTTGCTGTACTGCGGCAACGCCGGCGTCGCGCTCGGCCTGCACCTTGTCGCGGATGCGCTTGGAATCCTCGAGGCGGCGAACGAGGCGGTTACCGGTCTCGCGCGAGCTGGCTTCGCGCGCCTCCACCGCGTCGAGTGCGGCTTTGAGACGCCGCTCGGTGGCGTCGTCCTCTTCCTTCATTTGTTCGAGCTGCGCCTTGAGTTCTGTTGCCTTGGCAGCATGGGTATCGCGGCCGATTTCTGCCGCCGCGGCGGCCTTTTGTGCCGTGTCGATAGTCTGGCGCTGCTCGGCGACGATTTGGTCGTAGCGGCCTGCGATGTCTTGGCGTGTCTCGAGCTCCTCGCCTTGATCGGCGATGCGCTGCTCAAGTTCGGCCAGGTGAGCGCGGGCGTCCGCGAGTGCCTTCTTTGCGGCGTTCATCTCGCGCATGGCCGAGGCACCCTGGGCGATAAAGGCGCCCACGGCGCTGGCGGTGTTTGAGACGGCGCCTCCCAGATCGCGGCTGGCTGCTGGGGCGTGCAGGGCGGTCGGGTGACCGGCGTTTGCCGTGCCCGCATCGGGCGCCTGTGACGTGGTGATGCTGCCGGTGCCGCCCTCGACTACGGAAAAGCCGGCAGCGTGCGGGTCGACTGCATCGGCACCAATGGTGGGGTGCTCAAGCTGCAGGAACGAGGGCAGGGTGCTGCCTTGGTCGGCAACGGGGGTCTCGCCGGGCACGAAGGTCGAGGCGGCCTCGGCGGCCTCCTCTTCTTCGGCGTCAACATCGGCGTCGGCCACGGCGTCTTTCATCGCTTTGACGGCATCCATCATGGAGTCCATGACGGCATCGAGCTCTTCTTCCGAAGACACCTCGATGGGGCCTTCTGCTTGCGGGGCGGCTTCCTTTTCGGGGGCGTTGTCCTGAGCGTCCGAATCGTCGTTTTGCTCGCCGGCAACTTCTGCCGCAGGGATTTCCGTCGCAGCGCCGTTATCCAGAGTGGCGTCGTCGACGTCGGTATCATTGCAGGTCGCAGCGTCAGTATCTGCGGCGACGTCTGCTGAATCATCAATATGCTGTTGAGTCTGGGGGTCCAGCTCGTCCGTCATAGGCATGTGCTCCTCATCGTTGTTTGTCACCCTATGATAAAGTCTCGCGCCGACATCCCGCGCCCCGCAGCAAAGTTTCAAAACGTGTTCGATGACTCGCTTGGATAGCAAAAATTCGTCCTCTAAATTCAGTTTACGCTTGACATTCCCTTCGCCGAATGACGTTGCGCCGTTCGCCTGCTGCGGTCTTTATTTTTCACTTGAACCCGTTAAAGTTGCATTTCAGCTTTTGGCGCGTGAAGTTGGATACGCGCAGCCGGCGGGCGTGCCCGTCGCGATTTTGAAAGGACTTTGTATGGGACTTTTCACTGGTAAGACCGTGATCGTCACCGGCGGCGGCAAGGCCACGCTCAAGGACGGCTCCGCTGGCTCCATCGGTTACGGCATCGATATCGCTTTTGCCAAGGAGGGCGCAAACCTCGTTATTACCGGCCGCAACGTTGCCAAGCTCGAGGCTGCCAAGGAGTCCCTCGAGGCCGAGTACGGCATCAAGGTTCTGCCTGTTCAGGCTGATGTCTCGGCTGGTCAGGATAACGAGGCCGTCGTCCAGAACGTTATCGACAAGGCGATTGAGGAGTTCGGTCGCATCGACGCCGTCGTCAACAACGCTCAGGCCAGTGCCTCGGGTGTGACCATCGCCGACCACACCATGGACCAGTTTAATCTGGCCATTTACTCTGGCCTGTACGCCACCTACCTGTACATGCAGAAGGCCTATCCGCACCTGAAGGAGACCAAGGGCTCTGTGGTCAACTTTGCTTCGGGCGCCGGCCTGTTTGGTAACTATGGTCAGTGCAGCTATGCTGCCGCCAAAGAGGGCATCCGCGGCCTGACCCGCGTCGCCGCCAACGAGTGGGGCAAGGACGGCATCAACGTCAACATCGTGTGCCCGCTTGCCTGGACTGCTGCGCTCGAGAACTTCCAGGATGCTTACCCCGAGGCGTTCAAGGCCAACGTCCACATGCCGCCGGCGGGCCATTACGGCGATGTCGAGAAGGAGATCGGCCGCGTGGTCGTTCAGCTTTGCGGCCCCGACTTTAAGTACATGAACGGCGAGACCGTCACCCTCGAGGGTGGCATGGGTCAGCGGCCCTAACAGTTACGCGGTTCTACGAACCGCGTAACCAGTTGACGCTGCAAACCCGCCAGAGCGGCAATCTGTCTTTCAACTTCGGCGGCATGATCAAAAGATCAATGCCGCCTTGTTTCAAGGCACCTTGCTCGCTCTGGCGGGTTTTCGCTGTCGTTGACAAGGCATCGGCGTTGCTGTGGCAGTCGGAAATGATCCGTTGGGGACGGAGGAAAACGGATCATTTTTATCCTGATGCATTGGTGTAAGTGGGCAGGTTTCCTTTGCGCCAGTTTCTGTCGAGTCGGTGCTCCTTGCGGGTTGCCCGTATAATGGTTTGCGTATGAACCGCAACCAAGGAGTTCCAGTTTATGGACCAGAGCCTTTTTAAATTCGACCTGATCGCCGAGGACCCGACGACGCACGCGCGTGCCGGCGTACTGCACACCCCGCACGGCGATATCGAGACGCCGATCTTTATGCCCGTGGGCACCAAGGCAAACGTCAAGGGTATTCCTACCGAGACCGTCAAACAGCTCGGTGCCCAGATCGTGCTTGCCAACACCTATCACCTGTCCATGCGTCCCGGCGAGGACACCATTGCCGAGCTGGGCGGCCTGCACAAGTTTATGAACTGGCACGGCCCCATTCTTACCGACTCGGGCGGCTTCCAGGTGTTCAGCCACAACGACGCCGTCAAGCTCACCGACGAGGGCGTGCGCTTTATCGTCAACGATTACGACGGCCGCCACGTGTTCTGGACGCCCGAGGACAACATGGAAATCGCCATGAAGCTCGGCTCCGATATCTGCATGCAGCTCGACCAGTGCCCGGGCTATCCCGCCACGCGCGCCTACGTCGAGCGCGCCGTTGAGCTGTCGAGTATGTGGGCCGAGCGCTGCTATAAGGCGCATACCCGCGATGACCAGGCGCTCTTTGGCATCGTCCAAGGCGGCATGCACCTGGACCTGCGCCTGCGCTCGCTGCGCCATCTGGAGGAGTGCGGCGACTTCCCGGGTTACGGCATCGGCGGCTATTCGGTGGGCGAAGACCACGAGACCATGTTCGAGACGCTGGCGCCGCTGGTTTCCGAGTACATGCCTAAGCACAAGCCGCGCTACCTCATGGGCGTCGGCAACCCTACCACGCTCGTGCGCGGCGTTGGCGTGGGCATCGACATGTTCGACTGCGTGCTGCCGACGCGCACCGGCCGCATGGGTACGGCGTTCTCCAGTGAAGGTCGCCTTAACTTCCGCAACGCGCGCTTTGCGCACGACGACGGCCCTATCGACCCCACCTGCACCTGCCCGGTGTGCACGGGCGGCTACAGCCGTGCGCTCATCCGTCACATGGTCACGCAGAAGGAGATGCTCGGCGGTATTCTGCTGTCGATGCACAACATTTACTACCTGCTCAACCTTATGCAGCGTGCCCGTCAGGCCATTATCGAGGGCCGCTACGGCGCGTTTGTGAGCGACTGGATGAACAGTCCTGCGGCGGTGGATTACTAAGAGCCGCGACCGCTGACCGATGCCTTGCAAGCACTTGATGCATCGTGGGTACCATACCGAATAGTTGATGTTCGGGCGGGTGTTTGACGCATGGCGTCGACCCCGCCCGTTTCTATTTTCGATAGGAGTGCCCATGATTAAGAATGAGAACGTCGAGGGCGAGCCGGCTTACGACGAGACGTACCGGCGCGGTCCCGTGGTCATGCGCGGCCCCATGATTCCCAAGGACAACACCTACGCCAACCTGCTGGCACCCGAGGACTCGACCGACTGGTTGCACACCGACCCCTGGCGCGTGCTGCGCATTCAGGCAGAGTTCGTCGATGGCTTTGGCGCGCTTGCCGAGCTTGGTCCTGCGGTGACCATCTTCGGCAGTGCCCGCACGCCCAAGACAGATCCGCTCTACAAGGCGGCTCGTACGGTCGGTCGCAAAATCGCCCAACGCGGCGTGGCGGTTATCACCGGCGGTGGCCCCGGCGTCATGGAGGCGGCCAACAGGGGAGCGGCGAGCGTGAACGGCAAGTCGGTCGGCTTGGGTATCGAGCTTCCGCACGAACACGGGCTCAACAAATACGTGAACCTCGGCATGGATTTTCGTTACTTCTTTGTGCGCAAGACCATGTTCGTCAAATACAGCTCGGGCGCCATCGTGTTTCCCGGCGGCTTTGGCACGCTCGACGAGATGTTCGAGGTGCTCACGCTGGTGCAGACGCACAAGGTCAAGCGTATGCCGCTCGTTTTGGTGGGCACCGAGTACTGGCAGGGCCTGTTCGACTGGCTCAACGGCCCGGTGATGGACGCCGGTATGATTAGCCCGCTCGATCCGGAGCTGGTGCACATTACCGACGACCTCAACGAGGCCGTCGATATCGCCCTGAGCGGGCTGATGTAGGGCGAGCGCGCCTGTCGTTGTAGTGATGAGAAGGCAGACTGATGCTATTTAACATCAGTCAGCCTTCTAAACTGGGTATACTGATGCAAAAGACGAGAGCGAGGAGGTCGCGTATGTCTACTGCAACGGTTAAGCCTACGACGGTTCGCATCGAAGAGGGGCTCAAGGAACAGGCGACTGAGTTCTTGGATACAGTTGGCCTGAGTCTCAATTCGTATCTCAACCTTGCTGTCCGGCAGCTGGTAAATCAGCGAAAGATTCCGTTTGAGATTGTGGGTCGGCCCGAAGTTCCCAACGAGGCGACGAGGCGCGCCATGGTGATTGCCGAGGCTCATGAGTTGGGGATTCTGCCAGACGACAGCCCGTCATTCAATAACGCTGATGAGCTTATATCGTTCCTCGATGAGGACTAGCGATGTTTGAGATTAAAGTCGAGGCTCAGTTTAAGGCGGATTACAAACGGACGACGCGCATCCATCCGCAGCTAAAAACCGAGTTTAAGGCGGCAGTCGCAGAGCTTGCAGCTCGCGGCTCGCTTCCCGCGGAATATGGCGCCCATGAGCTTTCAAACCCGGGCGGCAATTACAACGGCCACATCGATTTCCATCTATCCGATGGCTTGGTCGATGTGACCGTTCTCTACTTGCCGCATAAGACTAATCCTGTGATCCGACTGGTCAGAATGGGCTCGCATGAGGAACTGTTCCGGGGCCCGCAGGGCTGATTGCCGATTTCTAAGTTGCGGTGGAATAGGGATTGATTTGCGGCTGATAAGCCAAAAAACAGTCCCTATTCCACCGCAAGTGGTGGGGATGTCCTGCCTGTTGACGTGGCATCTGGCTTTCCCTTGTGGTTGATTTCGTCTAAGAGCTCCGCTGCGATCTCGCTGTTTTTGAACCTGATGCTGCAGTCTTCTTTCTTGGGGAAAGCTAGTAGCGGGATCGTTCCGTACCAGATAGTTTCTTCGTCAATTATCGCTGCACACAAACGTCCTTCTGCTCTAATGGCATGCTCGACGTTCATTTTTGCCAAAGTCTCGCTTGCATCTTCGCGCGGAGTCGAGGCAATGAAAAACTCAAGAGCAATCCCTCGGGCAGTGGCACCTTTGATTGCATCGCCGAGCTTTGCGAGGCAGGCGGCGGATGCGTAGGGCGCGGCAATGAAGATGCTCTTAGCGGCGCCAACGATGTCTTCAACCAGAGTCTCTACGGCATTAGCCGGTTCTATGAGAATGTTTTGATCGGACTGCTCGCTGCCTCCGGTCACGTAGACTTCGTACCCGAGCTTGGCGTAGGTCTTGAGTCTCTTCTGGTACATGCGGGCGAGCATGGGTATAGATAAATCAACGTAGTCGAATATCTCAACCCGTCGCTTGCCCTCGTGGCTTCTATGGAGCCTGCCCGCCTGCTGCGTGATGCTGCCGTCCCACGATATCGGCGTGGCAATGAGTAGAGTGTCAAGGTAGGACAGATCGAAGCCCTCGCCCAAAAGGCTTTCGGTGGCGACGATGATTCGATGTTCATGCTCGAAGCGGGGAAGACTGCTCAGTATCGTTTTTCTTTCTTTGGCGTCGATTTCCCCGGTCAGGAGAACGGGTTCGTGTCCTTGGTTTTTGAGCATCCCGAACAGCTCCTCGGCATGCTTTTTCCTTTTAGTCAGCACGAGCGGATGCCGGCCGTTTGACGCAGCTTCAATAGCGTCGTTGACAATCAATTCGTTTCTAGCTGCATGCGTGCACAGCAGGTCGAGAATCTGATTGAAGCTTGCACCTGGCTCGTAGGCGGGTAGTCGAATTCCAGTAAAACGAGGCCGTACGATGCGCTGGATGCCCTGCTGAATCGCTTGCGCTTTTGGATCGATAACATAACGGAGCGGGCCGCAGAGCATGGAGAGCGCCCGCGTAAGGCCGTCGGATCGTTCGGGCGTCGCAGAAAGGCCGTATACGTATTTGGCCGGGGCGGACTTGAGAATAAGCTCGAGCTGTGGTGCGGCGGCATGGTGGCATTCGTCGCAGATAATGAGGCCGTAATTACGAACAAGGCCCTTAACTATCGGCTCTCCGGTTTGACGGTCTTTGCCAGATAACGACTGGAACGAAGCGATGTCGACGAGGCCGCTTACGGCCATTTTGCCTCCTCCTATTTGTCCGATGACCGGAGGCTGCCTTTTGCTGATTCGTCCTTTTGGGGTTCGGACGGGCTCCCTGTTGTCCGTAATGTCGATAAATCGCTCGAGCTGGGATTTCCATTGGGTTATGAGTGCGGTTTTGGGAACGATGACGAGCGTTGGAAGACCAATGGATGCAATAAGATAAGCTCCGACGACTGTTTTACCGAAGCCTGTCGGCGCGGACATGATTCCGTCTTCGTATATGAGCATCTGATCAGCGGCGATTTGCTGCTCAGGGCGAAGGACTCCTTTAAATGCCATAACAATCGGATTGCCCGATTTGCGCTCGTCTGAATAGTGGGCGGTAACGCCGGTCTCTTGAACTAGCTGCTCAAGTTGAGTTTTGCAGCCCCGGGGAATTGCAACATGACCATCTCTCAGTTCGCTAAGGTCTATGAGTCGCGGTTTGCCGAATACTGATTGATGCATGGACTGCGCGCGATAGAATGCCGGATTGGCAAATGTCGCAAGTCCGCGGATTTCCATTTGAGCTGCTGGACTCAGAGACTTCTCGGGGATGTACAGCATATCGGCTTGAATAACGGGCAGCGATGAGGGAAAGTCCCGCGATGTGAGTGGTAGTCGCTTTCGTGGTCTTTGGGCATACCGTTTGCCCTTGTTTGCCACCGTAGTTGTTGCTGGTCCGTGTGGGTTGTTTCCAGGGGCCTCAATCAGATCTTGCACCGTCGAGCGCGGAATCAGCTGGACTTGTGATAGATAGAGCCATTGGTCGGGAAAGGGCTTGAATTGTTCGTCTACAAATACACTGTTTCCTTCACGTTGCGCCTTGCCTTGAAAGGGGAGTGCGATGAGGTTTCCGAAGCCTCCATCGGGAATAGTGGCCTGAGCGGGTAGCATTCGATCAAAGGCCTCGAACGTGATTGTCTTATTATGCGCCGCAGCTTCGGTTATGAGGCAACTTCCAAACTCTCGGGCAGCCTTTGCGCTGATTGGCTCGAGGAAGAAAAACCAGATGTGGGCGCCGTTGCCGGACCTTGAGCGCTCAACGGCGGCGTTAATGCCCCGTCGTATTGCAACAAGCCGTACGGCATTTGTTGCCTCTTTCCAGTCCGCTTTGTCAAAATCGATGACGAGAACTTTCGTGTTGCAGTTCCTATCGAGAACATATTGCCCGAGGACATCGCGGAACCGGTCATCGTTGCCTTTAAAGTGAGCAATGATTGCGGCATCGCTTAATTCCGGGAAGACGCGATTGCTGCATTCTACACATTTAACTCTTTGATGGGCTGCTTTGGGGCAAATTCCTGGCTCCCACTCATTAGCACAAGCAGGCGTATAGCCAATGCCCCCGTCCTTTCTGCGATATCCATGAGCGTAAACATCTTTGCGCCCGGTAAAGAGACTGCGAAAGAGCTCGAGTTTATCGCGTGCTGGGCTCGCGCTGGTGACGATGCCCTCGATTTGTGCTCGTTCATCGAACAAAGCGCCAGCTTCTTCCCACTCTTCTAGCGTTGCGTAGCGTACGTCTGAACCGTTGTTGCAAATGACGATTTGTCGGTGTTGGTCCGATATATGTGTGATCGTCTGATCGTATTTAAATTGTGCGGTCCCACAGAGGGCGTATTGATGCATGGCGTTGCCCATTTGAATGCCGTCCTTGTATTGGAGTTGTTGAGACGAGGGTACGGCATTACGGCTTTTTGGGATATGTAATTTCGATTCAAGTTTGCTAATGGCAAGGGATTATTCTGCGAGCGGCTTTCGGTCGATGCCAAGGCGCGCGACGGCCCTTGATAATCAGGGTTTGCGGTCATATGGGTAGCCGGAGGCGTAAAGAGCGGACCTCATTCAGACCCGGTGGGCAAAAAATGGCAAATATGAGTACTGTTGCTCGGTTAGTCTCATATCATTTGAGAAGTATCTAAGACCAATTGACTGAGTTTTAGTATATTCACCCCCCCCTAAACACGACGATTCGGGGCTTTATGGAGCTTGAAATCGGTGGGAGCGGGCAATTTCAGCGAAATTTTGCTGTTACTAAATTTATGACAGTACTCATATTTGCCATTTTTTGCCCACCGGGTACCGCTAGGGGCTAGTCGAAGCTCCCCTAAACAGCTGGGAATGCGCCGATCGTCAGCATATCTTGTATATGGATGGCTCAGCAAAAGAAGTTGCGGTGAAATAGGGATTGATTTGTGGCCATACGCCAAAAACAGTCCCTATTCCACCGCAAGTGGTAAAGGTGCCCCTAGTGGATGGGCTGGTAGCGGGGACAGTAGCTAATGGCGATGGCGTCGACGCCTACATGGGTGGCGATGGTGCAGCCGATGGGGCCGGTGCCGGCGTCCACGTAGTTCTGGCCTGCGAGTGCTTGGTTGACGAGCTCCTGCTCCTCGGCGGCGCCGGTCGTGAGCACACGCACGCTAGAGCCCGGATGCTCGGTCAAAAATGCGAGGCAATCGGCCATGGTGTTGGCAACGATGCGCTTGGCGCCGCGGCCCTTTTTGATGACCTTGATCTCGCCCGATTTCCACTCCGGCGAAACGGCCAGGCGAATGTTGAGCATCTGCGTGAGCTGGCCGGCGAGTTTGGGCGCGCGGCCGTTCTTAACGAGGTTCTCGAGCGTGCGAGGAATCAGCAGCAGGTGGGCGTCGGGCAGCGTCGCTCGGATCTGCGCCTCGGTCTCGTCCAGGCTGCGGCCGTCCTCGCGCATGGCCAGCGCGTACTCCACCAGCAGGCCCTCGGCAGCCGAGCCGGTGCGCGAGTCGATGCAGCGCACGTCGAGCTCGTGGGTATCGGCGACCTGGCACGCGTTGGCGTAGCAGGCAGACCACTCGCTGCACAGCGAGATAAAGATGGCACTATCATGGCCGTCGGCGAGCACGCGGTCAAAGAGCGCCTTGAACTCGCCGGCGCTCGGCTGCGAGGTGTGCGGCAGCTGCTCGGAGCCGGCCATGCGCGCGACGTACTCCCCGGCGGTAATCTGCACCTGGTCGAGCAGATCCTCGCCCTCGATAATCACATGCAGCGGAATCACGTAAATGCCGAGCTCTTGGGCGCGGGCGGGGGAGATGTCCGACGTGGAGTCGGTTATGATGGCAAAAGACATAATTGCACCTTTCGTTGGGGCGCTTGCGCGCCGCCTTCTGAGAGCAAAGTGCGACAAGTATAGTTGAGTCGTTCCACATTACTAGCTTCAATTGTTGAATAGTCAACAGTTTGAAGTGCCGGTGTGGAAATCGTCAACTGGGGAAGAGGAATGCCGATGGAGGCGTTGGAGATAGGCAAACGGCCGGTCGTGCTGTTCGATTTTGACGGCACGGTGGCCGATACGGGCTGGGCGGTGATGACCTCGACGTGCAAGACGCTGGCTGCGCGCGGGTTTTCGGAGGCGCAGATGGGTGATCTGCGCCGCATGATCGGGCCGCCCCTGTGGAAGAGCTTTCACGACTTTTACGGCTTTTCCCGCGAGGAGTCGCTTGTGGTGGCCGACGAGTACCGTGCTTTTTTTGATGAGCTGGGACCGGAGGAGTATCCCGTGTTCGACGGGGTCCCCGAGTTTCTGGATGGGTTGGCCGCCCGGGGCAAGCGTATGGCCGTGGCGACGTCGCGCATGGAGGCCAAGTGCATCGACATGGTGCGTGAGCTCGGGCTTTCTCAGTTTGAGGCGGTGGTTGGCATGAATCCGCCGCAGGGACGCGAGACCAAGGCCGATTCGGTCCGCGATGCCCTGGCGGCGCTCGGTGCGACGGCCGACGATGCCGTGATGATTGGCGACCGCTTTAACGACGTCGAGGGCGCGCACGCGATGGGCGTGCCGTGCATTGGCATCTATTCGGGCGCGGCGGCGCCGGGCGAGCACGAGGCCGCGGGCGCCGATGCGGTGGTGCACTCGGTGGCCGAGCTTGCTAAACTTTTCGCTATATAAGTATGTGATGTGAGGGGCGGGCACGCTCGCCGCTCATTGGTAAGGAGGTCGTCCATGAATCAGGTGGAGCAGAGCGTTGCCGAGTATGTCGATGAGGTCTGGGAAGATGTCGTCGCCGATATCGAGCAGCTGGTGAGCTATCCGTCTGTGGCCGTTGCTGCCGATGCGGAGCCCGGTGCGCCGTTTGGCCGCCCGGTTCGTGATGCGCTCGATTGCGCACTCGGTATCGCGCAAAAGCTCGGCTACCAGACGAGCGATGACGAGGGCTTTGTGGGAATCGCCGATATTCCGGGTCGCGGCGATAAGCAACTCGCGACTATCTGCCATGTGGACGTGGTGCCCGCCGGCCCCGGTTGGAACACCGACCCGTTTGCGATGGAGCGTCGCGAGGGCTGGCTGCTCGGCCGCGGCGTGATCGACGACAAGGGCCCGGCGGTGTTGTCGCTCTACGCCGGCGCCTACCTGCTCAAGCACGGCATTGTGCCGCGCTATACCTTCCGCGCGCTGTTGGGCTGCGATGAGGAAGTGGGCATGTCCGACGTTCACCATTATCTGGAGAACCACGCGAACCCCGACTTTCTGTTTACGCCCGATGCCGAGTTCCCGGTCTGCAATGCCGAGAAGGGCCAGTTTGGGGCGACTTTTGTGAGCCCCAAGATCGACGGTGGGCGCATCGTATCGTGGAGCGGTGCCGAGGCGAGCAACGCCATTCCGTCGCAGTCTATCTGCGAGCTCGCGATTGCCGCCGATGAGCTTCCGGCACCCGTTGAGAACGCCGACCGCCTGGAGATCACGACGCTCGATAACGGGCATGCGCAGATTTTCGCCCACGGCATTGGCGGTCATGCCTCGATGCCCGAGGGAACGATCAATGCTGTCGGCCTCATCGTGGCGTATCTGCGCGAGGCCGAGGACGCGTTTGGCGCCCGTGACGAGCGCCTACTGACGCCTGCCGAGCACGAGTTTGTCAAGTTTCTGGCCTTTGTGCATGCGGACGCCTATGGCCGCGGCCTGGGTATCGATGCGACGAGCCCCGCGTTTGGCCCGCTCACCTGCAACCCCGGCGTCATCCGTGTGGTGGATGGTCACATCGAGCAGGTCATCGACGTGCGCTTCCCCGATAGCACCAGTGCCGATACCATCTGCGAGCAGCTCGAGCCGCTCGTGGGCCGTTTTGGCGTGACGTATCGCGTGGATCGTGCCAAGGTGCCGTTCTCGGTCTCTGCCGACGATCCGGCCGTGAGGGCGCTTATTGATACCTATAACGAGTTCACGGGCAAGCATGCCGAGCCCTTTGCCATGGGCGGCGGCACGTACGCGCGCAACTTTGCCCGCGCCGTCTCGTTTGGCCCCGAGGAGACCGGCCTGGAGCTGCCCGCATGGGGCGGCCAGATGCACGGCCCCAACGAGTGCGCCAACGAGGAACAGCTCAAGCAGGCGCTCAAGATTTATATTGTTGCGATTCTCCGCTTGAACGAACTGGAACTTTAAGGTTACGCGGTTTTCCAATCTAAGTTGCGGTGGAATAGTTCCTAGAATGGGCCATTTGATGGCCAAACAGGAATTATTTCACCGCAACTTTGTTTTTATTGGTGTAAAAAGCGTGCCATGCTTGGGCGGGGAATGTTATTCGTTTGTAAAGCCGAGCCGCGTTTGCGGTAAGGGTCTATCAGATGCCCGTAAGAAACCGCAGTTGGCGCGAGCGCTGCCCGGTCGGGGCCGTATCTTTCCAAACAGCAAAGCGGGCAGGGTGCCCGCGATTCGCATGTATGAAAGGAAGATCATGCTCGATCAGGCTTATTCTCGTCGTCAGTTCCTCGGCCTCGCTGGTGGTCTTGCCAGCATCGTCGGCCTCGGCCTCGTTGGCTGCGGTGGCGCAGACGCTTCCAACGCTGCCGACAAGGGTAGCGCCGCTGCTGCCGAGTCCGTCTCCGGCGAGGTGACCTACGACGGTGCCTCTTCGTTCCAGGCTCTCGTCGAGGCCGCTGCCGAGAAGTTCATGGATGCCAACCCGGACGTCTCCGTCTCCGGCTCGGGCAACGGTTCGGGCAAGGGTCTGACCGCTGTCGCCGCCGGCACCGTCACCATCGGTAACTCCGACGTCTTCGCCGAGACCAAGCTCGAGGCCGACCAGGTCAAGAACCTCGTCGACCACGAGGTCGCCGTTGTGGGCATGGGTCCCGTCGTCTCCAAGAACGTGACGGTCGACGACCTGTCCCTTGAGCAGCTCAAGGGCATCTTCTCCGGCCAGATCACCAACTGGAAGGAGGTCGGCGGCGACGACGCCACCATCGTCGTGCTCAACCGCAAGGCCGGCTCCGGTACCCGCGCCACCTTCGAGGCGGCCGTCTTTGGCGACGAGACCGTCGACTTTAAGGGCGACGCCGAGCTCGACAAGTCCGGCGATGTCCAGACTCAGATGGGCAGCACCGACAACGCCATCTCCTACCTGGACTTCTCGCACTTCGATGACTCCAAGTTCAACGCCATCAAGGTCGAGGGCGTGGAGCCCAAGAGCGCAAACGTCACCGACGACTCCTTTAAGATCTGGGCGACCGAGCACATGTACTGCGCTAAGGACGCCGACGAGGCCACCAAGGCCTTCCTGGAGTTCATGCTTTCCGACGACGTCCAGGGCAAGCTCGTCGAGGAGCAGGGCTTCATCCCCGTCTCTGCCATGAAGGTCGTTAAGGATGCCAGCGGCAAGGTCTCCGCTAAATAAGTAATCGCCCCGGAAAGGTTTGCAATGGCAAAACAGCTGCCAAAGCGCGACCTTGAGAACGTGGGCCTGGGCGTCACGGGCGCGTGCGTAGCGCTCGTGACGTTTGTCGTTGCCGCGCTCATCTTTATGGTCGCCCAAAAGGGCCTCTCGGCTTTTCTCAAGGACGGCGTTTCGGTCGTCGAGTTCTTCACCGGCACCAAGTGGGACCTGGCCAACACAGCCGAAAACGGCCTGCCCTATACCGGCGCCCTGCCCCTGATCGTCACCTCGTTTGCGGTCATGGTGCTCTCCACGCTCATCGCATTGCCCATCGCCATCGGCTCTGCCATCTTTGCAGTCGAGATTAGCCCTAAGTTTGGTTCCAAGGTCTTTCAGCCGCTTATTGAGCTTTTGACCGGCATTCCCTCGGTCGTCTTTGGCCTGATCGGCTTTCACGTGGTTGTCGGCCTTATGAAGAGCGTTTTCCATGTGAGCACGGGCCTGGGCATCTTGCCCGGCGCCATCGTGCTGGCCGTCATGATCCTGCCGACTATGACTACGCTTTCGGTCGACGGCCTGCGTGCCGTGCCCGACAGCTACCGTCAGGGCTCGCTCGCGCTGGGCTACACCCGCTGGCAGACCATCTGGCACGTGGTGCTCAAGTCTGCCATGCCGTCGCTCATGACTGCGGTCATCCTGGGCATGACCCGCGCCTTTGGCGAGACGCTCGCCGTGCGCATGGTTATCGGCGGCATCGAGGCCATGCCGACGTCGCTGCTGTCGCCGGCGTCCACCATCACCACCACGCTCACCACGTCCATGGCAGTCTATGCCGAGGGCTCGGCCCAGGACGATGTTCTGTGGGCGCTTGGTCTGCTGTTGATGGGCATGAGCCTCATCTTCATCCTGATCATCCATCTCATTGGCCGCAAGGGGGCGAAGGCTCGTGGCTAGCACGCGCATCCATACCGACGAGGCGAGACTCGGGCGCGTCCAAAAGCAGGACCGCATCGCCACGGGCGTGCTGACGGCGATCGTCGCCATCGTCATGCTCATCGTCATCTCCATGGTGGCCTATATCCTGTTCGAGGGCATCTCGACGCTGATCCAGCCGGGATTTCTCACGCAGCCCGCGCGCGCCAACGGAACCCAGGGCGGCGTGCTCTACCAGCTGTTCGACTCGTTCTATCTGCTGCTGATCACCCTGGTCATCTCGGTGCCCATCAGCTTGGGCGGCGCGGTCTTCCTGGTCGAGTACGCACCGAACGGCCCTATCCGCGACATCGCCTCCACCGCCATCGAGACGCTATCCTCGCTGCCTTCCATCGTCGTCGGCATGTTCGGCTTTCTGGTGTTCTCGGTACAGCTGGGCTGGAAGTATTCCATCATCTCCGGCGCCGTCGCGCTCACCATGTTCAACATTCCCATCCTGGTGCGCGTGATTCAGCAGGCGCTCGAGGACGTGCCGCAGGCCCAGCGCGATGCGTGTCTGGCTATGGGCCTCACCCGCTGGGAGGCCACGCTGCACATCCTGATCCCCGAGGCCATGCCCGCCATCGTGACTGGCATCGTGCTTTCGGCCGGCCGCGTCTTTGGCGAGGCCGCGGCGCTGCTCTTTACCTCGGGCATGAGCTCGCCGGTGCGTCTGAACTTCTTGAGCTTTAACCTGTCGAGCCCCACCTGCGCCTGGAACGTGTTCCGCCCCGGCGAGTCGCTCGCCGTGCACATCTACAAGATCTATGGCGAGGGCAGCCCCGAGGCCCAGCAGATCGTCTGGGGCACCGCGGCGCTGCTGATGATCTGCGTGCTGCTGTTTAACGTAGTCGCCCGTATCGTGGGCAAGCAATTGGCAAGGAAGATGACGGCCGAATGAGCGAGATAAATGCAACGCCCGCAACCGAGGCGGCCACGTCCGAGACCCAGGACTTCCTGTCGAGCGTGGGGGAGAGCGAGAAACGCGTGCGCGTGAGCGGCAAGGCCGTGAGCGACGAGGTCGTGCTCTCTACCAAGGACGTCAACGTGTACTATGGCGACCACCATGCGCTGCACAATACGTCGCTCGACTTTCACAAGGGCGAGATCACGGCGCTCATTGGGCCTTCGGGCTGCGGCAAGTCGACCTTCTTGCGTAGCCTCAACCTTATGAATCGCGAGATCCGCGGCTGCCGCGTGGAGGGCGAGATCAACTACCGCGGGCGCAACGTGAACATCAAGGCCGAGAACACCTACGAGCTGCGTCGGTCCATTGGCATGGTGTTTCAGCAGCCCAACCCTTTCCGCAAGTCCATTCGCGACAACATCACGTTTGCGCCCAAGCGCCACGGCATCACCGACCGCGACGAGCTCGATCGTATGGTCGAGGAAAGCCTGCGCGGCGCGGCGCTGTGGGACGAGGTCAAGGACAAGCTCGACAAGAGCGCCTACGCTCTTTCGGGCGGTCAGCAGCAGCGTCTGTGCATCGCGCGCACGCTGGCGCTCAACCCCGACGTGATCCTGTTCGACGAGCCCTGCTCGGCGCTCGACCCCATCTCGACGCTGGCGATCGAGGACCTCATGTCATCGATCGTTGCCGACCGCGCCATCGTCATCGTGACGCACAACATGGAGCAGGCGTCGCGTGTGTCCAACCGCACGGCGTTCTTCTACATGGGCGATATGGTCGAGTACGACGAGACTGACGAGATTTTCCAGCGGCCCAAGGATAAGCGGCTGAATGATTACCTCACCGGCATGTTCTCCTAGTCCGGGACATGCTTGAGGCCCGCGGCGGCCACGGTTGCCGCGGGACTGATTGGAGAGGCGGGTCATCTCTTGCGTGAGATGGCCCGCCTTTTTGCTCCGCGACCGAAACGACCACCACAAAGGGGACAGGCACCTTCGTGGTGGTTTGGGGTGGGGCTCGCTGCTATCATGGACAACGTTGAATTTCTACGAAGGAGCAGGGCATATGGCGATTCTTTTGGGATGCGATTCCGTCAGCCTAGAGTTTCCCACCAAGCATATTTTCGATAGCGTAACGCTCGGCGTGGGCGAGGGCGACCGCATTGGTATTGTCGGTAAAAACGGCGACGGCAAGTCGACGCTGCTGAGTGTACTCGCGGGCACGCTGGAGCCCGACGATGGCCGCGTGACGCATCGCCGCGGCACCACGATCGGTCTGCTTGGCCAAAAGGACCAGCTTGTCGACACCGATACCGTGCATCATGCCGTTGTGGGCGACACGCCCGAGTACGAGTGGGCGTCGAGCCCTCGCACGCGCCAGATCCTCGCCGGCCTCATTAGCGATGTGCCTTGGGAGGGCACGGTGGGCGAGCTTTCGGGCGGTCAGCGCCGCCGTGTGGACCTCGCGCGCCTGCTGATTGGTGACTACGACGTGCTCATGCTCGACGAGCCCACCAACCACCTGGACATGCGCACCATCAACTGGCTCGCGCGTCACCTTAAGGCCCGCTGGCAGCGCGGTCAGGGCGCCATGCTCGTGGTCACGCACGACCGCTGGTTCTTGGACGAGGTCTGCACCAGCATGTGGGAGGTCCACGACGGCCAGGTCGATCCCTTCGAGGGCGGCTATTCGGCCTACATCCTGCAGCGCGTAGAGCGCGACCGCATGGCCGCGGTTACCGAGGAGCGCCGTCGCAACATGGCGCGCAAGGAGCTCGCGTGGCTAAGCCGCGGCGCCCAGGCTCGTTCCACCAAGCCCAAGTTTCGCGTGGATGCCGCTCGTGAGCTGATCGCCGACGTGCCGCCCGTGCGTGACGAGCTGGAGCTCAAGCGCTTGGCCGTGAGCCGCTTGGGCAAGCAGGTTATCGATGTGGTCGACGTGGATGCCGGCTATGCCGATACCGACGGCGCGCCCAAGCAGGTGCTCACCGATGTGACCTGGCTCATTGGTGCGGGCGACCGCTATGGCCTTTTGGGCGAGAACGGCGCCGGTAAGTCGACGCTGCTCGACGTGATCCAGGGCAAGATTGAACCCACGCGCGGCCGCGTGAAGATTGGCCAGACAGTGCGCTTTGGCGTGCTGTCGCAGCAGCTCGAGGAGCTCAAGCCCTACATGGGCGACACGATCCGCGAGGTTCTCGGCAACTATAAGAAGTACTACGTCATCGACGGCAAGGAGACTTCGCCCGAGAAGCTTTGCGAGCGTCTGGGCTTTACGACGCAGCAGCTCTGGAGCCGCATCGGCGATCTTTCGGGCGGCCAGCGCCGTCGCCTGTCGCTGTTGCTGACGATTCTGGACGAGCCCAACGTGCTCATCCTGGACGAGCCGGGCAACGACCTGGATACCGACATGCTCGCGATTGTCGAGGACCTGCTGGACGGCTGGCCCGGCACGCTGATCCTGGTGACGCACGACCGCTTTTTGATGGAGCGCGTGACCGACCAGCAGTGGGCGCTGCTCGACGGCCACCTGACGCATATGCCCGGTGGCGTGGACCAGTACCTGCGCCTGTGCAACGCTACCGCCGAGGGCGAGCCCGTGGGCGCGCCGAGCGCCAAGACCGGCACGTTCGACACCGGTGCCGCGGCAGCTGCGGCCGAAAAGCCCAAGTCGAGCGGTCAGCCCAACGGCCTGTCCAACGCCGAGCGCCAGAAGCTCCGCCGCGAGGTGAGTTCGCTCGAGCGCAAGATGGAGACGCAGCGCACCCGCGTTGAGGAGGCCGAGGCAGCAATGGCCCAAGTCGATCCCACCAACTACACGGCGCTCGGCGAGCAGCAGGCAAAGATCGACGAGGCTCACGCTGCCATGGACGAGCTGGAGATGGCGTGGCTCGAGGCGAGCGAAAAGCTCGAGGGCGAGGAGTAGGCGAGAATGATCAAAGCCGCGTTTTTCGATATCGACGGCACGCTGCTGAGCTTTAAGACCCACCGGATTCCGGCGTCGGCGCAGCAGGTGCTCGACAGCTTTCACGAGCAGGGGATTGCGTGCGTGATCGCCACGGGCCGTCCGACCTACCAGATGCCGGACTGGCTGTTCGACCTGGGCTGGGATGCGTACATTACGCTTTCGGGCCAGCACTGCTTTGATGCCGAGGGGGTTTACCGCAGCTGCCCGATCGATTCGGACGACGTCGCGGTGATTGTGGACCAGGTGGCGCAGGGGCGCTACGACTCGCTGTGCATGCAGGGCGAGAACTCGTTTGTGAACCGCCTGTCCGAGCGCGTGGTGACGGCTGGCAGCAACGCGGGAATCGTCTACCACGAGGAGCCGTTTGAGCACGCCTTTGACGCACCGGTCTACCAGTTTTGCGCCTTTGTGGACCCGGTCGACGAGCATATCGTGACCGACGCCGTGTCGCATTCGCTCACCACGCGCTGGTGCGACCTGTTCTGCGACATTATTCCCGCTAACGGCGGCAAGGACCTGGGCGTGGCGGCGACGCTCGAGCGGCTTGGTATCGACGCGAGCGAGGCGATTGCCTTTGGCGACGGCGAGAACGACCTGTCGATGTTTGCCGCCGTGGGCACGAGCGTGGCCATGGGCAACGCGCAGGACACGGTGAAGGCCGCGGCGACCTACGTTACGACCGCCGTGGACGATGACGGTATCTACAACGCCGCCAAGCACTTTGGGCTGCTATAGCTGAGGATTCGGCACTTAGGGACGTTCCTTTTCTGCCGGCAGCTGGGGACACTCCTTGCGGGGCGTGTCCCCATGTTGTGTTCGCCTGGCGCGTTTTGTGAAACACGGTTAACTTTTTAAACAACGTAGTAAGACATGGGCAACTTTTGCGGTAAAGTAAGCCAAGGAAAGTATCCAAAGGCTAACTAACAATCATCGCGAAAGGCGGCCCATGGCCCTACGTGAATCTGGAGAAGACTATCTCGAATCTATTTACGTGCTCTCGGAGCGCCAGGGCGTCGTTCGATCGATTGACGTTGCCGAATACCTGGGCGTAACCAAGGCGAGCGTCTCTAAAGCCATGGCGACGCTGGAGAACAGCGGCTATGTCGAAATGGGCAAGCGCGACGTTCATCTGACGGAGCGTGGTCTGGATGTCGCTCGCCAAATGTGGGAGCGCCACTGCTTTTTCGTGCGGTTGCTCGAGGAGGCCGGTGTTTCGGCGGATGTCGCGTCGCAAGAGGGTTGCCACATGGAGCACTGCCTGAGTGAGGAAAGCTTCGAGAAGCTACGGGCGATGTTGGGCCGGGAAGATGTAGCGGGTCCAACAACAGAAGCCTAATTGGACCCCCAGTAGCGCGGAGTTCACGCAAAGCGCGAACCAGCGACCGGGACGAAAGGTCCTGCCAACTATGTCCAACTCAGGCAAGGAACCCCGCCAGCAAGCGATGCCCAAGAACCACCAGCAACGTCGCCGCAGGCCGGGACCGGGCTTGGTTTTGAAAACATTCCGCAGCGCGAGGCCCGCCTTTCCGTTGCTCCGTAGGAGCAGGAAAGACGGGCCTCATGCGCGAGGACGTTTTCAAAACCAAGCCCGGTCCCGGCCGGACAGCCCACGAACGCTACAGGTTCTTGACCCCCATCGCGCGCATGGCGTTCAGGATGGCGATGATTGCCACGCCTACGTCGCCGAACACGGCAAGCCACATATTGGCGATGCCCAGCGCCGCCAGCACAAGGATCAGCAGCTTAATGCCCAGCGCAAAGATGATGTTCTGCCAGACGATCGTCATGGTCTTGCGTGCCACGCGGATCGCGCGGGAAATGTTGGACGGCTTGTCGTCCATCAGCACCACGTCGGCAGCTTCAATTGCGGCGTCCGAGCCCATGGCGCCCATGGCGATTCCGACGTCGGCGCGCGTAAGCACGGGCGCGTCGTTGATACCGTCGCCGACAAAGGCGAGCTTGCCCTTGCCCGATTCGGCTGCCAGCAGCGCTTCAACACGCTCGACCTTGTCGCCCGGCAGCAGCTGCGCGTGGAACTCGTCGAGCCCCAGCCGCTTGGCCACCGCAGCAGCCACTTCCTCGCGGTCGCCCGTGAGCATGACGGTGCGCTTGACGCCGGCGGCGTGCAGGTCGCGGATCGTCTGCTCGGCATCGGCCTTTATGGTGTCGGCAATTACAATGTGGCCGGCATAGATGCCATCGACTAGCACGTGGAGGATGGTGCCGACGACCTCGCAATCGGGCGCTTCGACTCCGGCCGCGGCGAGCATCTTTGCGTTGCCAACGACGACGTGCTTGCCGTCGATGGTTGCCGTCACGCCATGGCCCGCGTCGTTGGTGGAGTCGCTTACGCGCTTGGGGTCGACCTCGCCCTGGTAGGCGACACGTACGGACTGCGCGATGGGGTGATCGGAGAACGACTCAGCAAGGGCTGCGACTTCGAGCAACGACTGCTCGGTATAGCCGGCCTCGGGGTGTACCGCGACCACCGAGAACGTGCCGTTGGTGAGGGTGCCCGTCTTATCAAAGACGACGGTGTCCACGTCGGCGAGCGTCTCGAGGTAGTTAGAACCCTTGATGAGAACGCCCAGCTTGGACGCGCCGCCGATGCCGCCAAAGAAGCTCAGCGGCACGCTGATCACGAGCGCGCACGGGCAGCTGACGACCAGGAAGGTCAGGCCGCGCAGGATCCAGTCGGACCAGGCGCCGGTGACCAAGCCGCCGCCGAGCGCGAGTACCGCGGCAGCGCCGGTGACGGCGGGCGTGTAGATGCGGGCAAAGCGCGTGATGAAGTTCTCGGTGCGCGCCTTCTTTTCGCTGGCGTTTTCTACGAGCTCCAGGACGCGCGCGACGGTGGACTCGCCAAAGGGCTTGGTGGTGCGCACGTGGATGAGCCCCGTCATGTTGATGCAGCCGCTGATGATATCGTCTCCGGTTTTGGCCGGGCGGGGGACCGACTCACCGGTAAGGGCGGCGGTGTCGAGCTGGGTTTCGCCTTCGACGATGACGCCGTCGATGGGCACGCGCTCGCCGGGCTTGACCACGATGACGGTGCCGACGGCGATGTCATCGGGGAAGACCTGTTCGAGTGTGCCGTCGGGTTGTTCGACGTTGGCGTAGTCGGGTGCGATGTCCATCATGGCGCTGATCGATTTACGGCTCTTGCCCACGGCGTATGCCTGGAACAGCTCGCCGACCTGGTAGAACAGCATGACGGCGGCGCCTTCGGCCATGTGCGGATCGGTGTCGGGGAAGAGCACCATGGCAAACGCGCCGATGGTCGCGACGGCCATGAGGAAGCTCTCGTCGAAGGCCTTGCCGCGGCGGATGTTATTGAATGCCTTTTGCAGTACGTCGTAGCCGGCAATCAAAAACGGCACGAGGAACAGCACAAAGCTGGCGTAGATGTCGCCCGGGGTGCCGAATGCGGCAGTGAGGGTGCCGAGCTCATCGAGGGCGTACACCACGGCAAAAATGCCCAGCGCTACCAGGATGCGGTTGCGCTTATGCTCGAGTGACTCTTTTTTCTTGCGCTTCTTCTTTTTCTTCTTGGGGTCGGCGGTGGCCATGACTCGTATCCTCCCATTTGAATGTATGAACACTCGCTCATACAATTTCGCGAGCAAAGGCCGCGGCAAGCGCGGCCTTGCGGGTTGGCGTAAACCTGGGCTAGAGAATGATCTCGCAGTCCGGCTCGGCGTCGGCGGTGAACTCCACAACGCGGTCGAGGACCTCGTCGAACTCGGCTTCATCGGCCTCGAGCGTTAGCTTCTGGGTCATAAAGTTGACCGAAACGGACTTGACGCCCTCGAGCTTGGCCAGCTCGTCCTGAAGCTTACGCGCGCAGTTGGCGCAGTCGATCTCATCGAGCTTAAACTGCTTTTTCATGGTGGGTTCCTTTCCCTGTATTTGCGGCTTGGGTGCAGGCCGCGCTGGTACCGTGGTTAGTCGCTATTCGCAGATGTGGCTCATGCCCTGGTTGAGCATGGTGTAGACGTGGTCGTCGGCGAGCGAGTATAGGATATTGCGCCCGTCGCGCCGGAATTTAACCAGGTGCGACTGCTTGAGTGTACGCAGCTGGTGCGACACCGCGGACTGCGAGGTTTCGGTCGCTTCGGCGATGTCTGCCACGCAGAGCTCGCGGCCCATGAGGGCATAGAGGATCTTGATGCGCGTGGTGTCGCTGAAGACCTTGAACAGGTCGGCGAGGTCGTAGAGAAGCTCCTCGTCGGGAAGGTCCTCGGGCGAGCAGGTGGTGGGGATGTCGGGCACGATGGTGGTGTCGATGCTGGACTTTATTTCATCAGCGGGATCGCTCATCGCAATATCCTTTCATATGAACATGCGCTCATATAACTTACTTCCGAGTATATGAGCGCATGTTCATATGTCAATATATATTTGTGAAATATTTTGCTATCGAATGGCCCTAGTGGCGGCTAAGGGCATCGATGGGCTCGGATAAGGCCGCCGATGCCAACGTGGATACCTTAGCGACGTGCAAAAATGGGCCGATATCCACTTGGATATCGGCCCGCATTGCGTCGCTTGAGAGGAGCGTCTCGGCGTATCGCTTTTACACAGGCGCTATGGCCCGACAGGTATTGCTCGCGAATGGCGCTTTTACTTGGCAAACAGGTTCTTGAGGTTGAACTCGGCCTGGACGGTACGGAGCATGAGGTCGGTGTCGTCGAGGCCCAGGTGCTGCTCGTTGGCGTCGGCGGCGAGGGTGCCGCGACGGCGTGCCCAGTTCTCGAGCGCGGCGGGCGCGGACTCGCGGGGGAGCGAGCGCACGTCGGCGTCCAGGCTGCGGCAGATCTGGCGCGAGTCGATGACGATAATCTTGCCCGCGCGGCGTGCCTCGGCGTAGCCGTCCAAGTGAATCTTGAACCAGCTGTCCTCAAAGGCGGCGTTGTGCGCCATGTACGGATACTTCTTCATAAGCTTGAGCAGTTGCTTTTGCAGCTCCTTGTTCTCGCGGAAGGGCGTTTTGCCGTCAATGTCATCCCAGGTGATGTGGTGGATATTCGACAGCGGCACATCCTCGCCGCGGTAGATATCGGGCAGACCGCAGTAGTGTGCCTCGGCGTCGTGCGGGATGGCGTCGCTGGTGAGCTCCATGATCTCCCAGCCCACGTTGATGATGTAGCCGCGCTCGGGTGCGCGGCCGGTGGTCTCGATGTCGATGCCGAGTACCGTGCCCTGGATGGGCTTGCGAGCGTAGGCGACACCGAGCGCGTCGCGGTCGCCGCGGATCTCGCGCATGACGGACGCGGCGGTGCGCTTTTGCATTTTGCCGATGGCGGCACAGGTGTCGGCGTCGGACAGGCCGCGCGAAAGCGTCGCGGGTGTCACGTTGCGCAGACGCGCCTCGCCAATCTGGTCGCACAGGTCGCGGTTGCGGTCTGCCAGGTCGCGCACGGTGGCAAAGTCGAATCCGGGGTCGCCCTCGGCGGTAAAGTATTCGGTCTCGAGTACCTTGAGGGCCTCTTCGCCTTTCTGGCGCTCGGATTCCATGGCGCCGTGATCGTCATAGATAAACATGGGGATAAACGGCTGACGCTCGTATTCGAGTGCTTGCGATACGTTCATATAACTGCTCCTTGGACGGGCCGCGTTGTGCGGCTCGGGTTTGTCGAGTTATGGCGAGATGATAGTTTACCATGGGCAACTATTGGCATCGCGCCTAGGACAATTACAATACCCTAGTTGACCGCTAGGACTTTTACAATGCTGCCGAAAGACACGAAAGGTTCCATCCGTCATGGATTTGCTGATTGATATTCTGCTCGACGCCGGCAAGGACACGCTCTCGCTGGTGCCGTTCTTGTTGGCGACATATCTGGTCCTCGAGACGCTCGAGCATGTGGCAGGCGATCGCGTCAACGGCGCCGTCAAGCGTGCCGGCGCCGCTGGCCCCGTGGTCGGCTCGTTACTGGGCATAGTGCCGCAGTGCGGCTTTTCGGCCATGGCGGCAACGCTGTACGCCGGTCGCGTCGTGACGCTGGGAACCCTGGTGGCGGTGTTTCTTTCGACCTCCGACGAGATGCTGCCGCTGCTACTTGCCGAGCAGGTTCCCGTGCAGACTATGGCGATGCTTTTGGCTTCGAAAGCGCTGATCGCACTGGTCACGGGCCTTATCGTAGATGCCGCCATTCGCGGTCTGCGTCGCAACGCCCGTGCGCATGCGGCGATTCGTCGTACCGTGTTGGGGACCACTGTCAATCCGGCGCACGTTAACTGCGCGCATGACGACCACAGCGGCGGTGACATCCTCGACGAGGTTGCCGAGGCGGGCGTGAGCGCCGACCACATCCATGAGCTGTGCGAGCGCGACCATTGCGGTTGTGATGAAGACGAGGACGAGCACGAACATGGACATGGACATGACCACGATCACGGTCATGAGGGCGAGCATGAACACCATCACGGCCACGGTCATTCCCACTCCCATGAAGGTACGCCCGTCCTGTCGATTATCCGCAGCGCCATCTCGCATACCGTGCAGGTATCGGTATTCATTTTCCTGATGACACTGATTCTGGTCGCCGTGCTCGAGACCTTTGGTGAGTCCGCAATCGAGCAGTTCCTGCGCGGCAACGAGACGCTCGCCGTTCTGGGTTCGGCGCTTGTCGGCCTGATCCCCAACTGCTCGGCGAGCGTGGTCATTACGCAGCTGTATCTGGAAGGCGCGCTGCAACTGGCACCGATGCTCGCCGGCACGCTCATTTCCGCCGGCGTGGGCTACCTGGTCCTGTTCCGCACCAACCGCAGCGCTCGCGAAAATGCCGTGTTCCTGGTCATGATGTACGTCATCGGCGCCGGCTGGGGACTCGTCCTATCCGCCTTCGGCCTCTAAGTAGGCCTAACAAAACGGGCTTCAAAATAGCCATGCCCGGCGCCTGCACAATGCGGCGACGCATGGCATTTTGAAGCCCGTTTTTTTGTTGAGCCACGGATCCTGAGCGCTCACACCGGTCAGAACAAAAAGGCAAATTTCCGGGCATAGCCTAAAAATCTGCCTTGGTTAGCGCAGCAGCTCGGTGAGGTTGCGCTTAAAGCGGGCGCGGTCTTCGCCGGTGAAGGCTGCCGGCCCGCGGGTGCGACCGCCAGCGCGGCGCACCTTCTTTTCTTCGTGGCGAATAAACAGCTGCATGTCGATGGTCGCCTTGTCGTACACGCGCCCGCGCACGCCGATGGCGGCGGCATCGCGGCCGAGCACCATGCTCGCCAGGCCAATGTCCTGCGTCACGACCACATCGCCCGCCTGCAGACGCTCGACAATGGCAAAGTCGGCGCTATCGGCGCCCACGCTCACGTCGAGCGTCGTGACCCAAAAGCCGTGTCGTGCGTGCTCGGCATCGCGCGGATCGTCGCGGCGAATGTGGCGTTCCAGGTTCTGCGTGCTGTTGCCGGCGATAACCACGGCGACGCCCGCCCGCCGCGCGCAGTCGATCGACTCACGCGTGACCGGGCAGGCGTCGCCATCAATAAACAGCGTTCGCGGCATCTAGCGCACCAGCTTGCCAAAGCGGATAGCACGAATAATCAGCGTCACGCCAAACACCAGGAGCGCGGCGCCGCTAAAGATGACGAGCATCTTTGCCGACCACAGCGGATAGATAAACACGAACACGCCGGCGATGATGGAGAGCGCGCCGCTCAGGATAGCGAGGGCGCGGTTAGACGAAAGCTCGGATTCCAGAATGGACATGACACCTTCGACAATCCAGCCAAAGCCGGCCACGACCACCACGAGCGTGGTGAGCGTCGCGGTCGAGAAGGCCTGGTTGCGCAGGATTATGACGCCGCCCAGAATGATGATCAGGTTGGAGATGATGCTCGTGACGCGCCAGCCGGCGGGCAGCAGCGGCTCAAAAATGGCGGTGAACAGCCTGACGCCAGCCGTGATCACAAAGTAGAAGCCCAGGACGGTCGTCAGGAAGACGAGGGACTTGGCGGGCGCAAACAGCAGCGCGATGCCGGCAAGCAGTGCGATGACGCCCGTGGCGGCGTAGATCCAGCGCACGGCCTTGATTGCCTTGCCTGCCATGCTTTTCTCGTCAAATCCAAACAGATTCGACTGCTGGTCGTCGTTCTTAAAGATGCCCATGAGGTCTCCTTTCCGCACGGCGTTTGCCGTCATTGTTGTTTTTGCGGCGTATGCCGCAGTTGCTACAACAAGTATCGCCTAAAGGCACCGGCGTATGGGTTGGGGAGGGCGAAGTGTAACCCAAAGGTCCCGATTTGTTCTCGTTGTTCCCCATGTCGCGTTTTTCTATTCAACAGGTGTAGAACATTGCGGCCCTGTTCGTTATTGCCTGCGTTTTAGGTTAGATTTTCCTAAGAACAATTGCCTTGTATTGGGGGTCTCTATGAACGAAGCTGTTCCCGCGGCGCCGTCGAGCGTGGAGTTGATGGCAAAGCAAGGTTGCGAAAAGCTCGGTCTGGAATCGTTTGACGCGCTGGTTCGTCGCGCCCGCACATGCCGCCGTTTTGACGAGTCCATGCGCGTGCCGCGCGAGTTTTTGCTTGAGCTGGCAGAGCTGGCGCACCTGGCTCCCTGCGGCGCCAACGCTCAGCGCCTACGCTTTCATGTGGTGAGCGACGCCGAGGAGTGTTCGAGCTTATTTGAAAAGCTCACATGGGCTGGTGCGCTCAAGGATTGGTCGGGTCCTGTCGAGGGCGAGCGCCCGACCGGCTATATCGCGATCCTTGCCGAGCGTCCCGCTCCGGGCAAGCCTGCCGCGCCAATCACCGAGGCAGACGCTGGTATCGCCGCGCAGACGATGATGCTCGCCGCCCGCAGCGCTACGCCCGAGGTGGCGGCGTGCATGTTCAAGGCTTTTCCGCCTCGTGCGATTGATGTCATGGGACTTGACGGCGACAAGTACGAGGTCAAGCTGATCATGGTCTTTGGCGTTCCCGCCGAGACACAGGTGATCGATGCAATTGATTCCAACCCCGACGGCTCTATTAATTACTGGCGTGACGAGGCACAGGTACACCACGTACCCAAGCGTCCACTCGCCGACGTACTGGTGTAGTTGAGCGTCGCCGCGGCGTGATCCGGCGGTAAACCACCACAAAGGTGCCCGTCCCCTTTGTGGTGGTACGAGGGGAGGGCATGTGGCCGATCTGTATTTGGTGCGGCATGGGCAGACCGAGCTCAATGTGCAGAACATTTTGCAGGGCTGGCACGATTCGCCGCTTACGGCGCGCGGGCGCGAGCAGGCACTGGCGACGCGCGCGGCGTTTGAGGCGCGCGGCATCTCCTTTGACCATGCGTATTCGTCTCCGTTGGGTCGGGCACGGTGTACGGCAGAGCTGATCGTTGGCGAGGGCCGTTCCATAGAGCTGGTCGATGACCTGCGCGAGTGGCATTTGGGATCGTTGGAGGGCACATCAAACCGCGAGATGCCGGCGCAACCCTGGGGCGATTATCCGGTGGCCTTTGGTGGCGAGTCGGAAAGTGAGCTTCGCGCACGTATGGTCGCGGCACTGTCTCGCATCATGGCCCGGCCTCGGCACGACTGCGTGCTGGCCGTTTCCCACGGCTCAGCCTGCCAGGAGTTTCTTGAGTATGTGGCCGGCGGGGGAGGACAGCCCGACAACGGTGCCGTGCTTCATTTTGGCTATTGCGACGGGGCGTTTTCGCTCCTTGACTGGTAACGAACGAAAGGACCCCTATGAATAAAGACCTGTATCTGGTCCGTCATGGACAGACGATATTTAACCTCAAGCGCATTATTCAGGGCTGGAGTGATTCGCCGCTCACGCAGTTGGGCTGCGAGCAGGCGGCGCGCGCTGGCATGTTCTTGCGAGCGCGTGGCATCGAGCCCGACCACGCCTACACCTCGACGCTGCATCGCACCGAGCAGACTATCGCCAACCTGTGGCCGGGCCTTGCCTACGAGCGTCTGGACGGTCTGTGCGAGTGGTTCTTTGGCGATTTTGAGGCCGAGCGCGTGATGCTCATGCCCGAGCGTCCGTGGCGTGACTTCTACCGCCAATTTGGCGGCGAGGGGCAGATGCAGGTGCGCGAGCGCATGGTGGCGACGTTGACCGATCTTATGCGACGTCCGGACCACGAGTGCGTGCTCGCGGTGAGCCACGCCTCGTCCATCAAGGAATTTTTGGACCACGTGAAGGGCGCGGCGGCAGACGAGCGCGACCGTGTGCCGGGCAACTGCTCGGTGCTGCATTTTGCATTTGACGATGCAACCGATACGTTTGACCTGGTCGAAGTCTTTACGCAGGAAGATTATGCGCGCGAGCTGGGTCTTGAGCCGCTGGTGGCGGCAACGGGTCCGCAGCGCGGGTAGCCTGGGCGTGGCGACGTGGATTGCCGACATCATTGCTCGATGTGAAAGGGGCGGGGATGCATGCGCATGTATCCCCGCCCCTTGTTTGTTGAGCTGCCGAGTCTTTGTGCTGGGCGTTTAGACCCTGTTAGAACCGTGCGATCTGGTGGGTGAGCAGACCCGTCGGAACCTGCGGCGCGCCGCCGGCGACCTGTGCAGCGGGGAATAACGCGGCAACGGTAAAGTTGAACGGCTCTTTGCCCGTGTAGGTGCCGGCTGTGCGGGCCTCGTCCGCCAGGAGCTGCGCCGCCCCTGTCAGCGCGGCGGCATAGGTGGGGTCGTCAGCCGGCGCTGGCTCTGGTGCCTGGTCGAGCATGGCTCGGATGGCGGCAACGGCGTCCTCGCGCTTGACCTCCCACACGCGGTGCGTAATGACGGCGGGGTCGGTGACGGCATAGAGCGACGCACCCTCTTTGGCGGCGCCCAGGATGATATCCATGACGGGCGACGCCTCGTAGGTAAGCGACACAGGGCGCGGCTGGACCTTAAGCTCGGCGATTGCGCGGGCGGCTGCGGTCGCACCTGCGGGGGTCGCGCCGTCGCCCGCCAGTACGCCGACCGGGCAAATCGCCACAACGCCCGTCACGCGCCCCGGCTCTCCGGAGCATTCGTACGCGTAATACGCCGCGCCCGGATCTTTGAGCATAAGCCCGTCGGCGATGGCGTCGCGCAGGGCGTCGTTGCTGCTCAGGATACCGCCCATCTGCGGCAGCGCTTCGAGCACGCGGTCCTGAGCTGGGCGGATGCAGGGAAACGGAAGTGCTTTCATGGGCGGTCCTAACTCGCGAGTCGGTTTGTTCGCGGCTTATTATGCCCCAACTTGGACGCTTGCGTCCCAGAGCGTGTTGTCAACAAGCGCGATGAGCACGTTCTGGCAGCGAACGATATCGGCATGGCCCCGGCTCGTTGGGCTTATGCGCGAGCACCAACGAGCCGGGGCCGTAGCTCATGCAATTGCGGTTACCCGTCTTGCCGGCAATGACGGCGGTATCGGTGCAGCCGGTAAAGAAGCTGGCGGGCACGTCCGCGTCTGTCACGCCATCGGCGGCGCGCTTGAGCGCAGCTAGAAGGGGAGAGTTCGGGTCGCGCTCGATGGCGGGGCGATCGCCCGTCACGGCGAAACTGCCATGGCAACCGGGAACCGCGGCCTCGGCGGTGGCAGTGGCCTGCTCGACCATGTTGATCGCGGCGGCCGTATCGGTCGGCGGCGTCAGGCGCATGTCGACCCAGACCTTGGCGTGGTCGGGCACGACAAAGGGGCGATAGCCGCCCTCGTCATCATCAACCATATGAAACCTCAGAATCAGTTTGTTTTGCAAACCGATTGTAAGTCACCTGCAGATTCGCGACGTGCACGTAGCAGCATTTACCGTTCGCAGGCCGAGCCATCGCGTTTGCCGTCCGGGCGGGTTTACAAACGACGCGGTGGGTACGTACCTTTCATGGACGACATGCTGTGCGACATATCTGCCTTTCGGTATCACCGGATACCTCCACAGGTCTTGGCAATAATGCCGGACCTGCCCGATTCTGCGGACGATCCGCGCAGGGAGCGCCTTTGTGAGCATCCGCTCGTCAAGCATTTCTTGGGGACCCCGTTACACGTGTTGGCGCAGGGCGGCTGCGGACGTAAAGGCGGTCGCATTGTCAGGCATGTTTGGAACGGGGAGAGGCCGTTTGGCTCCGTGCGGCAGACAGAGTTTGGCCTTGATGCTGCGTCCCCGCTCTTTACCCTGCTGACCCTGGCTTCCTCGGTCTCAAACGAGCGTCTGATTATGTGCATGTATGAGATGTTCGGCACCTTTGCCGTGTGCAAGATTGCGCCTCAGGTAAAGTTGGCCCTTGAGCAGGCATATGGGGACCGGTGGGGTGACGCGCGGTTGGGCTGGGAAAACGTAAGGGGCGCCTCGGGGAATCCAACGGACTTGTGGAAACGGCCTCCCTTGATCGAGCTCTCTGAACTTACGGAGTTCGCCAATAAGATCCAGGGACTCCGCGGTGCTAAATCGTTCACACGTGCCGCGAAATGCATTACGGGGGTTGTGGCATCGCCGCTTGAGGTCCAAGCTTCGATGCTGTTTGGCCTTTCGAGGCTGCGCGGCGGCGAAGGGCTGCGCCTTACCAATAACGTCGAGATTCGCATGACGCGCAGCGCCCGCCTGATTTCGGGGCTTGATAGGCGCTACGCCGATATCTTGCTGTCAAATAAGGACGGCAGCCGGGAGTGCCTGGTTGAATGTCAAGGTAAAGCCATTCACGGATCCATAGAATCCAAGATCTCGGACTCCGATCGAACGACGGCCCTGCAAGCGATGGGATATCCCGTCGTTCTGATGACCTATGGTCAGCTAGTCGACTCCGATGCCTTCCGCGTGGTGATGGAGCTTATCATGTCCTATCTCGATATGCCGCTGAAAGATAAGACGCCGCGGCAGCAGGAGCTCGAACGGCGACTTCGTGAGGAGATTTTTATCGATTGGGCGGGAATGTAGCCGCGCGGGTGGAAAGCGGTCGCGGAAGCTAGGGTTTTAGTTGCGAATAGCCTTCAATTGCTCCTTGGAATTGGCTTGAAAAGTGCTACCTAGAGCAAGTTATTTCGGAAAATGGACAGTCAACTTTAGTTTGGCATATAGAGATCGATTTTTACCTACTAAAACCCCTGATAAAGCTGTTTGTAAAAGCAGTTGTGCTTAGCGACTAGGGCCTCACTGTCGATTATCCGAAAAAACTTATTATGGATAGCATTTTCAAAACCAGCCGGAGCAACGAATTCGGCCCCCGTTTCGTGAAAACGGGGGCCGAATGGGCTTCATGGTCTGCCTGGCAGGCTTGGCGCCGGCGCTATTTGATCACGCGCACGCGATACATCGACGGAATCTGCTTGAGCGCCTCGATGGTGCTGCTGTCCAGGTGCTCGTCGGTGTCGAACATGGTGTAGGCGTTCTCGCCGGCGGACTCGTTGGTCATACGCTGCACGTTGGCATTGTCCTTGGCCAGGATGGCCGTGATTTGGCCGATCATGTTGGGCACGTTGGCGTGCAGGCAGGCAATGCGGCTTGCGGCGCGCGCCTTGCCCATGCTGCAGGCGGGGTAGTTGACGCTGTGCGCGATGTTGCCGTTCTCCAGGTAATCCTTGAGCTCGCTGATGGCCATGTCGGCGCAGTTGGCCTCGGCCTCGCCGGTGCCGGCGCCCGAGTGCGTGGTGATAAACGTATTGGGCATCTTGACGGTCTTGGGCGTGGCAAAGTCGCAGCCAAACCAGCTCAGCTTGCCCTCACGCAGGGCAGCGTCGACGGCGTCCTCGTCAATGATGGTTTCGCGCGCGTAGTTGATGAGCACGGCGTCGGGCGCCAGCAGGTTAATCTGCTCGGTGCTGATCATGCCGATGGTGTCGGCCTTGCTGGGTACGTGCACGGTGAGGTAGTCGCAGCCGCGGCACAGATCCTCGAGCGTGCCCACGCGCTGCACCTCGCGGCTCAGCACCCACGCGTGCTCGACGGAAATGAACGGATCGTAGCCGTAGACATCCATGCCCAGATCGACGCAGGCGTTGGCGACCTTGGAGCCTACGTTGCCCAGACCGATAACGCCGATGCGCTTGCCCTTGAGCTCGCGGCCCACAAAGGCCTTCTTGGCCTTTTCGGCGTCGACCTGAATCTCGGGGTCGTCGGCGTTGTCGCGCACCCAATTCATCGACTGCACGACGCCGCGGCTCGAGAGCACCAGCATGCCAAGGACGAGCTCCTTGACGGCGTTGCTGTTGGCGCCGGGGGAGTTAAAGACGACGACGCCCTTCTTGGCGTACTCCTCGACGGGGATGTTGTTGACGCCGGCGCCGCAGCGGGCGATGGCGCGGATGCCCTCGGGCAGCTCGTAGCCGTGCAGGTCGGTCGAGCGCATCAGGATGGCGTCGGCCTCCTCGGCGGTGTCCACAAACTCGTAGCCCTCGCCAAACTCGACTTTGCCGTCTTTAGTGATGTCGTCGATGGTCTTAATCTTGCGCATGAAAAACTCCTTAGCAGGTTTGGTTTAAACAGGTGGTTTGAAGTGGCTGGTCGGCCCGCGCGTTGCGGGCTAGTTAGATCGCGGACTCAAACTATGCTGCGCTTCGAAGTCCTTCATGTACGAGGCCAGGGCCTGCACGTCTTCCATGGTTACGGCGTTATAGACGCTGGCGCGCATGCCGCCCACCAGGCGATGGCCCTTGACGTTTTGAATCTGGTGCTCGGCCGCGCCTGCGACAAAGGCCGCGTCGAGCTCGGCGTCGCCGGTGCGGAAGGTGACGTTGGCGATGGAGCGACTGTCGGCTTGCGTGGTGCCATGGAACAGCTCGCTGTGCTCGAGCAGGTTATAGAGCAGGTTGGCCTTGGCCCAGTTGCGCTCGGCCATGGCGGCAAGTCCGCCGGTCTCCTCGACCCAGTGGAACACCTTGCCGCACACATAGATGCCAAAGGTGTTGGGCGTGTTGAGCATGGAGCCCTTGGCGGCCTGGGTCTTAAGGTCCATGTACTGCGGCGTCTGCGCAAAGGCGGGGCCATCTGCGATGAGGTCGTCGCGCACGATGACCACGGTCACGCCCGCGGCGCCGGCGTTTTTCTGCGCGCCGGCGTAGATGAGTCCGTAGCGCTCAACGTCGAGCGGCTGCGACAGAAAGCAGCTCGAGACATCGGCGACCAGCGGCACATCGCCGCAAGTGGGCAGCTCGTGGTACATGGTGCCAAAGATGGTGTTGTTCTGGCAGATGTAGACGTAGTCGAGCCCGTCGCCCGCGTCCTCGGCGGCAATGCGCGCGTTGATATCGGCCATGTTGGGAATGCGGTCGAAGTTGGTGTCCTCGGAGCTCGCGAGCAGCACGGCCTCGCCGTACTTGGCGGCCTCCTTGTACGCCTTGTTGGCAAAGTTGCCGGTCACGACGTAGCCGGCGCGGCCGCGGCGCATGAGGTTCATGGGGATGCCCGCAAACTGTAGCGTGGCGCCGCCCTGCAAAAACAGGACGCGGTAGTTGTCCGGGATGCTCAGTAGACGGCGTAGGGTTGCCTCGGCGTCGTCGATGATTTGCTGGTACATGCTAGATCGATGGCTCATCTCGAGCACGGACATGCCGCAACCGCGGTAGTCCATCATCTCGTCGGCGATCTCGGCGAGCACGCTTGTGGGCAGCGCGGCCGGGCCAGCTGAGAAGTTGTGCACACGTGCCATCTTCTAGTTCCCCCTCGTAGTCGTTTGAACGTTCGGGATACTTTAGCACAGTGGAGCGCCAGGCGCGACCGCATCACGGTAAAACTCGAGTGCGCCGCTATGATTTACAGGATGGTTACATGGGGGAGGGGTGACCTTACCTGATGGCTCGCATCCGATTCGCCTCTGCCTTTGCTTGTTTCCAGGGTCGAATGCGGCCGTTTACGAGGCCATCGTAGCCACGCGTGATGGCGCACTGGATGCGATCTTCGCGTTCCCGCATAGAGGCAGCGCGGCGCTGCGCCAGTTGCCTTTGGCTCCATATTTACCTCAAGGCTTCAGAGGCTTTGTTGCGCAATAAATTTGACTTCGATCCGTTTGCCGCGCAGCCAAAGCGCCTCACCTCTCATTTGTTGCCGTCTGTGGGAGCGTGTCCCTCATTTATCCTCTCTAGACCTCACGACCCGGTACTTAAACGGTATGATTGAAAGGCATGTTTGCATCGACCCGATGCGAATAAAAAGGCCCGAACCCTTGGAGTGTGTCCTGTGGATAACACCGACAAAATATCGCTGGGAGGCGTGCTCACGCGCGAGCAGTTTTTGCTGCCCGAGATGCGCATCGTCGCCGCGCTGCGCTTGGACGGTGTGAGCGATGACGACATCATCGCACGCGTTAAGCACGACAACCTGTTTCAGTATCCCACCGAGCGCATGCTGGCCAATCGCGCCAGCGTGTGCCTGCGCCGCTTTGATGCCGTGGCGCTCGACGAGGCGCAGTGCACTGCCCGCGGTATCGACAAAGATGCTGCCGACCAAGCGGTCATGCGCATTATGGACCTGATCGCCAACGGCATGCCCGATCAGGCGGCCCAGGCAAACCTATTTGCCATGATGTGTCGCTACACCATGGTTCGCGAGCTCATCCAGGTGGAGATCGGCGAGCGCATGGCCAGCTTCGACTACACCTTTACCGACGTTGACCTCAACGCGTTTGTCACCCGTTTTCAGGTTGAGCATGCCGAGGCCGCCAAATGGTCAGACGCCACGCTGGGCCGTATAAAAAGCACCCTGCGCCAGATCTTGCGTGGCGCCGGTTTTAAGGCATCGCAGCGCACCGACGCGCTCCAACCCCTGCTGCTCGACCCCGATGTAGAGCAGGCCATCCGCGACCTCGGCGACATGGACGCCCTGGCCGCGCTCACCGGGCAGGTGATGTAGCCCATGACAATAAACCAGCCGCACATTCGCCCGCGCAACCGCGCCGAGCGCATCCATGAGGACTTTGACCATCGCCGCGAAGCGCTGCGCGAGCGTCTGCAAGACCAGGACTTCTTGGCCAATAAGGGCATTGGCAACGAGATCGGCTTCTACACGTTTTGCTACGATCCTTCGCTGGAGTTTGAGTGCCGCGCCTACGTGGACGAGCTCATGGCAGATGCCCAGTCCGGCAAGCTGCCGTGCAATTTGCAGGTCTTTAACCTGTACGACGTGATGCTCGATATCTGCGAGCAGCGCCGCATCCTTCGTGCGATACCCCGGCGCGAGGCAAAGATCGGTTCGGAAGCGCAGGTCAAAGAGCTGCAAAAGCCTTGCAGCTCCAAGAGCTTTGCCCAGTACCTCTTGGAGCAAACCCAGCCACATCAGCCCGGCGACGTGATCCTGCTCACGGGCGTGGGCGAGGTCTCTCCGCTACTGCGCGTGCATAACCTGCTCAACGACATGCTTGCCGATTTTGGCACCGTGCCCGTTGTCGTCATGTATCCCGGCAGCTTTGATGGCCGCCAGCTCAAGTTGTTCAACAAAGAGAACGCCAGCAACTATTACCGCGCGTTCGATATCTCTTAGGAGCGACAGATGATTATCCAAGACCTGTTTTCCAAGGACATCAACCGTTCCATCAACGGCGTCGTCAAGGTACAGGACGCCAGCGACGAATCGGTGCGCCAGGAGCTCGACGAGTACGTGGTGACGCGCGAGCTGCAGGGTCATTTTGCGCACTTCTTCGAGGCGTACGATAAGGCGCTCGACGTTCCCACCGACAACATGGGCGTGTGGATTAGCGGTTTCTTTGGCTCCGGTAAATCGCACTTCCTCAAGATGCTCTCGTATCTGCTGCAAAACGATGAGATCGCCGGCAAGCCCGCCGTCGATTACTTTGATGGCAAGATTTCCGACCCCATCGTAGCCGCCAGGGTTCGTCGTTGCTGCGAGGTTCCCACCGAGGCGATCCTGTTTAACATCGACAGCAAGGGCGGCCAGTGGAAAGAGGGCGACACCTCGCGTACGGCCCTGCTGCGCGCCTTTGAGCGCGTGTTCTTTGAGCACCTGGGCTTTTTTGGCGAGGATCTAAAGCTCGCACGCCTGGAGCAGCATATCGACAGCAAGGGCAAGACACAGGAGTTCCGCGCTGCCTACGAGCGCATTGCCGGCGGCAACTGGCTCGAAGACCGCGAGAGCTATAGCTACTTTGAGGATGACATCGTCGAGGCCCTGCAAGAGGTGCTGGGCATGAGTGAGCAGGCCGCGCGCCATTGGTTCGACGGTACCGAGGACGACGCCATCGCTGCCGACACCTTTGCCAAGATGGTCAAGCAGTATGCCGACAAGCGCGCCGAGGAGTGCGGCGGCGAGTTCCGCCTGCTGTTCATGGCCGATGAGGTGGGTCAGTTTATTGGCTCCGATGCCGACATGAGCACGAGCCTTATGCTGTCGCTGCAGACGCTCGTCGAGGAGCTGGGCACCCGTTGCGGTGGTCGCGTGTGGGTTATGGTGACCAGTCAGGAGGCCATCGACGAGGTCGCCATGATCGTGGGCGATGACTTCTCCAAGATTCAGGGCCGCTTTAACACGCGCCTCTCGCTTTCCAGCTCCAGCGTGGACGAGGTCATCCAGCGCCGCGTGCTGCAAAAGAACGACGCCGCCGAGGCAAAGCTCCAGCAGGACTACGAGGCCCAGAGCACCGTGCTCAAAAACGTGTTTTCCTTTGACGGTTCGCGCAGCGACCTGATCGGCTACGCCAGCCGCAGCGACTTTACCGCCAGCTACCCGTTTGTGGGCTATCAGTTTAAGGTGCTGCCCGACGTTATGACCGAGGTGCGCAAGCACGGCGTTAAGGCCAAGCACATGTCCACGGGCGAGCGCTCCATGCTCTCGGCCTTCCAGGAATCGGCCCAGGCCATTCAGGACCAAGAGGTTGGCGCGTTGGTGCCGTTTTGGCGCTTCTTCGATACTATTGCCAAGGATCTGGAGCACGGCGTGATCCAGGTGGTCACGCGCGCCGAGCGTGCGGCCGAGGACGGCCATGGCCTTAAGGCCCAGGACGTTAAGGTCCTAAAGCTGCTGTATCTGATCCGCTATATCGACTACATCAAGTCCAACATCGAGAACATCTCCATCCTTATGGTCGACGGCATGGACGTGGACAAGGCCGCCCTTAAGGGCCGCGTTAAGGAGTCGCTCGACCGCCTGGTGCGCGAGAACTACGTGGCGCGCCAGGGCGATGCGTACAACTTCCTTACCGACGAGGAGCGGGTTATCTCGCGCGCCATTAGCGAGACGCCGGTAGATGCTGCCCTGATTATCGAGGGCATTAAAAAGTCGCTCTTTAGTGGCATCTATACGGCTACCAAGCTGCGCGTGGGCGCCAACGACTTTCCCTTCGACCGCTATGTAGACGATTCTGCCTATGGTGTGGCTCAGGGTGGCATGAAACTCAATGTAGTCACGGTGGCCGATGACCTTTCGCGTGCCGACGACGCCGAGCTCGCCGTCAAGTCGGCCAATATCGCGCTGGTGGTGCTGGCAGACGACATCGACTACTTTGACGACCTGCAGAATGTGGCTAAGATCCGCAAGTATCGCAAGACCATCAACACCGAGGCCCTGGCGCCTTCGACCCAGCAGATTATCCAGGCAAAGATGAAAGAGGCTACTTTCGTTGAGCGCGAGGCAGCCAAACTGCTGGAGGAGGCCGTGCTTCATGCCCGTGTGGCTGTGAACGGTTCCATGATCACGGTTCGCGCCGCCTAGCCCGCCGATGTGTTTGACCAGGCCCTGTCAAAGCTGACGGATGCCATCTTTACTAAGGCCGACTACATCGCCGACCCCGCCAAGGCCGACGAGGACATTCGCGCCACGCTGCGCGGTGCCAACCAGATGGCGCTCGACGGCCAGAGCTCCCAGAATGCCCGCGCCGAGAAGGAGGTCGCGGACTTTTTGCATGCCCAGACGCGCCTGTCGCTGAATACGACCATGGGTGACCTGCAGCGTAAGTTCCAGGCTGCTCCCTATGGTTGGCGCGAAATCGACATTGCCAACGTGGTGGCGCAGCTGGTGGTTTCGCAGCGCGCAACCATTACAGCTGCCGGCGCCAATGTTGCCCCTGCCGATTCGCGTATGGTTGCCTTCCTGCGCAAGGACGCCGACAAGGCTCAGGTGCGCGAGCGCGTCAAGATGAGCGACGAACTCATCAAGAAGGTCAACAGGGTGCTGCGCGAGACCTTCGGTGCGAATCGTGACATTTCCAACGAGGACGAGCTCACCGCCACGGTGGTCGAAACGCTTGCAGGCTTTAAGAACGAGTGCGTGGAGCTCACGAACAACAACTTTACGGGCTTGGCCCCGGCCTATCCGTATCCGGGCCTAAAGGTGCTGGAGGACGGCATTAAGCTGACCACGCGCCTGCTGGACAACCAGAACGACGCTCAGACGCTGTTCAACGCCTTTGTAAAGGCGCAGGACGATCTGGACGACTGGAAAGAGGACTACGACCAGGTCACGTTCTTCTTTGAGAGCCAAAAGCCCGTCTTTGATAAGGCCGTTGAGTTTATGGGCCTTATGAAGGACGAGGGCTTCTATATGGATTCCGACGCGCAGGCGGTTGAGGCCAACAAGCGCGTTGAGCAGATTCTGAAGAACCCGCATCCGTACCGCGAGGTTCGCGAGCTCCACGATCTGATGGAGCCGGTCATGGTGGCTCACAAGCAGATGGTCGATGCCAAGCGCAAGGAGACGCTGGACGACATTGCCGCGCAGATGGCACAGGTACACGAATATGCCCAGAGCCAGGACGGCTATGCCAAGCTTGCCGAGCGCGCTATCGAGAACGCCGGCCGCATGGCTAACTCGTTTGAGAGCCGTGCTCACGCCGCCACCAAGGCGAGCGAGCTTGCCGCGCTCAAGCAGCAGCTGATTGAGTATTGCGACCGTGCGTGCGAGAAGATTGATACCGCAATCGATGAGGAGAAGGCCCGCCAGCAGCGTGAGAGCCGCCACAAAGAGGTCACGCCGACCGGCGAGATCGTTACCACGATCAAGGACAACGACAAGGACGCCCCGACGACCGTAAAGCCTGCGCCCGCGCCCAGGATTAAAAAGCTGCGCCTGGCCGACCTGGGTGAGCGCAAAAAGCTGGAGAGCGAAAGCGACATCGACGCCTATCTTGCCCAGCTCCGTGTGCGTCTGCTTGCCGAGCTGCAGGGCAACGACGCCATCCGCCTGAGCTAACCAAGAACCTCCGGGGAAGGGTAGACCGCCATGAACGATACCGCCATCAAGAACTACTGCATCTGGGCCCGCAACGAGCTCATCGCCGGCGTCGAGGCCCGCATGAGGCTCTACGGCGTGGCCGAGGGCGCCGAGCCCGCCGGCGCCGCGGCGGTGGGCGGGCGCGCCCTGTCCCCGGAGGAGACCGGGTGGCGCGACGCCCTGCTGCGCGCCGGCGCCGAGGAGGGCTTCGCCCGCCTGCGCGACCGCGCCGCCTACACCTGGTTCAACCGCATCGCCGCCGTGCGCTACATGGAGGTCCACGACTTCCTGCCCTCCCGCGTGCGCATGTTCACCCGCCCGGCGGCGGACGGCTCCTGGGAGCTGGGCAGCCAGGCCGCGGACGAGGCGCTCGACGTGGAGATCGAGGGCGCCGACCCGGTGCGCGTCGCCGAGCTCAAGCAGGCCGGCGAGGACGGGCCGCTGTTCCGCTACCTGTTCCTGGCCCAGTGCGCCGAGCTCTCAGGGTGCCTCCCCGGCGTGTTCCAGCCCGTGGACGCCTGCATGGCGCTCCTCCTGCCCGCAAACCTCATGGACCCCGACGGCGTCATCGGCCGCATGGTGGGCGACATTCCTGAGGAGTATTGGAAGAACGTTCTGCTTTTGGGCTGGATGTACCAGTACTACAACGCCGAGCGAAAGGCCGAGGTCGATGCTGCCGTCAAAAAGGGTGCGAAGGTCGAGACGAACGACCTCGCCCCTATGACACAGCTCTTTACCCCCGACTGGATCGTACGCTATATGGTCGACAACTCCCTCGGCCGCCTGTGGATGCTCAACAATCCTCAGAGCCCTCTTCGGGAACAGATGGCGTACTACATTGACTCCGATACTGAGCACGAGGACTTCATCCATATTTCCAGCCCCGAGGACATCACGTTCTGCGACCCGGCGTGCGGCTCAGCACATATCCTTGCCTACGCATTCGAGCTGCTGGTGCAGATGTATCTTGAGCGCGGCTATCCCGAGCGCGAGATTCCCGAGCTCATCTTGACGAAGAACCTGTACGGCATGGAGATTGACCCTCGTGCCGGGCAGTTCGCCAGCTTGGTCCTTGCCATGTGTTCCCGTGAGCACGACCGCCGTTTCTTTAAGCGCGGCGTATCTGCGAACATTCTTACCCTGAAGCCCGTCGCATTCGAAGAGGACGACCTTCCTGAAGGGTGCGCGCTTGCCAAGAAGCGCGCCCTTTTGGATGCCTTGGCCCATCTTGACGAGGTCGGATCGCTTCTTGTTCCCGATAGCGCGGATATCGCGGCGATCAGCGAGGCGATTGAGCTTTGCGGCGGCTTGCAAAGTGGCTTGTTCGCCGGCAATACGCAAGAGAAGCTTAAAGATGCGCTTGCCGACTGCGAAGCGCTGTCTTCGAAGTTCTCGTGCGTGGTCGCTAATCCTCCTTACTTGGGTAGTTCTGCATTCGATCCGTTTATGTCGAAGTGGATAAAGAAGAACTATACCGATGTGAAGAGCGACTTGTGCACATGCTTTATCTCGCGCATTTTCTCGTTCACGGAGGAGGCAGGCCTCGCGGGCCTTGCAACGTCGAATAGTTGGATGTTCTTGTCGTCTTACGAGAACCTACGCCAGCAGTTGGTCGCCACTAAGACGATTGATAGCTTGGTGCAACTTTCTGTCCACGGATTCCATGGTATTGCCGCCCAGGTATGTACATTTGTAATCAGGAACAAGCACGTCGCCGGCTATCGCGGCGGTTATATCAGGCTGAACGATTTCGATCATTGGTCACTGCAGGAAGGCAAGACCCTCGAGGCGATCAAAAACCCCGACTGCGGCTGGTTCTACCGCCGCGACGCCGAGGTCTTCAGGCAGATCCCCGGCATCCCGATCGCCTACTGGGCCAGCCCCTCTTTTTTGGATGCGTTTAATAGTAAAAAGGTCAGAGATTATGCTCGTCCGCGTTCCGGCTTCTCAACTGGTGACAATGATCGCTTTATCCATTTGTGGTGGGAAGTCGAGAATCGCAATGTGTCATATGACTGTGGATCGACTGCAGAGGCAATCACCGTTTCCGCTTCTTGGTTTCCTTTAAATAAAGGGGGGGGCAATATCGTCGTTGGTTTGGAAATAATATCTATCTCGTGAATTGGAACGACGACGGCAGAGAAATGAAAAAGTTGAAAGGCTATCGTTCTGGATGCGAACGCTACTATTTCCAAGAGGGGATAACGTGGGGGTCAATATCTAGCTCGACCATTTCGGTTCGCTTTTCTCCTGTTGGTTTTATGCCTAATCGCAAAGGAGCTATGGCTTACTCAGGCTCCCAAAGTCAATTGAAATACGTTCTAGGGCTACTTAATTCTACTGTTGCGTCAGCCTTTCTTTCATTTTTGGCCCCAACGTTAGATTTTTCAGAAGGTCCTGTTGGCTCAGTTCCTCTGTTAAGCAAGGAGGAACCCGATTTGAAGCGGATAGTTGAGTTGTCGATTGACAATTCAAAAACCGACTGGGACTCGTTTGAAACCTCCTGGGATTTCAAACGCAGCCCGCTGATTTAGCTTTAAAAGACGCGTTGCGAGAGGATTGTCATGAAAAGGGTCTTGATAGTAGGAGCTGGAGCTGAAGTTGATCTTGGCTTCAAGTCTGGTCCGAGTTTTACTCAAGATACCTTTTACCGGCAGAAAGATATCCTCTATGGGGCCCTTAATGATTTTTATCAAAACAGACTCGGTTCCTCCCGCGGTGAGCTCATTCCCACTTCTTATAAACCGGTATTTCTTTCAAATTCTCGCGGTGAAGCATTTAAAAAACTTGTGACCAACCTCGGAAAAGACGCTCCTGAGTACCTCTTCAAAGTCCTTAATAAATCATTCGATACGGTTAGTAATGATGAGAATCTTACGACTGCCGATTATGAGACCCTCTATAAAGAGCTAATAATAAGAGCTAATAATCGAAAGCGATGACGCGGATGCTACTCGCAGGCAAAGCGTGACGCTAAAGTCGCTACCCGACGATGCACATTTTGGGGTTCTCGAACAGTACTATTCGGCACTAATCAATCCGAATAAGCATTCAATACGTTTTTGGAAACTTGTCAACTTCTATTGGAGCGCATTCTTTTCCATTGCGCTGCCCATCACTGATGGCTTTTACGGAAAACTAGATTCCTATAACAAAAACCGCTACGCATATGTGCTGTCGCACTTAAACGATGCGGTCCATAAAATGTTTGACCCCAACCACGTCAATCAGAGGACTTCTGCTGACTGCTACTATTCGGCATTCCATGGGAAGTTCGACATGGTAGTTACCACGAATTACACGCCGTATGCGGCTTCAATCGTTGATTGCAACAACTCGCGCATCGCATGCCTGGGCGGAAGGCTGTCACAGTTCGAACACCTTCCGGAATTTGAATACGTTGACTATTCGAACGAAGACAGAAATCTCGAAGATAATGCCTGCGTTTTTCCGTATCTGCTTTGCCAATCTCCCGTTAAGCCTGTCATATCGATTGCGCAAATTGATGAGTTCGCGAAGGCTGCAAGAGCTCTCTGGGATGCAGACGAGATTGTCGTCCTCGGTTATTCGTTCTGCAACGAAGACGCCCATATAAGTTCAATGGTTGGCGAAGCCTTAAGAGACGGTCATGCGAAGAAGCTCACTTATTTTTCTTATTGGCCCGACTCGAATCTTTTATTCGATCGAATTGCGGCTTCGACAGAGCTTGCGAGAAGGCTCCGGGTTACGAATGAAAGTGCCACCGATAAGATCGAGGTTGTGCCTGTGACTAATTGTCGTTCGAATGAATTTGTGAACAGGTGCGAGGAATGGACTGCGTAAATGGTTCAACCGTTTTGCAAGGGGGCTTCTCTCCAAGGGACGCCCTCTATTTTTATGCCGTGACAATCAAACTATTGCCTTGCCAGCTGCTGCATCTATTCGCTTCTAACGGTCATAGCCCAATACCTACCGCTCGCCTTTGTTGCTCAACAAATGGCGAGATTGGTGGGCTAAGTTGATAGCGGTGTTTGGTTGGAGGAGGAGAATATGACCGAGTGCTGCGATGGTAATAGTTTGACGCTCGATGGCAAAATCGATGAGCTCCTGAGGGATTGTTCGCAACCGACGATATTTGCCTTCTGTGGCCTGTCCCCTCGTCTTGCAGAATCCGTAGCGCGTAATGAGTGCTCGATTCCCGGGGTTGTAGCCAGCGATGTCACCCCGTTCTTTTGTCCGCCTGATTTTGCCCGCCAAAAGAGGCTGGCCGTGGCTCGGATTCTTTCGGCGGATGGTCCCGTCTTGATGCTGTTTGAACAGCTGCTTGAACTGCGCGGGACGATCGGCGAGTTGTTCGACGGCAAGATTGTCGCCGTTCGGAACAACATGTTCCTTGATGGCGAGGGCGTTCCTTCTCCTGTTGATCCGGATCTGCTCAATGACTTTGAGTCATCTTTTGACGATATGATGCCCGATACGACGGGGCTTTCTAAGTACTATGCCAAATCCGTAAAGGTTGGAAGTGCGCACCTTGTAACGCCGATTATTCCGGACGAGTTTTCTGAGTGGGAAGTCGTCGATCTGTTTGATCGTGCTTCTTTTGCGCTGGGTGATGCTTCGTCAATTTCTGAGGGCGTCGTCCCTGTTTCGTCGACTGCGTTTCTGGAATGCCGTCTAGGCTTGCCAGATGGCACGGCTGGCCCTGCTTGTGTTTTGGTGAACGCTCGGGAACTTGAGAGCTATAGGTCCGCTCTAGAGGCGGTCGCTTCTGTTGCCCATGCGCTGGGTCTATCCGTTTCCTTTGTGGCGCGGCAAGACCAAGAGGAAAAGGTCGAGGAGTCGGGTCGTCTGCTTTCGGTGCTTCAGCATTACTGGGGCAAGGACGCCTCGTTTAGGAATCTTCGTTTTTACAAGAACCCCGACTTTGACAACGAGATGGAAACGGTGTCTCAGGGTGCTATCTCCGAGTTTGTCGTAAAGCAGGCCGAGGCTGCCCATGCGGGTTCCGTCGATTACAGGAATGTGTTTGTAACGGCGCCCACGGGTGCGGGCAAGTCCATTCTGTTCCAGATTCCGGCGCTGTATCTTGCTCGGAAATATCAATTGGTCACGCTGGTTATTGAGCCGCTGAAGGCCTTGATGATCGATCAGGTTGCCAACTTGCGGAAACGTGGCGTTAAGAATGTCGTTGCCATTAACTCGGACATTCCCTATGGTGAGCGTCTTGAATCCCTCGACCGTGTTAAAAGCGGCGAGGCTTCCATCATCTATCTGTCTCCGGAACTCTTGCTGGAGTCCTCGATCCAGGCAATTCTCAACGGCCGCGAGCTCGGTCTTGTCGTCATTGACGAGGTCCACACCGTTACCTCTTGGGGTAAAGATTTCCGCCCGGACTACTGGTATCTGGGCCCGTATCTGTCTAAACTCCGCAAAAACGGTATGAGCTTTCCGATCTTTTGCCTTACTGCTACGGCTGTTTACGGCGGGCGCGATGATGTCGTTTCGCATACGGTTGCCGACCTGGAGCTTGGCAACTGCAAGACGTTCCTGGGCAACCCTCGTCGTAACGACATCTCCTTCGACATTGTCTGGAGAAGCAAAAGCGAGCTGCCCGGTCCCATCGAGGAGGTAAAAACCGACCTCGCTGAGCAGTGGATTGATAAGGCCGTGCACGACAACCGTCATGCCATTGTCTATTGCCCATATCAGAGCCATGTCAATGCGATCATCGATCAACGCAGCGTTTCTAATTCTAAGGTCTTGGGCTATCACGGCGGCAAAGATGCCGCGTACAAGAAGATCGTTCAAGACGCGTTTGCGTCGGGTAGCTGCAGGGTGCTTGTGAGCACCAAGGCGTTTGGCATGGGCATCGATATCGATGACATCGATGCCGTGTACCACTATGCGCCGACGGGCAATCTGTCCGACTATATTCAGGAAATTGGTCGTGGCGGTCGCAAGCGCGGCTTGGGGGCCAAGGCCTGCATCGACTTCTTTATGCAAGATGTTCGCTATTCCGAGACGCTGTATGCGCTCTCTAAGTTTAGCCAGTGGCAGCTTAAGGAGATCATGGCCAAGCTGTACGAGGTCTATGCTTCTGCGCCGCAAAAAGACCGCAGCCAGAACTTCCTGGTCTCGCCCAATACGTTCTCCTACCTGTTTACGAACGAGAAGGATGAGGACCGCAAGACCAATCGCGTTAAATCGGCCCTGATGATGATCTCGCGCGATCTCGAGGACAAGTTCAACTTCCCGGTTATCGTCGTGCGCCCCAAGGTGTCGTATACCAAGCAGTTTGTTTGCATTGAGCAGACTGCCGAGCATGGCTTTACCACGTCCTACGGCAAGTATTTGCGAAAGATCAGCGAGGCCCATACGCGCTACGAGAATCGCGCGGGGCAGCATGCCGTCAAGATTTCGGACATGGGTGCGATCTATGAGCTCAACGTTGGCGATATGTGGGCCAACGAGTTTAGCGAACTGACCTTTGCCGATTTTAAACGCCAGCTGTTCACGGGCAAGATTTGTTCGCCGACGGGGGAGCCTGCGCTTTCGAACCGCCTTGCGCTCGACATTAATTACTCCATGACGTTTGATGAGGCCACGTCGACGCTGTCTGCGTTTGCCGAGGCGCTGCGCAAGACGTTTATGAGCCTTGCGCGCGAGGGCGATTTTTCGGAGAAGGAGTTTACGAAAGAGCTCACCCATCAGCTTGAGGGGACGTCTTTGGAGGTTAAGAAGCCGTCTGCGCTGCTGAATGCGTTTGTTCGTCCCGTCGATGGTGGCGGGCACTTTGGATCCGACCGGTCTTTTAAGTGCATCAAGCGATTCAATAAGTCTTCGAGGAATACCTATAGCCGCGTGCAGGATGTTCGCTATGGCGTTATCGGGCGCGAGCTTCAGGCGGCCATGAGCAATCTGACCCAGACGCTGGGAAGGTTGCAGCCTCCCGAGGGTAGCAAACATTGTAGGCGCTATTTGGACAACAAGGCTCTCGACGCTCGCTATGCGCTGGCCGAGATTCTGGAGATTCTCAAGCTTGCCACGTACACGGTAAAAGGCGGCGACAATCCGGAGATCTTCATTCGTCTCAACGATGCCTCGAAGGTCAAGGCGTTGGCTTCGGACGGCAGATATTCCAACGGCGTGTTGCGCGAGCTAAACGATCGTCACGAGTATTCGTCCAAGGTTATTAGGGGCTTCTTCTGCTCCACGATGAGCGATTCTGAGCGATGGGACGTGGTCGAGGAGTACTTCTTGGGCAATGACGACTACGTTGCTCAAGTTCTGGGCATCGATGAGAAGCCGGCGGACGAGTCTGCCAAGGCGGCTCCCAAGGTTAGGCATACGGTTGCTAAGCGGCCTGTCGGCCTATCGACATCCGTCGTGGCTGAAGGGGCTTCCTATGAGGGCAAACCGTACTTCCGCGTGTGGAAGGACCTGCTCAACAGCTGTTCTGTGGGTCAGGAGATCACCGACATCCAAAAGCTGAAAGAGTTGGTCAAGAGCAGTAAGCTCGAGATGCCTCGCAAAGACGCGGTAGTTTGTATTGAGAGCACCGACTTTAAGCTGCATCCCGCCCTGTTGTGGAAGAAGAGCCGCGTGATGCTCTTTAGCGCCTCGCGTGCCGATGAGTTTGCCCACACCCAGGACATCGACTGGAAGTGCTTCATTCTAGGCCAGGGAGAGGGCATAGAGGCGATTGCCGACGCACTCGAAAACGCCCCGAAAGAAGCGAAATAGGAGTCGCGGCGACTTTACGCATAAAAAATGCCGGGGGACATCCCCCGGCTCTTGGAGGTCCCTCTATTCGAGGGTACCGATATCTTTATAACAGAAGCTGCGCTGGGTCTACGCGAGACGTTTGGCTCGAATCTTTCTAAGGTGATTCTTCTTGAAATCGCGATAGTTTCCAAAGAAGATTTGCTCGGTATTTGATTGCTCGGAGTTTCCGTATTTAATCTCTGCCAGTTCGATTTCGCAAATATAGTCAGCAATTTGCTGAAGTCTGAAGTGCTTTGGATCACATTCTTTGTATACAACAGCTTGTTTTCCAAGAACGTACTCGAATGCTGTGTGGAGGACAGCTGTTACCTCGTTTTGTCCATCATCGTAATAGATCTTGACAACGTCATAACCTTGAAAAGATTGAAGCCTATCGAATAAAAAGAGGATCAAGCCACGACGCATCTTTGCGAACATTGCTGCGTCGCTTTTGAATTTATTTCTTCGGTAGCCAAGCGTCATGTACGTGATGGACATTTTGTTGGCAAAGGTCGCAAAGCTCGCCAGAAGCCGGTTACGCAAGCGAGTATCCATGGCTCCGTAGGATTCGTTGCCGTGCATCAGGGGATTCATATGCAGGGGAATATCCGGAAGTCCACGCTCTCTAAGCGTGCGCTCGTAGCCCTTGATGATCTCAACAACTGATGTCGACTGGTCATGGAAGACGAGGGTGACGAGATAGTATTTAGCGCTTTGCCCTCCGTAGTTGCCTGATTCGTCGACAAAGACGGAAAGTTCCTTCATGATGCAGTCTCCCTAAAAACAAAAATGCCGGGGGGATCCCCCGGCCCTTGACTGCCCTCCATAAAGGAACGCAAACCTTTTATACCACGAGACGGGGAGTCTATTCAAGTAGAAATTATAATTACCAAACACATGTTCGTCAATCTGCCTGCGGTTTTAGGAATAACGATGGACTTTTAGCGCGAGACGGAGCGGCTGGGTCTGCTCATGCTGTTTTGGTTTGAATGCTGCGACTGTGGCCCCATGGCTACCGCTCGCACTTGTTGCTCAACAAATGGTGGAGCTGGTGGAGTAACTTAATAAATACTGGCTGCGCAGCGGGATCGGCCTGCAGTGGGCGTACCCTCAAAATGGTGTCTGAGAATGCTCTGCATAGGGCGCTATAAGCTTTGCTGTCGGGTAGACTTGTCTATGTTGACTTAGCAAGTTTTATTGGGCTTTTAATCGGTCCTGATTGGATGGGATAGAGATATGGCAACGTTGCTCGCCGATAAATACGAGGCTCGCAAGGCCGAGGTCAATGCTCGCTTTGAGCAGCTCCGCGCTAACGAGGAGGAGCTCAACCGAATCTTTGCCAAGATTTACAACATGGAGGGCGAGGTGCCCATCGAGGTCGAGGACAAGTACGTATCGGTGGCGCGCATCTTCGACTCCGCCGACGAGATTCCCGAGAGCTACAAGGGCAACAAGTATGTGCGCACCAAGCGTGATGAGATCACCTCGCTCATAAGCTATGCCGTAGGCTGCATGTTTGGCCGCTACTCGCTGGATGTGGACGGTCTTGTCTTGGCCGATCAGGGTGCCACGGTCGCCGACTATCTGGCCAAGATGCCCAATCCCGATCACGTGACCTTTATGCCCGATGGCGACAACGTGTTGCCCATTACCGACGACGAGTACTTTGACGACGACATCGTGCGTTATTTTATTGACTTTGTGCGCACTGTGTACGGCGAGGAAACGCTCGAGCAGAACCTAGCCTTTATTGCCGAGGCGCTCGGCGGCAAGGGCACCTCGCGCGAGGTCATCCGCACCTACTTTTTGAAGGACTTCTTTAAGGACCACTGCCAGACCTACAAGAAGCGTCCTATCTACTGGCTGTTTGATTCGGGCAAAAAGAACGGCTTTATGGCCCTGGTGTACATGCATCGCTACACGCCCGACTTGCTGGCGCGCATTCGTACCGACTACGTTCACGAGCAGCAGGAGCGCTATCGCTCGCAGATCGCCGATGCCGAGGATGCGCTGGCGACGGCGGAGCGCGGCGAGAAGGTCGCGCTGACCAAGCGCATCAAAAAGCTCAAGGATCAGCTGACCGAGACCGTTGCCTACGAGGAAAGGCTGCATCACCTGGCAGACCAGATGATCAAGATCGACCTGGACGACGGCGTTAAGGTCAACTATGCCAAGTTTCAGGATGTGCTGGCAAAGATAAAATAATGCACACATGATTACGCGTTACGCGAATTGTTTTGACCGGTATGACAGTGGGATTGTTAGATGGCAAAGTTCGATGTAATTGAAGAGCTGGCAGCGCGCTTTGAACAGCCGCTGCCCGATTGCCGTGAGCGCCGCGTGGTGGTGTGGCACGACGCAGAGGGCGAGTTTGCCGCCACGTTTGCCGAGCTTGCCGAGGGCGGCTTTGGCGAAGCGATAGAGCAGCGCCTGCCGCGTCCGGTGCGCTTTGTGGAGGCTTGCGACGGGCATATGTTTGAGGTCAAGCGCCTTATCGCGCGCGAGGACACCACGAGCGACATGCTGGTGTATCGCCAGCAGGGGCGCGGTAGCCTTGAGGGCGATTGGCTGGCCGATGTTGAGCTGTATGCCGATCAGTTCTCGGCGGACTATCTGTCGCTGCTGGCCGATCAGCTGGGGGCTTCGAACGCACGGGATATTCGTAAGGCGCTGCAGGCGCACAAGTCGTTCTTTGCCGCCAAGGGCCGCGTCGCCAAGTTTTCCAAGTGCATGCCCGCGCCTGCGTGTGCGGCCGATGTTGAGCTGGGCCTGCTGGCCGCCATGTTTGACGGCTCGGACCCCAGTGCTGCCACCATGCCGTTTATTGTGCGCGCGTGCCTGACTAAGCTGCTGCACGATGGCCCGGAGGCACTGGCGGAACTGGCGCAGAAGTTTGAGGCCGCCGATGGCCTTGCAGCCTTTGTGCGTCAGCGCACGGGCTTTGAGGGCGCGCTGTTCGAGCGTGATTCGCTGCAGGATTTTGCCGCCCACGTGCTGCTGACGGCCGCGGTATCGCTGGTGCCGGCGGCTGCGCTGCAAATGCTCTCCAACCATATTGCGCCTGCCTATGCGCCGTATTGCATCGCGGTTGTCCGCGAGTGGGCGGGCGATGCCGCGGCGTCTGATGACCTGCGTGAGATTTGCGAGCTGGTCCAGGACGCGTGCGGCCTGCGCCATGTGTTTGGGGCTCTGTCTGCCGACGATCTGCTGCGGCTCGATGTATTCCCGTGCGTTGACGAGGCCATTTTGAGCGACTTGCTCACCTCGCTGGCGCAGGGAGCCGACCGCGTTGACGAGGCCCGTCGTGTTGCCTCGGCCCGTCGCGACCTGTGCTGGTACGACGATGTCTCCTGCTATTACCAGGTGCTTTTGGCGTTGGCCGACATGGCGGCCTTTAAGCGCGACCATGCGGGCGGATTCCATATTGCCCAGGCGGCCGAGGTGTGGGAGGCCTATACCACAGATTGGTGGCGCATGGATGCGGCCTATCGCGCACTGCGTCAGGCCAACGAGCGCTGCAAGCTGCGTGGTGTCGACCTGCTGGAGGAGCCCGAGCGCCGCGCGGTCGAGTGGGCCGAGAACAACTACGTTAACTGGTATCTGACCGAGAGCAACGCGTGCTGGGCCAATGCCGCTCAGGCGCAGTGGCGCGATGCTGGCTATGTTGAGGGCATCGCTCGCCAAGACCTGTTCTATTGGGAGACGCTGCCCACGTATGCTGGTAGTGCCAAGACCAAGGTGGTCCTGATTAGCGATGCGCTGCGTTACGAAGTGGCGCAGGACGTGGCTGCCGCTTTGGAGCGCGAGCGTGGCGGCGAGGTGCGCATGGGTAGCGTGCAGGCGATGTTTCCCTCTATTACCGAGATGGGCATGCCGGCGTTGTTGCCGCATCAGGCCATGACGCTCAACATGGAAACGGGCGCCGTGCTGCTCGATGGCATGCCCACGGGTTCTACGGTCGAGCGCCAGGCGGCGCTGCAGAAGGCCGCGCCTACGGGTCGTGCCCTGAGTGCCGCGGCGTATCTGGACATGTCTGCCGCCGAACGCAAGGAACTGCTCAAGTCCAGCGAGATTGTGTACCTGTATCACAACAAGATCGACGCGACGGGGGAGAAGCTCGCCACCGAAAGCGACGTGTTTGATGCATGCGCCGAGAGCGCGGATGAGCTGGTCTCGATCGCCAAGCGCGTGTGCACCGACGCTCCGGGCGCCCGCGTGACGATCACATCCGACCATGGCTTTTTGTACACGGCCAACGAGCTGCCGGAATGTCTGTTCCTGGGCAAGAACGACCTGCCCGACGATCCGGTGCTATTTGGCAAGCGCCATGCGGTGGTTGCTCAGGGCGACGCCTTGGCCGATATCGCTAACGGTGCGGACGGTAGCCCGTATTTGGCCATGAACATGGATCATGTGGTGCCGGGCGGCGGCTATGTTGGCTTGGCTCCGCGCGGGATCGTGCACTACAAGCGACCCGGCGGAACCAAGCGCTACGTGCATGGCGGCGTGAGCTTGCAGGAGCTTGTGGTGCCGGTGGTCGGGTATCGTCGCCTGAGTGCCTCCTCAAAGGAATTCGTTGATACGCAGACTGCGAAGCTGCGCGTGCTGAGCGAGAGCCGTCGTGTTACCAACTCGCTGTTTGGCATTAAGTTGCTGCAGGAGGAGGCCGCTACGGGCAAGGTTCTGCCGTGTGAGTACGAGCTGGTGTTTACCGACGATACCGGCAACGAGGTGAGCGATGTTGCTCGCGTGCATGCGGACATGACCTCGCCCAACCCGCAGGACCGCGTGGTCGAGGCTCGCTTTACGCTTAAGACAGGCGTGTCATTTGGGTCCGGTTCGTCCCATTTGCTGGTTTGTCGCGATGCCCAGTCGGGCAAGATCGTTTGGCGCGAGACGTACACCATTGCCGTTTCGTTTGCCCCCGTTGCTGACTTTGGTTTTTAGGAGTGTGCCCTATGTTTGATAGCCAAGACGACGATCTGTGGGAAGTTCCCTCGATTGATGTGGATGTGCCTGCGGAGGCTGCGATGCCTGAGGCCGCGCCCGTGAAGGCTCCGGAGGCCGAGACCGCTGCGCCTGCCCCGGAGCCGGTTGAGGCTGCCGCGCCCGTTGAGGCTGCGGTGGCCGTCGAGGACGAGTCCTCGACCGATGGCTATGACCAGGCTGCGGCCGAGGCTCCCGAGGATGAGGGCTACGACATGGACGGGCTTGATGGCAAACTGCTCGAGCACTTTGCTGGCAAGATCGTGCGCAAGGACCTGACGGCCTTTATGAAGCGCGGTGCCAATGTGCCCACCTTTGTGCTGGAGTACCTGCTGGGCATGTACTGCTCGACCGATGACGAGGAAGCCGTGGCAGAGGGCCTGGATCGCATCCGCAGGATCCTCACTGATAACTACGTGCGTCCCGACGAGTCCGAGCGCATTAAGTCCAAGATTCGCGAACTGGGCCGCTTTACCATCATCGACAAGGTGACGGCCAAGCTCGACGAGTACAAAGACATCTACGTGGCATCGTTTGCCAATCTGACCATCGAGCCGTTTGTGATGCCGGCCGAGTACGTGCGCGACTATTCCAAGATTCTGCAGGGTGGTATTTGGTGCATCATGAGCATCGAGTATCGTCACCCCTTGGATGAGGAAGACGAGTTTGGCATGGAGGTCTTTGGCGACGATGTGCCGCGCCGCGCCAAGGCCAAGCGTAAGAAGCGTGGGCCCGAGGACTCTCCGTTCAGCGTGGCGTCGCTCACGCCCATTCAGATGCCCAACCTGGACCTGGATGCCATGGTCGAAGAGCGCCAGTATTTCTCGCGCGACGAGTGGCTCAACATGCTGCTGCGCTCCGCTGGCTATGAGCCCAGCGAGCTTTCCGAAAAAGAGCGCCTGCACTTTATCGAGCGTATGGTGCCGCTCATCGAGCGCAACTACAACCTGTGCGAGCTGGGTCCCCGCGGTACCGGTAAGAGCCATATCTACAAAGAGGTCTCGCCCTACGCCATTTTGCTTTCGGGCGGCCAGACCACCACGGCCAACCTGTTCGGCCGTATGAACTCTATGCGCGCCGACCGCGTGGGCCTGGTGGGACACTGGGACTGCGTGACGTTTGACGAGGTCGCCGGCATGCGGTTTAAGGACACCAACGCCGTGCAGATCATGAAGGACTACATGGCGAGTGGCAGTTACGCACGCGGCCGCGACCAGATTAACGCCGACGCCTCCATGGTCTTCGAGGGCAACATCAACGATACCGTGCAAAACGTCCTTAAGACCACGCACCTGTTTGATCCGTTCCCGCCGGAGTTTAACAACGATTCGGCCTTCTTCGACCGTATCCACTATTACTTGCCGGGCTGGGAAATTCCCAAGATGCGCTCGAGCCTGCTGACCGGGCATTATGGCCTGATCACCGACTGCCTGTCGGAGTTTTGCAAGGAGATGCGTCGCAAGGACTTTACGCACCATATCGACCGGTATTTCCGCTTTAACAGCGACTTTAACAAGCGTGACGAGATCGCCGTGCGCAAGACCTTTAGCGGCCTGGCCAAGCTGCTGTTCCCCGACGAGGCTATGGACAAGGACGACGTGCGCTGGCTGCTGGACTACGCCATCGAGGGCCGTCGCCGTGTAAAGGAGCAGCTCAAGATTATGGCGGGCGTCGAGTTTATCGACGTCAACCTGGGCTATATGGATGCCGACAACCCGCAGGACGTTCACGTGGTGCGCGTGCCCGAGCAGACCGAGGACACGCTGATTCCCGACGGGCCGCTGCTGTCCGGCCACGTATTTGGCGTGGGCAGGTCGCAGGGCGGCGAGGTTGCCGTATACAAGCTGGAGAACAAGGCCGTTGCCGGCGAGTGCAAGTTTAAGTACGAGGGCGTGGCCTTTAACAAGCCGGTGCGCGATACGCTGGAAGCCGCGTTCGACAACTTTGTGAACCTGGCGAACCGCGTGGCGCCGGGCATGCACATTGGCTCCAAGGATTACCTGCTGTTCTACAACGACCTGCAGAGCAAGGGGCTGTCCGAGGAAGTTTCGCTCGCCGAGTTTGTGGGACTTTGCTCTGCCGCGTGCAACCGCCCGGTGATGCCTGCGCTGGCGATTCCGGGAATCTTGCGCATGTCGGGCTCTATGGATGAGATCCGCGGGCTCGAGGACATTATGCGCGTGGCCAAAAACGCCGGCGCCAAGCGCGTGATTTTGCCGCTGAGTGCCATCGCGGGCCTGCAGAGTGTTTCGTCCGAGATTATCTCGGGCCTGAGCCCGGTGTTCTACATGGATGGCGACCCGGTCGACGCCGCGAAGAAGGCTCTGGATCTGTAGGAGTGCGGGCGTGCGGGCTTGCGTGCGCGTGGGCCCGCGGGCGTATTGGCGTGTTCGGGTAAGGAGGCCTTGCCGTGGCGGACGAGCGTTGCGTTGGCGAGTTGCTCGACGAGCTGTTTGGCTTTGGATCGGCAGCCAAGCGCCAGGCGGCGCTTGAGCAGTACGATCGCGGGGGGTTGGTGCGAAAGGTGCGCTCCCGTGAGCTGCTGGGCGTGCTTAGGGGCATCGAGACCGCCGAGCACGCTGCACGCGAGTCTGCCGTGCGGGCTGTTGACGGGTATATCCGTCGTGTTGAGGGCGCCGCGCTTGCACGCGCTCGCAAGCAGGCGGGCATTGTTGGACCGCTGCGGATGGAGCGCCGCTATGCTGCCTTTTTGCGCATGGAGGACAAGGCCGAGTTGCTGGTCCGTTTGGAGCAGACACTTGCGTTTATCGAGGTAAAACTGCGTGCGAATACGGCGGACAGGGTGCGCGCAGCGTACGATGCTGCCGGCGCTTTAGTGCTGCAGGACGTGGCGCGTCTGAGTGACGTGCGCGTTGTGGATGCCGTGCCTTTGGATGCCGATCTGCTATGCACGCAGCTGGAGCAGATGCGTTGTGCCGCCGATGCGACGGACCTTGCGGACATGATCACGGCGACGTTTGAATCTGAGCTGAGTGCGACGGGGTCGCAGGACGCTGACGGGCTTGTGAACGACGTGGCCGGTGGTGTAGCTGGTGACGTGGCGTTGGAGCGTGAGCTTACCAACGTGCGCGGCGCTGCGCAGCGAGCGCGCTTGGCGGCGCAGGCGTATCGGGCCGAGCGCGCCGCCCGCGTTGCGGGGAGCACGGTGGAGCCTTCGGGGCTGCCGAAGCCTGCGTGCGTTGCGTGCGAGATGGCGTGTGATGCCGGAAAGCTTTCCGAGTTGCTCGCTCAGGTTAAGAAGTCGTTTGAGACCTACCGTCGTGTTGTTGCCGACGGCGGGTTGTTCTGTGCGTTTGGCTCTGGCTCACCGCATGGGATTTGCCGGGGCTCGAGCTATTTGGACTACGATTCTCGGCTTGATGAGGACGTGCTGGTGGGCGAGTACGATGGTGCAACCAGGCATACTGTTCGGCGTGAGGTTGCGATTCCCGAGCTGGTGGATGAGGCTTCTGACGAGGGCGGCGATTCGCTCATGGTTGCCGTGGCGCGCATGCGCGAGTTTAACGGGCGTCGCTACGATGGTGTGCTGGATGAGGATCCTGCGCGCCATGTGAATGCGTTTTGGTATGGACTCAAAAAGCTCAGCCAGTATTGCGAGGCCGCCGTGCGTGTGGATGAGCGTGCTTGGGATTGCTTTATCGATAAGGTGCAGTTCGCCTACGATGAGCCCGTGGGGCGCCTGGCCACGCAGATGGACGATAAACAGGTGGCAGCTTTTGTTGCTGCCGTGGATGAGCTTGGCGCTGGTGAGTAGGGTCCTGGTCTGGTGGGAGGTTTCATCATGAAGATCGAAGTTGATGTAGATCAGCTGCGCGAGAGCCTGCTCGACCGCGCGGGGTCTGCGGCGGGCGTGGGCTTTCCGGCCGCCATGCTCGACGTGATGGATATCGAGGACGAGTCGCCCCAAGAGCTCCTAGCCCGAGCCGAACGCGAAGGCCTCGACCTCCGTGTCTTCGCCACAGGCGACGATACGGACGACGGTTGGTAGCCATAGCCACCCCTCAACCTTATCCCCTCAATAACTTGCGGTGAAATAGGGACTGTTTAGGCTGCTAGAAGGCCTATTCAGTCCCTATTTCACCGCAACTTATGGGTGGGGATGGCTACGACGCTAGCGTGGCAATGACGGCTTCGTCGCCGGCGTATATGAGGGTGTTGCCGTCGGGGATGATCGTTTGGCCGTCGCGTTTGAGCATCACCACGATAAAGGGGTGCTTGCCTTGCGGCACATCGCGAAGACGCTGGCCGGCCAGGCGACCGTGGGGCGTCACGGTGACCTCACGCAGTGTAACCTCGGCACGCTCTTCAAACGTCGGCGTCGCCATCACCAGAAGGTCTCCTTCCTCGATGACGGTATCGCCGTTGGGCAGCACGGGGTGTGAGCCGTCACGCAGCACCAGGACTACGAGCATGTCGGTGACGCTGCCAATGTCCGCAAGCGAGCGACCGGCAAACGGATGTCCCGCGCCCACCTTGAGCTTGACGAACGACATGCCGTCCTCGTCGCGGTAATCGTTAAACGTGCGGCGCACATCGCCGGCCGCATCGATCATGTCGAGTTTCTTCGCCACCGCCGGCAGTAGCGAGCCCTGCACTACAATGCTCGACACGGCAATCACAAACACCAGGTCAAACAAGTCGTGCCCACCGGGAACACCGACCACCACGGCAAAGAGGCTAAACACGACCGAAGCCGCGCCGCGCAGACCCGCCCAGCTTGCGAGCGCGACTTGGCGAGGATTGGTCTTAAAGGGCGCCAACAGCAGGCCGACGGCGACGGGGCGGCTCACGAAGAGCATAAACGCCATGAGCGCCAGGCCCGGCAACAGCATTTGGGGCAGGCGTGCGGGCGTCACGAGCAGGCCGAGCAAAAAGAAGATGGTCATCTCGGCCATTTCGGTAAGGGTGTCAAAGAAGTGCGCCATCTCGACCTTGCCGGTGATGTCGCTTGCACCCAGCACAATGCCGGCCAGGTATACAGCCAAAAAGCCGTTGCCGCCCAGGTAGCTCGGCAGCGCGTAGGCAACGATCGCCACGGCGAACAAAAAGATAGTCTGCGCGCCCTCGGCCGTTGCGTGTGCGCGTTCAATCAGACGGCTGGATGTCCAGCCGATGGCAAGGCCCAGCCCCACGCCCAGGATGATCTGCTTGGCCAGCAGCACGGGAATGTCGATATTGCCGCCCGCCGCAAGGGTCGCGAGCACCGCGGTGAGCATGTAGGCGACGGGGTCGTTGGAGCCCGATTCGACCTCGAGCAGCGAGTCGGTGCCGCCCCTCAGCGATAGGTTGTGCTCGCGCAGCACGCTAAAGACGCTCGCCGCATCGGTCGACGCCACGATCGAGCCCAGCAGCAGGCCGCCGATCCAGTCGAAGCCCAGTGCGAAGTGCGCAAAGGCGCCCGTGATGCCGGCGGTGGCGATAACGCCGAGCGTGCTCAGCAGTACCGCGGGCGCGGCGACAGGCTTGGCGCGGTCGATGTTGGTGTTAAAGCCGCCGTAGAACATGATGAACAGCAGCGCCGTACTGCAGACGGTTTCGGTAAGCGTGTAGTCGCTAAAGTCGATGTGCGCCGGCCCGTTAACGCCCAGCAGCATGCCGAGCGCGATAAAGATGAGCAGGGTGGGGAAGGGGAGCTTTTTGCCGACGGGTTTGATGGTCAGACACAAAATGATGACGAGGCCGATAAAGAGAAGTATCTGGTTCATGGGTAGTGTCCGCTCCTGGGTGGTTGGCGTGGCACGGTCAGTTGTCTGCGGTTATTTGTACCCAAAGATGGTGGGTTTATGGGGCCGAGCCGCGGGCGTTCGCATTATCGACACGAGGCGGGGGGCGCGGGCGGTGCTGGTTGGGGCGTTGGTGCTGGTGGCGCGGTGTTTTCGGGGCGTGCGGGCGGCCGCTTGTGACCGTTGGCAGCGGTGGCACTTTCCAGCTTTATTGCAACGGAGTACAATGGGTAACGTTTAAGTTCAACTTGAAGTTTTAGTCGTGGCATCGGGCTTCGGCCGTAATGCAGGGAAAGGCGTTCCATGGCGATCTATGTGACATCTGATGCTCACGGGCACGTGCGCGCGCTGGACGAGGCCCTTTCCAAGATCTCGCTGACGTCCGACGACACGCTGTATGTGCTGGGCGACATGATCGACCGCGGCCCCGATCCGGTCGGCGTCATCAGCTTGGTGCGGTCGCTGCCCAACGCTCGCGTGCTTAAGGGTAACCACGAGCAGATTATGCTCGACGCGATCATTGGCCAGGGCCCGCTCGATGCCGAGACCTGGGATATCAACGGCGGTTGGACCACGCGCCAGCAGCTCAACGAAATGGAGTTTGAGGCATACGAGGAGCTGGTGCGCTGGGCTGCTGCCCTGCCGCTCTATGCGGTGGTCGAGACTGCCGAGCGACCGTATCTGCTGGTGCACGCCGGCATTCAGACCGAGGCGGCGCGTGCGTTTTTGCTTGAGCATGGTGTCGATTGCGGCGACGGCAGGGGAGCGGTCGATGCCGATCGCGAGCTGCTGCAGCAAATGCTCGCCGTGCAGTCGTCCGATGACTTGCTCTGGATTCGCCATGGCTATTGGGATGCCCCGACGGGACTGCTTTCTGCCGAGGGCAAGGGCCCGGTCGTGGTGAGCGGCCACACGCCCACGGTGTCGCTGGGGCGTTATTGCGAGGTTGGCGGCCTGGCAGGGCTCGATGAGGAGTCGGGCCGCGGGCGGATGGTGCGCTTGGGTGGCGAGGATACCGCCGGCGTGCCCGATCGCATCGATATCGACTGTGCGGCGGCCACCGGTTCCGAGTTCGGCCGCGTGGGCATCCTGCGCCTGGACGACGGGGCGGAGTTTTATGCGAACATCAACCCGGGCGAATAATCGCTGCAAAGGGTAGCTAATTTGGGACGGGGCCTTTTTGACTACTTTTGCCCTTCTGCCCGCTAATTGATTTTTCTGGGACGGGGATTAAATAATCATTTGGCCGCCCGCTGGCTAAGTGAGTAGACTTTTTTGGAAATGCCGAGCACTCAACATGTTCGCCTCAATAAAACCGCAGGTCACAGACTTGTGCTTTGTCGGTGTGGTCGGGGATTCGGTAAAAGTCTACTCACTTAGTTTTGCGTGATGCATATTGTCCGCAACGAGACCCCAGCCGGGGTGATTCCATCGCAAATTCCGGTGACCGGGGGCAGCTAATTAGGCGCCGTATGGGTTGCGGTCGCGTTCGATGCGTTGGCGGATGTGGGCGTATTCGACAATCAACAGCACCAGCAGTAGGGCCATGATAGCCAGGTAACTTACGACGGCACCCATCAGGCCCAGCAGGTTGATTAAGATCACCGGGAGCACCACGCTCACGGCAAAGCAGATCAGATAGATCTTGGTGACGTCGCCGGCGTGGCGCAGCACTGTGATGATGGCGTAGATAAAGTCGATGGCCGCGGTGATGCCGCCAGCGACAACCATCAGCAGCGCCAATGTGCGGTAGCGCTCAAAGTTGAGGCCGTACATAAAGCTCATGAGGGGAATGCCGGGGCCGGCCATAAATGCGGCGCATACGCCGGTGATGGCCACGATCAGCGCCATAACGGCAATAATAATCAAGTCAAAACGGCGGCGTTTGCGCGGGTTCGCCCAAATGCTCGACAGACGCAAAAGCTGCGGTTTATAGACAAATCCGATGCTCAGCAAAATAGCCTGCGCCGGAAAGAACAGGGCATTAAAGTACAGCTGGTATTTGTAGGCCAGCGTGCCTTCCATCACAAACTTGGGCATGCTCTCGATGAGGTTGAACAGGAACAGTGCGCCAAAGAGCGGGGCGCACTGGACAAACAGGTGGCCGACCTCGCGCAGACTCACGCGACGCGATTTTTCGGTTTCGAGCAGGGCCAGCGGCGCGGTGACCAGCACGAGCGAGACGATGGCGGTGACACCCATGGCCATGGCCGCGATGGGCATGCTGCGCGTAGGAACAGCGCCACGCTAAAGACCGCGATGACGCCGGCGGAGCGCAGCGTTTGGCTCATGCCGGCCAGGTAGAGTTTATCGGCCTGCTGCAGGCGGCCCTCGTACACGTCCGCCACGCCGTCGATCACCTTATACAGGTAGACGCCCAGGCCGATCGTTGCCATCTGCGCGTCGTAGCCGCGGGCACTGCTGTATGCAAGGCCGCAGGCCAGCGCGAATGCTCCGCAAAGCCAGCGGTTGAGCTGGTAGGAGGCAAAGGACGCCTTCTCGTCGATGTCCGAGACCTGAAAATTGCGCACGCCGTAGTTGCACGCGATCATGATGAGCGTGCCGGTGACAAACGCAATGGAGAACTTGCCGGCTTCCTCGGCGCCCACGAGCTGCGTGGACACGATGGTGAGCAGAGGAAACGCCATGCCCCATACGGCGGTGCCCAGGGTATTCCAAAGGTAGTCGCGACGGGTGGCATGATCTTCGTACTCGGCTTCTTGCGTGGAGAAGCCGCCGCCGTAGACGGCTCCGAGCAGGCGGTTCCACCAGGCATTGACCATGCGGTGGATGGGGCCGGGCTGGCGATCGCGCTCGCGGCGACGGCGTGTGGCCTGGTTGCTGTCGGGACCGCCGGCGTTACGCTGGCTTAGCTCTTGGATTCGTGCGAGCTTCTCGGCGGTGTGCGATGCGGGGAACAGGCCGTTCTCGATGCGTCCGCCCTGCCCGTGCGCCCCGCCCGATACGGTGGGGTCGGTGACGCCGTTGCGGCGGGCGATGGCGCGGCGGATGCTATCGAGGGGCGTGATGCTCAAGGCGGAGTCCTTTCTATTGCTGCGCTCTAGTATAGACGCGGCGGTGTTTGCTCGTGTTTTTGAACGGATTGTTCAATATTTCGGCAGGCGGCAGAAAATTGTCGGTAAGCGTGCGGTATCCTGTTCAAGTTTTATGACACCCCCGATGCCGCCCTCGCGGTACCAAGGAGCTTTTACACATGGACGTCGCCGCATTTTTGCTGGCTCTTGTGCCTATCATCTGGCTTGTCGTGATGCTGCTGTGCTTTAAATGGCCGGCCTGGAAAGCCGCGATTGGTTCGTTTGTTCTTTCGTGCGTGCTCGCCTTTGCGTGGTGGCATTTGCCGGTGGCGCAGATAGCCACGGCCTCGCTCGAGGGCTTTTTGATGGCGCTGTGGCCCATCGTGTTGGTGATTATCGCCGCCGTCTTTACGTATAACCTCTGCGTTCGCACGGGCGCCATGGACGTGATCGGCAGCATGATCACCTCCATCAGCAGCGATCGCCGTCTGCTGGCGCTGCTCGTGGCGTGGTGCTTCGGCGGCTTTATGGAGGGCATGGCTGGCTTTGGTACCGCTGTCGCCATTCCCGCTGGCATGCTCGCGGGCCTTGGTTTTGAGGCCGTGCCTGCCGTGCTGATCTGCCTGCTGGCCAACGGCGTGCCCACGCCCTACGGCTCCATCGGCATCCCCACGGTGTCCGTTGCCGACCTGGTGGGTCTGGATTCCCTGCACCTGGCGACCGTTCAGCTGGTGCAGCTCGCACCGTTCTTTGTGGTGATGCCGCTGCTCATCGTGTTGGTTGCGGGCCGCGTGACCGACGATCAAGGCGATGTTGCGAGCGTAGGCGAGCGCCTGCACGGCGTGGCCGGCATCGCGCTGCTCTCTGGCGCGTCCTTTGTCGGCGCTGCCCTGGTCGTCGCTATGTTTGTGGGCCCCGAGCTTGCCGTGGTCGTGGGCTCCATCGTGTCGCTCGCGCTGACCGCCGCGCTTGCCATGCGCGCCGAGAAGTCCGGTCACCTGGACGCGCGCTTTCACATGAATATCGAGGCCGGTGAGCAGCTCACCGATAAGTCGGCGCTTTCTGCCTGGTCGTGTTTCATCCTGATTTTTGTACTGCTGTTGGGTACGTCCAACCTGGTGCCCGCCGTGCATGCCGCGCTTGCGCCCTTTGCGAGTCACGTGCAGGTGTATTGCGGCGAGAACCCCGGCACGCTCACGTTTTCGTGGATTAACACGCCGGGTGTTTGGATCTTCCTGGCCGCGTTTATCGGCGGCGCCATTCAGGGGGCTTCGCCGCGCATGATGGGCGAGGTGCTGGCCGCGACTGTGAAGCAGATGATGCCGACGGTAATCACGATGCTTTCGGTGCTGGGCTGTGCCAAGGTGATGGGCTATGCGGGCATGATCTCTTCGATCAGTGCGTTCTGCATTGCCGTCGCCGGTGGTCTGTACCCGATTCTGGCCCCGTGGATCGGTGCCGTCGGTGCGTTCGTGACCGGTTCGGGCACATCGTCGGGCATGCTGTTTGGTCCCATTCAGAGCCAGGCCGCTTCGGCGCTGGGTGTGAGCGACTACTGGATGGTTGCGTTGAACGCCCTGGGTGTCGCCGCCGGTAAGATGGTCTCGCCGCAGACGCTCGCGATTGGCCTCGCTGCCGTGCACGTGCGCGGTAAGGACGCCGAGCTCCTGGGCGCAGTGCTGCCCTACGCCGCCGGCATGCTGGTCCTCATGAGCGTCATCGCCATGCTCGGCCAAGGCCTGCCGCTGTAGTCGGCACTTTGGGAACGTCCCTAAGTGCCGGCATCTAGGGACACTCCTTGGTTGTTGCCTGTTCATAAGTGTCCCCAACGATTAGTCGATTAAGAACGTCCCCAATGACCAGGCCGCTTGCCTGCGATTTTTGACCGTTGGGCGGGCGCTTCGCCGTTGCCGCAAAAACGTTTTTGCATATCGGGTACAACGGGCTTTACGTGAGTAAAGTGCGCGCCGCGTCCACGTGCCGCGTTTTTAAAGGAGGCCCCATGCCTGGTGTTACCCCTGCAGAAGTTCTGTCCAACTTTGGTATTACGCTGGTCGAAGATCCCGCCGATAATCAGCCCCGCCTGTTGGTCGATCTACCCGCCGCGGAGCTCGTCGAGCACGCCATCCGCCGCGAAGAAGGCCGCATGGCATCCAACGGCGCGCTGGTGATCGAGACGGGGGAGCGCACTGGTCGTTCTCCCAACGATCGCTTTATCGTTGACACCCCCGATGTCCACGATAAGATTGCCTGGGGCGCCGTCAACCGACCGCTTTCGATCGAGAGCTACGAGACCATCAAGGCCGGCATCGTCGACTATCTCAACGAGCGCGATGTGTTCGTCACCCGCGGCATGGCCGGCGCCGACCGCAACCACACGCGTCGCCTGCTCGTCGCCTGCGAGCGCGCCAGCCAGGCGCTCTTTATTAAGCAGATGCTCGCCCGTCCGCTCGCTCGCGAAATTGCGCGCGCCGGCGAGCCGGACTTCTGCGTGCTCGCGGCACCTGGCTACCAGTGCGACCCCGCCATCAAGGGCCTCAACTCCAGCGCCGCCGTGGTTATCAACTTCCAGGAGCGCGTGATTCTGGTTGCCGGCACCGGTTACTCCGGCGAAATCAAAAAGTCCATCTTCAGCGTCATGAATTACCTGCTGCCCGTCGAGGACGACGTGCTGCCCATGCACTGCTCGGCCAGCATGGATCCCGTCACGCACGAGACTGCCGTGTTCTTTGGCCTGTCGGGCACCGGCAAGACCACGCTTTCGGCCAATCCCACGCGCCTGCTGATCGGCGATGACGAGCACGGCTGGTCCGACATGGGCATCTTTAACGTCGAGGGCGGCTGCTACGCCAAGTGCGAGGGCCTGGACGCGTTCCACGAGCCCGAGATCTTCAACGCCGTCCGCTTTGGCGCCATCTGCGAAAACGTGGTGCTCGATGAGAATCGCAAGCCCAACTACGATGACGTCTCGATCACGCACAACACGCGCGTGGCCTATCCCGTCGAGCACATTCCCAACGCGTGGACCAAGGGCATGGGCACCACCCCGAGCGTCGTGCTGTTTTTGACCTGCGATGCCTTTGGCGTGCTGCCGCCCATCTCGCGCCTGACGGCCGACGCCGCCATGTATCACTTTGTGACGGGCTTCACCGCCAAGATTCCTGGCACCGAGGTCGGCGTCACCGAGCCCACGCCCACGTTCTCCTCGCTGTTTGGCGAGCCGTTTATGCCGCTCGATCCCATGGTCTATGCCAAGATGCTCGGCGAGCGTATCGCCGACGGTCGCACCCGCGTCTATCTGGTCAACACCGGCTGGATTGGCGGCGGTTATGGCGTGGGCCATCGCATCGAGCTTGCCTACACGCGCGCCCTGGTGGCCCGCGCCCTCGACGGTACCATCGAGGACAGCGAGTTCGTGCACGACGACATCTTTAACGTCGACATTCCCACCACGTGCCATGGCGTGCCCGACGGCATTCTGGTGCCGCGCCAGTACTGGCAGAGCACCGCTCGCTACGACGAGGCCGCGCACAACCTGGCCGTGATGTTCGAGGAGAACTTCGAGAAGAAGTACTCGCACCTGCCCGAGTCCGTCAAGGCCGCCGGTCCGCACGCTCAGGTGCACGCCGACGCCCGTCATCGCGGACGCGGCCTGCTGGGGCTCCGCCACTAGCATCGCCTCAGACCCAAAACCACCACAAAGGGGACAGGCACCTTTGTGGTGGTTTTGCTCGCGCGGATGACTCAGGTTACAATACGCCTGACATATCGTCCCCTTCTCCGGATGGGGACAGCGCAAGCGCTCTTGTGACGGCACCGTAGGACTTTGAAGGTGGCCGTTGTAAGGGCGCTTTTTGTTTAGGCGCCCTCACTCGGGCGCGCACAATGAAGGGAGCACGTATGAAGAGCTTTATTGCCGAGGATTCATTTTGGGAGCTGTTTCCTCAGGCGGCGGTCGGTGTTGTGGTCGTGGAGGGTATGAAGCCCGCGGCCCAGATACCTCAAGAGGATGTGGACGCGATAGCGGCGCTGCTCGACCGTGCCAATATCGATGCGGAGCGTCATCTGACCAGCGATACAATCAGCGAGAACGCACCGGTCAAGGCATGGCGCGAGGCCTATCGTCTGTTCAAGACCAAAAAGGGCGCGCGCTGTTCAATCGAGAACCTGCTCAAGCGCGTGCTCAAGGGCAAGCCGGTGGGCCACATTACGCCCGCGGTGGATATCTATAACACGGTGTCGCTGTCCTATGCACTGCCCGTGGGAGGCGAGGATCTGCATGCGATTGAGGGGGACCTTCGCTTGAAGGTGACCGACGGCGGGGATGCGTTCCTGCCGCTTGGCGAGGAAGCGGACGACCCGACGCTGCCCGGCGAGCTCGCCTACATTGACGATGCGGGCGCCGTGTGCCGCTGCTGGAACTGGCGCGACGGCGTTCGAACGGCTCTATCCGACGATTCGGCCGACGCGTTTTTGGCGATTGAGTGCGTAGAGCCCGAGCGCATGGGGGACTGTCAGGCCGCCATCGATCGCTTAGCCGAGCTGCTTGAGCGCTATCTGGGGGCGACGGTTGTCGTTAAGACGCTTGTGACCCGCGACAATCCCCGCGTGGAGCTGTAGCAACTTCTGCAAATCATACTCGCCGGTCAAAACCACCACAAAGGTGCCTGTCCCCTTTGTGGTGGTTTTTATGTTGATGAGTTAACAAATAGGGCGCGCAGTGCTGGCGGCCGCTGGGTACGGTTAAGATGTTTACCCGTTAGCATTATGCAAGCGAAAGGCGGGCGTCTCCCATGCAGCAGAGCGACGAGACACGTTTCGAGGACTTTGTCGGACTGATCAGCGGACTCTACAAGGAGATCCAGCGCATTAAGACATCTGAGGGCGCAAGGCTGGGCCTTAAGGGCTCCGACATCATGTGCCTGTACTATCTTGAGCGCAGCAAGGACGGCCTGACTGGTGCCGACCTCGCCCGCATGGCTGGCGTGACCCGCGCTGCCGTCTCGCGCACGCTGGCGCATCTGGAGGAGGGCGGCTACGTCGAAGTCGACGATTCGGGCGATGCCGCCGTTAAGTATCGCGCCCCGGTTCGCCTGACCACGTTGGGCGGCGAGAGCATGAACGAGGCTGATTGCATTATTCGTGAAGTGCTCGACACCACCGGCAAGGCCATGGGCGTGGAGCAGCGTGAGCAGATGTATGCGTCGCTGCGTACGATTCTCAACACCTTGCGCGAGCTGTAGGGCCGCCTGGGCATTTGCTTCCCATTATCAACTGCATCGTCCCGTTTAAGCGCGTGTACCGTGCCGGGGCATTGCTGTCAAAATTCCCTGCGCGGGACCTGCGCAAGAAAGGATTCGCTATGTCCGTCCGCATTATTACCGATTCCGCAAGCGATATGTCGCCGGCCGAGCACCCGGCACTGGACGTTTTGCCGCTGTCCGTCTCCTTTGGCACCGATGTGTTCATGGATGGCGTCGACATCGATCACCAGCGCTTTTACGAGATGCTCGTGGAGCGCGATGAGCTGCCCAAGACCGGCCAGGTCAACCCGTACGCGTTCTCGCAGGCTATCGCCGAGATTCGCGAAGCCGGCGATGAGGCTGTGATTATTACCGTGGGCGCTAAGCTGTCGGGCACCAATCAGAGCGCCCGTACCGCACTAGCCGAGGCGCCGGGCGGCGATGTGTACGTGGTTGATAGCAACAACGTCACCCTGGGTGAACGCATTCTGGTCGAGTATGCGCTGCGCTTGGTGAACGAGGGCCGTAGCGCGGCCCAGATCGCGGCGGCGGTCGAGGCCGTGCGCGACCGCGTGGTGGTTATCGGCCTGCTCGAGACGCTGGAGTACCTGGTGCGCGGCGGTCGCCTGTCTGCTGCTGCCGGCGCCGTGGGTACGCTGCTCAACGTAAAGCCCGTGGTAGCTGCCGAGGACGGTCTGATTGTGCAGCTGGGAAAGGCGCGCGGTTCCAAGAACGGCCGCAACCTGCTGAACCAAAAGGTCGAAAAGGCGGGCGGCATCGACTTTTCCATGCCGCTGGCGCTCGGCTATACGGGCCTTTCGGATGCGGTGCTCAAGAAGTATATCGAGGACAGCGCGGCACTGTGGGCTGGCCACACCGAGGGCGAGCTGCCCGTTCACACCATCGGTGCCACCATCGGTACCCACGTAGGCCCCGGTGCCGTAGCCGTAGCCTTCTTCCATCCCGCCAACTAACCAACCTGCCAACAAATGATCCCTTGGGGACGGAGGAAAACGGATCATCGACCGCACGGAGGCCGTGAATGATCCGTTTTCCTCCGTCCCCAAGGGATCATTTCTTTATGCTGTTAATGCGGAGAAGGGAGCGAGCGATGGCGTCTGAGGGTTTTTTTGAGCGGGTGTATGAGGTGGTTGAGCAGATCCCCGAGGGGATGGTCGCCACGTATGGTCAGGTGGCGCTGCTCGCCGGTCGCGCGCGAAGTGCACGTTATGTGGGGTATGCGCTGCATAGCAACCCACGCCCTGGTCAAATTCCCTGTCATCGCGTGGTGTTTGCCGACGGCCGTATCTGTGAGGGCTTTGCCTTTGGCGGTCCCGATGCTCAGCGCGAGCTCTTAATGGGGGAGGGCGTGGCGTTTACCGATTCCATGCACGTCGACTTGGCCGCCTGTCGCTGGCCAGCTGGACTCTAACAGTTCTGCCGTGGCCAAAACCACCACGAAGGTGCCTGTCCCCTTTGTGATGGTTTTCCATTGTAGGTTTACCGGGGCTAACTTATGGAGAAGCTATGGCGGCTCATATTGATGCTGCAAAGTAAACCACGGTGAACTATATTTTATTCAACAACGGAGCGGGCAATAGGCGATGAAAAAGCCTGCCCTGTTGAGTTTGATTCGCATCCCTCCCCTCTGTGCGATTCAACGGTGTACTTCGGGAACGGGCCCGCTGGCAACTGACTGCCGGCGGGCCCGTTCCCGTTTGTCGGGGGAGTGCGATGGGCGGAGCCGAACCGGTCGGGCACCAAAAAAAGGCGGACGCCGTAGCGCCCGCCCTATAGCAATCGAAAGTTCAAGCCAGCAGGTCGGTCTAGTACACCATGCCCATGGCGTCCCGAACCTCGGCCAGGGTCTGCTCGGCGATCTCGTTGGCGCGACGGTTGCCCTCGTGCAGCACGTCCTTCACGTAGTCCAGATCGTTCTCGTAGCGCTGACGACGCTCGCGGATCGGCGCGAAGTACTCGTTGACGGCCTCGGTCACGTACTTCTTGAGCTGGCCGGAGCCGCCCATGCCAATCTCCTCGGCAATCTCGACCTCGGAACGGCCGGTGCAGATCGCGGCGGTCGAAAGCAGGCCGGAAACGCCGGGGCGGTTCTCGGGATCAAACGTGATCATGCGCTCGGAGTCGGTCTGGCTCTTCTTGATGCGCTTGGCCGTCTCCTCGGCGGTCATCGAGATGTTGATGGCGTTGCCGTAGCTCTTGCTCATCTTGCGACCGTCCAGGCCGTGCAGCAGTGGGGTCTCGGACAGCAGCGCATCGACCTCGGGGAACACCTTGCCGTAGCGGTTGTTAAAGCGGCGGGCGATGGTGCGGGTGAGCTCGATGTGCGGCAGCTGATCGCGACCGACGGGCACCACATTGCCCTTGCAGAACAGGATGTCGCAGGCCTGGTGCACCGGGTAGGTGAGCAGAAGGCCGGTGAGCTCGTGGCCCGAGGCCTCCATCTCGGCCTTGACCGTGGGGTTGCGCGCCAGCTCAGCCTCGGACACCAGCGACAGGAACGGCAGCATGAGCTGGTTTGCGGCGGGCACGGCGGAGTGCGCGTAGATCATGGTCTTGTCGGGGTCGATTCCGCAGGCAAGGTAGTCCATCACCATGTTGTACACGTTGTCCTGGATATGCTCGGTGGTGTCGCGGTCGGTGATGACCTGGTAGTCGGCGATGAGCACGTTGGTCTTGGCGCCCATGTTCTGCAGTTCAACACGGCCCTTGAGGGTGCCAAAGTAGTGGCCTAGGTGCAGGCGGCCGGTGGGGCGGTCGCCGGTAAGCATGGTGAACTTCTCGGGCGTCTTGGCCAGGCCCTCGCGAATGGCGTTGCTCTTTTGCAACGCGACTTCGTAGCTGTTCTCGTTTGGCATGATTGCTCCTAACGTATGTTCATGGGTCAAGATGATAACGCGTTTATTGGAGGGGCGGGGCGTAAGCAGGCGAGGGGCGGGAGAGGGGCGGCTTGTGCGATGGGTGGCTTGCGCGCTGGGTGCGGCGCGGCTGCGCTATGCCAGCGGCGCCTGGACGCATCCTCGGCAGCTTATCCTAGAGCTTGTGGTGGCGCTCTTCCTTACGATCCTCTGCTGCTTGCTCCTCCTGCTTAAAAGCGGGGTCGTCGGGGGTTACCAGCTCGTCCTCGTGCGTGCGCTTGTTGTAATGGTGACGCAGCACGGGCTCAAACAGGTGCAGGTGCTTGGCGAAGGCCGCCGAGCCGATGGCGAGCACGGTAAAGATGAGCACGCGCATGGGGACCTCGACCTGATTGATGGCGGCGGCGCCGGCCGAAAGCAAAATGCACCAGGCGTAGATGAGCAGTACGGCCTGCTTTTGGTTGTAGCCCTCTTGAATGAGGCGGTGGTGGATGTGGCCCTTGTCGGCCTGCCCGATGCTAATGTGGGCGCGCTTACGGCGCACGATAGCGCTAAACGTATCGATGATGGGCACGCCGGCTACGATGAGCGGGATGATGAGCGAGGTAAGCGCGGCGGTGCGGCTCACGTTGAGCAGCGAGATGGAACCCAGCGCAAAGCCCAGAAGCAGCGACCCCGAGTCGCCCAAGAAGATGCTCGCGGGGTTGAAGTTATAGCGCAAGAAGGCGAGGCACGAGCCAAAGAGCGCGATGGAGAGCGCGGCAGCGTCGATGCGGCCCGAGAGCGCGGCGACCGAAAACATCGTGAACGACGCGATGCCGCAGATGCCTATGGCCAGACCGTCGAGGCCGTCGATAAGGTTGATGATGTTGGTGAACGCCACCAGGTAGACAATGGTGATGGGGTAGGCGAGCCAGCCGAGCATGATCTCGCCAGGAGCAAATGGGTTGACGATGACGCCGATGCGCAGGCCGCCCACGCAGGCGATGAGCGCGGCGAGGGCCTGGCCGGCCAGCTTTTGCTTGGGCTTGAGCTGGTAGACGTCGTCGATCACGCCGGTCGCAAAGATGGCGGTAAAAGAAAGCGCAAGTATGGGGTAGCTGATGTGCAGACGGGGGTGGGGCACCAAAACGGGTGGCCAGCCCAGGTACCAGGTGCCTAGGATGTGAACAATGCAGGCGACGACGAGGCCCAAAAAGACCGCCGTGCCACCCATGCGCGGGATGGGCTTAGTGTTGATGCGGCGCTTGGAAGGATAGTCGACGGCGTCGAGCTTGATTGCCAGGCGCTTGACCAGGGGCACCGTAAGGAAGGTCGTGATAAAAGCCGCGACCGCCACGCATAGGTACGGTATGAAGCTCGTGGAGGAAGCCATGAATCGATAAACCGCCAAGCGTCGAAGGAAAAGGTCAAAGGATGCCACGCCGCAAAGGGTATAGCTGATTCATGATACTCGACCAAGGAGGGTGTGAGGAATTGCACGGGCGATAATCACGCGCTTACCAGATATTCGAGTGATAGTGGGGTTCCGCCTAGTGCCTTTTGGGGATCATGGCGGGATTTGCAATGGCGATTTTCGGCAAAAGAAAACCACCCCCCACGTTACGAAAATGAACCCACCTAAAACAGGTGGGTGCCCTCATCGACTGTTCCAGCGTCCTTAACAACGAAGGATACCTGTACTAGGTACGACTGTGTGGGCTCCCTAAATAAACGCGACGGTTCACCCAGTTGCTCCGCGGGGGGCGGAATAACTACATCATAAAGCGGCACTTTGTGGATTCCAGTCTTGACATTACAAAAATCGTGTCGGACGATTACGGCGCCTTGGGGCTCGAGCCGTCTGTGCGGTTGGTCCCTTTACGTTTGAGCTGCTGAATCGTTGTTTTGGAGCATGTTTTTATGCCGACGTCGTTGACCGAACTTTTTTCGCCCGCCTGCCATTTGTGTCCGCGCCGTTGCGGTGCGGCGCGCGATGAGGGCGCGCACGGCGTATGCGGTGCTGACGACACGCTCAAAGTGGCCCGCGCGGCGCTTCATATGTGGGAGGAGCCGCCTATCTCGGGCGAAGCCGGTTCGGGCACGATCTTCTTTAGCGGTTGCTCGCTCAAATGCGTCTATTGTCAGAACCACGAGATCTCGACGGGCAATTTTGGGCTTGAGATTTCGCCCGAGCGTCTGGTCGAGATTATGTTGGAGCTGCAGGACCAGGGTGCGAACAATATTAATTTAGTGACGGCGACGCACTACGCGCACCTGCTGCCGGCTGCGATTGGCGCGGCACGGGCGCGCGGGCTGGTCATCCCCATCGTCTACAATACGAGCGGTTATGAGCGCGCGAGTGCCGTGGCGGCGCTCGGCGATCTGGTCGATGTATGGCTTACCGACTTTAAGTATGCCGATGCGGCGCTTGCGCAGTCACTGTCTCATATTCAGGACTACCCGCGCGTGGCCGTGTCGGGCTTAGCGCAAATGGCGCGCGAGATTGAGCGCCGCGGGGGAGAGCTGGTGGACGAGGACGGGCTCATGAAGCGCGGCATGATCGTGCGCCATCTGGTACTGCCGGGACATGCAGACGATTCGTGTCGCGTGCTGGACCTGGTGTGGCAGACGGTGGGTGATGTGCCGATCTCGGTCATGAACCAGTACACGCCCAATGCGCTCATGCGCGAGCAGGGCGGCGACCTGGCGCGTGCTGTGACGCGCGAGGAGTACGAGCAGGTGCTCGACCATGCCGATGACCTTGGCTTTACGACGATGTTCTGGCAAGAGGGCGGCGCGGTAGACGAGAGCTTTACCCCGGCCTTCGACACCACCGGCGTCCTCACCAGCGCAAAGTAGCGCGTTCGCCGATGATTTTTCTGGGACGGGGATTAAAAAATCATTCGGTTCACAATGATTTTTAATCCCCGTCCCAGAAAAATCATCGGGAGGATCGCTTGCTCGAAAGGTAGTCAAAATATCCCCGTCCCAAAAAGACTGGGTATTGGGCGTTGACAGTTGGCGAGCCGTAGGTAAAATAACAACTTGTCCTGGGGACGTAGCTCAGTTGGGAGAGCGCTGCCGTCGCATGGCAGAGGCCGAGGGTTCGACTCCCTTCGTCTCCACCCTTGGATTTGATAAGCCGCTGACATTGTGTCGGCGGCTTTTTTTAAAAAGAAAGGGCGGTACCATGGCCGAGCTTGAGTCCCAACCATTGTCCGACGAGGAGCGCGCCGAGTTGGAAGAGCTCCGCGCCGAGAAGGCCCGCCGCGAGGCTCAGGAAGAGGCTCGTCGCGAGCGTGAGGAGCTGACTGCTCTGCGTGCCGAGCGCGCAAAGGCCGAGGAGGCCGCTGCGAGCGCCGCATCCGCGCCCAAGCCCGCCCCTGCGCCCAAGCCCGCCGCTGCGAAGCCTGCGCCTGCCGCGCCCAAACCTCAACCTAAAAAGGTGGCTCATCCCAAGGCCGCCGAGCCCAAGCCGAGCCGTGACGAGATGACCTTTGCCCAGCGCATGGTCACCTCCAAGGAGCCTACGGGTGAGAATGAGATCCCCGGTATGGCTCCGGCTCAAAAAATCATCATTGTGCTCGCCCTCATCGCGTTTATCGTCTTTATGGTCTACACGATCACGGGCAGCATGGGCCTGCACTAACCTGTTCGCGCCGGGCTCCATGCCCGCACGTCCGCCTCGTCCAACCCTCAACTTCTGCACAACGCATCCGAAAGGTCGCCCCATGGCTTTGACCGACATCTCGCATCCCACCGACATCGCAATGCTCACCGATCTGTACGAGCTCACTATGGCCCAGGGCCTGTGGGAGAGCGGCAAGGCCAATGAGCAGGGTTGTTTTACCGCGTTTTACCGCGACCATCCCTTTGGTAGCGCCTACGCCGTCATGTGCGGCACCGCCGAGCTGCCTGAGCTGGTCGAGAACCTGCGCTTTACGCCCGAGGATATCGACTACCTTGCCTCGCTCCAGGCCCCGGCCGGCGGCGCGATGTTCAAGCCTGGATTCCTCGACTACCTGCGCGATTTTCGTGCGCATGTAAATATCGATGCCGTCCCCGAGGGCGAGCTCGTCTTTCCGCGCGAGCCCATGGTGCGCGTCACCGGCCCCGCGCTGGAGTGCCAGCTGCTCGAGACAGCGCTGCTCAACATCGTCGGCTTCCAGACACTTGTCGCCACCAAGACAGCGCGCGTGGTGTTGGCGGCGGACGGTCGTCCCGTGGCCGAGTTTGGTCTGCGCCGCGCCCAGGGTCCCGATGGCGGCCTGGCCGTCGCGCGCGCGAGCTACGTTGCCGGCTGTTCCTCTACGTCCAATGTGCTCGCCGGTCGCCGCTACGGTATTCCCGTCTTTGGCACGCATGCGCACAGCTGGGTGATGAGCTTCGATTCCGAGCTCGAGGCCTTCCGCGCCTTTGCCAAGTCGAGCCCCAAGAACTGTACGCTGCTCATCGACACCTACGATGTGCGTGAGGGCTGCGAGCATGCCATTACGGTTGCCAAGGAGATGGAGGCGGTGGGCGAGCGCCTGTCGGCTATTCGCATTGACTCGGGCGACCTCGCCAAGCTCTCCAAGTATGTGCGCGGCCGTTTTGATGCCGAGGGCCTGCCCTATGTGGGGATCTCGGTTTCCAACGATCTTGACGAGTACACGATTCAGTCACTTCTCGACCAGGGTGCGCCTATCGATAGCTTTGGCGTGGGCACCAAGCTCGCGACCTGCTATGACCAGCCGGCGCTGGGCGGCGTGTACAAGCTTTCCGCCCGCCGTGCGAGTGAAGCGGACCCGTGGACGCCGGTGGTTAAGCTCTCCGAGCAGCCCTACAAGCGCACGATCCCGGGCGTGCAGCGCGTGCGCCGCTATTACGACGGCTTTGGCGGCCCGATCTGCGACATGATCTATGACGAGGATCATCTGGCGGGGGAGGGCGCCGCGCGTGGCAATACCCTCGTGGCCGTGAACGATGCCGCCCTGGTGACCGACGTTTCCGAGCTTGAGTATCGCGAGCTGCTGGCGCCGATCGTGCGCGATGGCAGTGCCGTTGCCCCGCGCGAGAGCATTGAGGACGCACGCGAGCGTTGCACCTGGGCACTGGACCATCTGGATCCGGTCTACAAGCGCTTCCTGTACCCGCAGACTTATGTGGTGGGCATGGAGCAGGGCCTGGCACAGGTGCGCGACGAGCTCGTGCGCAAGAACATGGCCGCGGCTTCGGCCTTCCCCTGGGCAAAATGATCCGAAGGGGACGGAGGAAAACGGATCAGTTGGCCTTGCGGCTTCTCCGGTGATCCGCATGCGACGGAGGAAAACGGATCATTTTCTCGCCCGCCTGCTCAACATTCGATTGGTTTGACGTATGACGACTTCTTATAAAACGATGGTGGTAAAGATTGGTTCGTCCACGGTGGTGGGCTCCGACGGCAAGGTCAACCGCGCCTTTATCGGCGGGCTTGCCGATCAGGCCGCAGCCCTGCGCAAACTCGGTTGGCGCCTGGTCGTGGTGAGCTCGGGCGCTATCGCCTGCGGCTATCCCGTGTTGGGCTTCGACCGCAAGCCGGTCGGCGACCTGCCGAGCCTGCAGGCCTGCGCCTCGGCCGGTCAGTGTATCATCTCGTCGGCCTACGACGAGGAGTTTCATGCGCGCGACCTGCTCACCTCGCTCGTGCTGCTCACGCGCCACGATACGGCCCGCCGCACGTCCTACCTGCACGCACGCGACGCCCTGCTGCGCCTGGTGGAGCTTGACGTGGTGCCGGTCGTCAACGAGAACGATACCGTTACTGTCGACGAGATCAAGTTTGGCGACAACGACACGCTGGCGGCGCTCGTAAGTTGCTTGGTTTCTGCCGATCTGTGCGTGACGCTCTCGGACATCGATGGGCTCTATACCGCCAATCCGCATGAGGACCCAACGGCCGAGTTTGTCCCGGTCGTGCATAAGATCGATGCCAAGATCATTGCCTCGGCGGGCGATTCTTCCACATCGGTGGGCACGGGTGGCATGATTACCAAGATCCGCGCGAGCCGCATTCTGATGACGGCGGGCATTCAGAGCGTGATATGCTCGGGCGAGGAGCCCGATGCGCTCGTGCGCCTCGCTCGCGGCGAGAGTGTGGGCACGCTGTTCGATCCGCCGGCGGAGCGTCTGGACATTGCGCCCCGCAAGCTGTGGATCGCGCTGGGCGACAAGGCGCATGGCTCGGTGACGGTCGATGACGGCGCCGCGAAGGCGCTGGTCAGCCGTGGCTCGTCCTTGCTCGCGGTGGGTATTCGCGAGGTCGATGGTCAGTTTGCCGAGGGTGATGTGCTCGACGTGTGCGACCCGAGCGGTATGGTTGTCGCGCGTGGTATTGCCGAGGCCGATTCGGACGTGCTGGAGCTTGCAGCCGGACGCCGCCAGGACCAGATTGCCGGCAACCGCCTGCTGGCAGACCTGGCCGAGAAGCCCGCGATTCATCGCGATAATTTGATCGTCTTCGCCTAACGGGTCGACGCTGCGCGCCGCCCAGAGCGACAATTTGTCATTCAAAAGGTGAGGCATGACCATCAGGTCTTCGCCTAACCAATTGACGCTGCAAACGCCCCTAAGCGGCAATCTGACGTTCAATCGTCGGGCATGACCAAAAGGTCAATGCCCTCCTCTTTCACGTCACCTTGCTCGCTTAGGGGCGTTTTCGCTTTCCGTCCTCTTCCTGCGGCATCGTCATTGCCGGTACTTGTCCGGCACCTGGGGACGTTCCTTTTGTGCCGGCAGTTGGGGACACTCCTTTGCTAGAAGATTCGGCGCAGGTCTCCGCGGTTGAGGGCTTCGTCGAAGAGGTGCTTGAACACCGCGCTGCCGTGCAGGCCATCGTGCTCAAACTCGTTGGTCACCCAGGCGTGCGAGTTGCCCACGCGGCTGAGCGTATCGAGCTGCAGGCCCGAATCGACGTACATGTCGTCGAAATACACCGCGGCCTGGAGCGGCACCTCGTTGCAGGCCAAGCGCTGCGGGTCGTAGATCTTGTCCCAGCTGGTGTCTTCCATCAGCAGATCCATGGCGAGCTTGAAGGGCTTGAGCTCGGGCATCTGCTCAAACATCCACGGGAACATAGCCTCACCGGTAAACATGAGCGGGCGCGTGAGCGTGTCGAACTCGGCGCGATGGGCCTTTTCCTCGGCTGCAGCCCAGTGAATGGGCATCGTGTCGCCGTCGGCGTAGATGAACTCCTGCAGCGTCCAGTACAGCGGGTTTGTACGCGTGTTGGTGCGCTCGAAGGCGTGCATCAAAAAGCTGTCGGATACCGAGGAACCGCAGCTCAACGTACCGTCGCCATCAACAAACGCGTGGTCGATAATCCAGTGCATGCGCTCAAAGCTCGGCTTCATGCCAAAGTCGCTGCCCATGAGCTGCAGGCGCTCGACCGTCATCGGCGAGCCGTCGGGCAGTGCGGGCTTTTGCTCCTCGAGGGCATCTGCCAGGGCCGCCACGCGTTCGACGTCGGCGGGGTAGCGGTCATAATACTGCTGGGTCTTGGCCGCCATGCGCGGGAAGGTGTGCGCGTAGACCTCGCCGGCGCTCGCCGGCACGTGCGGAATGCCGCCACAGGTAAAGCTTGCCGCCACGCCCTCGGGGAAGAGCGACAGATAGCTCAACGTCAAAAAGCCGCCGTAGCTCTGCCCGAGTGTGACCCAGGGCTTGCCGCCAAAGCCCACCAGGCGCAGGTACTCAAGGTCGCGCACGATGGAACTGGCGAGGTGGCGCTTGAGAAAGTCCGCCTGCGAGCGTGCGGCATCGGCTCCTGCTGCCTCGGCGCGATCGCCCAGAGCCGCGATCGTACGCCCGTCTACGCAGCTGCTGCGCCCGGTACCTCGCTGGTCGGGCAGCACGACGCGGAAATGCTTGACGGCCTCCTCGATCCAGCCATCGCTTGTGGGCGACAGCGGACGCGGGCTCTCGCCGCCGGGGCCGCCCTGCAAAAAGAGGAGGAGCGGCAAGTCGTCGTTAATGCGGTCGGGCGCGCAAACCACGCGGTAGAAGAGCTTGATGCTTTCGGGTGCACCGGCGATGGGCGCCGGCATTGCGCCGCGGCGCATGGTACTGCCGACGGCCAAAAGCATGGGCTCCAGGCCGCGCCAGTCGAGGGGGACGTCGATGCTGTGGTCCTCGACGTAGAGGCCGGGGACGTGGTACGAAGTGATGAGCGCCATGTGATGCTTCCATTCGTTGCGGTGTTTCGGGTTGACCAATTCTACCGCCGTCTGCGAGGATGCGTGCAAATCGGCTACCATGGTTGGCAAACATCTAAGAGAAAGGGCCGTTCATGTCGGTCGATATAGCCACCTACGTTCACGATCTTGCCGTTGAGGCCAAGGCCGCTTCGGGCGCGCTTGCCACGGCGAGCGATGTCCAGCGCCAGGAGGCCGTGCGCGCCATGGCCGCGGCGCTGCGCGACGGCGTCGATTCCATCGTTGCCGCCAACGAGCTCGATATGTCCGCCGCGCGTGATGCAGGCACCTCGGCGGGGCTCCTCGATCGCTTACTACTGACGCCCGAGCGCGTCGAGAGTATGGCCGCCGGCCTGGAGAAGCTCGCTGAGCTGCCCGATCCTGTCGGCCGCGTGCTCGACCACCGCGTGCTTGCAAGTGGTGTGGACCTGACCCGCGTGAGTGTGCCACTGGGCCTGGTCGCCATGGTGTATGAGGCCCGTCCCAACGTGACGGCCGATGCTGCGGGCATCTGCATCCGCACTGGCAACGCCTGCATTCTGCGCGGCGGTTCGCTGGCCTATCACTCGTGCGCCATGATCGCCGAGCTGCTGGCCGATGCGCTCGAGGCCAAGGGCTTCCCGCGCGAGGCCGTGTCGATGATCGAGTCCACCGACCGCGAGGCCACTGGCGAGCTCATGAAGCTCCGCGGTATCGTCGATGTGCTCATTCCGCGCGGCGGTGCAGGGCTGATCCAGCGCTGCGTGCGCGAGTCGCTCGTGCCGGTGATCGAGACGGGTGCGGGCAACTGCCACATCTACGTGCATGAATCCGCCGACTTTGATAAGGCACTCAACATTATCGTTAATGCCAAGACCCAGCGCGTAGGCGTGTGCAATGCCGCCGAGTCGCTGCTGGTCGACCGTGCTGTGGCCGATGCGTTTTTGCCTGCGGTCGTGGCCGTGCTGCATGACCACGGCGTGTTCATTCACGGCGACGAGGCAACCTGCGCCGCATGCGCCGATGCCGGGCTTGCCGAGGGTGATGACTACGTCGCCGCGACTGAGGAGGACTGGGGTCGCGAGTACCTGGCTCTCGAGATGAGCGTGAAGGTCGTGGCAAACGAGGACGAGGCCATCGCACACATCAACCGCTACGGCACCATGCATTCCGAGGCCATCATCGCCGAGGACGAGGATGCCTGCGAGCGCTTCCTGGATGCGGTCGACGCCTCGGCCGTGTACGCCAACGCCAGCACGCGCTTCACCGACGGCGGCGAGTTTGGCCTGGGCGCCGAGATCGGCATCTCGACCCAAAAGCTCCACGCCCGCGGCCCCTTTGCCGCCGAGGCCCTCACCACCTACAAATATAAGCTCCGCGGCACCGGCCAGGTCCGCCCCTAAACCTACCAAAAAGGGACAGGTTTATTTTGGCAGGTTTTATCTGCGGTTTTGCCGGGCGACACGTTTGCCCGGCTTTTTTCTCCGTATACCTTTTCTGCCTTTCGGCTTGAGCTACGGCGATATACGATAATGACGCCGTGTCCTAGCACCGACTCACCTGGAGGTATTGCCATGTCCCAGATGCTTTCCGCCGGAATCACCCGCGACCGTGCGTTCGAACTGCTTAACGAGCACAACAAAGACCCGTTCCACATCACCCACGGCGAGACGGTCGAGGGCACCATGCGCTACTTTGCGCGCGAGTTCGATCCCAAGAACGAGGAGTTTTGGGGCATCGTCGGCCTGCTGCACGACTTGGATTGGGAGGAGCATGAGGACGACCCCGTGAACCACACCATCTATGCGGCAGAAATCCTCGAGGGCGAGGGCGCATCGCCCGAACTCATTCGCGCTATTCAGACGCACACGTCCGATTTCAATGCCTCGCTGCCCAAGCCCGAGCTTCAGATGGAGAAGATCCTGTTTGCTTGCGACGAGCTCACCGGCCTGATCGGTGCTGCCGTGATCATGCGTCCGAGCAAAAGCGTCATGGACTTTACGACTAAGTCGCTCAAGAAAAAGTTCAAGGACAAGCGCTTTGCCGCCGGCTGCTCGCGCGACGTGATTTCGCAGGGCGCCGAGATGTTGGGCTGGGAGCTTCCCGAGCTCTTCGACCGCACCATCGCGGCCATGCAGTCCTTCGCGCCCGACCGCGACACCTTCCAGGCCTAACCTGCCAAAAAGGGACAGGTTTATTTTGGTAGGTTTTATCTGGGAAAACGCTTCCGTTGGATGTTATTCAGCGGAAGCGTTTTCTGTTTGACATGGTGACGCTGGCGAATGGCGGCGCCTCGCGGCAGACAGCTGCGCTTCGCCGTATCCGTAACTCGGCAAACGCGACGCTACGACGCGTTCTTGATAATCCATGTTCCCAGTCCGGTCAGCAGCTGAACCTGCTTAACCGTTAGCCCTTGTTTTCGAAGCGCGAGAATCGCCTCATTGCGAAGTGGCTTGGAGACGGATTTGAGTTCCGTCGGAGCACATCCTGCGACACTCTGCACGATTGCCGTGCCAAATTCGCATAGATCTTCCTCGCGAACCTTGGCTGTTGCGCTGGGGCGATAGGGAAGCGACGGCGTACTTTCCATGAGCCGAAGGTATGAGCGAGGTGTTGGGAATAAAACACCGACAACGCTGCTGGTAACATGCGGCCGTGACCTGGCACTCATTAGATACTCGCGATGGCTGCTCCAGGGATATTCGTCGTATGCCGCCAGTCCCGCTTTTTGTGGATTCAGATGAATGTATCGAATTGCCTCGAGTAAATATACTTCTGACTTAATGGGCGAATCCCAAAACCGCTCCTGAAACACGTGGCCGATATGCCCCGTCCGCGCATTGTACCTGCCCGCATACGATACTGCTACCGCGTGCATCGCGTCGCTCTTGCGGTCGTCCGGATCGTCGATGAGCAGATGAATGTGGTTTCCCATAAGGCACCAAGCGATAAGCTCGATATTGTGTTTGGGGAGGATCGCATCGAGGATCTGAAGCATGGCGATTCGGTCCTCGGCATCGTCAAACAGCAATTGCCCTCCGTTTCCACGCAACGTGATGTGGAAATAACCGGTTGGTGACTTTGAACGAGGTTTTCTCGGCATGGCCCCTCCTTTAGCTTGGATGGGCTGAAGATACCTCATTCGGAGGCTTCGGTTGTCGAGATTCAGTTCACCGACTATAGCTGCTACCTGCCGAAATGTTATTGCGTTTTCAAATTGATGCTTTTTAATGGTAATTGAGCAAGACAGGCGCGCTTGTTGTGGATGCGGCCGTTGGTTGCGTCGATCTGGACGGCCCCCGCGTGATGTCATCGCAAATGGGCTTCACGTATTCTACGGATATAGAAAAATGGCCGGGCGCTCACAAACAAAACGGAGCACCCGGCCATTTACTGATTGTTTGTTGACGTTTGGCCAGATAAAACCTGCCAAAATAAACCTGTCCCTTTTTGGCAGGTTAGTTGAGGGCGGCTTGGGCTAGGCGGGCTTCGGCGGCCTCTTCGGTGACGCCCAGGGCCACGGCGAACTCCTCGATGGAGCGGCGCTTGGCTTCCTTGAGTACGCGCATGTAGTAGGAGCTGGGCTTTTTATCTGCTTCCTCGGCCTGGCGAATACGGTGCATCATGGTTTTTGCCACGCGAACCGTCTCGGGCGCGCCCAGCTTGAGCTGCTGCTTAAAGTGCGTCTCCTCGAGCGAGCTATTGCGCTCGGTAAAGGTGTCGCACTCCAGCTCATCGTAGTGGCTCAGCAGGTGCTCTGCATCTTGCTGGGAGATAGCGGCATGCAGACGGTCGGCCTGCGCCACGGGGTACATGAGAATCGTCTGCGCATGTCCCTGTTTGGTCTCGAGCAACAACATGGGCTGCGGTGTGTCGTCCCTAAAGCCGACGACGGTGCAGACTCCCTGACCCGGATGAATGACGTGTTGACCGATTGAGAACATGCTACCTCCAACTTATACGAATTTACGTATGTTAAGAATACCACGCTGACGTGCGCAAACCATCACTTTATGCAGGAAAAGCACACAACTCCGATAGGTAAGAGTATTCGATAACAGACGCAGCTCATTCACACCTTTATGCATTTTCAACGCCTGCATAATCTGCAGGCAGACCGGCATCTTTGAGTGACTCCATACAAGCGGTAGTCATTTTTGTGCATATGCAATATCTATTAGCTTTACCCTGCGACAGTAGTTACCGCTTGTGATAGAGTGCTACAAACTCTGGCTTTTGCCCTACGAGTGACCAAGAGCTCGGGGGCTTTAACACAAGGAGGATCTATGCCCGAGAAGATTGAAGAGCTGGTACGCGCTGCGCTTGCTGCGGCCCAGGAGGCCGGCGACCTTTCCGCATTTGAACTTGACGATTGCGCTATCGAGCGACCGGCTGATACTTCTCATGGCGAGTGGACCTCCACCATGGCCCTGAAGTCCGCCAAGCTGGCTCACTGCGCCCCGCGCAAGATCGCCGAGGCCGTCGTTGCCCATATGCCCGAGGACCCCGCGATCGAGAAGGTCGAGATCGCCGGTCCTGGCTTCATCAACTTCTACCTCTCCGTCGCCGTCAAGAACGCCATCTTTGGCGAGGCCCGCGAGAAGGGTATGGACTTCGCTAAGTCCAACGTCGGTGGCGGCCTGAAGACTCAGGTCGAGTTCGTCTCCGCCAACCCCGTCGGCCCCATGCACATCGGTCATGGCCGCTGGGCCGCTCTGGGCGACTCCCTTTGCCGTGTGATGGACCACGCCGGTTACGACATCCAGCGTGAGTTCTACATCAACGACCACGGCTCTCAGATGAACACCTTCGGTAACTCCATCAGCACGCGCTATATGCAGCTTGCCGACATCATCGCCAAGCAGGGCGTGGATATCGACGAGGCTCACAAGATTCTGATCGCCGACCGCGACGCCTTTGTTGCCGACGAGAGCGACGAGCATCCCGAGACCCATCCGTATCAGGACAACTTTGCCGAGACTCTGGGCAAGGACTCCTACGGCGGCGACTACATCATCGACGAGGCTGCCGAGTTCTGGCGCACCGACGGCGATAAGTGGGTCAACGCCGATCCGCAGGAGCGCATGGAGAGCTTCCGCGAGCGCGGTTACGTAAAGATGGTCGACAACATGCGCGACCTTTGCCACGCCGTTAACTGCGACTTTGATCGTTGGTTCTCCGAGCGCTCTCTGTACGTGAAGGACACCGAGGGCGAGACCGCCGGCACCTCCGCCGTCGACCGCGCTTTTGAGAAGCTCGACAAGATGGGCTATCTCTACACCAAGGACGGCGCCCTGTGGTTCCGCTCCACCGATCTGGGCGATGACAAGGACCGCGTCCTGATCAAGTCCGATGGCGAGTACACCTACTTCGCCTCCGACGTTGCCTATCACTGGGATAAGTTCCAGCGCGTCGACCACGTCATCGACATCTGGGGCGCCGACCACCACGGCTACATCGAGCGCGTCCGCTGCGTCTGCGACGCTCTTGGCTATCCCGGCAAGTTTGAGGTTTTGCTGGGTCAGCTCGTCAACCTGCTGCGCAACGGCAAGCCCGTCCGTATGTCCAAGCGCAAGGGCACCATGGTGACCCTGCAGGAGCTCGTCGACGAGGTCGGCTCCGACGCCGCTCGCTACACGCTCATCTCCAAGAGCTCAAACCAGATGGTCGACTTCGATATCGAGGCCGTCAAGAAGCGCGACAACTCCAACCCGGTGTACTACGTGCAGTACGCTCACGCTCGCGTGTGCTCCATCCTGCGTCGTGCCGCCGACGTTACCGCCGAGCAGGCCGCCGAGATGGGCATGAAGGCCGTCGCCGAGAAGGCTATTGGCGAGAACGTCGATTACTCGCTGCTGACCGACCCGACCGAACTTGCCCTTTCGCGTAAGCTCAACGAGCTCACCGACCTCATCGGTAGCTGCGCTCGCGATCGCGCCCCGTTCCGCCTGACTCACTTTGCCGAGGAGCTCGCCGGCGACTTCCACAGCTTCTACGCCGCCTGCCAGGTCCTTCCGAGCGAGGGCCATCCCGTCGACCCCGAGCTCTCGCGCGCCCGTTTGGCCGCCTGCGACGCCGTCCGTGTGACGCTCGCCCTGGTGCTTACCCTCGTTGGCGTTTCTGCCCCCGAGCAGATGTAAGCGCTGGTCGTTTGACTGCGTTGGTTTGGTTTGACTGAGCCTCGAAAGCCCGATCTCCCATGCGGAGGTCGGGCTTTTTGCGTTTAGCGAGACAATTTGGCTTGCTGGAAAATGCTACCAAATCGCAACTATAACGGTTTACTACGATGAATCGAGGGATTCCAATCACACGGGCTTTTCACCGAAAAGTGCAAGCCATCTAGCTGGGGTTTTATTTTTTCGGTTTTTGGCGTGGTCGTGGTTGAGCGATTCATCGTAGTAAACAGCCATAGTTTTGAAAATGACCCTAGGGGACGGAGGAAAACGGATCATTTTTGTCCCGTGGAGGAACGGTGGGATACCTTCTGCCAAGAATCGGGGGCATCTACTACGTTTAAGTGCGTACCCCGAACCACGCCGAAAATCGCAATATTAAAACCGCAGGTAGCAGGTCTGCGACTTTCGAAAATAGTGAGTATGGTCAGGGGTGCGGGGGCAAACGTAGTAGATGGGCGCGATTCGTGGCACATCGATCTTGGGGCCGATGCCCTTGTCCCTTAGCTGTTCCGTTTTCTCGATGCTTGAGGCTTGATCTGCCTTCTTCTTATGAGTTGCGGTGGAATGGTTCCTGCTTGAGGGGTGCCGGCCGGGATTTGGGAACTATTTCACCGCAGCTTTTGATGTGGCGATGGTGTACGCCGGAACTTTGTAAAGAGCATCCCTTTTGACTAGTCGTTTAAGAACGTCCCCGATGACTAAGTTGCAGGTGGTTGCGGTTGTGTTACACTAATGCTGCGTATATAACGCAATCATCTCTATACAGATCAATGATGTCCGTCGGTATTTGACGGAGCTAGACTGTTTAGCCGCCCTGAAGGTTTATGCAGGGAGCATGTGATCACAGGGCTTGAAAAGAAAGTTGAGCAAACACTGTGTCTGATCAACAACAAGAAAACGAAATAACGACGACGCAAACGGCTCCCGCTGCACCGGTTACGTCGGACCAGGCCGTGCTTTCCGCGCCGGCGCAGGTCTCGGCTCTCGAGGCGCTTAAGGCCGCCGCGCCCACCACGCCCGTTGCTAGCGAGGAGGCTGCTCCCGCTAAGCCTAAGCGCACGCGTCGTTTGGCCAAGCCTGCTGCGGACGGCGAGGATGCCGAAAAGCCCAAGCGTCGTACGACGCGCACCACGCGCGCGAAGCGCCCCGTTGCCACCGATGCTTCGGCCCCCATTTCCGATGAGGTCGCGCAGGCCCGTGCACTGGCGCAGATTAGCGAGGCCCAGGTTGTGCGTGCCCGCCGTCGCGCTGCCGAGCGCGAGGCCGCGGCATTGACTGAGCTCGCTGCGCCGGTCGCCCCCGAGGCTCCTGCTGCCGAACAGTCGGCCGAGAAGCCGGCACCGCGCACGCGTCGCCGTGCGGCAGCCAAGACGCAGCAACCTGTCGAGCAGCTGACTCCTGAGGTCGCTGAAGCTCCGGCTCGTTCTGCGGCAGGGGAGGGCGCTTCCTCCGCCGAGCCCGTCGTGCACGCTGAGGCCAACGAGGTTCCCGTCGTTGATCCGGCTCTGCGCCCGCATCGTCGCGGCCGCAAGCCCAAGGCGTATGTTGAGGCCGAGAAAGCCGCTGCCTCATCAGCTGCTGCCCAGGGTGCAGCGGTGACGGCCGAGTCTACGGCCGCGGCCGATTCCTGGGTCCAGGACGCTCCGTCCACCGAGGCTCCCGCATCTGCCGATGCCGAGCCCGCCGATGTCCGTCCCGGCCGCAGCCGTCGCACCGCGGCAAAGCGCTCGACGAAGGCGAAGGTCAAGGCTGAGGCCAAGCCCGTCGACGACAAGTCCTCCGAGGCAACCGCCGATGCCGCTTCCGAGGCCGAGAACGTCGACCAGCCGGCAACTGAGAAGCCCAAGCGCACGCGCAAGAAGTCCGCGAGGGCCAAGGGTGCCGAGCAGCAGGGCGACGCCGAACCCAGCAACCATGCCAACGCCGACGCCAAGGCAGAGGGCGAGGCTCCGTCCGGCACCGATGCAACCGCAGCCGCGGCTGCCGAAGGCACCGAGACCGAAGAGGGCGCCCGCCCCAACCGTCGTCAGCACAAGCGCAGCGACGAGCGCAACGACCGCAAGGACGATCGCAACAACGACCGCCGCAGTCGTCAGCGCGACCGCAAACAGCGCAACAGGGAGCGCAACGCCGCCCCCACCGAGCCCACGCTTTCGCGCGAGGAGCTTGCGGCCATGAAGGTCGCCGAGCTGCGCGAGAAGGCAAAAGAGTTCGAGATCGAGACGACCGGCAAGAAGAAGGCCGAGCTTGTCGAGGAGATCTACACGACCGCCGCGAAGGCCGAGGGCTTCCGCGATATTAAGGGCATCCTGCAGATTCGCCCGGACAGCTCCGGCATCATCCATGCCCACGGTTACATGAAGTCCAACGAAGACGCCTTCGTCCCCGCTTACCTCATCCGCTCCGCACGCCTGCGCACGGGCGATGTCATCGAGGGTTCGCTGCGCCCCTCGCGCGGCGGCGACAAGCGAGCCGGCCTCGCCAAGATCACGACCGTTAACGGCATGGATCCCGAGCAGATCCGCAACCGCCCCAAGTTCGGCGACCTTACCCCGGTCTATCCCAACGAGCCGCTGCGCATGGAGCACGGCAAGGATTCCATCACCGGTCGCGCCATCGATATCGTGTCGCCGATCGGCAAGGGCCAGCGTGGCCTGATCGTGTCGCCGCCCAAGGCCGGCAAGACAACGATCCTTAAGAAGATCTGCCAGTCCATCTCGATCAACAACCCCGAGGTGCACCTCATCTGCCTGCTCGTCGATGAGCGCCCCGAAGAGGTCACCGATATGCAGCGCTCCATCAAGGGCGAGGTCGTGGCCTCGACCTTCGATATGCCTGCCGACAACCACACCCGCGTGGCCGAGCTCGTTATCGAGCGCGCCAAGCGCATCGTGGAGCTGGGCGGCGATGTCGTGGTGGTGCTCGACTCCATCACGCGTCTTGCCCGCGCCTACAACCTGGCGGCACCCGCCTCGGGCCGTATCCTTTCGGGCGGCGTCGATTCGGCAGCTCTCTATCCGCCCAAGCGTTTCCTGGGTGCAGCCCGCAATATCGAAAACGGCGGCTCGCTCACCATCCTCGCCTCCGCCCTTATCGACACCGGCTCCAAGATGGATGAGGTCATCTTTGAGGAGTTCAAGGGCACCGGCAACATGGAGCTCAAGCTCGACCGCGATCTTGCCGATCGCCGCATCTTCCCGGCCATCGACCCCGTTGCCTCCGGTACGCGCAACGAGGACCTGCTAGTCGACGAGCAGATGCGCCCGTTTATCTTTGGCCTGCGTCGCATCCTCGCCGGTATGAACAACACCGAGCGCGCGGCGGCGTCGTTTATTAAGGGTCTTAAGGGCACCAACACCAACCAGGAGTTCCTGGTGCGTTCGGCCAAAAAGCACAGCGACTACGAGCAGACGTTTTAGACCAAAAGCCGCACGCTATATCGCCATGAGAACGGGCAATCGGGCCGGGGTTTATGCCCCGGCCCTTTCTTTATGGCGCCACTCGGCAACATTTTTTGACCTTATGACCGACAAGCAGCAGTTTTCGAGCCATAATCCGGCCTCATCGCTTGCAATCGGAGGGTCGGTTTCGCATAATAACTTTTAAGCTTCGCGACGGAAAACGCAGATGAAACGAACCATATACCGTTGCTTTGGGACGCATGTCCCGCTTCATCTTCTCTCGCGCAGCCAACTAAATGATGCGATTTGGGTGCTGGAAGATGGGGAGAGCTCATGGCTTCTTCTGATGCAACACAACGAGCAGTCCTTGCCGGACTTTCCTGCGGGATCGGCCTTGCCGCCCCCGTGGTGATGTATGCCGCGACGTTGCCGTTCTCGTCGGTCAACGAGACAGTTGTCGCGGGCGCGGTTCCCTTTGCCGTTGGTGCGGTGGCGGGCGTGGGCATCTACGCAGCCTCGCTGGGCATCTCCGAGTATCGCGCTGAGCATGATGGCCGCCTGTTTGAGCCCGATGCCGTGGGCGGCGCCGCTCAGTTTGGCCGGACCCATAACGAGTTCAAGACCGCCTCGATTCCCGCGCAGCAGCAGGGGGCGGCGCCTCAGCCTGCGGCCCCGGCCGATCGGGCCAATGCCGCACAGCCTTCTTCCGCATTTCTCTCCGGCCTGACCGGTGCGTTCCAGCGCCGCCACGCCGACGATGGCGTTCCCACCATCGCGCGCGCGGCTAACGCCATGGATGAGGCCGAGGCCTGGTCTATGATCGACAGTATGCTCGATGACGATTCCCCGGTCAGCTGCGATCCCGTGCGTTCGCGCGATGTCTACCAGGTCGCAATCGACGAGCTCACCAACGGTGGAAAGACCGGTTCTTACAATCGCGATGACATTGCCGCTGCCGCACGCGCCGTCTCGGGCTCTCATGCAGCCCCTGCGGGCAGCACCGCAGCCTTCGTGGCGCTTGTAGCCAACGCAGCCAACAATGCCGCCTATAACGGCGCGTCGTCGGCTGCGTACGCCTCTGCCGCGTCGGCTGCTTCGGCCGGCCAACAGAGCGCAGCTCAGGCGGCTCCTGTCGCCGACCCCTTTGCCGATGAGCCCCTGGCTGTCGACGAGGAGACCATTGCCGCTCGCCGAGCTGCCGAAAGCTCGCTTTGGGGCGCTTCGGCCCAAATGCAGGCCGCGGAGGCGGCGCCGTACAACGCCAAGCTCGCCAGCATGCCCATCATTTCCGATGCCAAGGGTGTGGACCTCGCCGATCTGGACGAGCCCGCCGCCATCACTGCCTCTATCGATGCCCAGGATCGCGCGGATACCGACAGTCTCCCCGATGCCTCCCTCGAGGAAGATGTCCCCATGGCCGATTATTCGGGCCACGAGGACATGTGGGCCGCCGCTATGGCGATCATGGCCGAGGCTGCCGAGCCCGCCCCCGTGGCGGTGCCTGCGCCTGCAGCCTCACCTGTGTCGGCTGCTCCCGTCTATGTCGGCCGCCACAGTTCCGTGCTTCCCGAGGATACCGCGCGTATCTCGCGCGAGGGTATCGAGCGCGCCGAGGCTATCGCTGCCGGCGTTATGGAAAACCGTCGTCATGAGCGCGTCAATCAGATTCTCGAGGAAGAGATCAACCGTCTGCAGTCTGCGGCCGTCAAGCGCACGGGTCGTGCCTATCTGAGCGTTATCGAGGGCGGTACCGCCAGCTTTACGCCGCTGCGCGCGGAGGCATAATTGCCGCATGGTTAAGGTCGATCGAAAATGGGCGCTTGCCGCCTGCGCCATGGTGCTCGTCATTTGGGGCAATTCGCTGGTTCCCGGTACGGGCTCTGGTTCGTTGAGCCTGTCGATTATGGAATCCATTCGCGGCTTTTTGCAGACCCTGGGGCTTCCATACGAGTGGGTGACCAACTTCGTCGTGCGCAAGTGCGCTCATTTTACCGAGTACATGGTGCTTGGCATCTTGGCGACGCACGCCTTTGACCTCGAAGGCCGGCGTACGTTTGATGTGTTGCTGCCCACGGCGGTGTTCTTGCTGCTTGTCCCCTCTATCGACGAGACGATCCAGCTATTTGTGCCCGGTCGCGCCGGCATGATTACCGATGTGATGATCGACTGCTGCGGGGCGACGACAGGCGTCGTACTCCGATATCTCTTACGGTCGCTGATGTACACCAAAAAGGCCGCCTAGGACGTTTTGCTTGGTCCTAGGCGGCCTTGTACGTTTGAGGGCCTCTGCGGGGCGTGACGGCGTTTTCCGGGCGTTTTGCGAGTTTGGCTACGCTGCGCCCCGCTGATGTGTCCTTCACTGGAGCGCCTGGGCGCCAAGGGCCAGACAACCCATGATGCCCTGCTTGCCCTCAAGGCTGTTATTGACAATGTAGGTTTCGATGTCGTTGACCTCGGGCGTGACGATATAGCCGTTGAGCATCTCGGCGCACTTTTTGCGTGCGAGCGGCACGATGGGGGTGTGGTCGGCCACGCCGCCGCCGATGATGATCTTTTGCGGCGCGTAGCACAGCGTGTAGGTCATGAGCGCCTGTGCCAGGTAGCCTGCGAGCAGGTCCATGGCCTCCGGATCTTCGGCCATGTCTCCGGCGCTCTTGCCATTCCAGCGCTTTTTAACGCCGGGGCCGGCGATGAGGCCCTCGAGGCAGTTGTCGTGGAAGGGGCAGGCGCTATGCTCGCCGATGGTGTCGCGCGGATCGCGCGTGACCAGGATATGGCCGGCTTCGGGATGCATCATACCGTGCACGAGCTGGCCGCCCGAGAGCACGCCGGCGCCCACGCCGGTGCCGATGGTCAGGTAGACCACGTCGGTGAGGCCCTGGGCGCAACCGAAGGTGACCTCGCCCAAGCAGGCGACGTTGACGTCGGTGTCGTAGCCACAGGGAATATTGAGCTCGTTTTGAATGGTGCCCAGCAGATCAAAGTAGCGCCATGCCGTTTTGGGCGTCTCCAGGATCTTGCCGTATTGGGGCGAGGCAGGGTTGACTGCCGTGGGGCCAAAGGCGCCAATGCCCAGCGCGGCGATGCCCTTGTCGGCAAACCATGCGTTGACGGCCTCAACGGTCTCCTGCGGGGTCGTGGTCGCAATCTGCTCGCGCTCCAGGACCGTACCGTCTGCATAGCCCGTGGCGCAGACCATCTTGGTGCCGCCAGCCTCGAGCGCTCCGATAAGCTGCTGCTCTGCCATAGTATTCCTCTCTCTGGGACGAGTTGCTCCGTGACTAAAGTATAGAGCTCTAAACCATTTTAGAAAGCGCTATAAAAAGAAGCCTCGCAACGCGGCGGGCGGTACGAGGCTTTTTTGGTTGCTTTAGTTGCCGGGCCGTCCTTACCCGCGCGGCTTGATTTTATCACGTAGCGATTTGAGGTTCTCCAGCGCCGCGTTAAGCGTCTCGTCTCGCTTGGCAAAGTGGAAACGAATCAGATGGTTGACGGGCTCGCGGAAGAAGCTCGAGCCGGGCACGGCGCCCACGCCCACCTTAGATGCGAGGTCCTCGCAGAATTCGAGGTCGCTGTCATAGCCAAACTCAGAGATGTCCATCATGACGTAGTAGGCGCCCTGCGGCACGTTATGCTCAAGACCGATGCTATCGAGTCCCTGGCAGAACAGGTCGCGCTTGGCGGTGTAGAGGTCGAGGACCTCCTGGTAATAGCTGTCGTCGAAGTTGAGGGCGGTGACGACAGCTTCCTGCAGGGGAGCGGCGGCACCCACGGTGAGGAAGTCGTGGACTTTTTTAATGCGCTCGGTGATCTGGGCTGGGGCGATGGTGTAGCCCAGACGCCAGCCGGTGATGGAGTACGTCTTAGACAGTGAGCTGCAGCTGATAGTGCGCTCGAACATGCCGGGCAGCGTGGCCATATAGACGTGCTCGTGGGGCGCGTAGACGATGTGCTCGTACACCTCGTCGGTGATGCAGTAGGCGTCGTACTTTTTGCAGAGGTCGGCGATAAAGGTGAGCTCCTCGCGCGTAAAGACCTTGCCGCAGGGGTTGGAAGGGTTGCACAGGACGATGGCCTTGGGGTCGTTGTCGCGGAAGGCCGCCTCGAGCGTCTCACGGTCAAAGTCGAATGTGGGCGGGTTGAGCGGCACGTAGATGGGCTCGGCACCCGAAAGGATCGTGTCGGCGCCGTAGTTCTCGTAGAACGGCGAGAAGATGACGACCTTGTCGCCGGGGTTCGTGACCGTCATCATGGCAGCCATCATGGCTTCGGTGGAGCCGCAGGTGACCACGATGTTCTCGTTGGGGTTGATCGGCTTGCCCATAAAGTGCTCCTGCTTGGCGGCGAGCGCCTCGCGCATGGCCTGGGAGCCCCAGGTGATGGAGTACTGGTGATAGAGCGGCTTGGGGTCGGTGGCGATGGTGCTCAGGCTGTTGAGCAGCTGCGCCGGGGGATCGAAGTCGGGGAAGCCCTGCGAGAGATTGACGGCGTCGTACTTATTGGAGATGCGTGTCATGCGGCGGATGACCGAATCGGTAAATCTCGCCGTGCGATTGGAGAGTTCTTTCATGCTTGTCCTTTCGAGCATTTGCAGTGGGGCAAGTTTACTCCTATGAAACCGGTGGGAATTGCTCGAAACGCGCCCGAAAAACTCTTTTCAAAATTCTTGAAAATTGGGGCTTGCATCGTGTGGCGTTCCTTGCAATAATAATCGAGCGCGAAGCGCACAGGACACGGTGGGTGTAGCTCAGTTGGCTAGAGCGACGGGTTGTGGTCCCGTAGGTCGAGGGTTCGAGTCCCTTTACCCACCCCAGTTCTTGCTTCGTGTTGATATCGGGTCGTTAGCTCAGTTGGTAGAGCAGGGGACTCTTAATCCCAAGGTCCAGGGTTCGACCCCCTGACGGCCCACCACACGATATCTCCTCTAAAGTCCGCCACAACGGACTTTAGCTTTGGGTCGTTAGCTCAGTTGGTAGAGCAGGGGACTCTTAATCCCAAGGTCCAGGGTTCGACCCCCTGACGGCCCACCACACGATATCTCCTCTAAAGTCCGCCACAACGGACTTTAGCTTTGGGTCGTTAGCTCAGTTGGTAGAGCAGGGGACTCTTAATCCCAAGGTCCAGGGTTCGACCCCCTGACGGCCCACCAAAGAACACGCAGGTCAGCGCTTCGGCGCTGACCTTTTTTGTTTACCGAAGAGTCGAATCATAACCGTCCGTTACCGTTCGCGTTTTACGCCCCCTGCCGTTTATGCGCGGCAGGGGGCGTTTTATGCATTTAGCAGGTAATGGACCTAGAAAATGCAATTTAGAGCGTCTCGGCGCTGTGACCGTTGCCATTAAAACCGCCGTCCGCGCCGCCGCCCTCGACGATCTGCAGGGCGCGCCCGACCTGCCTGGCGGCCTTCTCGCGCTCCGCGAGGCCCGGCTTTATGTAATGACGGTAATCTGTCCCCAGGTCCGTATGCCCGTGCAGGTCCATGATGCTCAGCGGGTCGACCTCGGTCGCCGCCATGATGGTCTCGGACGTGTGGCGCAGGGCCTTGGGAGGGATATACCGCAGGTCATGGCGTGCGCACATGCGCCGCCAGGCGCGCACGAGGTTGTCGCCGCGCATGTTCACGATCCGCTGCCCGCTCCACTCGCGAACCTGCTCCGTAACCGAAGTGCCGCCCTCGACGGTTATGGATGGGCGCAGCTCGTCCATGATCTGGTGCAGGCGCTCGCGGCCCGCTAATAAAACCGGCACGGTGCGCACGGAATGGGCATTCTTGGTCTCCTTCACGCCGTCCTCGTCCGTGTACGCGCGGCAGACCTCGATGTACTCCGACACGGTCGGCTGGCCCGTGGCGAAGTCGTAGGTCGTGGTGACCTTGAGGTCGCACGGGCGCACCGCCAGCGCCTCCTCCTTGCGCAGGCCGCTCAGGCCCAGAATCAAGTAGGCGTTCATGACCAGGTCGGCGCGGTCGTCGCTGGCGGCGAGCCTGCGCAGCGCCTCGGCGGCCTCGGGGATGCTCCATGGCTCAACGGGCGCCTGTTTGGCCTTGGGTGCGATGACGCGGCGGCGGAAGGGCTCCACCGTCACCCAGCCGTCGTCGAAGGCGCGGCGCATGACGGCGCGCAGCGTGGTCTTGGTCTTGGCCGGCGCGCCCGAGCGCTCGATGCAGCTTCGCATCATGTCGTGGGTTATCTCGGAGATGTCGATGCTCCCCAGGACGGGGGAGATATAGTTGCACATCTGCCCGTCGTACTCGCGCAGGCTCGCCTTGGAGCGCGGCTTGCCGCGGTTGCTGGGGGAGTCGCGGAACACGCCCCAGTAGTACATGTCGAGCGTCACGCCCGCGTGCGCCGCCTGGGACACGCCGAGCTCCTGCGCGAGCTGGGCGATGGCGATATCGGCCTCGGTCTCGGTGCCGTATACGGTGCGCGACACGCGGCGCACATGGCCGTCCGCGCGGAAGCCCGCCTGCACGCGGATCACCCACTTGCCGGGCGCGACCTCGCGCTTCGAGCCGAGTTTTGACCTTGAGTTCTCGTTGGTTGCCATATAATGGTCCTGCCTTTCCCTTTTTGCCGGAGGGCATATGCCCCGTGCGGATCCGCCAAGATTGCCGCACGGGGTCTCTTTATATCTTGATAACGAAGAAAGGCGACTGTCCTCGGGGACAGCCGCCTTTCCTTTGGACGCGGGCCCCGTGGGGTCCCCGCGTCAATACCGCTGTCCAAATTACCGTTTGCCGTCGGTGCAGTCAAGCCGTCACCCATTTTCGCGACCCCACGAAAATGGGAAACAACTGGCGTTTTGGTGCATGCCTGCGCCCGTTGGAGGTTTTTCAGGAAAAACCTGAAAAACCTAGCCGCGCCGCGGGTCATAATCGTGGTGAACACCATTCCCGCTCCTGGAGGTACCCATGGCTCGCTATAGCGTCGGCGCGTACACGTACGAGGACGATTCCGTCATCCCGCAGATCTTCGACGAGGTCACGGGTAGCCCGGTCGCCCTTGGCTCCAAGCTCATCTCCCGAGAGCGCGGGGACACCGTTACCGTCGAGGCAATGGGCATCCGCCTGGTGAACGGGTCCTTGGTTCCGTTTGTCGATGCGAGCATGGATGCGGCCAACCTGTTCGAGTACAAGATCAACGCCGAAAAGTCCCCGGACACCGGTGAGTGGGTTCTTGCCGGGTACTGGGCTGTATCCTAGGCGCCGAAGAGCCTCGCGAGCGCGCTGGATGTCGCTACGAGGCCGAGCTCTCGCTGTCGAACTCAAACGTGAGGATGGGGAGCGTCAGGTCCCCACGGACGCCGCCAGATGTGAGAGTCTCGGCGATTCCTTTCGCGTATGCATAGAGGTCGCTTGCGCCGACTGAGAGAACGAGCGCGTTGAACATGTTCTCGTCGGCTATTCCCTCGGCCGAGTAAAGCCCCGATACGGAAAGGTCCATCCTGTAGTATCCGTCGGTGTCGTCTTGCGGCTCCAGCTTGAGCGTCATGGCGAGTTGCTTGTGGAGCGCCCCGTCGTCGCCCTCGGCTTGCCCGACGATGCTGTTGGCGAGACTAAAGGCCCCCTCGGAGACGGCCCTGCCGTTTTCCGGCACCGTGCCGCCGATGTAGGAAACGCTGTCGACTTTCCTTCCGACGCATTTGAGCGGGGTAATGTCGATTGACTGCTTGATCATGTTCGTCATCTCTACATCCTCATCCTAAAAGTGCTCTCATCTGCCTTCGCCTGCGGGTTGGCGCTCCAAGCCGGTTTTCCGCCGTGAATCACCGAGAAAGCGTTGCCCTTGACTCCAGTTCCGCTTCCGTCCACGTGGACTCCGAGAGACGGAAGGACCAAGGGGTAGTCCCTTACGACGCGCATGAGCTGGCATGCCGTCGCTGTCGGTTGCGAGGCGCCGTTCTCCCAGCGGGATACGGTCGGTTTCGTCACCCCCAGCAGCTTCTCGAATTGCGCCTGCGTCATCTTGAGCGACTTTCTGATTTTCTTGATCTCCGTTGGAGCGAGGAGGCCGTGTCTCTTGGCGTAGGCTTCGGTTATCGCTTCTGAGAGCGCGTCAGCTTCCTTGATGCCAATTTCGTATTCACCGCACTCGTCGCATGCGAGGCGTTCGATTCCCTCGATCGTGAACGTCTCTCCGCGGTATGTCTCCGTTAAAGGCTCCCTGGTGAGCCTAAGCTCATGGCCACATTCAACGCATTTCATGTTTTCCTCCTAGTGAACTGCCCCATCCCAGTTCATTGACCAAACTTCTAAGGTCGGGCTTTCGTTTTCGATAAAAAACTTCACATACCATTCGACCTCGTCATAAACCGCCCCTCGATAGACGTCGGCCCATGTTCCGGGGCGATAGTCGAGCTCGACCGATTTGTCGAAATGTCTAGGCTCGATCATCTCGAGAACCTCAATGGCGGTGTCGCTCACGGTGCCGTAGTGCTCTCGAAGGAACCTCGACGCACGTCCGCTCAGCTTGAGCTTTCCGGTCCGTGCGAATCGCTTCACTTCGTTGAGCTCATAGGTTGGTCTGTACTTGGTTCTCCCCATTTCGCTCCTTTTGTAGTTAGCATTATGCTAACTATCGCCCTGAAATTCAATACTGACCGCCATTCCTGACGGACAACCTTTTTTGTCCGTCAGGAATGGCGTTTTTTGGCGGACAAGCGAGATTGCCTGCCGGCTACGCTGACCTTACTTGATCCGCTTCCAGCCCTTCGATTTCAGGCGCTGCAGCCTGATTTTGGGACAGCTCGGCCTGGTCGCGTGCCGTCTCCAGGATCTTCGAGCGCCTCTTCTCTGTGCTCTTTCGGTAGCAGACGATCAGCTCGCCCTCCGCGCCCGCCGGCGCCGTCGGCCTGTCCTCGGGATGCTCCTCGTACCAGCCGAGGAGGTCGTTGGGGTCGGTGTGGAGAACCTTCGCGCACTTCCAGAGCTGCTCAATATCTGGAAGGGTCTTCCCTCGTTCCCAGTTGCCTACCGTTTTGATGTCAACGTTCAACGCGTTTGCTAGATCGGCCTGTGAATATCCGTTTTCTTTCCTAGCCTGCTTAAGTTTTAAGTTCATCGTCACCTCCAATATGGGGAAGTATTTACCGAGGATTCTATAGATACACAAAAGAAAAGGCAAGAAAAGCCCTAGTTTGCTATTGCAATCGGGAAAAGATTACCTATACTCTGAATTGCACAGGGAAGAAGTTCCCTATTTCAGAAGGAGGACGAAATGGAGTTTTCGAAGGACGAGTTCGGCGCGAACCTGCGCGCCGCCCGCGCTCGCGCCGATATGTCTCAGGAGCAGCTGGCCAACAAGGCGGGGCTCTCGGCATCTTCAATCATCGGCTACGAGAACGGCTCGATGGTTCCAGGTGTCGACAAGGCGTATGCCATCGCCCAGGCCCTCGGATGCACGCCCAATGACCTGATGGGCTGGAACACGGACGAGGCCGCGTAGGCACGGCGCGCTAACGAACTGCTGAAAGGAGAAGGTCATGATCGACCAGGTGTTCACGTTCAGGGAGAGGGACGGCATCCTCTACGAGACGGAGGAGAGCCTCAGGCGCAGGATCCGGGCGGAGTTTCTCTTTCCCGAGGACCTCGATATCGACCTCGTCGAGACCTCGACGGCCGAGCTGGGAGAGCTCCACGGCTGGGCCTACTCGGACTTCAGCGATGCAACCATCAGGGTGAAGGGGAAGGGCTACCGGTGGAGCGGCGACATGCTCGTGCGCGTGCCCTCTCTCGACGAGGAATGGTAGGGCATGCCCATGGAGGATCTGGAGGAAGAGGAATGACAGGCAAGAGCTACGAGCTGCCCGACGACATCACGACGATGGGCGGCATGGTCACGTGGGCCGACAAGGATGCCGAGTGGCACACGGAGGTGTTCGAGTTCCTGGCGGACGCGCGCTACTCGTTCCGCGCGCACGTCCAGGCCGGCGACGTCGCCTACCTCGCACGCCTGGTCGCGCTCGACCGCAGGCAGGCGCTCGACCCGGTGGCATACGACGTCATGGAGATCGACCCCGCCCCGGGCGAGTGGCCGTTCGGCCGCGGTCGCGAATGACCCGGGCGCTGCTCGCCTCGGCCGTCGTGATGGACGCCGCCGGCTGGATGTGCGCCGCGCAGGGGGCCTACGGCCTCGCGCGGGTGTGCTTCTCGGCCGCCGTGCCGTTCATCGCGGCGTGGGTGGTCGGGTCGCTCTTCGACTGAGGCCGGGCCCGCCCCCGTCACGCCACGGGTTCCGCACCGCCCCATTCCACGGGGCCCGTGGCGCGACGGGGTCGGACCCCCGACTTCCGGCCCATATGGTGCCGCCGCCGACTTGGCGGGGCGGCGGCACCGCTCCCTTTGGCGGGGGAGCGCCCTCCGGCTGCATCTATCGGTGCGGCCCTCCGGCAAGGGATTGGCTCAACGAATGAAAGGAGAAGGCCATGTGGATGTCGATAGCCAAGGGCGCGCGTTACGCCTGCTGCGACAACGTAACTTTTCGCGCGATGGTCATGCAGGGCGTGATACCGCGCTACCCGTCGCTCAACCCCAACAGCTCGCGCGAGGTGGTGCGCAGCGAGGACTTCGACGCCGCCATCATGGCGCGCGGCGCTGCTCCGGCGCTGCCGTCGCCCGACTGCGTGCCGCCGCGCCGTCCGAGGCGGGTGGCGTGATGGGCGACCTGGTCTGGGAGGCGGGCTGCCGCCTCGGCGCGTGGTGGGACTCGCTTCCCGAGCGCGTGCGCAGCGTCGTGTGCGCCGTGGCGCTCGTCGGCCTGATCGCCGTCGCCGGCGCCATCGAGGGGACCGCGCCGAGCGGGATGTACTACTAGGAGGAATGACATGCAGTTTGAGAAGAGGCAGGTTCGCCTGGGCGACATCCGCCCGAGCGAGCAGAACCCGCGCGAGGACTTCGGCGACATCGGCGCCCTGGCCCGCAGCATCGAGGCGACCGGCGGCGAGCCGCTGAACCCGCCCGTGGTCGTGGCGGACGGCAACGTCTACCGCATCGTGGACGGCGAGCGCCGCTACCGCGCCCTGTCCTCGATCTACGGGGAGGACCGCGAGGTGTCCGCGCTGGTGGCCGACACCATGGACGAGGCCAACGAGCTCGTGGCCATGCTCGCCACCGACGACAAGCGCCAGCTGACCGAGGCGGAGCGCGCCCGCGGCGTGCAGCAGATGCTCGTGCTGGGCGTCGACGAGCAGCGCATCGAGCGCGCGAGCCGCGCCACCGCCGGACAGATCCGGGCTGCGCGCAAGCTGCGCGGGAGCATCGAGGGCCGCCAGGTGACGCTCGACCAGCTCGAGGCCGCGAGCGCCTTCGACGACGAGAAGGATATCGAGGCGGTCCTCGCCGCCGGTGACGGCTGGGCGGGCAAGGCCGACAGCATCCGCCGCCGGGTCGAGCGCGAGGAGGCCAAGGCCGAGGACTACGACGCGTTCGGCGATGCGGGCATCCCTGTGGTGAAGGAGCAGCCCGAAGGGTTCACCTACAAGGACTGGGCACACCTCGGCCTCGTTGCCGCGAAGCTCGAGGACAAGGAGTACCCCGCTGGCACCGTTGCCGTGTGGAATGACCGCTACTGGGACTTCTTCGCTCCGAAGGGCGGCGAAGATGCCGAGCCCGAGAAGACCGAGGAGGAGATCCGAGCCGAGCAGGAGGCCGCGCGCGAGGATGCCGCGCTCAAGGGCCTGTACAGGAGCCTGATTGGCTTCGTGGCGTCCGGCGCCTTTGCCATGTCCAAGGACCTCATGATGGAGGTGCGCGTGGGCCGTGCCGACCCGCCCGCGCTGCTCGTGGCGATGGGCGGCGACAGCAACCCCGAGAACGAGGAGCGCTTCGGTGCCGTACGCGACGAGTTTGCTCGCAACCTCAAGGCGTGCAAGCCAAACGAGTACGAGGCCGGCTGCTGGCTCATGGCGGCGGCCAAGGACATGGCCCAGCTCAACAATCGCTGGGGCGGCGACGACGCGGAGGCGTGGCTCGACCACTATGACATCTTCTGCTCCGCGGGCTTCGAGCCCGGCGAGGAGGACGTGTGGCTCATGGAGAGGGTGCAGGCGAGTTTCAAGGAGGAGAAGGATGAGTAGCAAGAAGCTGAAGGTGACGATTGAGCGCGAGAACGTCGAACCAGTGGAGTTCGAGGCGGATGCGCTCCTCTGCGCCGGAGACACCGATGACGGCGTGCTGTTTTTTGCAGGCGGCTGCATGACCCAGCCCATCGTCCTCGACATCATGCGGTGCTTCGTCAGCGAAGTGGTCAGGGACATGGTCAAGCTCGGTATCGATGAGACCGAGGCCAGGGGCCAGGTCATGCTCGCTGCGGTAAGCCCTTCCGATGCCAGTGAGCTGCTCCTGGACATCAATCTCGATGACCGCGACAAGATCGCGCACATCGCTAAGGAGCTCGCCGCCAGTGACCTCTCCTAGCGAACGCCGGGCGGTCGTGCAGCGCGGGGCGGACGGCCGCTGGTTCGCCCGCCCCTACATGGGCACCGACCGCGCCACGGGCAGGCGGATCAGGCCGTATAAGTCCTGGGACGGGGACCTGCCCCGCGAACAGGCCCAGGCCGAGTGCGACAAATGGGTCGCGACCTATATCCCCTCCTCGGCGCAGGACAGCTCCAAACGCCTGTCCTCGATGCTCGAGACCTATGTCTCTGACCCGGTGAACGGCCTGTCTGACAACTCGGTCGCAGCCTACCGCAGCGTGATCAGGACGATGGTGGAGCCGACCATCGGGCGCATCCCCTACGACCAGCTGCAGCCGTGGGACGTGTCGGCGGCGTACCGCACACTGCTCGCGCCCAGGACGGGCAAGGGGCTGTCGCCCAAGACCGTGCGACTCATGCACTCGCTGCTCAAGGTCGCGTACGGGAAGTGGCGCCATGTCATCGGCTACAACGTCATGCTCGAGGTTCCGGCCCCCAAGGTGAAACCCGGGGAGCCGTTCGCCCTGTCCGAGCTCGATGCGGACGGGCTGTCCCGCGCGATGGTGTCCGCCATGTCCTCGCGCGACGCCACGGGCGCCAACATCGCCCGGCGCACCGAGGTCATGGCGGTCTTCCTCGCGCTCCACACGGGCATGCGGGTCGGGGAGGTCTGCGGCCTGCAGCGCCGCGACTGGCGCCGCTCACTGCACGACATCCACGTGGCGGGGCAGGCCGTCGAGAAGCCCGGCCTGCACAGGCAGCCCTTCACCAAGGGCAAGCGCTCGCGGAACGTCTCAATCCCGCCGGCGGTCGAGGCGCAGCTGGAGCGCCACCTGGCGTGGCAGGACACGTGGCTCGTCCGCAAGGGACCGGCCACGCCACTGATCACCTTCGGGCCCGCGGGAGGGCTCGCGAGGCCGTCGACCGTGACGGCCCGGTTCAAGGCGATCTCGCACGAGCTCGAGCTGCCCGGGGAGACGGTCTTCCACACGCTCCGGCACACGCACGCCACGTGGCTTCTCACTCACGGGTGGGACATGCGCCTGGTGCAGGAGCGTCTGGGTCACGCGAACGTCAAGACGACGCTCGAGGCGTACGGCTCGGTCATGCCGGGCCGCGACAGGGAGGCCGCCGCGGCCTTCACCGATTCGATCTACGGAGGTGACACGGATGAATAACTACAACTTCAACAGGGACTTCTACGAGGGCTGCCGAGCGCTCGGCGACAAGGAGGGCATGGCGCTCGCCTGGGCGATGCTGCGCTACGGCTACGAGGGAATCGAGCCAAAGCTGAAGCCAACGACCATGGCGGCGTTCACCTTCGCAAGGGGGCGCATCGACGCCATGGTCAACGGTAGCCTTGGGGGTCTCAGGCGGGCGGCCAATACGGGCAACCAAGGGGGCAACCAAGGGGGTAGCCAAGGGGGTAGCCAAGGGTGTAGCCAAGCCAATGCGCAAGGGGGTAGCCGACAGGCTAGCCAAGGGGGTAGCCAACAGAAAGAGAAGGAGAAAGAGAAAGAGATAACCCTTGCGGGTTATAGCGAGGCCCGCCAAACCCCAGACGACTTCGACCCGCCCTCGATGGAGGACGTCGAGGCCTACTTCGCCGCTAACTGCCTGCGCGGTGACCCCCGTCAGTTCTTCGACCACTACGCAGCACAGGGCTGGACGCTGCCGAGCGGGCTGCCCGTGACCGACGTATGGGCGCTCGCCCGCAACTGGAGCCGCAAGCAGGTCGGCTTCGATGCCGACCGCAAGGCACGGGGTGGGCAGACCTCCCAGGAGGTCGAGCGGGCAGCCGTTTGGAAGCCCGTGAAGACAGATGCGGAGCGCATAGTCGAACTCAGGCGCGAGCTGGGTGAGGCGTCATGATCACCCTTTGGGAGATGCTCGAGAACGAGAAGGCCGACCCCGCCCACGGCCGCCCACTCGACCTGACGCGGATCTACATGGCAAACGTCATGTCGCACGGGGATGCCGACCGGCTGACCAAGGAGCAGGAGCTCCACGACACGGAGGCGCGCGAGGCGCAGCGCGCCGACCTGTATGAGAGGGTCGCCGCCATCGCGGGCGGCAAAAAGCCGGATGGCGAGGAGCCGGAGGGCGAGGACCCGGAGCGCAGGCGTGCCAAAAGTGAGCCAACGGGCGCGAAGGAGTTGGGGCAGCAGGCACTGGGGTTTCCGCCGCTAGACGGCACAGGCGGCACGGCCGAAGAGGCCGAGGCTGCAATTAATGCCATATTGTCCGAGGAGAGAAAGCGAGAGACGTTTTGACCGAGATCTCAGCGGTGATGAGGGCCTACCGTGACGCCCTCGACAGGCACCGGATTCCCTGGGCCGATGACACGTACGACACCGAGAGGGTGGGCGGCTACAGGTTTCGCGTGGAGCGCACCGAGACCATCCTGGACGAGCACAGGGTGAGCGTGGCCTGGGGCTACCAGCTCCTTCCGGGGCGCGAGCCCACAGGCGTGACGATCGGCTACCCGGGCTACCTCGAGGTGACTTACGACCCAATCAGCCCCGAGCCGTTCGTGGCATCGCCGGGCGATATCCTGGCCGACATCTTCGGCGTGAGGGGTGAGTCGCGGTGAGCTACAGGTGCGGCCCCTCCGATTGGATTGACCTCGCCATCGGCAGGCTCGAGGACGCCAAGAGGTCGGTAAGGGAGCGCGACGGGCTGCGACAGACTGCGACAGGAGTGCGACATGCCGCGACAAGTTGCGACATCTGCGATGAGCTGCGCCAGGCGAGGCGATGCCTCAACAAGGCGCTGATCATGGTCGCGGAGGAGAGGGAGATCGTGAAGGAATGGAGCGAGAAATGAGAGATAGGAACGAGTGGTTCAAGGACGTTAAGAGGCTCATGCGGGGCCTCGAAGTCGAGACTGTGGAAGACCCTTTCGCATGGCCGACTGTCATGAGCGTCACCGACGGGGAGGATGTCCTGCATGCGCTCGGGCTTCATCCGTCCCGCGATGTCTGCGGCATTGTGAACGTCGACATCGACGAGGTGCGCGAGCTCGTCCGGCTCATAGAGCCCGAGCCCGTCACGGGCTCCACATCGGACGGGTACCACACGTTCGACGAGCTCTACCACCACCGGGCGGTGCTGTTCTCGGTGATCGTGGCCATGTTCCGCGGACTCTCGTGGAAGTCGCTCCACCACCATGACGGGACGATGTACGACGGCATGTTCATCGTGGGCATCGACACGCCCGCCGGCCCCGCCACCTACCACTACGACGTCGAGCCGTATTGGGACATGTTCCCGTGCGAGGTGCTCGACCGCGCGCCCGAGTGGGACGGGCACACGCCGGACGACGCCATCGAGCGCATCGGCACCCTGCGGGACCTCCTGCAGGCGGAGGTCAAGGCCGAGAAGGGTGGTGACGAGTGATGGGGGAACGTCTCACAGCTGACAGCGTGATGACACCGGACGGGGAAGTGATGCCGTTGGGTCCTGTCGACAAGGAGGGACGCAAGGTCTCCCTGTCGACCGCGACGCTCTTTGCGGACAGCGGCATGGAGTGCACGGTCAAGAGATATGAGTATCTGCTCGGCGCTGGCGTTTGGCGTGCCAGCTGCGATGAGGGGGTCGTGAGGGTGGACGAGATGCACTTGATCCGCCCGGATACGTTCGGCGCCCTGATGAACGATATCGAAGCTGCTATGAACTGCCCTGCCAGCGAAGAACCGACGCACGCCTACAACGTTGTCTCTGGGATGTGTGATACCTGCGCTGACGGGTGCGGCGGCACGTTGTGCCAAGCGAGGGCGCTCCACAGCATCTGCTACCGCATTCACTCCCTGCTCGCGGGTGATGGCGAATGAGCTGCTACTTCTGCGGTGGGTCGCGCATCGCGTCCATCCACTCTGCGCCCGACCGAGGCGCCCACAACTGGTCCGTTGGTTCCATGACCATGACGCGCCGATATGACGGCGAACCGATCGTCAGGGTCGAGCTGGATACCAGCGTGATGCTAGACATCTCGGTCAACGACTCGTGCGGCGACACCGTCAGCGCCGATGTGACGGCGGACGCCTACATCGAGGACATCAAGTACTGCCCGTTCTGCGGAGAGGAGCTTTGATCCGCTCGGCGGTGGAGCTGTTCCGCGCAACCGCCTGGCGCACGGTGCCCGATCTGGTGTCGGGTCCCGCGCGCCGGGCGCTCGTGCATGGACGGGCCGACGCGCCGCGGGTGACGTCGGCGCAGATCGGGGAGACGGAGCGGAGGGCGCGGGCGCTGGAGCGCGACCGGGCCCGCGCCCTCAAGAGGTCGAGGAAGGCGAAGCGATGAGGTTGTTTGAGAGGTTGTGGCGGATAATCATCGAGAACCGCCGAGTGCGCAAGAGCATCGAGGCGCGGCGCGCCCGCAGGTGCAGGAGGTCGATGAGATGACCGTGATGTGGGACGTGCAGGAGAGAAACTGCGCGGTCTGCGGGAGGATCTTCATCCCCCAGGCGCCGAAGGCCAAGTACTGCTCGGAGGAGTGTCGGAGAAAACACGAGCAGGACCGTGCGAGGGAAGCGAGGCGCAAGGGTGCCAAGCCCAAGCGCGACAGGGTCGACCGCTACCTGGCCGGGTCTGGTGCGGTGCACGACGAGATCATGGCCATGCGCCGCGAGGTCGCGATGAGATTTTAAGTTTCCGCAGGTAGACATAGGTAGATATATAATTAAGGCCGCTGGCGTAGGAGCGCCGGCGGCCTTTGGCAAAGACGCCTCCCGGCATCCTCTATATGACAAATGCATGGTACCACGCGGGAGGTCACATGGACGCACGTGAATATTTGGAGACTGTACGGGCCGCCCAGCGCGGCATCGACCGCCGCCTGGCGGTCATTGAGTCGATGCAGGCGCGCGAGCAGGTGCGCGCCCAGCGCTACGACGCCGTCGGCAAGGGCGCGCACGGCACGGACTTCATGAGGTCCACCGACGACCGCATAGACTACGAGCGCCGCAGCGGCGCCGAGCTATCCGAGCTGCGAGATGAGGTGGAGCAGGGCCGCGAGCTCTGCGCTGGCGTGCGCTCCGCCAACCCGGGCAAGCGCTGGGGCGACGTTTTGGAGCTGCGCTACTGCGAGGACCGCACGCTGCAGGAGATCGCGGGGACGCTCGGGGTGTCGGTGAGGTCGGTGCATTCAGATATGTCATCGGCCCTGGACTGGGTCGATATGGTGGGTATCGCCACCGCAAGGGCTGGCGTGGGCCGTGCGGCAATATAATCGGATAGCTGGATCGCGTCAGCATGTCGGCCCCGATCGCCATGTGCGGTCGGGGCCTTCTGTCTTTATGGGACTGCAGACAATTGCAGACGATTGCACGCTTCTGCAGACAATTGCAGATAGTTGCAGACGATTGCAGACGATTGCACACAATTGCAGACCGTTGCAGGTTTCTTCTGGGATATAACTAGGGTGTCGATTCGCAGCGCCGCCCGCGCGGCTTGCGGGTCGGATGTGCGTGGAAGCACAGATGAGTGGCCGGGGCTCCCTTCAGCAGTTCAGGGACCCCGGCCTTTCTATTGAACAACAACGTAATGAGGTGGGTCCGTGGTCACACGCGAGGCTATCGTCCGTGCCGCCAACAGGTACGACACCGTCATGGCGTGGGCATTCCGCCGCGCCCTGGGCATCGCCCGCCGTGCGGGCGGGCGCAAGTGCAAGGGGGCCGGCAAAGCCGTCGAGCGCCTGCGCTACGCGGGGCTCGAGGAATGCATGGCCAACCGGGGCCGCTCTCCCGTGGAGCGCTAGCCGTGGCCACCAAGACCCGCTACGCCAACGGCCACGCCCGCCGGCAGGTGCGCGCCTGGCTCAAGGCGCAGGGGCTGCCGTGCCACATCTGCGGCATGGCCATCGATTACGACCTGCCCGCGGGCGACCCGATGAGCTTCGAGGTGGACGAGATCGTGCCCGTGTCCAAGGGCGGCTCGCCCATCGACCGCGCGAACGTCGCGCCGGCGCACCGGATCTGCAACGAGCGGCGCGGCAACAAGGGCCTCGCCGCGCTGAACGGCTCGATATCGCCGCGCCCCCGCGACGTGGGCTGCTCGACCTCGCTGCCGTGGTGACCCGACCCTGGGGGATGGCCCCTCCCCGTGGGCCGAAGGCTCGCCCCACGGCATTGCGCCTTTTTTGCGCAGGCCCCGAAACCGAGTCCATACCGGGAGGTGCATGGAATGTCCACGAAGTCCACGAAGCCGAGGGGCAAGCCCTGGACCGCGGACGAGCGGGAGTTCGTCAGAAACGCGTACCCGGCGCTCGGACCTGCGGCTATCGCGAAGAAGCTCAAGCGGTCGCGCTCGGGCGTGTGCGCCCTCATCAAGAGGATGAAGGAGAGCGGCGAGATCGCGACCGGCGAGTCCACGGGGGAGTCCGCGGGCGCGGGCGTCTCGGCGCCTCCCGCGGACGGCCCGGACGGCCGCCAGGACACGCTCGGGAGGCTCCGGTGGGTGCGGCAGATCATCGAGCGCCAGCTCTACGACGCCGAGCCCAGCCAGGCGGCACGGCTCGCCAAGGAGTACCGCGAGACGCTCGAGCAGATCGAGCGAATAGAGGGGGCTGGGGAGGACGGTGGCGACGATGTCATCATCAACGCCGTCTCGGTCCTGCGCGACGTCCTCGGCTAAGCCGAGGCTCCGCCTCGTCCAGCCCTACGAGAGGTCCATCGGCTCCCTCGCGGTCGAGCTCGCCCCGACGATGGGATACAAGCTCGTGCCGTGGCAGGAGCAGCTCGCCCACGACATCGGCGCCGTGGACGCGAGCGGCAAGTGGGTCCACCCGCGCGTCGGCATCTCCATCCCGCGACAGCAAGGCAAGTCCGTCGACATCATCGTGTGGGTCGCGGTCATGGCCGCGCTCGCCGGCTACAAGGTGCTCTGGACCGAGCACAACTACTCGACGACCATGGAGATGGTCGACCGCTTCCGCAAGATCTTCGGCCGCCGTGTCGGCGACACGTCCGAGGGAATCCCGCGCTGGCGCAAGCTCCTGGTCGAGGTCTGCTCCCAGACCGGCCAGGAGTGGATGCGGTTCAGCTCCGGCGGCGTCATCCAGTTCTCGACGAGGACCAAGTCCTCGCGCCTGGGCTTCTCCTTCGACATCGTCATTTACGACGAGGCCCAGGAGCTCACGGGCATCCACACCCAGGTCATCAACCCGACCACGACGTCCGGCGCCAAGCACAACCTGATGATCGTGTACGCCGGAACGCCGACCCGCGCCGGCAACCCCGCCGAGGTGTTCAAGAACCTCCGGCAGCAGGCATGGGCGGGCGGCGAGAAGGCGTCCGACCTGCTGTGGCTGGAGTACGGCGTCGAGGAGGTCGGCGACATCTGGGACGAGAGCCGCTGGCCTGCGGTCATGCCCTCGCTCGGATACCATGCCGACATCCGCGCCATCCGCACCGGAATGAAGGACATGGACGAGCTTGGCGCCGCCCAGGAGTACCTGGGCTACTGGCTGCCCCCGCAGGAGCAGGTGGAGCCGCCGGTCATCGGCGCCGCCGCATGGGGCGAGTGCCTCGTGGGGAGCGGCCCGGAGCTTACCGCCGGCTGCAGGATCTGCGCCGGCGTGAGGTTCAGCGCCGACGGCTCGACCGTCGCCGTGGCGTGCGCCGTGCGGCCGCCCGGGTCTGCGACCGTGCACGTGGAGCTTCCCTTCTGCAAGGACCCGGAGCCCAGCACGGATTGGCTGGCCTACTGGATCGCCGCGAGGGCGGGCAGGTACGCCTGCGTCGCCATCGACGGCAAGGCGGGCGCCGGCGCCCTGTGCGACAAGCTCGAGGGCATGGGCATGCCCAAGGACTACATCCTGCGCCCGAGCACCGACCAGGCCGTGACCGCCGCAAGCCTCATCTCGTCCGGCGCGAAGGCGGGCTCGGTCACGCATATCGCGTGCCCGGCGCTCGACCTCTCCGCCGAGACGTCCCCCAAGCGCAAGATCGGCTCCGGCGGCGGCTGGGGCTTCGGCGGCGACAACGCCGCGCCCATCGAGGCCGCGGGGCTGGCGCTGCTCGCGCTTAATACGTCAAAGAGAAAACCCGGAATGAAGGCGAGGGTCACTTGATCTCGATACCTTACGCCGTGGCGTCCGCCGACGGCCTGCTCGAGGAGGACCGCGAGACGGTGCGCTGCCTGCTCAACAGCTGGCAGACCCACTACAGGGGCAACCTCCTGCGCTCGGACTACTACGAGGCGCGCAACATGCTCAAGGACCTCGGCATCGCCGTGCCCGACTCGCTGCGCGACCTGGAGGTCGCGTGCGGCTGGGGATACAAGTGCGTGGAGGTCATGCGCGACCACATCGCCTTCGACGGGTTCACGTGCCCCGACGACGAGGACTTCGACGGCCTGCTCACCTCCGTGGCCAAGCGCAACAAGATGGCCACGCGCGTCGGCAAGGCCGTCAACTCCGCACTCAAGTACTGCTTCTCCATGCTCGTGGTGACGGCGGACGAGGACGGGCACGCCCGCATCTCGGCGTACCCGCCGACCCTGTGCACGGGCATCTGGGACGACGTCCACGAGTGCCTGTCCTCCGGCATGTTCGTCGTCTCCTTCGCCAAGGACCGCGGGCGGCCCACGGACCGCCCGGACTGGGTCAACGTGATGCTGCCGGACCGCATGGTGCGCATCCGCGAGGTTCGCCGCAACGAGTGGGCGGCGGAGTACGTGGAGCACGGCCTGGGCGCCGTGCCCATGTTCGTCATGCCGCACAATCCCGACGACGACCGACCGTTCGGCGTGTCCAGGATCAACTCCGAGGTGCGCTGGAACATCGACTGCGCCATGCGCGCCAACGTCAACGAGGAGATCGCCGCCGCGTTCGCCGCCTCGACCCAGAAGTACCTTCTGGGCACCGACGGAGACGCGTTCGCCGACAAGACCAAATGGAGCGCCTTCATCGGCTCCATCTTCGAGGTCACCAAGACCGAGGACGGCACGATTCCGCAGTTCGGCCAGCTCACGCAGCCGAGCATGCAGCCCATGACCGAGCACTTCGGCAACCTGTGCAAGCGCATGAGCGCCGCGACCGGCATCCACGTGGGGCAGTTCGGCATCATGAGCGACAACCCCAGCTCCGCCGAGGCGATCTACGCCGAGAACGAGCCGCTCATCCTCAAGTGCAAGAGCTTCATCCGCGAGGCCAAGGCAGCGCTGGCGAATGCCGCGACCGCCGCGATCGCGACGGAACTCGGGTGCTCCTACGAGGAGGCCGAGGACACCTGCGGCGTGTCCGTCCACTTCCTCAACCCCGCCATGCCGACGCTGGCCCAGCAGACCGACAGCTCCATCAAGCTCGCGTCTGTGGTCGAGGGCTTCGCCGGCACGCCGACCTTCTGGCGCCTCAACGGCCTCGATGACGACGAGGTGCGCAACGTCTCGTCCGAGATCAGGCGCAACGTGACGCGCTCGGCGGCGCTCGACCTGATGGCGGGCGTCACCCAGGCGGCGGAGCCCGCGCCTCCCGCCGATGATTAGCGCGGCGGAGTTCGCGGCCTACAACCGGGCCGTGGCCAAGATCGGCGACGGGGCGGCATCCGACGTGGAGGCCGCCGTGCTCGCCTGGTGCCGCTCCCACGGGGGCGCGACCGTCGCCGAGAAGCGCGAGGCCGCGAAGCTCATCATGGAGGGCTTCGTCCAGGGCTACGACGACGTCGCGGCGGAGTTCGCGGCGCAGTGGTACGACGACCTAGCCGAGCGCAACGGCGCCAGGCTGCAGCAGGCCGTCACCATGACGACCTACAGGCCAGAATCGGTCGACACCGTTGCCAGATACCAGGCGAAGAAGCTCGTGAAGGGCGGAGACACGGCTTTCGCCAGGGCGTGCGGCGAGTACGCCCGCAACGACGCGCTCCGCAGCCTGAACGAGACGATCATCTCCAACGTGGGCCGCGACAAGGACCGCGGCGTGCGCTTCGCGCGCGTGCCGACGGGATTCGAGACCTGCACCTTCTGCATCATGCTCGCGAGCCGCGGCGCGGTCTACCACACGCGCAAGTCCGCCGGCGAGTTCAGGCACTTCCACCGGCACTGCGACTGCAAGGTGGTCCCCGGCTTCGAGGACAACCCGGACGCAGAGCTCGTGGAGGGCGTGAACCCGGAGGAGCTGCGCGAGCGGTGGTGGCAGCTCGAGAAGGTCGACGCGACCGCTGGGCTGAGCGCAGCCGAGCGAGAGGAGCTCAGACGCAAGGTCATGGAGGGCGGCGAGCTGCCCGAGAACGTCAGGAAGACCAACCCCGCCGCGCACATGCGCAAGGTCGGACACAAGAGCAGCGGATGGATGAGCGCGGCGACCCGCCTCAACGCGGAGATCAAGGCGAACGGCTTCGCAAACGCCGAGGAGTTCTACGAATACCTGCGGACCCGCAGGACGAGGGCGGAATTCGACGAGGCGACTGCGCTCGCCGAGAAGATCCTGGCGAACGCTGACGCCACGCCGACGCTCTATGATGTGGCGCGAAGCTGGCTGAGCAAGTCGGAGACGGTGATTTCCTCCGGTTCCGCGCGGCCTCCCATATCCTCTGAGGTTCCCAACTGGCTAAACGGCGCAAAGAGAAATATCCATGCGAAGAAGCATGCCGGCGAATACGGAATTGACTACAGGTCAAGGCTTGGCCAAGACGAGTACGATAGAATAATGTCGGAGGTCATCGACGAGCATGAGGCGGTAGAGTTTACCGATATCTCGAACGGTCGAGAGGTGCAGCACTGTGCCGTTTACTTCCGCGGGGACGACATAGCTGTCGTCAACTTGGACAAGAGCGTGCGCGTGACCCTATTTAAGTACAGGAGGGGAGGGAGCGCCCGATATGACGAACTCTGGGATCGAGTTCACGGTGGGGCTGAATGATAGGTTCAGCGAATACATCACTGACTCCGTCGAACTACTCAACGCCCAACTGAGCCGCCACGGAATGGTTTTCTTCTTCGATACTGTTGACGCCACTCAACAAGTCATTGGCGGGAAGCACTGCGAGGACATGTTTGGCTGGGCCGTCCCAAATGAGCTTGTGGATGAGTTCAAGCCCGCATGGATTGACGACGATGGCGTAGAACTCGAAAAATACGACTACGTCTGCGCAAGTTGGGAGGACCGCAACGGTCAGCCCTATGCCGCCATCGACGGCAACCTTCCCGAGGAGGCTTACGCATGATGGCGCGCACCCTTTCTTCCGGAGGTGCGATATGAGGCGCGACCTCGATATCGTGAGGTACATCCTCATGACCGCCGAGTCCGCCGAGGGCGGGGTAGACGAAGCTGCCCTCTGCTCCGGCCGGTACGATATTAACCAGATTGCCTTTCACGTAGAGCTCCTGAGGGACTACGGCCTCGTGGAGGCGGAGGTGTCCTATGACGGCTTCGGGGAGGAGCCTCTCGGGGTGACCGTCTCGCGTCTGACATGGGATGGGTATGACTATCTCGATGCCATCCGCTCCGCCAAGGTGTGGGGGAGGGCGAAAGACGCCATCTCGAAGGCAGTCGGCGAGACGTCCCTGTCGGTCGTCAAACAGACATGCACGATCGTAGCCTCAGAGCTCATCAAGAAGCAGCTGGGCATCTAGCCATAAGGCAGCGATCTCGCCGCCGCATATACGGGGAAACCCGATCAAAACGTTGAACCAGGCCATCCGCACGGGTGGCCTTTTTCATGCCGAAAAGCGCCCCGCACGGGGCAGGACGATGCCCCGCACGGGGCGGAAATGGAGGGAGCATGGCCAAGGAGACCACGCCCGCCGAGACCGATCCGATCGACCCTGCACAGGGCGGAGAGACCGATCCGGAGCCCGACTACAAGGCGCTCTACGAGAACGCGCTGAAGGAGTCGCGCAAGTGGGAGAGCCGCTCGAAGGCGAACCTCAAGGAGCTCGACGAGCTCAAGGCAGCCGCGACCAAGACCGACCCGACTGTCGAGGAGCGCCTGAGCGCGCTCGAGAGCGAGAACGCCTCCCTCAAGGCGAGCGCCGCCCGCTCCGCGCTCGTCGACTCCGTGGCCAAGGCCACCGGGCTCGACCGCTCCATCGTGGCGACGCTCAACGGCGAGGACGAGGACGCCCTCACCGAGCAGGCCAATGCCGTGGCGGCCATCATGAAACCGGCCGGCGGCGCGCCGAGGGCGCCCGAGGCCGGCGGCAAGCCCAAGCCCGGCAAGCCCTCCAAGAAGGACATCCTCGGAATCGAGGACAAGAAGGAACGCATGGCGGCCATCGCCGCCAACATCGACCTCTTCAAGTAAGGGGAGAAAGGGGCCCCAATGCCCGATATCAAGACCCTCGCAGCCGCGCGCAACGTCGACCTCGTGAACACCTTCACCAAGTCGCTGGAGAAGCTCACGGCGATGCTGTCCACCTGCGCGCCCATCCACGCGGCCGTGGGCGAGACCCTGCACCAGAAGAAGATCACCGGCAAGCTCTCCGAGGCCGAGTACACCCCCGGCCAGGACATCCCGCTGTCCAGCTACGCCTACGAGGACGTCACGACCTTCGAGGTGACGCTCAAGCCCTACCGCAAGCAGACCACGCTCCAGGAGGTCAAGAAGCGCGGCTACGACGGCGCCGTCGACAAGACTGACGCCGCGATGATCTCCGACATGCAGCGCAACATCAAGAAGGACTTCGTCGCCGCGCTCGGCGCCGAGGGCACCACGGCCGCGACCGGCAAGAGCCTCGTGGCCACCGCCGCGAACGCCTGGGCCGCCCTGTCCAACCTCACCGAGGAGTACGGCTTCGGCAGCGGCGAGACGGTCTACTTCGCCAACCCGGTCGACTTCGCCAAGCAGATCGGCGAGTCCGAGGTCTTCAGCGCCTTCGGCATCTCCTACATCGAGAACTGGGCCGGCCTCGGCACGCTCGTGTCCACCGGCTCCGTCGCCGCAGGCACGATCTACGCCACCGTCAAGGACAACATCAAGGTCTACGTCGCCCCGACCGACGGCGACGACCTGTTCGGCTTCTACTCCGACGAGAGCGGCTACATCGCCGTGTCCCACTCGCCCGAGCTCAAGAGCCTGACCTACGACACCGTGGCCTACGTCGGCCTCGTGTTCTTCGCCGAGTACATCGACTTCGTGGTCAAGGGCACCATCGCCCCGACCGCCTAGGCAACCCTAAGGAGCATCCATGATCGCTTTGGTCACCTACCCGTACCGTGACCGCGAGACCCTCGCGGTGCATTACGCTGGAGAGGAGGTCGAGCTGGCAGATGAGCGCTTCGCGGAACTGTCCGCCGGCGGCTTCGTCGACCTTCCGCCCGCCGAGACGGAGGCCGCCGCGGAGCCCGTCGAGGACGAGGCGGACGAGGGCGAGGACGTCGTGGACGACGAGCCCGAGCAGCCCGTGCACGAGAAGCCCGCGCCGGAGATGACCGTGCAGCAGCTGCGCGATGCCATCGAGGCCGCCAACGGCTTCGCCCCGCGCAAGGCGACCAAGGCGGAGCTCGCCGCCATCCTGGAGACGCTCTAGTGGACGCCTTCGCCACCGTCGCCGACTACGAGGCGCGCTGCGGTGCCGCGAAGGACGAGGCCAGGGTTGCCGCGCTGCTCGAGGATGCCTCGGCGTACCTGCGCGGGGCATATCGGCGCCGTATGGGTGTCCAGTACCTCGCCGGCTCGAACCCCACGTTCGATGAGAACGTGAAGTCCGTCTGCGTGGCCATGGTCGCCCGGGCGGTCAACGCGCCCGGCGCCATGGCTGGCATCACCCAGCAGTCGCAGACGACCGGCCCGTACTCGTCGAGCGTCACGTTCGCCAACCCGACCGGAGACCTCTACCTGGGGCGCTCCGACCTCAAGCGGCTCGGTCTGGCCGGGTGCCGCGTGCGCAGTATCCAGCCCATGACCGCCGCTGACCGCTGGGAGGAGGCGTGATGCCGATGGCGGGGATACCGACCGAGACGGTCACGGTCATCTCCCGCAAGACGGTGTACGACGACCTCCACGAGCCCGTCTCCGAGGCGGTCGCCGAGCGCGACGTCGACGCCGTCGTGGCGCCCGGCGCCACCGCGGACCTCGACGCCTCGCGGCCGGAGGGCGCCACCGTGGCATACACGGTGCACCTCCCGAGGGACATGGCCGGCATCCGCCTCAAGGGCTGCTCGGTCCGCGTGCGCGGCGAGGAGCTGCGCGTCGTGGGCGACCCGAGGCCCTATGCCCCCGAGGCGTGCCCGGGACTCTGGTGCTACCCGGTCGAGCTGGAGGCGGCCGATGGCTAAGGAGTACAGCTGGGGGAAGTTCAAATGGAACCGTCTCGGGTACGCCGAGGCGATGGACGGCAACGCCGCGCTCCAGGGGATGCTCAGGGGCAAGGCCGAGGGCATCGCCGCCCGCGCGACGTCGATGCTCGCGCCGGACGGCCACGACGTCCCCGCCTTCAGGGTTAGCCGCTGCCAGGGCACGCTCGCCAAGGGCTTTCGGGTCAGCGCATGCTCGGACCATGCCAAGCACGCCCAGGCGAAACACAAGATACTGACGAGGGCGGCGCTCTCGTCCGGAGGTTGATCATGGATATAGAGGTCGATGTCGCGAGGTGCCTGTGCAAACTTGCCGGCGCCGACGCGACGCTCGAGCCGGTCGCCGAGCACCCGGAGCCGTACATCACCGTCGAGCAGGTCGGAGGGGGCGGCGGCTTCCTGGAGCCGGTCCAGCTCGATGTCGACTGCTGGGGGACCGAGGGCAAGGGCGGCAGGAAGCCGGCTAAAGCCCTCGCCGAGAAGGTGAAGGCGGCCGTCCCGTCCCTGGAGGACGAGCTTCCCAACGTCTTCCACCCGGAGGTCTCGAACCAATACAAGATGCCCGACCCTGACACGCGCAGGGCGAGGTACGTGGTGCAGGTCCAGCTCTGGGTCTGCGAGTAGTAGAAAGGAACGCGCGAATGGCCGAAGTCAGCAACGCGAACAACTCCAACAACGTCAGCGCCGGAAAAGGCGTGAAGGGCGGCTACATCTTCTCGGCCCCCGTCGGCACCACCCTGCCGGACAAGGTCATCAAGAACAAGAGCGAGCTCGATCCCGCATTCAAGTGCCTCGGCTTTGTCTCCGAGGACGGTTACGTCGAGTCCGTCTCCGAGGACTCCAACGACACGGTCGACATGAACGGCGACCTCATGGACTCCAGCAATTCCAACCGAGTGGAGTCCGCACAGCTCACGCTCGCCGAGATCAAGGCGGAGACGCTCAAGCGCCAGTACGGCGACGGCAACGTCACCGACGATGGCGGCCTGATCACCGTCAAGCACAATTCCGACTCCCACCCGACCTTCGCCTACGTGCTGCTCCTCCTCCTGAAGAACGGCCGCAAGTGGACCAAGGTCGTTCCGCGCGGCCAGTCCTCCGAGCTCGACGACCTCACCATCTCCAGCTCCGAGCTCTGCCAGCGCGCCCTGACGATGAAGTACCTCACCGACGAGGACGGCAACACCTGCTACGACTACATCGAGTCGACCGAGACGGCGGCGGCCTAATGGCGGCCAAGCGCCCCGAGGGCGCGCTCGAGTTCGAGTTCGACGGCAAGAAGTACCAGATCAACAAGAAGGCCATCCAGTCCATGAAGGTGCAGCGCGCCATGGCCTACGACGGCATCCCCGAGAAGATGCACGAGGTGTGGGACGCGATGGACGAGATCTTCGACGGCAAGACCGTCGAGTACATGGACGCGCTCGGCGAAGACGGGCAGGACTGCTCGGCGGAGCGCTGGGGCGCATTCTTCCAGGCCGCCATGGAGGCCGCGGCAAAAAACTAGCAAGCTTCGCCGCCGCCTGGACCTGCATGAGGGGAGAGGTCGTCGCCGACTTCCGGCAGACGTACGGCATCGACCTTCCCCTCGGCGGCGGGTTCGACGGGGCGACGGACGAGGACCTTTGCCGCTGGCAGGTCCTCTACTCCCAGCTGCCGGCGCGCTCGCGGGTCTCCGTTCGCCTTGAGCCCGACAACCTGTGGGACGACAAGACGCGCCTGCTCGACATGATCGAGCACGAGCTCAGGTGCTTCCACTACGGGTTTACCGAGGATGCCAAAAAGCGCGTCAACACCCCGCAGCGGATCTTATCGCCGGGCGAGCGAGCCAGGAACGAGCGCCGCAGGGACTCGGCGCTGGCGGCGAAGTACGAGATATCTTCGTCGTTCGGAATCGATGTATAAGGAGGCGCCATGTCCACAGACGTCGGATCCGTATCCGTAAAGGTCATGCCGTCCATGGCTGGCTTCGCCTCCCAGGTGGACAAGGACCTGTCCGGGGCGGGATCCTCCTCGGGGTCGCGCTTCGGAAGGGTCTTCTCCGCGGCGGCGGGCAAGTCTGGCGGCAGCGGCCTGGTCGCCAGGGTCTCCTCCGCGCTCTCCGGCGCGACTGGTAAATTCTCCGCGACCGGCAAGGCGACCGGCGCCGCATTCTCCTCCGCCTTCTCCGGCGCGGCGAGCGCGAACGCCGTCGAGGGGCTCCAGAACAAGGTCAAATCCGCCACGCTCGAGCTTCGCTCGGCGATGGCGACCTCGAAGTCGGCCTCATTGTCGGCAGAGGCGGCCCAGGTCAAGTACAACGATGCCGTCGCCAAGTACGGCCAGGCATCCGCGCGGGCGCTGAGCGCTGAAAGCAACCTCGTCACCGCAAAGCTCAGGGCGCAGACCGCGTCGGAGCGTGCCCAGGCGGCCGAGTCCAAGCTCGCCTCGGCGCAGAAGCGGCTCGCGAGCGCGACTTCCGCGCCCGTGTCGGCGCTAGGAAAACTCGGCGGCAGCGCCGGGACGCTTGCCGACAGGCTGGGCGCTGGGGAGAGGGCGACGGGCCGCTTCGTGGCGAAGATCGCCACCATCGGCGGTGGCGTCCTGTCCTCGGCCGGCAGCGCGCTGTCATCGCTCTCGAGCGAATTCGGGTCTGCCGGCACGGCGGCGGGCGGGAACATGGCGAGCAAGGTCGCCTCGGGCTTCTCGGCAAAGGCCGCGGTCATCACCGGCGCCGTTGCCGGCGTGGTGCAGAGGGTCGTCTCGACGGTGTCCTCGAGCGTGGACGCCGCGGTCGCGCGCGTCGACACGCTCAACAACTTCCCCAAGGTGCTCCAGTCGCTCGGCTACGGGGCCGACGAGTCGCAGAGGAGCATCGACACCCTGTCCGACAGGCTGTCGGAGCTCCCCACGAGGCTCGACGCGGCCGCGACGGGCGTGCAGCAGCTCGCGCCGTCGTCCAAGTCGATCGACCAGGCGACCGACCGCTACCTCGCATTCAACGATGCCGTCCTCGCCGGCGGCGCGTCCGAGGACATCCAGTCCAACGCCATGACGCAGCTCACCAAGGCCGTCTCCACCAACAAGATGGAGATGGACACCTGGATGAGCATTCAGCAGGCGATGCCCGGCCAGCTCGACCAGGTGGCGAAGTCCATGCTCGGGCAGAGCGCATCGGCATCCGACCTCTACCAGGCCATGAAGGACGGCAGGGTCACGGTCTCGGACTTCGCCGACGCCGTGGTCGACCTCGACAAGAACGGCGCGGACGGCATCACGAGCTTCTCCGAGCAGGCAAAGGCCGCGACGGGCGGCATCAAGACGTCGTTCTCCAACATGTGCAACGCCTTCCCAAAGGGCGTCGCCAAGATCATCGGCGCCATCGGCTCGTCCAACATCGTCGGCGTCATCGACGGCGTGAAGGGCGCGGTGAACGGTGCGTTCGGCGCCGTCACCGACGCGATGGCCGACCCGAGCATCCGGGGCGCGGCGTCGTCGTTCGCCGCCGTGTTTTCTGATGTGATCGCAGGCGGTGTCTCCGTCGCAGGGGACGCATTTACCGGTGCGGCGGCGATGACCTCCGCTTTCTGCGAGACGCTTCTCAACAACGAGGCGGCCTCATCTTTCGCGGGAACACTTGACGCGCTCGGTTACACGGCGTCCTCCATGGGCGACGCCGTATGGTCGACCGTATCGCAGATCACCGGGTGGTCGAGTCCCGCCGAGGGCGCGGCAGATGCCGCAAACGCCCTCGACGACGCCTTCGAGGCCGCCGAGCCGGTCATCCGCTCGGTGGGCGACGCGTTCCAGTGGCTCTCCGACCATTCCGAGGAGACTGCCCCGGTCGTCAAGGCCGTCGGCGGCGCCTTCCTCGTCATGAAAGTCGCCGGCGGCCCCGTGGGCTCGCTCCTGAAGGTCATCGGCGGCGCCCTGCTGTCCCTCGGGGCATCGGCACCCGCCGCCGGCGCCGGGCTTGCCACAACGGCGGCGGGCGAGACCGCAGCCGGCACAGCCGCGGGCGCGGCGGCCGGTAAGATGACATCGTTCGGCGCGGCCGTCCTCATGGTCGGAGCCGGCGTTCTGATGGCGTGCGGCGGCATCGGCCTTCTCGCCCTCTCCGCGATAAAGCTCGGCGAGGCGGGGCCTCAGGCCGCAATCGGCATGGCAGCCATGGTGGCGGTCATCGCCGGGCTGGCGCTGGGCGCCGCCGCGCTCGGGCCCGCCCTGACTGCCGGCTCCGTCGGCATGGTCGCCTTCGGCGCCGCCGTCGCGCTCGCCGGCGTGGGCATCCTGCTCGCAGCCACCGGTCTCGCGATTATGTCACTCGCGCTGCCGACCATCGCCGCCTGCGGCCCCGAGGCCGCCGTCGGCATAGCCGCGGTCGGGGCCTCCCTGTTCGTGCTGGCACCCGGCGCCCTCATGGCGTCTGGTGGGCTGCTGGCGCTCGCCGCCGGGGCGGTGGCGTGCACGGTCGCCGCCGCGGCCCTCGGCGTCGCCGCCATCGTCGCGGGCGTCGGCCTCATCGTCATGGGAGCCGGCGGTCTCTTGGCGGGCGCTGGCCTGTCGGCCTGCTCCGCGCTCGCGATGCCCCTTGCCGCCGCTACTGCTGCTCTCGGCGCCGCCGCCATCGTCGGCGGCGTCGGCCTCATCATGCTCGGCGTGGGGTCGATTGCCGCGGGGGCCGGACTCGCGGTGTTCGCCGTCGGCGCCACGGCCGCCTCGCTTGCGACCGCCGCCCTCGCTCTTGGGATGGCTGCGCTCGACGTCGCGATGGCGGGCGTCGCCGCCTCCATCTCGACCTCAGCCGACGGACTCGGAACCATGGGAAAGGCGATCCCCAATATATCCTCCGGCGCCCCCGGTGCCGCAGCCGGCCTCGGTGCGCTTGCCGTTGCGGCAGCGGCCGCCGCCCCCGCCCTTGCCGCCGCGTCGCCGTCCCTGGCGTCGTTCTCCGCCTCCTGCGGGACCGCCTCGGCGGCGGCCCTGCTGCTCTCCGTCTCCGTGGCGGCAGTGGGTTCCATGGTCGCGGCGAGCATGGCGGCGGCGTCGGCGTCCGCAGTCTCGTTCGGCGTCCGCTCCGGCGCGTCCTTCAACCGCTTCTCGGCTTCCGCCAGGAATGCGGCAAGCGCCGCCCGCACCGCGATCATGGGGGCCTGCCGGCAGATGTCGGCCGAGGTCGGATCGATGCGGCTCACGCTCCCGCGCATCGACGTGGGACCGCTGCCGCACTTCTCGATGAGCGGCAAGTTCGACGCGCAGACGGGCTCGGTCCCGTCGGTCAACGTTAACTGGTACGCCAGCGGCGCGGTCTTCGGGCCGAACAGCCCGCGCGTCATCGGAATCGGCGACAACCGGCGGTACGACGAGGCGGCCATCCCGCTGAGCCCCAAGGTGCTGGGCGGGATCGGCAGGGGAGTCGCCCAGACGATGGATGTCGGCGGCGGCTCGGACGGCGGCGCGGTCATCGCGTGGCTCGACCGCAACCTCCCGGCGATCATCCAGAAGTACACGCCGGTCACGCTCGAGCGCGACCTCGACAGGCACATCAGGGCGGTGGCACATGCATAGGATGCACTACGTCTCGTCCTCGGGCGAGCGCGTCGACCTCGACGGCGACGGCATCTATGTCGGCACCGCCGCGGGCGTGCGCTCGCGCGAGTGGAGCTACGACCTCTCATGGCGCGGCGCCTACGGCATCTCGCGAGACGCGAGGGAGGCGACGGTCGATGCCGTGCTGTCCTCGGCGGCTGCCGACAGGCTCAGGCGGCTCGCGGACAGGGATATCTCCGTCCGCGAGCCCGGCCGCCTCGTCGTCGACGGTGTTTGGTACCAGCGCGCCTATATCGCGAAGTCCGAGACATCGCAGGTCTACGGCAGGCGGGGCATCGCCGCCACGCTTACCGTGCTGCTGCTCGACGGGTCCTGGCGGCGCGAGGTCGTCCAGGAGTTCTACGCCCGGGAGGACGAGGACCAGACCGGCCTGGACTTCCCCCATGACTACGAGTACGACTACGGCGGCTCGGTCGCAAGCCGGACGGTCACCGTCGACGGGTTGGTGCCCGCCGACCTTAAGCTCACGATCTTCGGCCCCGCGTCGTCACCGCGCATCACCGTGACGCAGGGGGACTTCATCAACGTCTACTCTGCGGACGTTGAAGTGCCTGGCGGCTCCAGGCTCATCATCGACGGCTCGAGCTTCCCCAAGACGATCAAGCTCGTCGGCATGTACGGTGAGACCGAGGACCGCTTCGCCGACGGCATGCGCGGAGAGGGCGCCGGAAGCGGTTCCTACTGCTTCGAGCAGCTTCGGCCCGGCACGTCCTCTGTCGCATGGGACGGCTCGTTCGGCTTCACCATGACCCACTATCTTGAGGAGGGGGAGCCGCCTTGGAGCTCATAGTCGCCGACAGCGCCGGCAGGACGCTCTTCCCGATTTCTGACTTCGAGCTGGATATGGACTCGGGCTGGGGCGACGGCGTCGACAACTCGTTCGATCTCGTGGTGCGCGACTCGTCCGTACCGTTGCCGGAGGCCGCTTGGCGTGTTTTCGCCGACGGCCTGGAGATCGGCGGGCGCGTCGAGGGGTTCGAGCTCAAGACGCGCCGCACCTCGTCCGAGCTGCACTGGACCGGGTCGACCTGGACTGGAGTGCTCGAGAAACGCCTTCTGTGGCCCGATCCGGGCCAGGACTACCTTGTCCTCTCTGGGGACGCAAACGCCGTGCTGCGGTCCGCGGTTAAACGGCTCGACATCGGCTCCCTCTTCACGGTTCCCGATGCCGACGCCGGGGTGAGCGTAAGCTACCGATGCAACAGGGACGTACCCGACGCCTGGACCAACCTTAGGCTGGCGATGCGCTCCGCAGGCCTTCGTCTCGATGCGAGGTGGGTGGGCGGATCGTGCAGGCTCCAGGCGGTGAAGGTGACAGACTGGCGCGGCAGGGTCGACTCCGATCTCGTAAACTTCGACCTCAAGAGCGACCTGCTCGTCACCAATCACCTCAAGGCGGCCGGCAAAGGTGAACTTGCGGCCAGAGAAGTCGTGGACGTCTACGCCGACCGGGAAGGCAGCGTAGGCACCGTGAAGGCGATGACCGGCGTCTTCGAGCTCGAGGAGTACTACGACGCCAACAACACCGAGGGCGACGATCTCCGCGACCAGGCATCCAGCCGACTCGAGGACAAGCAGTCCGAGGGCAGCGTGACCGTGACGGTCAACGAGGGCGTCGAGTTCGGCCTCGGCGATATCGTCGAGGCCAGGCACTACTCGCCAAACGTGACGGTCTCGGTCGAGATCAGCAGCAAGATCGTAAAGGCCGCGGGGTCGGGCTACAGCGCCACGTATGGCGCATCGCCCGGTGCGGTGGGGAGATAGGAGACTGCCATGAAGCAGATAGAACTCATCGGCCCGCCCCTTTACCAATGGGATACGGGTCGGCGCGTCCGCGTCTCGGTCCGCGGCGCGACGGAGGCCCACTTCGCCATCGCCGGATCGGCGCGCGCATTGGTGACCCCGGTCGTCGGCGGCGAGGCACCGGTGCCGTCGCTCCTGCTGACGGCGGGCGCCGACATTGCCGCATGGGCGAGCGATGGGCGCGACACGCAAGCGCGCGCCGTGCTCAGGGTGCGCCCGAGGGCCAAGCCGGACGGCTACATCTACACCGATGACGAGGTCAAGACCTGGGCTGATGTCGAAGACTGGGTGCGAGAGCAGCTGAAGTCCGCAGGCGAGCCCGGCACGAAGTGGTATGTCGGGGGAGGCACCACCGCCATTGGCGGCCGCGTCGGGGACCTCTACCTCGACAGTGAGACTGGCACCTATTATCGCTACGGCGAGGTTGGAGATACAAATGACTAACACGTGGAATCAGGTGGGAACCCTCAAGGGTCCAAAGGGCGACAAGGGCGCGACGGGCGATGCCGGCCCCAAGGGCGGCAGCGTGCGCGTTGCGAGCATCAGCGTCCCGGCTGGCGGCGACGTCGCCTTCTCGGCGCTCTCGCCGTCCGACGGAGTTCAGGTCGGCGACCTCGTGCTCGACGCCAAGGGCAGCGTCTACCCCATCTCGGCGGTGGACGCGGGACGATCGACCGCCAGGGTCGGCTCCGCCATCAACGGCGTGAGCCTCAAGGGGCCCAAGGGCGAGACGGGTGCCGTCGGCCCCAAGGGCGCCGACGGCACGTCCATTACCGTCAAGGGCGCGGTGAGCAGCAAGACCGCCTTGCCGTCCAGTGCCGCAATCGGCGACACGTACATCACGAGCGACACGAGCCACATGTGGGTCAAGACCGCGATGAGCGGCGACGCGCAGTGGACCGATCTCGGCGAGATGAAGGGGCCCAAGGGCGACAAGGGGGCCACGGGCGAAAAGGGCGAAAAGGGCGCTACCGGCGCCACGGGTGCCCAGGGCCCTGCCGGCCCCGGCATCACGTTCGGTCAGGGAGCCCCCACGGCGTCATCCCAGGCCGGCGCCGTATACATCGATACGGCAGACGGCTTCAAGGTCTACCAGTACGGCGACAACGCCTAGCGAAAGGAGAACGACATGGCATGGGCTAACATCGGCTCGCTCAAGGGTCCCAAGGGCGACAAGGGCGACACCGGAGAGCGGGGCAAGCAGGGAATCCAGGGACTGAGGGGGGAGACCGGTCCGACCGGTCAGACGGGCCCCAAGGGAGAAAAGGGCGCCGACGGCACCTCCGTGACCGCCGGGACCGGCGCGCCGACCGGCACCGCCGTGGTCGGCTCGGTCTACATCGACGCCGCCACCGGGGACCTGTACACCTACAAGGCCTAGTCGGAGGCGTCGACATGGCATGGATTAAGTTGGGCAACCTAAAGGGGCCTGTCGGGGAGACGGGGCCACAGGGCCCCGCGGCCTCGACCGCCCAGACGTTCCTCGCCGCACACCCTGTCGGCTCCCTCTATATGGAAAGCAAGGGCAAAAACCCCGGTGCCACCTATGGGGGAACGTGGTTCATGCGAGACAGCCAGAACGGCTTTATATGGGAAAGGACGGCTTAAATGGAGATTGTGACCGGCAAAGCGGGCGTGCCACACGTCAGCTCGGCCGACGACGGGCGCCGCATTGCGGGCGAAGTCGGCGCTGGCAGCTATGTGCTGCAGACGGGCGGCAAGCTGGCCCCATCGCTTGTCGATGCGAACACCGTCCGTATCGCGACCGGCGACATGATCGTGCAGGGTCGCCATATCGGTGTCACCGCGCCCGAGGACGTTAAGGTGGCGAGCGGCTCGCAAGGCAAGAAGCGCATGGACTACATTTGCGTCCATTACACCCGCGATGTGAGCGGGTCCAGCCCGACCCTTGTCGAGAATGTTGAGTGGAAGGTTCTCCAGGGAACTCCCGGTTCGAGCGCCGCCGCGCCGTCGGTGCCGAAAGGCTCCATCCTGGACGGTGACGCTGACGTGTCGGTCCCGATCTGCTCGGTGACATTCGACGGGCTGACGACGGGTCAGCCTAAGCTGCTCATTCCGACCCTTACCCCGCTCGCGACCCTCGGGGATTCCGTATCCCGTACGCCGAGAGTATTTGTCGGCAACAAGATCGTGAACTTCAACCATGCGAATTACACGCTGCTTTGGGACAAGGCAGGCTTTGAGCGGGAGTTCGGGCGAAGCTTCGACAATTCCCGCGATTCCGTGTACGCGATGAACGGTGATGCGAGCTACGACTTCATGGTTTCTGGTGTGAATTTCTACCCGCGCGACGAGCAGCTCGTCGTCGCAATCAGCGGCGCACACACGGGCCCATTCCGAGTGAATTACATCGTTGTGCTTGGCTAGCATTCCGTATCCC
>CABSNK010000002.1 GCA_902479075.1 uncultured Collinsella sp.
GCTCACGTCGGCCACGGCATCCTGCGCCTGGTCGCCGCGGCCGAAGCGCTTGGTGAGCGCGCGCGTCTCGAGCATGTAGCCCATGGGTTCGTCCTTTCTCTTCCGGGCGCGCGGGCCGAGTCGCCGTGCCCGCGCGCCTTACCTTTCGGGTTCACCATCCATGGTGGGGCGCGTTTCTAACGAAGCTGTAACGGCCGTTGGGCTCTTTTGGCGCCAGCCCTTCACGACCCGTACGCCACTCATGGTATGTTCATCGCGATAACAAGGACGGAGGTGCCCATGGCGCGCAATAAGTACCCGGAGGAGACGGTCGAGAAGATCAGGGGTGACGGCCCAGCGAGTGTTATTTTGCGAGCTATGCGCATTGAAAGCGACCTTTCGTGGTATAAACTACTTGCCGGAAGCCGCGGCTTTCAGAGTACGGCTTACGTGTACGTTTAACCTCCGTGGGCGACGGGGTGCCGCAAGGCGTAGAATATCGCCCACCTGTAGGGGCCTGCAGCGATGCGGGCCCCGCTTCGTATGAAGGGGGCGTAACCGATGAAGATCGTATCCATCCCCAGGATTTCTTCGACCTCGTCGATGGCGACCGCGAGCTCATGCTTAAGCACAATCGCCCCTGCATCGTGGTGGTGAGGCTGCGTTTCCGCGGGAAGCGCAGGGACTTCGCCGTGCCGCTGCGTTCCAACATCGCCCCTAACGTGCCCAAAGACCAGTACTTTGCGTTGCCGCCCCGCCCCACGACGCGCCCCGGCTGCCGCCACGGCATCCACTACATCAAGATGTTCCCCATAACCAAGGCCTACCAGCGCCGCTTCAGGACCGAGGGCTCGGCCTACTACGAGACGCTCCAGCGCATCATCGATGGCAACACTAAGCGCATTGTCTCCGAGTGCCAGGCATACCTCGACCGCTACGAGCGCGAGGGAAGGCCTCGCTTTGCCGTCGACATCGACCGCATCGTGGGGCTGCTGGAGGGCGAGAAGTAGGGCATCTCGGCTCAGTCTCGAGCCATGTGGAGTCGCTCCGCATTTTTGAACGCCGTGTGTGCGTCCCAAATACTTGAGAAACAAGCTGTGAAGTGCGGTGGCGCGCCCGTGCCCGTGCATAGCCGTCACCATCAGCGTCTACGCGGCGTCGGCTTCAAGTGGAACTGGCGCCGCTGCTGTATATGGTTTGCCTTGCTGCAAATAGCGATCAATGCCCGCGATGTTTCTGCTTGCGCTTCAACTTTCGCTGCTCGAAGCGCGTCTCCGCCTCATCCGCACGACGCTGACTTCTTGCTTGAGCCGACTCCCGCTTCATCGCTTCCCGCTGTGCCGCGAGCGCCTGTTGTGCCTTGGTGCTCACCGCGGGCCGTTTAAGGGCTTTCGCTGCCTCACGAGCGCGCCGCTTGGGGTTCTTCGCGGGCTTGCTTGTTTCAGTGGCCTTGTCGCCGAAGAACGAGAACTTTTCCCATTCGCTTGTAACGAATCGCAGAATCTCCTCATCGGACGGCTCCGCGCCGAAGACGATGCGGGCGACGCCATACCTTCCGCCCTCGACGTGCTCCGCCAGCCCGACCCAGAATTGACCGTCGTGATATGACGATGAGCAGCAAGTCGCTGATAGCCGCCCTGCGAAGCTAGTTGCCTTGTTCGCAGCCGGGCCGCAGGCCGCACCTACGCTCGAGCTCTGCTACGAGGGCATCGTTGTCGGTCACCGAGACGATGGCGTCGCCGTCGTAGGGCGCCTCGATATAGACGCGGTCGAGCGAGTTGGCCGTCCCCGCCCAGAGCGTCCTGGTGCGCCGGACGCCCCGCACGTGGGCGTAGGGTATCACCGAACGCATCCTAGCGTACACGACGACGAGGCGGTCGCCGTAGAGCTCGAGACGGTTGCTGCGGACGGGAAGGGCGGCCAGGGCCACGAGGGCCGGGACGGGCAGCAGCGCGAACCAGCCCCATAGGAGCGCGGGACTCGAGCTCAGGAAACACGCGATACACGCCGCGGATAAACCGCCCGCCACAATCACCATGGCCGCTATGAACCACGGGTCTGTCCTGCCGGGGAACATCCGCTCCGGCCGCTCGTCCTTCTCACCCATTACGGCCTCCCTCCCGACGCCCTCCCTAGCGGAGCGTGGGGCCGGAGAGTGCCTTGAACCCGTCGCCGACCATCTCGCCCCCCGTTCCGTGGGCCTTCTGTAGTGGTGTGTACCCCCGACTGTTCGACGGATGTCGTACGATTGAACGTTTTTCGAACTTTTTTAAGATGGGTGCGGCAGGATCGAGCAGATTGTTCGCGCGAGAGGCTCCCCGCCGCCGCGCCCGGTCTCGGGTTCGATGCATCGACATCCGTCTCAGGTGGTGTCTCCGCTGCGCGACATTGCAGGGGGCAAAGCCGAGATGCCATGGTGCGCGCCGAGGCTTTGCCCGCGGGGCGAAGATTCTAGGGGTCCGACGTGGCCTGGAGGGGAGACGGACATGCAAGCGCTTATGACTGAGGAGCTGGCCGAGTGCCTGCCGCCGCTGTACGCGACCGAGGGAGGGGCACTCGCCCTCGACCTCACAAACCCGGAAGGCGAGGACCACCTTGACCTCTGGTGCTCGCTTACCATCAACCTTTCGGGTGACCCCTTCGCCTCCACGTGGCGCATTCACACTTGTGCCCGGCATCATGGACATGGGCGTCGCCAAGTCGGCCGACGGGGCGCAAGCCCCTGTTGACTCAACGTTCGACGAGATAAACCGCATGTTCTCAAAGCTCGGCTTTATCGATTACAATTCACGCCTCGCGCAAGGGCCGTTCTACTCCCCAAACCTAATCTGCCTGTCGCACGCATCGAGGCGACGGGGCGGCGCCTTCTCGCGTGAGTCAATTCCTGTTTTACTGGTGCGGATCCCAACATGCCCTTATGCATGGTGCCCTGCCGCTTTCGAAACTTCAAAACCATTCGATTTTCGAAACTGAGTGGGAATAAGTTATCGGTACGCTTTTTTATAAAATGTAAAAAAGCACCCCCATAACTGATGAAATGGACGCTGAGAAAAAAGGGGGCGCATCTTGCGTATATACCGACGTGAAGATCTACCTCTATCTTGCATCGCGCGGGTATGAGCTTTCTGTGGGCCGTATTGGGAAGCTCGAGTGTGACTTCATCGCTCGTAGGCGCAATGCTTACGCCTACATCCAGGTCTCTATGTCGATTGCCGACAGAGGCGTCGAGGAGCGCGAGTACAGGCCGTTCGGCCACATCAGGGATGGTTATCCGCGCTACTTGTTCACGCTTGATCCTCTATTGCAGGAGAGGGATGGCATCAGGCACCTTAACATGGCGTCGTTTATGCAAGATGGCGGTGATCTTATTTGAGCGGCGGCCAGATTCCTTTGCTCCCTAGTGCGCAAACAGCGCGGGTATCAAATGAGGACCATTGCCTCACGTAGAATCGATAGATTGAAAACTTGTTTTGATGTTGACAGGCTTTTGGCCAGTGGCTCCTATTGTCGAGTGGGAGTAGCTGAAACGAGGCGATTGAATAACTCCATACGTTTTGGTTAAAACAAAAAATATGCCGCGCGCCTGCGGCATGAGGGAGGGAGATTTCTATGAATATCGTTGTATTGAGCGGCAGTCCGCGTAAGGGCGCCAATACCGACACCATGGTTGAGGCGTTTGCCGAGACCGCGCGCGAGGCCGGCCATACGGTCGAGGTCATCCGCGTTGCCGGCAAAAAGATCGCTGGTTGCTTGGGGTGCCAGTATTGCTTCGCCCATGAGGGCACTTGCGTGCAGAAGGATGACATGGCCGACGTGATCGAGCCGCTGAAAGGCGCCGACATGGTTGTCTTCGCTTCGCCTATCTACTGGTTTGATATCACTGCGCAGGAGAAGGCCGCCATCGACCGCCTGTACGCCTTCGGTGCTACGGGCTTCCCGTTCACCAAGACGGCCCTTTTGCTCGATAGCCACAGCGAGGGCGTCTATGATGCGGCGATCGCTATGTACAAGTCAGCCTGCGCGTACTGCAAGTGGGAGGACCAGGGCATTGTCACCATCAGCGGTATGACCGAGCGCGACAGCATGGCCTCCTCGCCCAAGTTGGAAGAGGTGCGAGAGCTCGCTCGCAAGCTCGCCTAAGGGCAAGAAGAACGCATGGCAATCGGTGTTGGTGGAAAATGCTTGCTATCCTTACCAAGAGGAATGCTGATTGCCATGCGTTGATGCTTCCGCGGACAATTCCGGCGTGCTAAAACGCCTTCTCGTTCAAGAACTCCCTGAACGCGGGAATGTCAAAGCCAACGAGACCACGCCCGCGCTCTCCAATGACGCCGTCCTCCAGGAGGCGGCGTTTGTATTGGCTTGCGTAGTTGCTGGCGACGCCCATGCGTTTGGCTATCTCCGAGGTCCTGCTGGGGCCAGAATCGGGCAGCATCGCGAGCAAAAACTCAATGTCTTTATCGGAAAGCTCCCGATAGGTCGTTTCGAGAATTCGATCGCGCAGCTCCATGCGGGCAAGCAGAGAACCCTGCTGTACATCAGGTGCACTGATTTTGGGCGAGTTCTCCGAAACATCCCATGTGCGATATCCGACGAGCTGCATCATATAGGGAAATCCGTCGACGGCCTTCACGGCATCCTCGAGCGCTTCTGGCGTGATTGAGCGGCCTCCGGCCTCAACGGTTTTGCGGAATGCGTTTGCAATTTCAACGTCAGTGATTCGTCCCAACTGATGATATTGGGAACGCCTGAGGAACGAGACGGAATCGTTACGCAGCAACGCCGATACTTTGTAGGGCAGTCCTGCCATGAGTAGGGCAACTTTTTTACCTTCGCGTACAAAGTGCTGGTAAACAGAGGCAAATTGAAGCATTTCTTCGAGATCGACGGTGACTTCATCGATGGTGATGAGAAGTCCGATGTCATGTTTTTCGAGTTGCTTAAAGATGCCATTCATGCGCGTGCGCCAGTTGCCCTGAGCCTCTTGAGCATATGTCCAATCGATGCCCACTGGGCCAATTTGAACACCGTTTATGCGCGCGTGAGGCTGTGAGAGGTAGCTATCTGCGGCTTCTTTGGTTCGCTCGATAATATCTTCGAGCATGCCTGGCATGGCGGAGACATTTGCTGCGATCCAGCCGTGTTCAAGCGCCGTTTCTGAAAGGAGCGAGAGAAGCGCCGTCTTGCCCGTTCCCCTTGCGCCAGTAAAAATGGTTGACAGGTTGGGATCTCCCGGGCCGTTGATAAAGCCACGGTTGATGTCACGCAGGATATGCTCGCGACCCGCTAGAAAGGGAGGGACGCTTCCGAACGTCGGGGTAAAGGGGTTCTTGCTGTACTTCATGGTAGCTCCTTTGCAAGTTTTGCTAATTTTTGCAAGTTTTGCTAACTTTTGCAAGTTTTGCTAACGACTGACCAAAGGGCATCGAAGCAGTGGCGCTGACATTTTTTACGCAGAAAAATAAGCAGAAATCAATTTATCTGCGTTAAAAAATAGTTGAGAAGAAAAACGACGAGTCCCGGGCGCAATGCCGTTGCGTTCCGGGCCTCGTCGCTTTGCGAAGTATCTAACGATCTCGTTGCCGTCGTCCTAGTCAAACAAGCTCGGCATGTCGTTTTCCTTCATAAGTGCACCGGCGGAGGGGAGGCTCTGCGCGGTGAACTTCTCGGCCGAGACGCCGGCGCCAAGAATCTCCTCGGTCGTGCCGACGGTGGTGACCGAGCGGCCCTTCTTGGCGGTAAAGGCCTGGACGCCCTGCGTGTTGGTGGTCGTCTTGGTCTTGAGCAGCGACGTGTTGAAGTTCATCAGGCGGTAGTCGCTCGAGACCAGCGCGATGTCGCGGTCCTCCTTGAGCACCTGGGCATACAGCAGCTTGCTGCCACCGTAGATGGCGTTCTTAAGGCGTTTGCGGTTGGTCTTGGTGACGTATCCAGAAAGCGCGACGCGCACCACGCGGCCGTTCTCAAAGACAAACAGCACGTCGGCCTTGTAGTCCTCGGGGTCGATGACCCAGATGACACTCTCGTCGGGTTCCATCTCGAGGTCGGTGGGCAGGTACGAGCCCAGCTGAGCCGACTTGGTGTCCTCAAACGCCGCAACCTTGCACTTGTACACCTGACTCTTGTTGGTAAAGACCAGCAGTTCGTGGGTGTTGGAGGACGGGAATTCGATAAAGGGTTTGTCACCGTCCTTGTACTTGAGCGTGGTCGCCTTCTTGAGCACGCGGTCCGTCATCTTCTTAAGGTAGCCATCGCGCGAGAGCATGATGGTCACCGGGTACTCCTCGACCTCGGGCTCCAAGCTTACCTCGATAACCTCATGGGGCTCGATTCTGCCCGTACGGCGCGGCATCACGTACTTCTTGTTGACCGCGGCCAGCTCGTCGCTGATGACCTTCTTGATGTTCTCCTCGCTGGAGAGGATCTCCTCAAGCTCGGCAATCTCGCCCTCAAGCTTGGCGATGTCCTTGGTGCGGTTGAGGATGTACTCCTCGTTGATGTTGCGGAGCTTGAGCTCGGCAACAAACTCGGCCTGGGTCTCATCGATGTCGAAACCCTTCATAAGGTTGGGCACGACCTCAGCCTCGAGCTTGGTGCCGCGGATGATGGCGATGGCCTTGTCGATGTCGAGCAGAATCGCCTCGAGGCCGTGCAGCAGGTGCAGGCGCTCGGACTTTTTGCCTAGGTCAAAGTTAATGCGGCGACGCGTGGACTCAATACGCCACTTGACCCACTCGTGCAGAATCTGGCGCACGCCCATAACACGGGGATAGCCGTCGACGAGCACGTTGAAGTTGCACGAGAACGAATCCTGCAGCGTGGTCGAGCGATAGAGCTTGGCCATGAGCTTGTCGGGGTCGACACCGCGCTTAAGGTCGATGGCGATGCGCAAACCCGAGAGGTCGGTTTCGTCGCGGATGTCGGCAATCTCCTTGACCTTGCCCTCTTTGGAGAGCTTGACGATGCGCTCGATAATGACATCGGTCTTGGTGGTGTAGGGGATCTCGTAGACCTCGATAATGCGCTCTTCGGGAATCCAGCGCCAACGGGAGCGGATCTGGAAGCTGCCAAGGCCGGTCTCGATAATCTTTTTCATCTCCTCGCGGCGGTAGATGATCTCGCCGCCGGTCGAGAAGTCGGGCATGGGCATGTACTCGAGCAGGTCGCAGTCGGGGTCCTGCAGGTAGTGCATTGTGGCAGTGCATACTTCGTTGAGGTTGAAGCCGCAGATGTCGGACGCCATGGCGACGCCGATGCCTTTGTTGGCCGAGACGAGGATGTTGGGGAATGTGGTGGGCAGCAGGCGCGGCTCCTTCATGGCGCCGTCGTAGCTGTCGACGAAGTCGACCGGGTCCTTGTCGATGTCCTTGAAGATCTCGGCGCTGATGGGGGAGAGCTTGGCCTCGGTATAACGCGAGGCGGCGTAGCTCAGATCGCCCGAATAGTACTTGCCAAAGTTGCCCTTCGACTCCACGAAGGGCGCAAGCAACGCTTCGTTGCCCGTCGCCAGGCGCACCATCGTCTCGTAGATCGCGGCGTCGCCGTGCGGGTTGAGCTTCATGGTCTGGCCCACGATGTTGGCGCTCTTCTGGCGCTCGCCCTTGAGCAGGCCCATCTTGTACATGGTGTAGAGCAGCTTGCGGTGCGAGGGCTTAAAGCCGTCAATCTCGGGGAACGCACGCGAGACGTTGACGCTCATGGCGTAGGGCATGTAGTTGACCTCGAGCGTCTGCGTGATCGGCTGGTCGGTGACCTCGGAGTGCAGGCCGATGACGTTCTCGGCGTTGACCTGCTTTTTCTTTGGCTGGTTCTTCGTCTTCTTCTTTGCCACGATTTCCTCTTGAACTTCTTATGGGCCGTCGTTATCGATTTACTGCTATTGCAGGTCCAGCTGGTCCAGGTATTCCTTGCCGTGCTCGGAGATATGGCGCTTGCGGCCCGCCTCGTCGTTGCCCAGCAACAGGTTGAACATGGTTTCCATCTTGGTGACGTCCTCGGGCTCAACCTTGATCAGGCGGCGCGTCTCGGGGTTCATGGTGGTGAGCCACATCATGTCCGGGTCGTTCTCACCAAGACCCTTGGAGCGGTTGATCGAGCACTTTTGGTCGCCGATCTCCTTAAGGATGCCGTTCTTCTCGAGCTCGGTGTAGGCAAAGTAGGTCTTCTCTTTGCAGTTGATCTCGTAGAGCGGCGACTCGGCGATATACACGTAGCCCTCGTCGATAAGCGTGGGCACCAGGCGGTAGAGCATGGTGAGTACGAGCGTGCGGATGTGATAACCGTCGACGTCGGCGTCCGTACAGATGATGACCTTGTTCCAGTTGAGGTTGTCCAGGTTGAAGGCGCCAAGGTTCTTGATGCGCTTGTCCTTGATCTCCACGCCGCAGCCCAGCACGCGCATAAGGTCCATGATGATGTCGGACTTAAAGATGCGCGGATAGTCCTCCTTCAGGCAGTTGAGGATTTTGCCGCGGACGGGCATAACACCCTGGAACTCGGCATCGCGCGAGGTGCGAATGGCGCCTGCTGCCGAGTCGCCCTCTACGATGTAGATCTCGCGACGGCTCTTGTCCTTGGAGCGGCAGTCGATGAACTTCTGCACGCGGTTGGCCATGTCGGTCTTCTGCTGCAAGTTGGTCTTGATGCTCTGGCGCGTCTTCTCGGCATTCTCGCGCGAGCGCTTGTTGATGAGCACCTGCTCCATGATCTTGTTGGCGGCGTCCTTGTTCTCGATCAAGTAGGTCGAGAGACGCTCCTTAAAGAATGCCGTCATGGCCTGCTGGATAAAGCGGTTATTGATGGCCTTTTTGGTCTGGTTCTCGTAGGACGTCTGGGTGGAGAAGCAGTTGGTCACCAGCACCAGACAGTCCTGGACGTCCTGCCACTTAATGCCGCTCTCGTTTTTGTTGTATTTGCCCTGTTGCTTGATGTAGGCATCGATGGCGCTGGTCAGAGCGCTACGGGCCGCCTTCTCGGGTGAGCCGCCGTTCTCGAGCCACGATGAGTTGTGGTAGTACTCCTGCATCATGAAGGTGCGCGAGAAGCACATGCATGCGGTGATTTTTACGTTGTAATCGGGCAGGTCCTCGCGATCGCGACCGCGACGGTCGGCCTCGATAAAGAAGGGCTCGGTAAGGTAGTCGGTACCGACCTTCTCGAGCACGTAGTCCTCGATGCCCTTGGGATAGCAAAAGTCCTCTTCGGAAAACTCGCCATCGTCGCCCTCAATGCGCAGGCGGAAGGTCACGTTGGCGTTGACCACGGCCTGACGGCGCATGGTCTCGCGATACCAATCGTGGGGAATACTAATCGAGGTAAAGACCTCAAGATCGGGGCGCCACTTGATGGTGGTGCCGGTGCGGTCCTCGTCGCTGGGCTCAATTTCGAGTGCCTTCTTCTTGGCGCCGACAACCTTGCCCTTCTTAAAGTGTAAGGAGTACTTGTTGCCGTCACGCCAGACGGTGACGTCCATGTACTCGGAAGCGTACTGAGTCGCGCAGGAGCCCAGGCCGTTGGTGCCGAGCGAGAAGTCGTAGTCGCCGCCCTGGTTGTTGTTATACTTGCCGCCGGCGTAGAGTTCGCAAAAGACGAGCTCCCAGTTAAAGCGCTTCTCGGAAGGGTTCCAGTCGAGCGGGCAGCCACGGCCGTTGTCCTCTACCTGGATAGAGCCATCGCGAAAGGCGGTAAGGGTGATGAGCTTGCCGTAGCCCTGGCGCGCCTCGTCAACGGCGTTGGACAGGATCTCGAAGGCGGCATGCGCGCAGCCGTCGAGTCCGTCCGAGCCAAAGATGACGGCGGGGCGCAGGCGTACGCGCTCCTCGTCCTTGAGCTGGCGGATACTGTCGTTACCATAGTTTGCGGTGTTTTTTGCCATACTCGCTCTCTCGGTGCTCCTTTGCTGCGTTTTAGTCATATAGATAGTCAAGGTAGCATAGCCCAGCCCATGGGCGATTCCAACCAACACGAAATCCATCGAACAATCGTTCGGAATTTGGTGGAACAGCGTTTGCTCTGATAAAAACGAGTCGGTTCTGTCTGAGTAAGTTTGAATAGCGAATCGAAATTGCTATGTCTGCATAGCGATGACGGATATGGTTTTTATAATGACAGATATAGTTGACATTGCCTGATAGATGCAATATATTTCTGTCATGTTGCAACGGATATTTGTCCATTACCACGAAAGGAACTTTATGCCAGGTAAGAAAAACCTTCGCATGAAGGCGGCGCGCGCGACGGCCGGCCTTTCGCAAGCCGATTTAGCCAAAGCCGTGGGCGTTACGCGCCAGACCATCGGCCTGATCGAGGCGGGCGGCTACAACCCCACGCTCAATTTGTGCGTGGCAATCTGTAAAGCGCTACGCGTTACGTTGAACGACTTGTTTTGGGAAGACGAAAACGACGTCGACCCTGACGCTCTTTAGGAGTTCGCTATGAAATTTGAAGATTTAAAACTCGTGCAAAAGTGGCGTGAATATGCCGGCCCAAAGGATGAGCGCCTGGAGGCTGAGAGCGCGAAGATCTACAAGATTGGTTTCGTGCTGCTTTCGTTTGGCATGTTGATGATCTTTTTCTACCAGTTTATAGCTCGACAGGTCGCGTGGGTTCACAGCGACGCCAGTGAAATGCCGCATGGCTTTGCAACGCCGTTCGAGGTAGCCATGTATTTGTGGCTCGTTCTCGTGATGTTGATTTGCGCAGGACTGCAAACGCGGAAGGGCTATGTCGACACCAATCGTTTTGGGCAAACCGAGCATCTTCCTGTTGGATATTTTCTGCTTCTCAGCGGTCTTAGCGGCGCCGCGTTCGCGCTTGTTATTGCCGCAATGCGTTGTATCGCTGAGGCGCAGATCGTACCGCTCGAAAGCGTCTTTTGGTTGGCGAATCTGGCCACGGGCGTGTTCTGCGGTGCGACGATTTTCGCGGCCATGTTTGCTGGCCTGTGCGCAACGTTTTTCACGGCGAAAAGACGCCGTGCCAAGCTCGAGGCAGAACTCGACTCCACTGACGATATCTAATGCGCAATGGGCTGGCTCTGGGTATCCAGAACCAGCCCTTTTGGTGTTCGATGAGCCGAGTCGGCGTCTCTCGCAAAGGTAACTGGGAGCTAGCGAGGCGTATCCGAATTGACCTCATCGGCGGTGTCGTTTTCGAGCGCCGTGCGGCGGGCGCTGTAGGCGACGAGGCCGGCGCCGGCTGCGGCGAGTGCTGCTGCGGCTGCCGTCAGGGGGACGTTGACATCGCCCGTGCCCGCAAGCGCGCCCGCTTTTCCGGAGCGCTTGTTATTGCCGTGGTCCTTGCCACTGCCGGAGCTGCTTCCGCCGGAGCTGTCTCCCGTGCCGGAACCGCCGCCACTCGAGCCGCCATCGCCGTCCGTCGTCATCGGGGCGTCGTGAAGTCCTGTCGTATCCGCGCTGTCGCATACGCCGACCTGAACTTCTGAGCGCTCGCATGCCGCGTCGGGCACATGAAGCTCGTGCAGTACGGCACCCAGCGCCGAGTTTGCCCCCGGTCGAATTTCCTCGAGCGTTACGGGATCGAGCGCCACCAGATTACGCGCCTTCGCATACAGCGTTACGCGTTTGCCCACTTCGTCGCTCCAACTCTCGGGAATGGCGAAGCTCATGCGGAACTGTGCCGTGCAACCTGGTGCCAGCACTGCGTTGCCACTGTCGGCTACCAGTGGGTGCGTTGCAAAACGTGCGCCCAGCGTCTCGAGCGCGTACTTCACGTGTGTCATGTCGTTGGCCGAAGCGTCCTCGGCAAGCTCTGGATCGTAGATCGATGCCATGCGTGTGTTCGCTCCGAACCCGATGGATGCGCTGGAGAACGGCTGGCTGGAGCCCTCTCGGTACAGATCGATCGTGCCGGCGGTCAGCAAGGTGTTGCCGTCGTTTCGCACCGTGACCATGAAGGATTCGCCTGCTGCTCCAGGCACCACCGCGCCCGAGGTAGCGACTGCGCCCGTCGGAGTGGCACACGCCACCAAGGGCACTTCGATGCCGTGCAGCTCTGCCTCGCTCTTCTCCGCGCTCACAATGTGCGTAGCGAGCGCGGAGAGCATGCTCCCCGACGTCAAAAATGTCGTTATCTGATCGACGGGATGGTCCAGCTCGCACATCACGAACGGCTCCGTAAACAGATCGCCTGCCAAGGTGCTGGCGAAGATGCGGAAGTGCTTGCCCATCACTGCTACCGGGTTGCCTTCTTCGTCGTAGGTTTGTCCCACCTTACCATCGGTGTTCTCTACATAGAGCACGCACCTGCCGTTGTTGCTTACGCTAAACGATGCCGGGCCACAGCCTGCGGCACCCACGGGCTGCGTTGCAAATGCCGATGCGCCTCGTGCCCAAGTAATATGCTGCAGTTGCTCGTTGACGGTAGCCAAAAAGCCCGTGTGCTGCGGCCACGGCACCGCGTGGGGTACTGTAGCATCTGGCGACATAACGCCCCAGCCCGCAATGGACTGGCCGATCACGGCGTACGATGCAGAGCCACAACCGCCTGCAGTCTCGTATGCAACGGGCACCACCATTTTGCCGTTGATATTCTCGGGCGCGCCGAGCTCGATGCTCGACGGTGCCTGCGGAAAGCGGAGGACCTGACGGAACGTGAGACTGTCGCCCGAAACGTCCGACCACAGGGTAAAGCACTCCAGTGCAACCTCGGCCTCGCTGCCGAGCGCCTTTTCTGCGGTGGTTCCGCGGCGGTGGAGGTAGGCGCCCGACAGGCGCCCGTCGACAAGTGTCTTGCCCACCGTGATGCGTGGGCACTGCAGGCAATGGTAGCCATCCTCCTGAAGGCGGCCGCGCGAGATGCTGCGCCACGACGTGTGCGATATCACGCGAACTCCGTCGTTGCTTATGCGCAGGCGCACAACGGACAGTATGCCGGATGTGCTCGCCGTATCGAAAAGGGTGTCGTCGCCGTCACGCCGCTCGCCCGAGAGCAGCAACACGTAGGCGTCCTGGTTTCCTCTTCCGTCCGTATATTCCACCACGTCGAAGTCGTAATCGTATATGCCGTCGCGCTCCACGTCGTTCTCGCCAAACCCAAGGGGAAAGTCCACGGGCGTGGGGGCAGACCACGTGCCGTTCGTCTTTGTATGCACCACCAGGCGCGAGCGGCCATTGTCGCCGTAGCGCACCGAGGCGATACGGAATAGGCACTCCACGCCGGCAATCATCGTTAGCCTCATGTGGGCTTCGCTGAGCACGCCAGTAAACAGCACGTTGTCGCTCGAGGGTTTTATGCCGCCACGCTCGTCCTCCGATACACCAGCAGAATTGGCGTTGGGGTCCGCAACGGCGTTCGTCGCCTGCCCGATATAGGTGTACTCATACATTGGCGTGGCATTTTCGTCGCTCTCTATCAGTGCATGGACGAAATGCTCGATCTGTCCCGTGTCGTCGCTTTCTGCATCCGCCTCGAGCTCAATGCGCGTGACCGCTTGATCCCAATCGCGCACGACAGGCGCGACGTTTACGGCGGTGGCCTTAACCTCGGCGCGTGCGAGTAGCTCGGCGTTGGTGACGATGGTGGCCGATGCGATAAATTGCGGCACGCCGTCCGCCTCGATGTTGCCGGGCGTGCCGAAGCGGGCATCCAGCGCGTAAGGCATATCTCCACCCAATGCGAGCTCAGAGCGCTGGAGTACATACTGGTCGCCATTGTTCACCGACATATTCCACGAATCGAGGAGTGTGGGCCACGACCCCGACCAAGCCTTGGTGGTCCACTTGAACATTACGAACTGGAGTATCACATCGACATCGACGTCTGCGCCCACGCGCAGCCGCGGAAGCTGGTGCCCGTCCGCCTTCTCGTACCCAATGAACAGGGTGAGGGATGCGGCGCCACGCACGGCAGACGAAGCGACGCCTGCAACGCCGGCGCCAAAGGTGACGGCAAGCCCGATCTGGATAGTGAATGAGCCCGACGTGTTGGAATAGTCGAGCGAAATGTTTTTAAAAAACGCCGCGCCGCTGCCGTGCGTGTGGGCACCCACGGCGAGCGCCAGCTTCGCCAGCACCCAGGGGTTGACGTTTAGGAAAAACGGCACCGGTCCTAGGGTAAACTGCTCGGTCCAATTGAGGTCGGTTCTTACCTGGAAGAGGGCCTTAATATTGCCGTATGCGGGGTCGTTGTTGTTACCCCAGGTTTTACCCACCCAATCGTAGGCGAGCGAGCCGTACAGCTGTGTGGCGATATCCATCGTAAACAGCAGCGTGCAGTGGTGACGAAGCAGCTTGGTGTTTCTTGGATCGGTGCCCGAACCGGCACTCATACTCTTGTACTGATTCCACTTCCCCTCCATTTCGTCGAGGTAGCGGTTTGCCTGCTTGGCGCCCGACTCACGCGGCGATTTCTTCCAGTACTCTGGATCAGGGTAACCCGAATCGTTCATGTAGCCGACCGGTTTGTATCCTCCGCCAAACAGCACGTATCCGGCAAACGAGAAATCGAAGAGGATCGGAAATGTGGGCATCCAGCACGTGAACTTATTGCCGCCGATGCCGGGAAATGCCGCGGGGAAATCAAACGGAGTGATCTCTTGGTCCATGGTGGTGGGGACGATAGTGGTCGATCCGGATTCCGCCTTTGCCGCCGGCGCGGTGACAACGGTCATGGGGGAGGAGAGCGTGTAGGTTTTGCCCTGATAGTCGAGGACAAAGCGCAATTTGCACCCTTCTTCCAGAAGGCCCGATGCCGCGTCGAGAAACTTGTCTTCGAGTGTGAACGTCGCCAGATTATCTGCGCCCGATGCGCTGGCCTTGACTTGGCCAATCTGCGTGACGGTTTCGGGCGAGCTACCCGTGGCGGGCATTACCTTGTTGATGTGCAACGTTGCCTGTCCACCCTGTGGCAGATGCGCCTGCACGGTAAAAGCGTGCGTGTCGGGCTGGTCGTTTGCCGTGTCGTCCTTCGGCAGTGCCATAAACGTGGCGTCGGCGTACTGGATGTCCCATTCGTCGAATGTGAGCTGTCGAAAGTACGGCTCGCCATCGGAGAGCGGACGTGTGGGTGCGGTAATGGCGGTGCCGCCTTGGACACGTGCGAGGGGAATCTCGACATCGCGGTAGCCTTTCATGCTGATGGAGATGCCGCCGTTAAAGTCGTACGCGTCGAGAAGCGTTGTCTCGTCCACGTAGCCTTCCGAAAGAGGGGCGACCTCAAAGATGGCCGTGCCCTCGTCGTCGGTCGTGGCGGTGAGCTGCTTGTCTGCGGCATAGCGCGATGTGAGCGTGACCTGGGCACCCGCGATGGGCGTATTCTTGTTGGCGACGTCGACCACGACCACACCAAACATGGTGCGCGAGAGAACGAGCACCCTGAAGGGGTCTTTTTCGTCGGCATAGGCTTCGGTGGGCGCGAACGGCAATATGAAGGCGTTTGCGCTTCCCGGCACGCGCGGCAACATAATGCTCGCCAGCGAGGACGCTCCGGCAACAAGTAACGAACGGCGATCAAGCATCTTTGGCTCCCATCCCGCAGGTATCGGTGGAAATAATCCAATTTTGCGAGAAGGTGCCCCGTGGCGGTAGTGCCGTTCGATGGCCAAAATGTCCAATTTGAGCGTGCGAAAGCGTCAGGCCCCCCGGAGCGCTTTCAATATGCCGGGCAGTTTGGCCGCTAGCGCAACATGTGGGCAATCAGCTCGGCGCGAGTTCCGATACCAAGCTTGGCATACACTCCTGATAGGCGGTTTTTAACGGTGCCCGGCGACACACCCATATGGCGTGCGATTTCGGCGTTGGTCCAACCGCGGCAGGCGAGCATGGCCATGGTGAACTCCGTGGTCGTTAAATCGTCGGCCACGTCCTCACCCGAATCGGGGTTGTGGATGCGCCGCCAGCCGTAGCTGAATCGATACGTAATCTCGATGATGCGAGCGAAATCGTCGGGGTATTGCGATTTTAGGCATGCCTCGATGAGTCCCTGCAAAAGGCCGTGGTGCTCGCCGATGAGTTCGATAAGGCCGTCGGGGCGCGCGATGTTCCAAGCAGCTCCGAAGTGCGTTTTTGCGGCGTCGATGTCCTTGAGGCTCATGCATGCCATGGAAGCCGCCAGGTGCAGGAACAGTTCCGAGATGGGATAGCTTCCCTGTTTCATGATCAGGGCATTTTCCACCATGCCCAGGCTGCGGCCGTATTCGCCGCGCAGATACAAGGCGTGCGCCATCACGTAGCTGGCGAACAGGCGCAGGCCTTCGGGCAGATGCGCCGCAAGCGGATAAAACTCTTCGGCGGAATACGGGGAAGGCAAGTGCAGCAGGACGCTCGCGGCAGAGGCGAACAGGATATGCATGGCGTGGACGGCAGGCGATTCATCGTCAGGTGGCGTATCGAGGATGCCCGCAAGGCACCGGCGGGCATCGGCGATACGGTTGAGCGACAGACTGGCATATCCGCAGATAAAGCATGCGGAATAGCGCAGTGCGGGGTCGGTGGCGTCAAGATAGGGGCGTGCTGTCTCGGCGGCGAGCGTGGCCTGTCCGCGAAAGTACAGTGCTTCTGCCGTGGCGATGGTGCGTGAATCGGGGTCGGAAATGCCTGCAACCGCAGCGTCAATCTGCCCCGGCACAAAGGCGGTGCACATCAACGGCATGGGAATGCGCGGGTAGCCATCGCAGTCCATCTTCCATCTCCCATCAGGTGGCAACAATGCAGCAATTGTACTCCTGTTGCTCGGGGCCCCTTTCGTTTTACTGTTCGGTTAACGCTGCGGATCGTTTTGGAAGGCTTACGAGCATGGTAGTCCCGTTCTCGGAACTTGCTTCGACCTCTACCGTGCCACCGTGAAGCGCTGCAATCTCCCAAACGAGCGCTAGCCCGAGTCCTGCGCCGCCGTATGCCCTGCTGCGGGATTTATCCAGGCGAAAGAACGGTTGGAAGATGCTCTCACGGTATTGCTTGGGTATTCCCGGGCCCTGGTCTTCGACTCGCAGGAACACGTTGCTGTCGTTGTCGCGGATGGAGACGTTGACAATCGAGCCGGGGCGGCTGTAACGGATGGCGTTTTCGACCAGATTGAACACCAGCCGATAGAGGAGCGTGTCGCTCCCGATTACTAAAGCGTCTCCAGCACAATTGAGGGCTATGCCTTTATTTTCGGCAAGTGGTGCAAGGTCGGTGAGAACCTCTTCGGACAAGGGACCAAGTTCAACATCGTCCTCGCAAGGAACGCTGCGGAGCTCACTCATCTCGAGCAATACCTTGGTCATTCGAGACATGCGCTCGGTTTGTTCTTGTAACAGACCGAGCAGCTCGGCTGTTTCGGGTTGCAAACCGGAGTGCTCGGAGATGAATAGTTCAATCTGTGCTTGCATAAGGGCGAGCGGGGTGCGCAGCTCGTGTGCGGCGTTGCCGGTAAACTGACGCTGTGCAGAGAACCCTTCGCCAAGACGGGCGATCATGTCGTTGAAAGAGGCGCTGCATCGTTGTAGCTCGGTGGGCACATCTTCACTGAGTCTGATTTCGCTTAGGTTGTCAGGCTGCACGCGCTCTACCTGGGCGGCAAAATCCCGTAGCGGTTTGAGTGCACGGCCGCTTGCAAAGTATGCCAGCGCGCCGCCAAGGAGTGTGACTCCAGCCGTGATGCACCAGGCTGTCGTGCCAAAAGATTCCTGTGCGTCGTTTACGACGATCGTGACCTCGTCATCGAGGGCTGCTTTTGTTGGGTCAAACGCCTGGGGCGAATCCGCGCCGGCAGCGGTAAAGGCCGAGATGTCGCTGCCGATGGCATCCATGTAGCGCATGCCCGTATAGCCGACCAGGCAGTTCGTCAGCACGCACGCTGCGCACGTGAGCAGCGCCGTCATAATCGTTATGCGCCATTGCAGCGAAAGCCTTTTCATTCGCTATCCTCCATAACGTAGCCCTCTCCAATCCGATTGCGAATCGGGTCGTATCCCAAAGCGCTGCGTAGCTTTTTGCGGAGTGACGAGATATGAACGCGGGTTGCGTTGCTAAAGCTGTTCACGCTGCTATCCCAAACGTGCTCGATAAGCTCTTCTTGACTTACCGGACGCCCCTGATTAAGCATCAGGTATTCCAAGATTCCCGTTTCCTTGCGCGTAAGAGATAGGGCCTCGCTGTCCACGGAAGCGATGCGCGCCTTGGTGTCAAAGCTGAGCTTTCCGCAGGTTAATACTATGTCGCTTTGTGTAAAGCGTCTGAGGGTAAGGCTGCGAATCCTTGCCGCAAGCTCGTCCAGATGAAACGGCTTGGCGAGGTAATCGTTGGCGCCGGCATCGAGTCCGGCGACTTTATCGGATACTTCGCCACGTGCGGACAGAATCAGTACCTTAGTCTCGCAGTCGGTTTTCCTAAGTTCCCTGAGCACGGTCATGCCGTCGATATGGGGAAGGTTGAGGTCGAGTACCACGAGGTCGAAGGTCTCAACGTCCAGTAGGTCGAGCGCCTCCTGTCCGTCGTGACAGCAGTCGACGCTGTACGCCAAGTTTCGCAAGCTGCGCGCGATTGCGTCACACAGCGCCCGCTCGTCCTCGACGATCAAAATACGCATAACAGTCTCCTTGCACATTTCAAATCGCGCTTAACACGGATTTTATAGTCGATATGGTCCAATGGTCGCGTAACGAAAGGAGTGGTTGGGTTGTTCAAAGCGGTAAAACCCGTGGTACAGGTCGCTTTGTTGATCGTCGGAATTGCCATGGTGTGCTTTGGTGTTATGCGTGGCGAGGCGGATGCCGTGCTGGCCAAAGCGATTAGGCTGTGCTTGGAGTGTATCGGAATTGGATAAAAGAGAAAACACTGCGTCGCATGTTTTGGCCCGATTTCGCGGATTCATTCAGGCGGCGGCAACACTTATTACCAACATTCACCTGCCAAACTTTGCCAAAGGCGGCATCTATCAGGGCGCGGGAAAAACAGTCTGCGTACCCGGGCTTAACTGCTATTCGTGCCCCGCGGCATCGGGTGCGTGCCCCATCGGGTCGTTCCAGTCGGTGGTAGGTTCATCCAAGTTCAACTTTTCTTACTATGTTACCGGTACGCTCATTTTGCTCGGCGTGCTGCTGGGACGCTTTGTATGTGGCTTTCTGTGCCCGTTTGGCTGGCTGCAGGAACTGCTTCACAAGATTCCCGGCAAAAAGTTCTCTACGAAAAAGCTTAAGCCGCTCACGTACATCAAGTACGTCGTGCTGCTGTTTGCCGTGGTGCTGCTGCCCGTCTTGGTGGTTAACGACGTGGGCATGGGCGACCCGTTCTTTTGTAAGTACATCTGTCCGCAGGGCGTGCTCGAGGGCGCCATTCCGCTGGCCATTGCCAACGCCGGTATTCGATCTGCGCTGGGGCAGCTCTTTACCTGGAAGCTTTTCATTCTCATTGCCGTGGTGCTGCTGAGCGTTTTGTTCTATCGCCCCTTCTGCAAATGGATTTGCCCGCTCGGCGCATTCTATGCGCTCATGAATAAGGTGTCCCTATTGGGAATCCGGGTCGATGCATGCAGATGCGTCTCGTGCGGCAAGTGTTCAAGGGTTTGTCAGATGAACGTTGATGTGGTCCGCGCGCCCAATCATGCCGAATGCATCCGGTGCGGAAAGTGCATCGGGGCCTGTCCCGTCGATGCCATCAGCTATCGCTATGGCCTGGATGTGCCGGCAGAAAAACTCCCTCTGACCGCTGATGAAAAGTAAAACAAGCTTCGACAAAACGGAGGAATGACCATGAAGCTTTCTAAGATTGCGGCCCTGTTTATGGTGCCGGTGCTGGCCTTGTGTCTTGTGGCGTGTTCGGCACCCGGTGGCAATGCGAGTGAATCTGCGGGCTCCGATCCTAAGATCGCAGAACTCACTGCGCAGAAGCCGGCCAATGCCGACGAGGCCGCCGAGCTGTATGCAAAACTCATGCAAAAGGAGAACGAGATCCTTTCGAGCGATAACGCGCTGTGGGAAAAGGTATTCAATGCGGCAAATAAAGACTCGGTAATGATTGAGGACGGCAGCAATTACGGCGATTTCCTGCTCAAGACCATCGACGGCGCCAAGGATGAGTTCACGGCGGATGAGCTTAAGACGCTCAAGGCCGGTGCACAGCAGATCAAGGAGATCGAGGACAAGCTCGAGAGCCTGGAGAAGGAGTTCCCCGGCTGTGGAAGCACGCCGAGCGCAGGCGAGAGCGTCGACGCTTCGACCGCTGGCATGACGGCTGGTGCCAATGCTTCGAGCGAGGCGACGAAGTTCCCCAGCTTTACGGGCAAGGACCTGGATGGTAACGACGTGAGTAGCGACGAGCTGTTCTCTAAGAACAAGGTCACCGTCATGAACTTCTGGTTCACCACGTGCAAGCCGTGCGTGGGTGAGTTGGGCGACCTTGAGGACCTGAATAAGGAGCTTGCCAAGAAGGGCGGCCAGGTCGTAGGCGTCAATTCCTTTACGCTCGATGGCAACAAGGGCGAGATTGCAGATGCCAAGGACGTGCTGAGCAAGAAGGGCGTGACATATAAGAACATCTGGTTCAAGTCGGATAGCGAGGCCGGTAAGTTTACGTCAAATTTGTTCTCGTTCCCGACAACGTATGTCATCGATCAGAATGGCAACATCGTAGGGGATCCAATCGTGGGAGCCATCAGCTCCGCCGAGCAGCGCGCAGCGCTCGACAAGCTTATCGACCAGGCGATTGCGAATAGCGAGCAGTAAAAAACGCGTAAGGCATGGCGAGGATCGTGCGCCGCTGTGCGAAGTAGTCCGCTCCCTTTCAAGATAAGCTCCACCATATAGAGGTCCCGCTCGGGACCTCTTTTTTTGGGCGCCGTCCGTTCGTTTTTTGGCGCGGTTCCCTACATTCCTCACTGGCGCCGGCAAAAAATGGGGATAGAGTAGGACAAACGCGTCGAATACGAACGGCGGGGGAGAGCGGGCGAGTGCGCCCGCGTGGGAGAGGTTGCCGTCCATGTTGGAGCTCAAAGGTATTTGCAAAAGGTACGTTACCCAGTCGTTTGCGCAGGTGGCGCTCGACAGCGTGAGCCTGTCTTTTCGCGATAACGAGTTCGTGGCCATTCTGGGCCCCTCGGGCTCGGGCAAAACTACGATGCTCAACGTAATCGGTGGACTCGATCATTTCGATTCCGGTGACCTGCTCATCGACGGCATCTCGACCAAGGACTTTCACGATCGCGATTGGGATGCCTATCGCAACAACCGCATCGGCTTTGTGTTCCAGAGCTATAACCTCATTCCGCATCAGACCATTTTGGAAAACGTGGAGCTGGCACTTACGCTCACGGGCGTGGGGCATGGCGAGCGCCGCCAGCGTGCGCGCGAGGCGTTGGAGAAAGTCGGCCTGGGCGAGCACGTTAACAAGCGCCCGAGCCAGCTATCGGGCGGACAGATGCAGCGCGTGGCCATCGCCCGTGCTCTGATCAATGATCCCGAGATTGTGCTGGCCGACGAGCCGACCGGCGCTTTGGATTCAACGACGTCCGTACAGGTCATGGACTTGCTCAAGGATGTTGCACGCGACCGCCTGGTCATCATGGTCACGCACAATCCCGAGCTGGCGTACCAGTACGCCACGCGCATCGTCAACCTGGCGGACGGTAAGATCACCGACGATTCCGACCCTTTCGATGTGGCAAAGGCTACGCGTCGCGAGGCCAAGCCTACGCGCAAAACCTCGATGAGTTTTGTGACGGCGCTGGGGCTTTCTGCCCGCAACCTTATGACCAAAAAAGGCCGTACGGCCATGACGGCCTTTGCGGGCTCGATTGGCATTATCGGTATCGCGGCGATTCTGGCGCTGTCCAACGGCGTAAACGGCTACATCAAAAAGGTCGAGGAGGATACGCTCTCGAGCTACCCGCTCACCATTTCCAAACAGGATTACGACCTGTCGTCCATGATGGGCGGACAGGGGGCCACGGATGATGACTCGCCTGAAAACGTGGATTCGTCCGACGACAGTGCCGGCGGCAAGGCTCAGGGGACCGATAGGATCCCTGTGGTCACGGCCGTAAAGGATATGTTTGCGAGCGTTAAGTCCAACGACATGACGAGCTTTAAGGCATGGCTCGATGCCGGTGGCGACGGCATCGATAAAGAGGTCAACGCCATTCAGTACGGCTACGGTGTATCGCCGGTTGTCTATCGTGCCGGCAAGGGCGATGAGAAGCCTGTCCGGCTGGTGCCCAACGCCATGACCGAGGCCATGAGCGGCGGCGCGAGCTCAGCAGCAACGGTGAGCATGGAATCCATGGGAACCTCGGTCTTTAACGAGATGATTGACGACCAGAGCCTGCTCGACAGCCAGTACGATGTCGTCGCCGGTCATTGGCCCACGTCTGCCAGCGAAGCCGTGATGGTGCTTTCGAGCCGTGGCACGGTGGGCGATTACACGCTCTACAGTATCGGTGCGTTGGATATCGATGAGCTCAACGACCTGGTTAACAGTGCTATGACGGCTAACGGTAAGATCGAGACGTCCGAGGCCGGTACTGATTTTACCTACGACGATGCGCTGTCCACGACGTTTAAAGTGCTGTCGCCGGCCGATGCGTATCGCAAAAACGAAGAGACCGGCATGTGGACCGATATGTCTGGCGACACCGACTTTATGGCCGCCAAGGTTGCCGACGGTATCGACGTGCACATTGTGGGCGTGGTGCGGCCCAATGAGACGGCCAACGCGAGCGCATTGACCCCGGGCATCGCCTATACGCATGCACTGACTCGTCAGCTTATGGAACGCGCCGCAAATTCGCAGATTGTGCAGGAGCAGCTTGCTCACCCCGAGACGGATGTCTTTACGGGCAAGTCTTTCGATGAACTGCAAGGCGAGGCCAAGCAAGGCGTGGATCTGGGCAGCATGTTTAGTGTGGACGAGGCGGCGCTGAAGAGTGCGTTTTCGTTCGATACATCTGCGCTCTCGGGTGCGGCCGGCGGTATGGACCTGTCTGGTCTTGACTTGTCCGGGCTGGACATTGACCTTTCGGGCGTTGGGGAGGATATCGACTTTAGTGACATCATCGCCAAAGCGCCAACCCCAGATTTCTCGGGCGTCTTTGACGGTCTGGAGCTCACGCCCGAGCAAATGCAGCAGGTGGGAACGCTTGCCAACCAACTGTTTGAGGGCTTTTTGCAGTCTGATCAGTTTAAGGCGCTGACGCCCGAAGAACTTAAGGATGCCTCAAAGCTTGCTGCTGCATTTTCGACGTATCTTGAGAGCGATGCCACGGCGCAGCAAATCCTGGCTCAGCTCAAGGCACTCGGTGGCGATGCCCTGGCCGAGCGCCTGCAACAGGCGATGACCGACTATGTGCAAAAGCAGCTGGCTCCGTATCTGCAACAGGCTATGGATCAGGTGATGAAGGCGATCAGCGAGCAGATAGCATCGACGGTATCGTCCCAGCTCAAGGCGGGCGCGGCAGGGCTCATGGACCAGATGGCGACACAGATGTCTTCGAGTTTTGCCAACCTGGCGAGCGCCATGCACGTGGATGCGAGTGCCTTTGCTCGTGCCATCCATTTCAACATGGACGCCGAGGATCTGAGTTCGCTCATGATGAGCTATGCCAAGGCGTCGAAGCTCACCTACGACAACAATCTGACCACGTTGGGCTATGCGGATGAGGCGGACCCCATCTCGGTTAAGATTTTCCCGCGCGACTTTGAGGCCAAGGAGCGCGTACTCGATCACATCGATGCGTACAACAAGCAGGTCAAAGCCACTGGCCATGATGATCGGGCAATTTCGTACACCGACTACATGGGCATCATCATGGGTTCGGTGACCGACATCGTGAACACCATCAGCTTGGTGCTCATCGCATTCGTGAGTATCAGCCTGGTGGTGAGCTCCATCATGATCGGCATCATCACCTACATCAGCGTGCTGGAGCGCAAAAAGGAGATTGGCATCCTGCGTGCGATCGGCGCGTCGAAGCGCAACGTGGCCAACGTATTCAATGCCGAGACCTTTATCGAGGGCCTCATCGCCGGCGTCTTTGCCATTGTCGTCGTGGTGGCCGTGAGCTTTCCGGTTAATGCCTGGGCGCTTGCTGCCAAACAAGTGCCCAATCTGATGAGCCTGCCCGTGCAGGATGCGCTGGTGCTCATTGCAATTTCGGTGCTGCTGACGGTCGTTGCCGGTCTGCTGCCGGCCCGAAGCGCATCCAAAAAAGACCCTGTAGAAGCCCTACGCTCCGAATAATGTGACAAAGGGACAGCCCTTTTGTCACATTGAGTGGCTTGTAAATCGAGGTCTAATACTTTTTCGAGAAGTGAACGAGTCAAAATGGACCCCCGAAGCATCGACACTTTTGAGATGCAATTTCCTGCGGTTTTGTCAGCCAAATCCTGCGGTTTTGACGTCTGAAAATGTCGATGCTTCGGGGGTCCAAAAACGGTCGTTCACTTCTCGGGAAAAGTATTAGACCTCGAGATATAGACGATGTTTGCGAGCGGCAATTAGAGTGCAATCCTTTAGTTCTTCTTTGCGGAGAGCATGAGCCTAATTTCCGGATGGGTGTACTCGTCGAACTCTTCCTCGGGCTCGGTGTCAAAGGTGTAGTACGACTTGATAGATTCGTCCTCCGTCTTGATGCTGATTTCTTCATATAGGGATCCGGCTAAAAATGCCTGTTTAAATTCATCCGACAGGCTGCATGGCGTGAGGAGGTCCGGTGTGGCAACGGAAATGTTCAACCCGTTGAGCGGGGCGCAGAGCGTCGCGATATCCTGCTCGGCGCGGGCGAAGTTGTTTGCAGGGCTTGCCTCGGGGTCGATCTGACTGGTGTAATCGACGTCCGTGAACATGCCGTCTGCATCAAAAGAAAGGTAGACATAGGCTGCTTGAGCGCCGAGGTCATTATCGCGCAGATAGCCGATAATGCGGTAGCCGTAGTCGTGATACGACTCGTATGGGTCGTCTGCCGCGACGCGTTCGCACACGGGCTCCAAGGCATCTTGTGCGATGGCGAGCTGCTCGGCGGCTGCAGCCTTTCTTACCTGAAGCTCGTTACTTCCCTGGACAAACTGTGGGATATAGACGCCAAGCAGCACAATGGCGGGCACCACCGCGAGAGCTATGACCTGCTTCTTGACGCTTGGAATCGTCACGCCGTATGCGTTTGCCATGGCCTCGGCATTGCTCGAGGTTTCGGCTAGTACGTCCGCCGCGGTGGCAACTGCCCCTACGGCGCTGGTAACCTCGGCGGCGCCGCCTAGGTTGCGCGCGAGATCGTTATCGCTGTTCTTGAGCAGGCGGCCGGCAGCTTGCGTGGCAAGCACACCGGCGACCTCCGCGGAGCGGTCTTTGTTGGTTTGGGCTACCGCAAGCCTGCTCTGCAACTCCTTCCACTGTTTGCCCTGCATTCCAAAGCGCGGCGCAAGAGCGCAATAGCAAAAGATGGCGAGTTCGATTGCGGTGAGTGCGATAGCGGTATATATGCCCGCGGGTTGGAATTCCTTTTGGTGGAACGCGATGTCGTTGATCATTTGGAGCGGCAACATCAACAGGCATGCTACGAACGACATGACGAGCGCGGTCGCTGCGATCTTGGGGTATGTACAGTACCGCTGGATGCGTTTCTTTTCTTGTTCGGTGAGCTGCTGCATGGGGCCTCGACTCTCATCGTTATTCGGGGGCGATGCACGCATGCGTTTGAGTATAAATGAGTGCAGGGCGTCAGTTGCTCTAACATGGCGCTAATGGCGTGGTGTTGAAGCACAAGGCATAATGAACATGACAAAGGGGCAGTCCCTTAGTCATGTTCGTTGATATGAGAGAAGAGTAGATGATCCTTTCGCTGGCCCCCATGGAGGGGATTACCGGGCATGTGTTCCGTCGCGTGCATGCGGAGTGCTTCGGCGCGCTCGATTGCTATTACACGCCGTTTTTGCCGCCGCCGCGGGTGGGAAACCGCTTTGGCGGCAAGGCGTTTAAGGAGATTGATCCTGCCAATAACCAGGGGCTCAACGTAGTGCCTCAGCTGATGTCCAAGAACGCGGACGAGTTTGTGTGGGCGGCACAGGTGCTCGCCGACATGGGTTATCGCGAGGTCAATCTCAACTTGGGTTGTCCTTCGGGAACGGTTGTTGCCAAGGGCAAAGGATCGGGCTTTCTGCGCAACCTCGACGAGCTCGAGGTGTTCTTGAGCGACGTGTGCGAGCGGTCGCCGTTGCCGGTGTCGGTAAAAACCAGGCTGGGGTTGGAACGCGATGACGAGTATGAGCGTGTGCTCGATCTGTACTGCCGCATGCCGCTGGCAGAGCTGATCGTGCATCCGCGCGTACAAAAGGACCGCTATACGGGCACGCCGCGCAAGGAGTTCTATGGCGAAACGCTGGAGCGTGCGCCGTTTCCGGTGGCATACAACGGCGACATTTTTGATCTTGAGGATATGGACGCGCTGGTGGAGGCCTATCCCGGCACGCGCCATGTGATGTTGGGGCGCGGCCTGCTCGCGAACCCCGCTCTGGCTCGTATGGTCAACGGCGGTCCTGCTGCCACGGCAGCCGAACTGCAGCGTTTCCACGACATGCTATTCGCGGCCTATGCAGAAGAGATTGGTGGCAATGCGGTCTTTCGCATGAAGGAGTGGTGGTTCTACGCCAAATGCGCCTTCGCCGATCACGCTACCGTTCACAAACTCGTACGCAAGACTAAAAAGGTCGACGAATACCGCGCCGCCGTCGAGCGCGTCTTTCGCGAGCAGCCACTTGCACCCATAGCCCGCTTCCACGGCTAGCTAGCCATTGGAGACGTTCTTTAACGACTAGTCATTTAAGAACGTCCCCGATGAATATGTTGCACTAGAGCAGGTTCTTCTGTACCCATGCGATGATGTAGCTCGACTCGTAGAGCGGTTTTCCGTCGATAAACAGGCAGGGAACCTGGCGCTTTCCGCCGACGGCGATGAGCGTCTGCTCGGCTTCGGGGTCGGTCGAGATATTGCGCTTGGGAATGGTCACGCCGTTATCGGCCAAAAAGCGCTTGACCTTTATGCAATACGGGCAGCCGGTCATAACGAATAGCGCAAGCTCATGATTAGTAGCCATAGGTCTCCAATCGGTTGCAGTTTTGATTGAAATACCCAAAGCCGCCGCGGTCTATGCGCGGACCAGTGACGACTCGATGGCCTGGACCAGAAACGCCGTGGCTCCGGTGCCGCAGGGCTTGTCGTAGTAGTCAACAAAGCGCTGGTCGGCCAGATAGCCGTGGGCGAGGCCCAGGTATGCTTCGTCTTGGGGCTCGTGTCCCCAGTTAAGGCCAATCCATCGACGGTGCATCGTGACAAGCTTGCGGGCCTCGTTGCTCTCTGGGTCGCCAATGCCCATGGCAATCGAGAGCTGGCCCAGAATAGCGCGTTCAAGTTCCTTCATGTCGTTCCATGTCTCGGGGTCCATGTCCAGCAGCGCTTCGTTTGCCGCGTCGATGGTCTCGTCGCCATAGCGCGCCCGTGCCTCGGCGCCGTAGCGCTCTTCGTTTTCCTGCACGGAGCGCCAGCGCTCCAGCTGCGGCAGGACGGCGCCCATGAGCGAGACGGCTTCGTCGAGCGACATGCCGGTGTTTTGCGCCAGGCGCGGGGCACAGTCCTCGATCATTGCCTCCATCGTGGTGTCGTAGGCGTACTGGCCGTGGTCGTAGCACCACTTGCAGTAATGATCGGTCGCGGCGCCCGTGGCATCGGTGCCGCAGTCGCCGGGCGTGAGTATCATGCCGCAGCTCTGGCAATAGTGCTCGGGCATTTCGAGCAGGTGAGACAGGGGCTCGCCGGTCACGGCGGCAATGAGCTTCATCATGTCGATGCCCGGTGTGACCTCGCCGCGTTCCCAACGGCTGACGGCTTGGCGTGTGACGAAGAGCTTAGCGGCGAGCTGCTCCTGGGTAAGGTGATGGGCGCGACGAACGGCGATGAGCTTTTCTGCAAAGGCCATAACGGCTCCTTTCTGCTGGTTGATGGCTTAAGCATACGCGGCGGCAGGCGCCCTTCCAAGCAACCGTTGGTTGCACGACGGGGGACCGCGGCGAAGAATTGCGCGCTGCGCCCCACGCCTCCATGCCGTACAATGACCGGCATGGAACCTATCGCACGCATACATACCGACCTGCCGCAGAAGTTCGGCATTCCGCGCAACAGCTTTTTGGCGCCTCATCTGCAGGGACGCATCGTTTTTGAGCCGGAATTTGCCTCCAATGCAGCGGTTGAGGGTCTGGACTTCTTCTCTCACCTGTGGCTGCTGTGGCGCTTTGAAAACGGAACGCCCGGCGGTACGGCTAAGGACATAGCTACCGATGCCAAGTCGCAGGACAGGTCCGGCACCAATGCCAAGTGGTCGAAAACCGTGCGCCCGCCGCGTCTGGGTGGAGCCGAGCGCGTGGGCGTGTTTGCCACGCGCAGTCCGTTTCGCCCTAATCCCATTGGGCTTACCTGCGTCAAGCTCGATCGCGTCGAGCTCACCGACAATGGCCCCATCATTCATGTGCTGGGGGCCGACCTGCGTGACGGCACACCCATCTACGACATTAAGCCCTACATTCCATTTGCCGACTGTCACCCGGATGCGACCGGCGGCTGGATTGAGGACGCTCCGTGGCAAGAGCTCGACGTCGAGTTCCCGCAGGCGCTGCAGGATATGGTCCCGCCCGCAAAGCTCCCCGGTCTGGTCGAGGTTCTTCGCCAAGATCCGCGCCGCGCGGGCAGCAAGCACGAGCCAAACCGCGTTTACCACTTGGCCTACGCCGGGCTCGACATATCGTTTACGGTCGATGAAACCCAGCTAACCGTAGTCGCCGTCAACGACGCGCGAGACTAACCGGCCATTCGTCCGCACCCGTCAAATTAAGCGCCAAACCCCGCGCCAAAACCGCCCACGCTGGTGGACAATAACGCCTACCGAATCATTCCGCTCTGCACGGGAGTCCAGCATGAAATATGACTTCACTTCAATCATCGACCGCCACGGCATGGACTCCATCGCCGTTGACTCTTGGGGCGAGATCCCCGGTATGGCTCCGAACGCACCCGACGAGGGCTTCGACCGCATTCCCATGTGGGTGGCCGACATGAACTTCGCCACGGTGCCCACGGTTCAGGAGTACATCATCAAGCGCGCTCAGCACCCCATGTTTGGCTACTTCAATCCGCGTCCCGAGTACTTCGACCGCATCATCGAATGGCAGAGCCGTCGCAACGGCGTTGAGGACTTGGCGCCGGAGCATATCGGCTACGAAAACGGCGTGCTGGGCGGTGTCGTGTCGACGCTACGCGCGTATGTCCAGCCAGGTGATGCGGTGCTAGTCCACAGCCCTACCTACATCGGCTTTACCAAGTCCATCGAGGCCGCGGGCTATCGTATTGTCCACAGCCCGCTTAAGCTCGGCGACCAGGGCGTGTGGCGCATGGACTTTGAGGACATGGAGCGCAAGCTCGCCCAAAACTACATCCATGCCGCGGTGTTCTGCTCGCCGCACAATCCCTGCGGCCGCGTATGGGAGCGCGACGAGATCGAGCGCGCCATGGACATCTATCGCCAGCACGATTGCGTGGTGATCTCGGACGAGATTTGGTCCGATATCATCCTGCCGGGACACAAGCACATCCCGACGCAGTCGGTGAGCGAGGATGCTCGCATGCGCACGGTTGCCCTCTACGCGCCCAGCAAGACGTTCAACCTGGCGGGCCTGGTCGGCAGCTACCACATCATCTACAACGAGACGCTGCGCGACCGCGTGTGCGCCGTGTCCAACAAGACCCACTACAACGAGATGAACGTCCTCTCCATGCATGCGCTTATCGGTGCCTACCAGCCGCAGGGCTATGAGTGGGTTGATGAGCTCAACCAGGTGCTTGCCGGCAATATCGAGTACTTCTGCACGTATGCAGAAAAGCACTGGAAGGGCGTCGCGTTTTCGCGTCCGCAGGGCACGTACATGGTGTTTCTGGACTGCACCGAGTGGTGCCGCGAGCATGGCCGCGATATTCAGTGGTTGCTCGACGAGGGGGCGCGCGTGGGCGTGGGGTATCAGGACGGCCGCCCGTTCCACGGGCCCTGCCACATTCGCGTGAATCTGGCGCTGCCGCTTTCGCGCGTGAGGGAAGCGTGCGACCGCCTGGACCGCTACGTTTTTAATGCACGGTAAGCGTGCGCTGCATGTGGGGCCTTCTGCCAAGTTGGCTAGAAGGCCCCACATGGTAAAGCATCTGTAGCAATTGGGCGCAGACCTGCTGAGAGGCTTACTTTTCTTGAATCTGCTTGCCGCAAAGATGCTCAATCGTAATCTCGTAGAGCTGGACGCCCTTGATGTCTTTGGCGATTTCCTCTTCGACTTCCTCGGCAGAAGGGTAGTACTTAAGCGCGAGCTGGCGGACTTTGTCCTCGATAAACGCGGGGGTGTCATTCGCCAGGCGACAACGGCCAAAGACCACGGTACTCATAACGTAGGGAGCCCAGTCACCGTCCTGGTACCACTCGTTGCCGTAAACGGTAAAGCAGACCTTGTCATCGCGCTTGAGTGCGTCGACCTTGTGGCCAGCCTTGGCGCCATGGAAATAAATCTTGTCGTGCTCGGCGTCAAAGAAGTAGTTGACGGGAATGGCGTACGGGTAGCCATCGTCGCCGTTGACGGCAAAGACGCCGCGCTTGCAGGTAGCGAGCAGTTCGCGCGCTTCCTCGTCAGTGATGGCGCGTTTCTTTCGACGTAAGGGCCTAAACATCGTTGGTTTCCTTTCTGGTCGTGCGTGGTGGTTGAGCACAAACTATAGCGAAACGGATCCGTTTTTCTTGATGCGGGCGAGTATGTTTTTGAGCTTGTTAAAGTCGAGCGGTTTGGACAGATGGGCGTTCATGCCGGCATCGTGTGCCGCCTTGGCGTCCTCGGCAAAGGCGTTGGCGGTGAGCGCGATGATGGGGATATCGGCTGCATCGACCTTCTCGCTCAGACGAATCGCGCGGGTTGCCTCATAGCCGTCCATGCCCGGCATCATGATGTCCATCAGAATCGCATCGAAGCTGCCGGCGGGACGGCCAACGTATAGGTCGACCGCTTCGTTGCCATCGGCGGCGCGAGTTACGACAATGCCTTCGCTTTCGAGCAGCGTCTGGGCAATCTCGGCATTCAATTCGTTGTCTTCGGCGAGCAACACGTTCATGTCGGCGAGCGAGCAGTCGAGCACCCCCTCGACCGCACCTGCCCGCGCCTGAGGGTTCTTGTCGATATCGAGCGGAATCTGGACGTTGAACGTACTCCCCACGCCAACCTCACTCGAAATCTCAATCGTACCGCCCATCAGTTCAATAAGCGACTTGACGATTGGCATGCCCATGCCGGTTCCTTGGAACTTGCTGCGCGCATCGTCACCTTCTTGGGCAAACGGTTCATAGATATGCTTTAAAAACTCGGGAGCCATGCCAATGCCGGTATCCGAAACGCTAAAGCAAAAGAGCGCGCGCCCATCATCGAGTGGCTTGGTCTTTGAACTAAAGGTGACGGAGCCGCCGCGCTTGTTGTACTTAATGCTGTTGTCTAACAGGTTGATTATGATCTGTCGGATATGGGTGGGACTGCCGATCATGTATGGCCCCGTGGCGTACGGCAGACTATTGTCCTGCATTGTGATGCCGTTATCGGATGCGCGGAGCTTGCACAGCACCAGCGTATCGTCACAGAGCTCTTTGAGGTTAAAAGGCGCATGTTCCAGAGTTAGCTTGCGGTCTTCGATTTTGCCCATCTCGAGGATGTCGTTGATCAGCGAGAGTAGGTGATTGGCGGCAACACGCGCCTTGGCGCGGCTTTCGCGGGCGGCCTGCATGTCGCCGTCTTTCAATTCCTCAATTTCGATAAGACCCAGGATGCCGTTGAGTGGCGTACGGATGTCGTGGCTCATGCGCGTGAGGAATGCCGTCTTAGCGGCGTTGGCGGCATCGGCTTTCTGCTGTTCTTTCTGCGCGCGGTGAAGCGACCAGACAAGGATGACGATGCCGGTGAGCAAAATGCAGATGACGACTGCCGCAATGACGATGCGGTTGCGGTAGAGAAGTCGAAACGCATCCGATTCTTGCGCCGAGTACGATGTGGGGGAATAACTGCTTGCAGAGAGCGATTCGCCAGCATTGACGATGCCCTTATTAATGATTCCCAACAGCACGGGCTTGCCGCGCGAAATCAAACACGATAGCTGTGCCGTGTCGGTGAGCTCCTGTGTTTGGAAATCCTCGATATCGTAGGTGTCGCGGATGGTTTTCAAGCGCGTGCTGGGGACAATGATGCAACTTGCCTCCCCCTTATTGAGGGCTTCGCGTGCCTCGTTGTCATTCGGATACTCGGTTACCTTTGCGTCGGGGAATAGGTTTTCGAGCTCAAAACGGTTGACGATCGCGTCTGCTGTGCAAGCGATGTTCTTAAGGTCACTGTTCAGGTTGCTGCTGCTGTGAATGGCGGCTAGGGAAACCGTTCCCATCGGGTTTGACAGGATGACCCCTGCCTGCTCGGCAAGCCAGTAGTCGCGAAACAACGGTAGGGCGACATCGATGGTCCCTGTGGAAAGGGCTTTGGTCATTTGCTCGTTGTTCGAGAACGCTACTGTTGCAACCGTAATGCCAAACTTGTCGTGCAACGTCGTTGCAAGCGAGGCGAGCGACCCTTCCATTTCGCCGTCGTCATTTTGCGTGCAGTAGGGGAGTTTGTTTTTAAGATAGCCGATCGTGATGGTGTTGTCGTTTGCTTTGAGCCAGGAGCGCTCGGGGCCGGTGAGCGATGATGAGCCGCTGTTTTGGGCCGAGTAATTCGCCTTGACCTCGTCGTTATAGCGTGGGTTGACGCGGGCGATTGCCGTCATGGCGGCATTGATATCGTTCATCAGGTCGGGGCGGCTTTTGGGGACGGCAAAATAGTAGTCACTCGAGCCAACGTAGAACATGGGCGACGCATCGGGCGACGAGATGGTGTCGTTCATGATGACGGCGTCGACTTCGTCGTTTGCGAGTGCGTCAAAGAGCATGGAGCCTCCGTCATACTCCCTGTATGTGCAGGTGATTCCTTCGTTGGCGAGCCACTGCTGGCCAACGAAGGTTTGCATAACACCGGAGTTGCAACCGATGGTAAGGCCCTGGAGCGCTTGGGGGTCACCCTTGGCCAGGTCGTCGCGATCGGGCTTGGCGTAGATGTAGTAGCGCTCGGCGCCCTCGGGGTTCGAGGAGAAGAGCAGCTTTTGGGCGCGTTCCTCGGAGTAGGAGATGTTGGGCATGAGGTCGATTTCGCCCGCCTCGAGCATGTCCATAAGCTCGGTGAAGGTGCCGGAGACGTATTCGTATTGCCAGCCCGGCGTGTAGTATGACAGCGTCTGCAGGTAGTCATAACCCCAGCCCGAGAGACGCTCGCCGGGGGTGCCGTCCTGGAAGCCTTCGTTGTTGATAAGCCAGCCAACGCGGACCGTCTTGACCTGCTGGTCAGAGTCGGCGGCAAAGGCGGGGACGGGTATGACGGCGCTCAGTACGGCGAACGCAGCAAGCGCGACGGCCAGGGTGCGACATATAACTGAACGAAGGACAGCGGAAGCTCTCACGTGCAATCCTAACGAATCGAGACAATACCGCATAAGGATACCAGCTCAGCCTGCCCAGTCGGCCGCCGCACCGCTAAACGGTCCCGTCCGGCAGTTGGGGACAGTCCCTTTCTGCCGGCACAAAAGGAACGTCCCTAACTGCCGGTTGCCTAACTGCCGGTTGTGGGACAATACCGAGCAAACGTGATTGGGCGTCTGGGAAAAGGGGTCGAGATGAAAAAGCTGAGGACGCTTGCCGATGTTTTGCGCCAGGCCGGTTTCGTGCGTATCACGGGCCTGTTCCTCATCTTCTATCTGCTGTGCTCGACGGCTGTCTGGCTGTCCGAGCCCACGACCCTTACGTTTGGCGATGGCCTCTGGTTTAGCTTTGAGACCGTCTCGACCATCGGCTTTGGCGATATCCCGGCCGAAACGCCGGTCGCCCGTGCTATTACCGTCGTCCTGAGCGTCATCAGCATCTTCTACATTGCCATGCTCACGGGTGTGGCGGTGAACTACTGCAATACGCTCATCAAGCTGCGCCAAAAGGACACCATGGCGCGCTTTATGGACGATCTGGAGCATTTGGAAGAGCTCGATCGTGACGAGCTCGCCGACCTGTCGCGCCGTGTGCGCGAATATCGCCGACGCCAACGCTAGAACGGGCGCCGCGCGTCACGACGAGGGGGACTGAATATGAATATCACGGTATACCTGGGCGCCAGCGTCGGCAATGACCCGGCGTTTCTGCCTGCGGTGCAAGAGCTGGGCAACTGGATTGGCTCCAACGGGCACGCGCTGGTATACGGCGGGTCCAAATCGGGCCTGATGGGCGCGCTCGCCGATAGCGTACTCGAGGCAGGTGGACACGTGACGGGTGTTGAGCCGAGCTTTTTTATAGAGGCCGAGTTTCAGCACGACGGCATCGATGACCTCATCGCGACGAGCGATATGGCCGAGCGCAAGGCCAAGATGATTGAGCTCGGCGATGCGTTCATTGCCTTTCCCGGTGGGACGGGCACGCTCGAGGAGATTGCCGAGGTCATGTCCGCGGTGTCGTTGGGGCACCTGAGTGCTCCGTGCATCCTGTATAACCTTGACGGTTACTACAACGACCTCAAGGCGCTGCTCGGGCACATGATTGATAAGGGGCTTTCGAGCCCGAGGCGCCAGCAAGGCATCTACTTTGCCGACGATTTGCGCGAGATTGTCTCGATTATCAACGGATAAGTCTTGAGCCTGCCCCACTATGACTCCCAATGGTGCCGTTTGTGGCGCAGATGGTTGGCTTGTCTGGGCAACGCTCGCTCTACAATAAAACGTAATTATGTCGACTTTGACCGCGGGAGGACCCGATGGACAACCTTGCCAAACCCACAAACCGCGCGCTGTTTTTAGTTAGCGTTGCCGTGACCGGTGCGTTCGCAGGTGCCGCGGTCTGGCTGTTCTTTTTTGCGATGGAGCACGGTATCGACTATCTGTGGACCGAGATCCCCCACATGCTGGGCGCGGCGTCGCCCGAACTCGCCAGCGGCCCGTTCGGTTTTCTGCCGTATCCGTTTTTTGTCTGCCTGCTGGGCGGCCTGCTGATCGGTCTGTACGAAAAGCTTACGGGCACCAAGACCGACGACCTCAACCAGGTGATGGCTAAGGTTAAGCAAGATGGGCGCTACCCGTATGACAATCTGGGCAGGCTTTCGCTCGCGGCATTGCTGCCGCTGCTGTTTGGCGGAAGTATTGGACCGGAGGCCGGCCTGACCGGCGTTATCGCGGGTCTGTGCAGCTGGGTCGGCGACCGCATGCGCCGCTTTGGCGCCGAGTTTAGGGAGCTCACGCTGCTGGGCACCCAGGCCGCGCTGACGGCGCTCTTTACCGCGCCCGTCTTTGGCTTTGTGGCGCCGCTCGCCGGTAGCGCCGACGGCCAGGGCGAAGACGCCGACGATGGGTCCGCGTCCGGCGAGATCACCATCAAGCTGCCCAAGGCACAGAAGACTGTGGTCTACGGTATCGCGATCGCTGGCGGTCTGGGCACCTACCTGCTGCTTGGCCAACTTGTGGGCGGCGGCATGGGCATGCCCAGGTTCGAGGCCGCCGAGGTGGGCAACCTGGAGCTTGCCTGGCTCATCCCGCTGGCGTTGGTTGGCACCGTTTGCGGCTGGCTGTACTTTGTCTCGGAGCACGCGAGCGAGGCGCTGTCCCATGCAATAGGGGAGCGTCCTGTCGTCAAGGCCATGCTGGCTGGTCTGGCGCTCGCCATCTGCGGCACGGTCTTGCCCTACACCATGTTTGCCGGCGAGACCCAGGCCGATGTACTTATGGAGACCTACCTCACCATTCCCGCCGGCGTGCTTATCGCGACCGGTCTTGTTAAGGCCATGCTGACGCCCGCCCTCATCAACCTTGGTTGGCGCGGCGGCCACTTCTTCCCCGTTATCTTCTCGGGCGTAAGCCTGGGCTATGGCCTTGCCATCCTCACCGGCGCAGATCCGGTCTTTTGCGTCGCCGTCTGCACGGCATCGACGATGGGCGCCGTCATGCGCCAGCCTGTCATGGTTGTGGGCCTGCTGCTTATGTGTTTCCCACTCAAGGGTATCGTCTGCATGATTATCGCGGCCGTCATCGCCGCCGGCATCCCGCTGCCCAAGCCGCTGCGCAAGTAGCACGGTAGCGCGCAGTCAGTACAAACATCTCAAGTCCGGTGCGGGCGCTGTGTCACGGATTTGCGGGTGGACTGGATTTCGTTCGGTATCGGCGCTACTTCCAAATTGCAAGCGCGGCGGTGCCCAGTACGATGAGGGCGAGACCGATGGCGCTGCGGCGGGAGAGTTTTTCGTTGAATGCAAGGCGCGCAAATAGCACCGATACGACAATCGATAGTTTGTCGATCTGCACCACGACACTCACCTGGCCTGCAGCGATGGCATAGTAATAGAGCAGCCACGATGCTCCAGTCGCGATGCCCGATGTTGCGAGAAATGTGAGTTCGCGCCGGTCAACGTGCGCGACCTGCTCCAGTTTTCCCTTGGCTGCCACGATTGCCCATGCCATAACCAGTACCACGCAGGTGCGGATTGCCGTGGCCAGGTTTGACTCGACGCCTTCGATGCCGATCTTGGCGAGGACGGAGGTGAGTGCCGCGAACACGGCGGCGCCGAGGGCGTAAGCGAGCCAGGTTCGGTCTTGCTGCTGCTCGGGTTCGGCGGACTGCTTCTTCTCGATCATTAAAAACGTGCCGAGGGTGATGGCAGCGGTTCCCACGAGCTTAACCGCAAGGTTGCTCGTCTCGTCAAAAAGCGCGATGGCGATCAGCGCGGCGAGCACGGTGCTCATCTTGTCGACCGGTACGACCTTATTGACATTTCCGATGCTCAACGCCTTAAAGTAACAGATCCACGAAGCACCGGTAGCGAGTCCCGAGAGGACGAGAAAGAGCCAGGATCTGGGTTCGATGCTGCCAATGGTTCCAATGGATCCAGAAATGCCCGCCATTGCCCAGGCGAAAACGAGCACCACGCAGGTGCGAATGGCCGTCGCGACATCGGAGTCGGTCTGCTTGATGCCGCATTTGGCCAAGATGGATGTGATGCCGGCAAAGAATGCTGACGCAAATGCTGCGACAACCCACGACACGGGTGCGGTGCCTCCTTGGATAATGGGTTTATCCTGCGAGTTTTATGGGCATGAGGATACCGCCCCACCATGAAGGTTTGATATGGCCGCGGCGAGACGGGGGTTATGTTCCGGGGAGCCATTTGGTGAAGGCTCGAATTGTCGATATGCTGTCGACTTCTCTTTGGTTTCCAAGATCTAAACGGCATGCTTCGAAGGGCGGCGGCGTTGTTGTTGCTTCGTCTTATCTAGTAAATGAGGTGGCGTGCAGCCCAAGCCCTTTGGCTGTCGATTACAGGTCGCGTGCCCGATAGACCTTGGTGCTGACTGCGCAGCTGATTGCACATAGCGCGAGGGTAAGTGCGGCGATGCCTGCACACAGACAGCCCAGAACGGCGGAATCGGGATTCGCTCCGGCAATCGACATGAGCCAGTTGCTGATGGGGTTGGAGGAGCTCAGCGTGGCCATGGCAAGGCATCCGAGCATGGCAAACAGACCAACGGATAGGCGCAGCGCCTCCATGTGTCCAAAGCGAAAGAACAGCGGCTGCGCCAAAAACACCATCATGAGGGAGATGAGCATTGATGCTGCTGAGGCTATTGCAATCTCAAAGACAATCTGTCCCGTCAACGGGATACCCGCGCTGTTGAAGAGCGGGAAGGAGACGATGCTCAGAAGCGCGGCGGCGCACGCCGTGACAGCCGAGAAGACAATGATGCTCAGGTAGCGTGCGCAGATGATGTCTTTACGCGAGAGAGACAGCGTTGCGCGATAGCGCTCCCAACCGTTTTGATTGTCGAAGCCGGCCAGCGAGCTCATGACCATGATGGGTGACATGGCACTGACCGCGCAGGCGCCAGCGCTCATGCCGGAATCGCCGTCCGATGCGTTGGCAAGGGTCAGCACGACGAATATGAACAGGCCGACGCCCGCGATGCTCGGGACGAGCGTGCGAACGATAGCGAGCTCGGACATAAAGGCGCGTTTCATTTCGAAGCCCCTTTCAGCATGAGGCGCAGATAGTCGTCAATGGTTGCCCGATCGCAGGGAATCTCGGGGAAGGCCTCGAGCGTTTCGCGACGGTTGGGCACGAGCACGTCCACGCTATAGGCGTGGTGGGCGGCACGGGCACCTTCGACGCAAGCCATAAGCTCGGCGGCCTGTGCTTGGGTGCAGTGGGCGATGCCGGCGCGGTCGGTAATGTCCTCGCGCGGCAGATCAAACACTATCGAACCGTTATCGATGCAGATGATGCGGTCGGCGGCACGATCGAGGTCGGACGTAATGTGGCTCGAGAGCAGCACGCTGTGCTGGCCGTCGGCGACAAAGGCAAGCAGCTCATCGAGCAGCTCCTCGCGTGCCATGGGATCGAGGCCCGCGGTGGCTTCGTCCAAAACGAGCAGCTTGGCATTGTGGCTGAGTGCACAGGCAAGCTGCAGTTTCATGCCCATGCCGCGGGAGAGGTCCTTGACCTTTGTCTTGGGATCGAGGCCAAATCGGTTGATGAATCCGGCGAACGTTTCGCGGTCCCATGTGGGGTACGTCGGGCCTACGAGCGACTCGATCTGGCCCACCCTGAGCGTGGAGGGGAAGGGGCACGTGTCCAGGACAAGACCGACGCGGGAGCGTAGATGGCGTTGCGATTCATCGGGCGCGTCGGCGCCACAGCGCTGCCCAAACAGGTGCACCTCGCCGGCATCGAGCTTTATAAGCCCGAGCGCGGCGCGAATCGTCGTTGTTTTGCCAGCGCCGTTTGCGCCTACAAAGCCAACGATCTGGCCGGGCTCCACAGCGAGCGTGACGTCGCGTAGTGAAAAGCGGTCGCTCACACGGCGTGAGATGCCTTTGAGTTCTAAAAGGTTTTGCATGGTATAGCCTTTCTTTCAGATGGCTACTGCATGGTTTCGGGGGCTACCAGGTCGAGCATCTCGTGCAGTTTGTCGCGCGTGACGCCCAGGGTTTCGGCTTGGCTCGCCGCTTTCGCAAGTAGCTCTTCGATATGGCAGAGCTGGTTTTCGCGCAAGAGTTCCTGGTTGCCCTCGGCGACAAAGCAGCCCTTGCCCTGCACGGTGCAGATAAACCCGAGTTGCTCTAGGTCGGCGTAGGCGCGCTTGGTGGTGATGACGCTCACGCCAAGATCGCTCGCGAGCGCACGGATGCTGGGGAGTTTGGCTCCCGCAGTGAGCGTGCCCGAAAGGATTTGAGCTTTGACCTGCGAGGATATCTGTTCGTAGATGGGCTTATCGCTCGAATTGGATAGGATGATGTCCACAGCGGCTCCTTAGCTGTTGGGCTACACGTGTATATAACCGGTAAGCACAGTATATATACACTATGCACAGTTATGCAAGAGCTAAATGTGGAATAGACCATCGGCGCCGCGCTTGCTCCAAAACAATCTCAATCTGTAACATCTGGGTCCGTTTTTGGTCGCCAGCTGTTACAGATTGAGATGTTATTTTCCCGCCTGCCTATTTGTCTCAATCTGTAACAGTAAGAGTCGATTTGCGCGGCTAGATGTTACAGAACGAGACATTGGCTGCCTGCCTTTCCGTTTATCTCGATTTGTAACAGCTAGACCCAATTTGGGCGGTCAGGTGTTACAGATTGAGATTGTGCCGGCGGACAAGTTCGTTTGTCTCAATCTGTAACATCTGGGTCCGTTTTGAGTCGCCTGCTGTTACAGATTGAGACAGTCTGCTGCAGAATACTTTCGATAACTAGCCGTTCACGTTCTGACTGATGAATTTGTCCTGACAGGCGCCCTAGAGCGAGATTTCGCGGCTACAATAGTGCGGTTACAACGACGTAATGCACTCAATGCAAGAAAGGATCCGCATGGCAAGCCTGTCGGATGAAATCTCGTCGCGCCGCACATTCGCGATCATCAGCCACCCGGACGCCGGTAAGACCACGCTTACCGAGAAGCTGCTGCTCTATACCGGCAGCATCCAGACTGCCGGCTCGGTCAAGGGCAAGAGCTCGGCCAAGCATGCCGTTTCGGACTGGATGGACATCGAGAAGGAGCGCGGCATTTCCGTTACCTCCTCGGTGCTGCAGTTCACCTACAACGGCGCCTGCGTCAACATCCTCGATACCCCCGGCCACCAGGACTTCTCGGAGGATACCTACCGTACCCTTATGGCCGCCGACGCCGCGGTCATGGTCATCGACGGCGCTAAGGGCGTCGAGGCCCAGACCAAAAAGCTCTTTAAGGTCTGTACGCTGCGCCACATCCCCATCTTTACCTTTGTGAACAAGCTCGACCACGAGGCTCGCGATCCGTTTGAGCTCATGGAAGAGATCGAGAACGTCCTGGGTATCAATACGTATCCCATGAACTGGCCGATCGGCAGTGGCCGCAACTTCCGCGGCGTGTTCGACCGTCAGACCCGTCGCGTCATTGCCTTTGAGGGCGACGGTCATGCCAACGCCACCAAGAAGGTCGCCGAGGTCGAGGCCGAGCTGGGCGATCCTTCCATGGATGAGCTCATCGGCGAGGAAAACCATAAGAACCTGATGGACGACATCGAGCTGCTCGACGGCGCCGGCGACGAGCTCGACTTGGATGCCGTGGCCTGCGGCAAGCTGAGCCCGGCGTTCTTTGGCTCGGCACTTACCAACTTTGGCGTGGAGCCCTTCCTCAAGGAGTTCCTGCGTCTGGCCCCGACGCCGCGCGCCTATACCGATACGCTTACCAGCGAACCGGTCGATCCCTTCCGCGACGACTTTAGCGGCTTTGTGTTTAAGATCCAGGCCAACATGGACAAGAACCACCGTGACCGCATCGCCTTTGTGCGCATTTGCTCGGGCAAATTCGAGCGCGGCATGGATGCCTTCCACATGCAGGGCGACCGCAAGCTCAAGCTTGCCACGGGTACCTCGATGATGGCCGATGACCGCGCCATCGTGGACGAGGCGTACGCGGGCGATATCGTGGGCCTGTTCGACCCGGGTATCTTTAGCATCGGCGACACCGTGTGCTCCGGCAAGCGCCACGTGCAGTATCCGCAGATCCCGACGTTTGCCCCCGAGATGTTCGCTCGCATTACGCAGGTCGACACGCTCAAGCGCAAGCAGTTCGTCAAGGGTATGGAGGAGCTTGCCCAGGAGGGCGCCATCCAGATCTTCCGCGAGCTGGGTGCCGGCATGGAGAGCGTCATTGTGGGCGTGGTTGGCGTGCTGCAGTTTGAGGTGCTCGAGCGCCGCCTCAAGGCCGAGTACCGTGTTGAGGTTCGTCGCCAGCCGCTGCCCTATACGGACATCCGCTGGATCCAGAACGATCCCGATACCATCGATATTCCGGCTCTTTCGCTCACGCGCGACACCCTGCGCGTCGAGGACATGCGCGGCGGTAAGTTGCTGCTGTTTACGAGCCCGTGGAACGTGGATTGGGCAACCGACCACAATCCCGACCTTATCCTGTCGGAGTTTGGCAACGTAGCCTTTTAACGCACCAGTGCGGTGGCCCTGCGGGGCCGCCGCGCCGATTGCTTGCCTGATGCCGCGTGAGCGGCTATCATACCCACCGTCGTCTCAAGACCGAGACGTTCGAGCAGTTCGGGTCCGATATCCTGCTCGTTAAACCTAAAACCAAAGGAGTACATAATGATCAAGAAGGTCATGGAGGACTACAAGGTCCTGTTGCGGAGCATTCCCGCGGCAACGGTTTCGCTGTTTTTCGTGAGCGTTATCATGATGAACCTGCTGGCTAACAAAGAGCTTATCAGCCTGCCGTATCTGGCACTTGACTGCGGCTTTGTGGTGAGCTGGGTTTCGTTTTTGTGCCAGGACATGATCTGCAAGCGCTTTGGCGCCAAGGCATCCATCAAAATCTCTATCCTCGCGCTGCTGGTCAACCTGGCCGTGAGCCTGTGCTTTTGGGCATGCTCGCTCACGCCCGGCATGTGGGGCGCCTACTACGACACGGGCATGATCGAGGTCAACACTGCCCTTAACGCCACCATTGGCGGCACCTGGTACGTGGTGCTGGGCTCTTCGCTGGCAATGCTCGTTTCTGCTGTGGTTAATTCCACACTCAACCAGTCGCTTGGTCGTATGCTCAAAAAGAATAATTTTGCGAGCTTCGCCTTCCGCTCCTATGTGTCTACGGGTGTTGGCCAGTTTATCGACAACCTGGTCTTTGCCATTGTGGTGAGCCACACGTTCTTTGGTTGGACCTGGGTGCAGGTCCTTATGTGCTCGCTGACGGGTGCCATCGCCGAGCTGATGTGTGAGGTCTTCCTAAGCCCCGTTGGCTACAAGGTCGTGCGCGGCTGGGAGCGCGAGAATGTGGGCTCCGAGTACCTCGAGCGCCACGCAACCGCCTAAGGAGCAAGTATGCGGGTTTTGATCACGGGTGCTTCGGGCGGTATCGGAGCCGCATGCGTGCAGCGCTTTTTGGACGAGGGCCACGAGGTCGTGGGCTTTGATCTGCTGCCGGCGGCGATCGAACACGAGCGCTACCGCCATCTGATTGTTGATGTCCGCGAGCCGGGCTCGTTTCCAGGCGACCTTGAACCCCAAGTGATCGTGAACGTTGCCGGCACGCAGGATTCGGCCGATGACATTGCCGCCAACCTGTGTGGCACCATCAACGTGACCGAGCGCTACGCCTTTGTGGGGGAGGGGCTTGCCGCCAAGCCGGCGCCGGCTATCAAATCCGTGGTCAATGTGGGGTCGGCGAGCGGCCATACGGGTTCGGAGTTTCCCGTCTATGCCGCCAGCAAAGGCGGCGTTATCGCCTACACCAAGAACCTTGCAAACCGCCTGGCACCGCGGGCCATCGCCAACAGTGTGGACCCGGGCGGCGTTATCACGCCGCTCAACCGTTACGTGATGGAAGACGAACACCTGTGGAGCCAGATTATGGAGCTCACGCCGCTTAAACGCTGGGCCACTGCCCAAGAGATCGCCGAGTGGATTTACTTTGTGGGCGTGACCAACCGGTTTATGACCGGACAGAGTCTGCTCATTGACGGTGGCGAGGCCGGCCGCACACAATTTATATGGCCCGAATAGAAAACGCGCCCGGCGGAAAGCCATCGGGCGCGTTTTTTGATGTATCGATTTTTAGCCGAGGCAAGTCCAGTTGACGGGGGTCGAGCAGTGCTGTTCGAGTAGTCGATTGGCGGCGGAGAAGGGGTGCGACCCCATAAAGGCGGGGAGTTCTGCCGTGGCACGGTTGGCCGAAAGCGGCGAGGGGTGCGTGGAGGCCAGGCAGAACTTGCCGGTTGCCTTGCCCGCGCCGGTAGTGGCGAGCTTGCCTTCGACCATCTGCTGGGCAAAGCGGCCCCATGCCAAAAAGACTACCGGCTGGGGCAGCTGGCAGCAGCGTTCGATAACGTAGTCGGTGAGCGTGCTCCAGCCCAGCTTGGCGTGCGAGTTGGCGGCATGCTCGCGCACGGTGAGCGTGGTGTTGAGAAGCAGGACGCCCTGTTGTGCCCATGGTGTTAGATCTCCCGTGGCGGGAATGGGGCAACCCAGATCGGCTTTGAGTTCCTTGTAGATGTTGCGCAGGCTTGGCGGCAACTTGGTTTGCGTCGTGGGGACCGAAAACGACAGCCCCATGGCCTGGTTGGGCCCGTGATAGGGGTCTTGACCCAAGATGACAACCTTGACCTGGTCGGCCGGCGTGTAGGCGAGGGCATTGAGGATGTCGTCTTGTGCCGGGTAGATGGTTTGCTCGGCACGCAAAAGGGCGATGCGCTCGAGCAGCTGGTTCGTAGCGTCACGTACCGGTTGCGGCGCATCGTCCAACCAAGTTGCTATGTTGCGGTCGCGAGTTGCGGTGTCCATGGGGCTCCTTTATGGCAGATGCTCTGTTGGCATCTATTGTAAAGGCGTCCGGAGACCTTAGTGTCGTGGCTACAAAAGGTGAGGCGCTTACGAGGCCCGCTCGGGCGTTCCTGCCATGCGGGTATGGTCGTGAGTATGCGCATGAAGTCGCGGGAGCTGCACGGTTGCCACCATGACGCCGGTGAGGATGAGAGCGGCGCCAAAGAAGGCGATGGGGCTTAGGACCTCGCCGACCAGGAAGAAGGAGAAGACGGCAGAGCAGACCGGCTCGAGTGAGAAAGCGAAGCCGGTGGTCTCGGCGGGCACGTGGGGCTGCACGAGCGTCTGGGTGATAAAGCCGTAGGCAGAGCAGATGAGTGCGAGCGCGACGACAACGACGATCTCGTTAGGCGTGCCGGGAAGCGTGAAGCCGCCAAAGGTGAATGCGGCGATGCCAGAGAACAGGCCGCCAAAGCCCAGCTGCCAAACACCCAGAGCAAGCGGATTGACATCTTCGACAAAGCGCTTCGCCACAATGATATGGCCGGCATAGACAAAAGCGGAGAGCAGCATGATGATCGCGCCGGGATTCAGGCTGGTAAAGTCGGCGCCCGAGAGCAGCAGCATGCCGCAGGTGACGATGGCGGTGCCGACAAGCACTTTGCGTTCGGGGGCGCGGCGCAGCAGGGCGGCGTTGGCAAACGGCACGATCACGACCGTCAGGCTCTGCAAAAAGCCGGCAGTGGAGGCGGAGGTGAGGCTGGAGCCCAGGCACATGCAGGTGAGCTCGGTTGCCATAATGGCGCCGATGATGGCGGCGCGGACCATAAGGTCGCGGTTGATACGGAACGCGCGCTTGTGGAAGAGCAGCAGGCAGGCCACAAAGGCGATGATGCAGCGTAGCGCGACGATACTCGTGGCATTCATGCTGTCCATACCGATCTTCATGAGGGGATACGAAAAGCCCCATGCGACGGGAACGGAAAATGAGAGCGCGATTGCTTTTTTGCGATCCATGGGACTCCTTTTGTTACAGAACGGTTTCGCACAAAGGATTCTGCTCCCAGATTTGGATGTAGTAAAGCGAATGTATCTTCAGTATGATTAAGAAATGCTAAAGCGGGTGCGAAAAGCCCTGGCAAAACGTTTTACGGCTACATCGATGTGGAGGCACGATGGCATCGCGGTATCAGATTGTATGTATGGTGGTCGATTGCGGCAGTCTGAAACGTGCGGCGGACGAGCTGGGCTATACGCAAAGTGCGGTGAGCCAGGCCGTCAAGGCGCTCGAGCGCGAGCTGGGTACCACGCTTATCGAGCGCGGTAAGCAGGGCGTTTCGCTTACGCGCGACGGTAAACAATATCTGCCGTACCTGCGCCAGATTGTGACTGCCGAGGCCGAGCTCGAGGGCAAACGCCAGGAGCTGCTGGGGCTTTCGTCGACCGATATTCGCATTGCGACGTTTACCAACGTGAGTCGAACCGTGTTGCCGCGCGTGATCCGCGACTTTGGTGCGCTGCACCCGGGCGTACGCTTCACCCTCAAGCAGGGCGATTACACACGCAACGCTCAATGGGTGCACGATGGCGTGGTTGATTTTTGTTTTACGGCACGCGGATTTACCGCTGGGCTCGAGAAGCGCGTCGTCTATCACGACGAGTTGGTGGCATTGTTGCCGGCCGCGCATCCGCTGACGGTAAAGGAAAAGGTGACACTCGCCGACCTGGCGTCTGAGCCGTTTGTGTTGCTGGATGAGGGCGAACAGAGTCTGGTGCTCGATGCATTCGCAACGCATGGGCTGTCGCCGCACGTGACGAGTGAGGTGACCGACGACTATACCATCATGGCGATGGTGGAGGAAGGTCTAGGCGTGAGTATGCTGTATCGCCGCACCGTTGAGGGCATGCGGGCCGATATTCGCGTACGTCCCATCGTGCACGCCCCCCCGCGTGACGTGGTGGCGGCTTGGCGCAGCTGGGACACCATGCCCATCGCCACAAGGCGCTTTATCGACTATATGAGCTCACATATTGTCAATTAATGACTGGCGTGGCGTTGAGTGCGGTGTTTAGCGGGCTGTCGCTTTGGCTTGGGTGGCACGATAGGTGCGTGCGGGGTGGCAGAGCAATACCGCCACGACCATAAAGAACGCCGTGGTGCCCAGGCTGATGGGGTAGACCATCATGATGTTCGCAAAGGTGCGGAAGTGCGGGAACACGCAAAACACCCAATAGAAGCGGATGCCGCAGACGCAGATCATGGTGATGAGGGCGGGCGTGAGCGAGATACCAAAGCCGCGCAGGTAGCCTGACATGTTTTCGTAGAACATGCTAAAGGCGTACGCAGGGAAGATCGAGCACACGCGGATATAGCCGATTGAGACGATGTTGGGATCGCTGTTGAACAGCGACAAGATCTCGCGCCCCAGGCCGACAATAACGATAATCGTGGTGAGTGCAACGATACCGCCTTCGGCCAGGCAGACCTTGAGTGTTTTGGTGCAGCGGTCGATCTGGCGGGCACCGTGGTTTTGTCCCACAAAGGTGGTACAAGCCTGGCTAAAGCTGTTGAGCAGGTTGTAGCACACGTACTCCAGGCTCATGGCGGCGCTCGATGCCGCCATGACCTCGGTGCCCAGGCTGTTGATGGCAGACTGGATGATGATGTTGGCGACGGCAAAGACGGCGCTCTGGATGCCGGCGGGCAGACCGATCTTGACGATGCGCTTGAGGGCGACGGGGTCGATAGCCAGGTCGCGTGGGGTGACGCGGACGACGGAGTCGGTCTTGAGCAGGCGGATAAAGAGCGTAGCGGCACTGACGGTGTAGGCGATGGCGGTGGCGATGGCGACGCCCGCGACGCCCCAGTGGAGTACGGGGACAAAGATGAGGTCCAAGCCAATGTTGAGGACGGTGGACACGGCAAGCGCCTGCAGCGGCAGGCGGGTGATGCCGACGGAGCGGAAGATGGCGGCCTCAAAGTTGTAAAGCAAAATTGAGGGCATGCTGAGCAAAAAGACGCGTAGGTAGAGCGAAGCGAGCGGCATGGTTTCGGCGGGAACGTTGAGCGCGGCGAGCATGGGCTCGGCAAAGATCTCGCCCAGAGCGATGACGACAAAGCCTACGAGCGCCATTAAAATCGAGGTATGGACGGCGCGTTTGACCATGTTCTGATCGTTGCGGCCGATAGCGTTGGCGATGACCACGTTGGAGCCAAGCGATATGCCAATAAACAGGTTGAGCATAAGACTGGTAAGCGGAACATTGGAGCCGACCGCCGCCATGGCGAGGGTTCCCTGGTCGCCCGAGAAGTTACCGATGATGACCGTGGCGATGAGGTTCGACAGCTGCTCCAAGATGCTCGTGGCGGCCACGGGGAAGGCGAACAGGGGAATATTGCGCCACAGCGAGCCGGTGGTCATGTCAATGTGCTTAGATGCGGTATCAGCCATACGCTCTCAATCTCTAACATGCTCTTCCGTGCTTATTTGCGCAGACGATGATACTCCTAATTGACTAGTCATTGGGGACGTTCTTAAACGACTAGTCATTTAAGAACGTCCCCAATGACTAGGTGGGGAAGGCGTGCGACAATGGTGGGCGTTGTGTTGTTCGCGCTAAGGAGTTGCCATGCTGTTGTGTCCCGTTTGCCATGAGCCGTTGGTGGATGACGAACGCGGTGCTGCATGCGCGGACGGACACCGGTTTGACCGTGCGCGCGAGGGCTATCTGTACCTACTGCGCTCGTCCAAGAGCGGTGACTCCATGGGCGATCCCAAGTCGCAGGCACGCAGCCGTCGTGACTTTCTGAACCGTGGATACTACGAGCCGTTGCGCGATGCGATGGTCGAGCTGGTGCGCGAGCGGGCGGCAGAGCGCGCTGCGTCTACGAACGGCTCCATGACGTTGCTCGATATTTGCTGCGGCGAGGGCTACTACACGAGTGCCATGGGCGCGGTGCCGGGCGTGGATGCTTACGGTTTCGACCTGGGCAAAGAGATGGTGCGCCTTGCCGCCAAGCGCGGCGATGCGACCTACTTCGTGGCCAACATGAAGGACATCCCCGTGGCCGATGGCACCTTCGATATGGTGACCGAGCTCTTCGCTCCCTTTAACGAGCGCGAATTTGCCCGCGTGCTGGCTCCAGAGGGCTCACTCTATACCGTGGTGCCGGGTGCCCGTCATCTCTTTGGGCTCAAGGAGGTGCTCTACGATACGCCGTACCTTAACGATGAGAAGCTGCCGAAGACCACCGAGCTCGAGTTGGTCGGAACGCAGCGGGTGTCTGCGAACATTACGCTCCAGACCCAGGCAGACATCGAGGCGGTGTTCCAGATGACGCCGTACTACTACCGCACGCGCCCTGCCGACAAAGAGCGCCTGGCAAACTTGGACACGCTCCAGACCGATATTGACTTCATCATCGCCGAGTACCGCCACTGCTAACCTACCAAAAAGGGACAGGTTTATTTTGGCAGGTTTTATCTGGGCAAACGCAAAGGGCCGACCGCGGAGATGCGCGATCGGCCCTTTTTAGTTGCTTGGCTGCAGAGGTTATGAGAAGCGAGCGCTTACAGGCGGTCCTTGTTCTCGGCCTTAACGGCGTGTGCCTGCTGAACAAAGAACAGGTCGTACACCACGATGACAAAGGCGACGATATTGACGGCGCTGCCGCCGAGCGCGGGAAGCGTGAGCGCGGCCTGCGCAATCGTGGCGATTGCGGCAACGATGCCGAGCTTAAACGCAGCATCCACCTGCGAAGGCTTGTTGGCGCCCTTGATGCCCGCAACACCTGCGGCGAGATCGATGAGGCCCTTGGCGACCAGCACGACCGCGGCGAGCATGGCGTTCGACCCGTACGTGGAATCGAGGTTGCCGGTCGCGATGCCGACGCCGGCGATGACGAGGCTGGCGATGCCCAAAACAAAGTAGACGAGGGCAAGGATTTTGAGAGTCTTGCGAGCGGAACTCATGGCTGGTCCTTTCGATACGAGTACGTCAATCTGACGTACCCCATGTGCTGCACATATGGTGAAGCACATTGTAGTTCAACGCGGCGATGCATGCGCCTGAAAGCGCTTTGACCCCGCGCAGCCTACCCCAACCTTTCAAAAAGGAAAGCTGGACGTAAGCCAAATCGATGGCAGCCCATGTGCGGCGCTGCGATGATGAGGCCGTAACAAGGAGCTGGTCTCAAGGAGGAGTCATGATGTACGGAGCAGGGCAAGTGCGTGAGCCGCGGTCGTTGGGAAGGCGCATGGGTGATTCTGTGATCGCTGCCGTGTGCACGGGATTGATGGCGGTGCTTTGCATTGCGATGCTGTGGGCCATGTCGCATGTGGGACAATAGCGGACGGTTGGGTGCTGGCATAAACGGCACTCGCGTATTCGTTTTGCTTGCTAAGGAGTGCCCATGGGCGTCGTCGATCCCTTTTCTGTTGCTCGGGCCGCGGGGCTTGAGCTGATCGGGAAGTCCGAGGGCCTCACGCTCACCGACGGCACGATGGAGCTGCGTGCCGATTTTGACCGCATGCTTCCGCGGCTCAAGCAGGGCCGTCTGCAGCAAGAGCTGTTGGTAAAGGCTGCGCGCGCAAAAGGCATCGAGTGCCCATGGGCGATTGATGCCACGGCAGGCTTTGGCGAGGATTCGCTGCTGTTGGCGGCCGCGGGCTTTACCGTCGATCTGTATGAGCAGGATTGCGTGATCGCGGCGCTCCTCAAGGATGCCCTGGATCGCGCGGCAGATGATCCGGCGCTTGCGGCTGCCGTGTCGCGCATGCGCTTACATGCGGGCGAGGACAGCATTGCCGGCCTTCGTCATACGGCTGAGCTGATCGGGCGGGGCGAGCTTGCCGCCCCCGACGTGGTATATCTGGATCCCATGTTTCCCGAACGCACCAAGAGCGCGGCGGTGAAAAAGAAGTTCCAACTCTTGCACCATCTGGAGCAGCCGTGCGCCGATGAGGAGACGCTGGTCGAAGCTGCGCTTGCGGCGCGCCCGCGCAAGGTCGTTATCAAGCGGCCGGTGAAGGGGCCGCTGCTTGCCGGCGTTAAGCCGAGCTATCAACTTGCGGGCAAGGCCGTTCGCTGCGATGTGTTGGTGCCGCCGCGCCCGTAGCTTGCGTGCGATGGCTGGCGCTCCGTCAATGCCGTGCCGATGCGGCGCCTATTTCCAAGGGTGCGACGTCAAGTGCCAGCCGCCGCAGTATTCGCATTTGTAGCAGGCCAGCCCGCGGCGTCCGCGGTTTTCGCAGTCGGCCATAACTGCCTCGGCCTCGGCGCGCGTGTCGTAACGGTTTTTGCGCTCGCACGATTTGTAGCGCCAGGCTTCATCGCGCTCGGCGTCCAGGGCGTCGCGGCGCTCGTCCTCGCGTGCAAACAGGCCGCTCATATCGCCGCCGGTAGCAGCGCTCAAAAACTCGCTTTTGGCCTTTGACCAGGCGGCTCGCTTTTTGCTTCCCATCTGCTTCGCGCCCTTCTCCAAACGTTGGTATCATTGCTCAATCAAAGTGATACCAATAAACGTGAGGTCGCCGCGTGATGATCAGAAAAACCCTCGATACCGACATTCCCGCCGTCATGGCCATCTATGACGCGGCCCGCGCCTTTATGCGCGCACATGGCAACGCCACGCAGTGGCCCGAGGGCACGCCTTCGGCCGAGCAACTGGTTGCCGATATTGCCGCTGGTGGTAGTTACGTGTGTGAAGTCGACGGTCGCGTGGTTGCGACGTTTGCCTTTTTACCGGGTCCGGACGAGTGCTATGACGTAATTGAGGATGGTCAATGGCGTAGCGACACTCCGTACGCCGTGCTGCACCGTGTGGCGTCCGACGGCACCGTGCACGGTATCGCGGCTGCGATGTTTGCCTTTGCCAAGGAACGTATCGACCATCTGCGTATCGACACGCACCAAGACAACCTGCCTATGCAGGGCGCCATCGCCAAGGCCGGGTTTAAGCGCGCCGGTATCGTATATGTGTCGGACGGTACGCCGCGCGTCGCGTTTGATTGGCTGCGCGAGACATAAGAGCGGGGACGCGTATCAACAATTTGCACGAACGAAAATGGCCCCGGGTGGGGTCATTTTCGTTCGCTGCGCTGTTTTGCGAGCCGGCTTTCGCAAGGCGCGAACCTACGAAAATCGCCGCGCGGCAACGAGGGGCGATGAGCTCGGTCGGGGGATAGGGCCCGCTTCGCCCGCCGGCCCGTAAATTGTATCATCCAGTGTGGAGCGTGAGTGCCCGTTGCCGCGTGCGATGGGCTTGTAATAAGAGGAGAGCCATGTCGAAGCAAGCGGTCGTTGGAATCTTGGCGCATGTCGATGCCGGCAAGACCACGCTGGCCGAGGCCATGCTGTTCAACGCGGGTCGCATTCGCAAGCGCGGCCGCGTGGACGATGGCGATTCGCATCTGGATACGAACGAGATCGAGCGCGAACGTGGCATCACGATTTTCTCGTCGCAAGCCGTGCTCGACCATGGCGATACCCACGTCATGCTCGTGGATGCGCCGGGGCATGTCGATTTTTCTGCTGAGGCGGAGCGCACGCTGCGCGCACTCGACTATGCGATTTTGGTTGTGGGTGCCAACGATGGCGTGCAAGGGCACACCGAAACCCTGTGGCGCCTGCTTGCGCGCTATGACATTCCGGCGTTCATCTTTATCAACAAAATCGATTTGGAGAATCCCGGCCGCGATGCACTGCTGGCGCAGCTCGGACAGCGTCTTTCCGAGGGCTGCCTGGATGCCAACGAACTGCTGGCGGGTGGCGCCGTTCAGGAGGACGCTGCTGCGTTAGACGAGGAAGCGCTCGAGGAGTTTCTTGAGGCGGGTGAGCTTTCCGTCGCGACGCTGTCGCGCATGGTTGCCGAGCGCAAGCTCTTTCCCTGTTTTGCCGGCTCGGCGCTCAAGGACCAAGGCGTGGACGAGCTGCTCGACGGCATATGCACTCTGATGCGCGAGCGAGCATGGCCCCAGGAGTTCGCCGCGCGTGTCTACCGCGTGAGTCGTGGAGACCGTGGCGAGCGTCTTACCTGGGTCAAGGTGACCGGCGGAACGCTGCATGCCAAACAGGTGATTAACGGACGTTCCGGTGCCGAGGCATGGGAGCAGAAGGTCGATCAGGTGCGCATCTATAACGGCGAGAAGTATGAGCTTGCCCAAGAAGTTGCTGCTGGCGGTATTTGTGCCGTGACGGGCCTAGCGCACGTTCGCCCAGGGGACGCCCTGGGCGCGGAGCCCGCGGGCGATGCGCCTGTCATTGCGCCGGTTCTCACCTATACGGTGCTTCCGGGCGAACATGATGTCCATACGGTGTTCAAAGCACTGACTGAGTTGGCGGACGAAGATCCTATGCTCGGCGTAAGCTGGAATACGCATCTGGAGCAGATTCATTTGCAGTTGATGGGCGCCGTGCAGCTCGAGGTCGTGCAGCGTGTGTTGGCCGATCGCTTTGGCCTTTCGGTTGCGTTTGAGTCTGGTGGCATTCTCTATAAGGAGACTATTTCGCAGCCGGTCGAGGGCGTGGGCCACTTTGAGCCACTGCGCCACTATGCCGAGGTGCATCTGCGCTTGGAGCCGTTGCCAGCGGGTTCGGGCGTGCAGTTTGGCACCGTGACCTCGACCGATGAGCTCGATCTTAACTGGCAACGTCTGGCGCTCACCAACGCCATGGAGCGCGATCACCTGGGCGTGCTGACCGGCTCGCCCATCAACGATGTGCGCATTACGCTCACGGGTGGCCGCGCTCATGCCAAGCACACCGAGGGCGGCGACTTTCGCCAGGCCACGTACCGCGCGATTCGTCAGGGTTTGATGCAGGCGCGTGAGGCCGGCGCGGCGGTGCTGTTGGAGCCGTGGTATCGCTTTGAGCTCGAGGTACCGGGGGAGTGCGTGGGCCGGGCGCTCTCGGATGCCACGCGCATGGGTGCCGAGTACGAGCCACCGGCGATGGCGGGAGACCGGGCAAAGCTTGTGGGTCGCGTGCCGGCATCCGAAGTGCAGGATTATGCGCTGGAGGTGGCTGCCTACACGAGCGGTCGCGGGCATCTGTACCTGGAGTTCGCCGGTTATGCGGCTTGCCATGATGCCGAGCGCGTAATCGAGACGGCCGCCTATGAGCCCGAGGCCGATCTGCCCAACACGCCCGATTCGGTCTTTTGCTCTCACGGCGCCGGTTACACGGTCAAATGGTACGACGTACCCGCCGCGGCGCACGTAAAGATCGATCCCGACACCTTTCGCCCCTGGCGAGCAGCAGACGCCGAGTTTTTCGGCCATAGGTGATAGAGGGTCAGTTCCTTTGTCGTATGCTATTGGTGTAACTCGGTGCAAGTTGGTATAACTATTACCAGGGTTTGCCAATCCGAGGAGGCCGACATGAATCCAAATCCCTTTAAGCCCACGGCTGGTAAGCGGCCTCCGATACTCATCGGTCGCGAGTCGGTCATCGAAGATTTCGAGGAAGGGCTCGATAACGGCGCTGGAGCGCCGGGCAGGCTCATGCTTATTACGGGAAACCGCGGCTGCGGCAAGACGGTTCTCCTGCGGGAGCTGCAACGTCTGGCCAGCGAGCGCGGATGGGCGGTTGTCTCCGATTCCGCTTCGCTTGGCTTATGCGACCGCTTGGCCGACGCGCTTCGCTCGAATAGGCCCGTTGTGACGTCAATGGAATTCGGTCCGTCGTTTGGCCGGATGTCGGTCGAGGCGGCGCGAGCAAAGGGCGAAACGTTACGAGGGCTGGTCAACGAGCGCCTCAAGAAGCTCGGTCCAGGCAAGGGCATACTGTTTGCGATTGACGAGGCACAGTCTGCGTCAATCGAGGAACTGGCGGCTCTTGCCGTTCTCTATCAGCAGGTGCTCGGAGACCAGGATGCCACGGGCTTGTCCGATAGCGACCAGCGCGGTCTTGCGCTTGTTTTTGCCGGCTTACCCAGTATGGTTGACGATCTGCTCGAAGAGCCGAGCGTGACGTTTTTGCGGCGTGCCCAGCAGCGTACATTGGGGGCGATCTCTTTGCCCAGGGTGCGCGATTCATATATCCAGACGGTCGAGAGTGCCGGTCTTTGCATCGATGTGGAGACGGCGGACCTTGCGGCGCATAAGAGTATGGGTCACCCTTATATGATCCAGCTGGTGGGCTATTACATGTGGCGGTCTGCTGTCCGGCGTAGCTCGCAGGTCATTGAAGTGTGCGATGTCGAGGCTGGCTACGCCGATGCCGTCTCCGAGTTCTATGAAGCGGTTGACGCGCCCCTGTATTACGGGCTGCGCAGTCCGCAGCGCCTTTTTATCGAGGCCATGGCGGCTGACGGGGGCAAGCCGGCGCGCATGGCGGACATCATTGAGCGTTGCGACCGCACCCAAAGCTGGGCGAGTAAATATCGCACAAGCCTGATTCGCGAGCGCGTTATCGAGGCTGCCGGATACGGTCTCGTCCGGTTTACCGTGCCCATGCTGGGCGAGTACATCCGCGATCGAGTTTTATGGCATGAGTAGGGTGATAAAGGTGACGGAACAGAAGATGAGCCCGCAGGCTATCGAGGTACGTGGCGCGCGCGTCCATAACCTCAAGGACATCGATATCGATATTCCGCTGGGAAAGCTGGTGGGTATTGCCGGCGTGTCGGGTTCGGGTAAGAGTTCGCTGGCGCTGGGAGTTCTTTATGCCGAGGGCTCGCGCCGCTACCTGGAGGCGCTCAGCACTTATACCCGCCGCCGTCTGACGCAGGCCGAACACGCCCAGGTGGACGAGGTACTGCACGTGCCGGCCGCGCTCGCATTGCATCAGCGCCCCAGCGTGCCGGGCGTGCGGTCCACTTTTGGCACCATGACCGAGCTCAACAACAGCCTGCGTCTGCTCTTTAGCCGTTGCGCCCATCACGTGTGCCCGCATTGCGGGGCACGCGTGGAGCCGAGCCTTAACGTGGCTGCGGGCCTGTCGCTCACGTGTTCGACATGCGGTCGCGAGTTCTATGCGCCGAGTGCCGAGGATTTGGCTTTCAATAGCGGCGGTGCATGCCCCACCTGTGGCGGCACTGGTGTCATGCGCGAGGTGGACGAAGCGAGCCTGGTGCCCGACGAGTCAAAGACTATCAACGAGGGCGCGGTGCTTCCCTGGGGTACGCTCATGTGGGATCTGATGAAGCAGGTGGCAGGTGAGATGGGCGTGCGCACCGACGTGCCGTTTAACCAGCTCACGCCTCAAGAGCGCGATATCGTGTTCCACGGCCCGGCGGTCAAGAAGCACATTCTCTACGTTCCCAAAAACGGCGAGGGCGCCACGTCGCTCGACTTCACCTATTACAACGCCGTCTATACCGTCGAGAATGCGCTCGCCAAGGTTAAGGACGACAAGGGCCTCAAACGCGTTGCGCGCTTTTTGCGCGAGGGCCCATGCCGCGACTGCAGCGGCACGCGTCTCTCCGAGGCGGCACGCCAGCCCCAGGTGCGCGGTATCAATCTGGCGCAGGCGGCGGCCATGACGCTGGGCGAGGCGATTGAGTGGGTGCGCGGGGTGCCCGCATCCTTGCCGCCCGAGATGCGGCCCATGGCGACGGATATCTGCGATTCGTTTTTGAGCACGGCCCGTCGTCTGGTCGACCTGGGTCTCGATTACCTTTCACTCGATCGCGCCGGTGCCACGCTTTCCACGGGTGAGCGCCAGCGCGTGCAGCTTGCTCGCGTGGTGCGCAATCGATCGACGGGCGTGCTCTATGTGCTGGACGAGCCCTCGATCGGCTTGCATCCTGCCAATGTCGACGGCTTGGTGGGTGTGATGCGCGATCTGGTGGATGACGGCAACACCGTGGTTGTTGTCGACCACGATACGCGCGTACTGGCGGAAGCCGACTATCTGGTCGAGATGGGCCCCGTTGCCGGAGCAGGCGGCGGTAATGTGATTGCCGCTGGCACGGTGGATGAGCTCGAACAATCGCAGGGCAGCCGCATCGCCCCGTTTTTGCGCTCGGACCCCAAGCGCTTGCGTCCGCAGGTGACTGACGACGAAATGTTCGACCAGGGCCACATCCGCATGGCAACCGATGCCATCCATACCGTCAAGCCGCTCGAAGCCGATATCCCGCGCGGCCGCCTTGTCGCGGTGACGGGCGTTTCGGGCTCGGGCAAGACGACGTTGGTGCTCGAGACGCTCATCCCGGCGCTTAAGGCGCAGGCAGCCGGCGAGCGCCTGCCAAAACATGTACGCTGGGTCGATGCCGAAGGCATTGCCCGCGCAAACCTGATTGACGCTACGCCTATCGGCGCCAACGTGCGCTCGACAGTGGCGACTTATGCCGACATTCATGACGAGCTGCGTCGCGCCTTCGCCCGTACGTCCGAGGCCAAAGCAGCCGGCTACAAGGCGGGTGCCTTTAGCTACAACACTGGCGCCTTGCGCTGCCCTACGTGCGATGGCACGGGCTCGATATCGCTCGACGTGCAGTTTTTGCCCGACGTCGAGATCGTCTGCCCGGCATGTCGTGGATCACGTTATGCAGACGCGGCTTCGCATATCCATCGCGAGGGCAAGGACGGGAGCCTGCTTACGTTGCCGCAGCTCATGGACATGAGTGTGGACGAGGCTATCGACGCCACGCTGGGACTCAAGAAAGTTCAGACGCGCTTGCAGACCTTGCACGACCTGGGATTGGGCTATCTCACGCTTGGTGAGCCCACGCCGGCGCTTTCGGGCGGCGAGGCACAGCGTCTTAAGCTTGCGAGCGAGATGGGCCGCGTGCAGGATGATGCCGTATTCGTGTTCGACGAGCCCACGATTGGACTACATCCGCTCGATGTTCAGGTGCTGCTGAACGTGTTTGACGGTCTCGTTGCCAAGGGCGCCACGGTTATCGTGATCGAGCACGATCTCGACCTTATCCGTAACGCCGATTACGTGATCGACATGGGCCCGGGCGGTGGTGGCGCCGGCGGGCAAATCGTCTGCGCCGGTACGCCAGGCGACATCGCGGCCTGCTCCAAGAGCATTACCGGTCGCTACCTATAGACAATGAGGCAAAGGGACAGCCCCTTTGCCTCATTGATGCCTATTTCACGCACTGAGCGGCGAGATAGTCGCGGAAGAATGGCAATTCAAAAGCGACGATTCCGCGCCCGCGTTCTCCAATGATGCCGGCATCTATCATGCGGCGTCGGTAGCGGGAGACCTGCTGCGGCGAACGCTTAAGGCGCTCGACAAGGTCAGCGGTGGTGGACTCTTCCTCGTCATCGAGCATGGCGATGAGGAATCGCTTGTCCTCTGCAGTGAGTTCCCGATAGGTTGCCGCAAGGATTCGGTCGTCCATCTCGTCACGCGCGATTTTGATTCCCAGGTCAAAGTCGCGTGACGAGATTTCCTTCGAATCGCTTGTGAGATCCCAGGCACGGTAGCCTACGAGTTGCAATAGGAAGGGAAAACCAGAGATCGAGCGAACGGCTCTATCGATTCCCTCAGCATCTGCCAGGCGATCGTTTTCCTGAATTGTGCGAATCAAGGCCTCGCGTACGTCATAGTCGGCAATGCGACCCAGATGATATTGTTGGGCGCGGCGAAGGAACGAGACCGTCTTGTGGTTCAGCAACGTCGAGACGTTGTTGGGAAGTCCCGCCATGAGCAGGGCGACGCGTTTCCCATCGGTCACAAAGTGCTGATACGTCGCTGCAAGCTGAATCATCTCGTCGAGTGTCGGGTCCACCTCGTCAACCGTGACGAGCAGACCGGTGCCCGCCTCGTTGAGCTGGTCGATGATGTCGCTCATGCGATAACGCCAGGTTGAGGCATCGTGAACGCGATTGACCTCGATGCTGCCGAGCGGTGCAATTCCGAGGCCGGTGACTTCGAAGTGGGTGGACGAGTCGATGAGATGGGCTGCGGCACGTTTCGTCCCGAGCTCGATTTCCTCAAGCATTCCCGGGAGCGCGGTCGTCTTTACGGCTATCCAGCCGTGGGATTCCGCCCTTGTCGCGAGCGACGACATGAGAGCGGTTTTACCGGTTCCACGCGCGCCCGAGAAGATCGAGGTCAATTCTGGGCGCCTGCGCTGGCTCAAGAAGGCACGGTCCAAATCCCGAATAATCTGTTGTCTGCCAGCGAGATGGGCAGGAACCTCACCAAAACTAGGGGTAAACGGGTTTTCGAGGTATTTCACAAGGCTCTCCTTTCACACCGCCGTTTAACTTCATTTTACTTTAGTTAATTCTGATTAAAAATGAGGGCTCTTTATCTAGAGCATCAATTAGGCGTGCGTGCCATCGGCGTGGCGCTTGAATGTAACAAAGGGAAAGTTCCTTTGTCACATTCCCGGAAAGCCTGTTTGGCGCAGAGCCTCGTAGAGGACGATGGCGGCGCTGTTGGAGAGGTTGAGTGCGCTGATGCGGTAGTCGTTCGGATTGACGAAGTTGCCGCAGATGTCCTGTTGAAGGATGGCCTCGTGGCTGTCCTCGGTATGCCCCAGCGATTCCTCGTGGGTTTCCCAGGCCTCGGCGTTGTCAAGCGAATCGCAATCGCGCAGCATCGGGATACGCTCGCAGCACGTGGGCGCTGCAGCGAGTAGCTCCTCGGGAATGCCCGAGCTCTCGCTGCCAAAGACCAAGTAGTCGCCATCGCGGTAGGTACTCTGCGCATAGGTGCGGCGTGCCTTTTTGGTCAGCAGATGCAGGCGTTCGTCGGCAGGGGAGAGGTCATTGCGCGCAAGGAAGTCCTCCCAGCCGGCATAGGTCGTCACGTCCAAGTTTTGCCAGTAGCCCAGGCCGGCGCGACGTACCGTCTTGTCGTCGAGCGAAAACCCCAGCGGCTCCACCAGATGCAGGCGGGTGCCGGTAACCACGCAGGTGCGGCCGATATTGCCCGTATTGGCCGGAATCTCGGGCGCATACAGCACAATGTTGAACATGAATCTCCTTGGCTCAGAACGAAAAACCACCACGAAGGGCACCTTCGTGGTGGTTTGGCAGTTACATAGGCGGAAAAATGCCCGCTTGGATAAACCTAGGCGCGGTGCCAGTCGGTCAGGCAGGCATCGAGGGAGGCGATGAGCGCGTCCTTGTCCATGTGACGGCCGATGATGCACAGGCTCGTCATGCGGTCGCCCGTCTCGTCGTCCCAAATTTGCATGATCTCGGGGTTCTCGTCGATGATCTTCTGCTTCTCGCCCTCGGGCGCGGAGTCAACGAACAGGCCGTTCTCCATCAGGCGCATCTGGTGGCCGGCCTGCTCAAACATGTAGCACATGTCCGGATCGCCGGTCTGCCACAGCGGACCCTTGACGCGGATGACCTCGTCGGGCCACTCCTGCTCAACAAAATCAGTGAACTTCTGCAGGTCAAACGGCTTGCGGCGCGAGTACACAAAGGTCTCGATGTCGTACTCGAGCACTTCGGGGTCGTCGTGCTCCTCGGGATGCTCCATGGCCTCGATCCAGGCGGCGGAGTTGTAGGCGCGCATAAAGTCGAAGCGGTCGGTATCGAGCAGCTCCTCCATGGGGACCTCGCCGTTTTGGGCCTCGACGATCACGGCGTCCTTCTGCAGGCTGCGCACGATGGCCTTGAGCTCGGCGATCTGCTCGGGCGTCACGGTATCGGTCTTGTTAAGGATCAGCGTGGAGCAGAACTCGATTTGCTGGATGAGCAGGCTTTCGATGTCGTCCTCGTCGATATCCTCAGCCAGCAGGTCGCGACCGCCGTTGAACTCGTCGTACATGCGGGCGCAGTCGACCACGGCCACGATGTTGTCGAGCGCGAGCTTGGGCTCGCCGCCCACCTTGGCCTCGTCGCAGAAGCTCGAGATGGTGTAGGCGATGGGGATAGGCTCGCAAATACCCGATGCCTCGATGATGATGTAGTCGAACTTGCCCGAATCGGCAATGCCCTGCAGCTGGTTGGCCAGGTCGTCCGAAAGCGTGCAGCAGATGCAGCCGTTGGTGAGCGGGATGAGGTCGTCGGTCTCGGAAAGGCCGCCGTCGGCGATAAGACTGGCGTCGACATTGATCTCGCCGATATCGTTGACGATCACGGCGGCGCGGATGCCGCCGTCGTTAGCGAGGATGTGGTTGAGCAGCGTGGTCTTGCCGGCACCGAGGTATCCGGTAAGCATGATGATCTTCACGGGTTTGTTGGGCATGTGCCCTCCTTTGTTAGACATGGCTTACAGTTGAATCTTATGCCAAACGCCTGCTCTTATACCCACGCGTCGGCAAATAACACAGGCTACTCCCAGGCTCCCCATACATCGGGGCAATAACCGACGGTGGCCTTTTTGCCGTTGCGCACGATGGGTTCGGCTAGAACCTGCTGGTTTTCGAGCAGTTTGTCGAAGCGCTGGCTAGGGGTAAGGTGCTGGATGAGCGCGAGCGTCTCCTCGTCCTTGGCCTTGGGGTTGAGCAGCTTGTCGATGCCGCCGACCGCCTGCATCACGCTCGTGAGCTCGCCCTTGCTCATCTCCTTTTCCCTAAGGTCAATAAACTGCACCTTAATGCGGCGCTCCTTAAAATAGCGCTGGGCCTTCTTGGTATCGAAAGACTTTTTGGTTCCAAAAATCTGGATATTCATGCTCCGCCGCTCTATCGAATGAAGTTGGTCGTTGCTCGATCTGCCTCGGGTGCGTTGATACCGGCGGCCTGTCCTGCCTCGATACAGCGCAGGAGCCAGGCCATGTTTTTGCCGATGTTTCGCATGGTGGCCAGGCCCTCGGCGTCCTGGGTGGCCTCGCCCGGCATGGCACCAAAGACGTTGTTCCAGTACGTGGAGGCCACCACGGGCATCTGGTTGATAGTGAAGTACTTGTTGAGTACATCGAAGGTGGTCGACGTGCCGCCACGGCGGGCGACGGCGACCGCGGCACCCGGCTTGTGCGCAAAGGCCTTGCTGCCAGCATAGAATGCGCGGTCGAGAGCCGAGAGGATGCGTCCGCTGGGATGCGCATAGTAGACGGGGGAGCCAAAGACAAAGCCATCTGCCTGCTCGGCGGCAGCGATCAGCTCGTTCACCACGTCGTCGTCAAAGGTGCAGCGGCAATCGAGCTTGCCGCACTGGCCACAGCCAATGCAGTCGCGAATGGGCTTGGCGCCCAGCTGGAACACCTCGGTATCGATACCCTCGGCGTTGAGTTGCTCGGCGACTTCGGCGAGTGCGCGGGCGGTGTTGCCGTTTGCCTTGGGACTGCCATTGACCAAAAGAACCTTCATCACAAACTCCCTCTGCTGTTGGTGACTTCTGCAGAGGATTATCGCACGATGGGGGAGGCGGTGCGGGCGCGGTGCTAATCCAGTTTGGTACCTGGAACCTGCACGGCTTTACCGAGCAACGCTTTGAGCTCGTTCAAAATGGAAACGGGCTGTCGGTCAACGCTGTTCAGATGGAGCGTGGCCACGCGAATGGGCGGCTGATATTCAAGCGAGCCGATGAGCACGGGAGAACCCAGGAATCGTTCGATTTCGTTTGCGAGCTCGTCGATTGCCTCGGGGCCGAGCTCATCGAAAAGCGCCACGAACATTGGTCCCGTCGAGCGGAACAGGCGACCCTTGCCGCGCGAACAATCCATGAGGCAGGCGGCACTTTCGGCGAGCACGCGGTCGCCTGCATCGAATCCAAAGCGGGCATTGACTTCGGCGATATCGTCGACCTTAATGGCAATAAAGCCTGCCTCGCGCGCCACGCGGCGCATCTCTCCAATAGCGTTGACCAGCGCGTGGACATCGCCCAGGCCCGTTACCGAGTCGGTCGTATCTGCCAAGCTTCGGTTGATGATAGTGCCCACATACATGCTGGGCTCGGTATCGGTGCCGTCCAAGCGGTAACCTGTGCAGTCGCAAAGCACGTATTTTCCGGTGGCATCCATTACGCGATACTGCATGTAGTGGAAGTGCCACGTGCCGTTTATCACCATGTCGAGCTCGGCGCGTACGTTGTCGCGGTCCTCGGGATGAACGCGGGCGAGCCACATGTCGAGTGAGTTAAAAGGGTGCTGGGAGGGCAGGTCAAAATCGCGCACGGCGTTAACCGACCATTGCGATTCTCCCGTATCGAGGTTAAGGATGAACGGATAGCGCGTCTCGGAGCTCATGGAGATCGCTTGGAACACCCGGTCGTTGCAGGGAAGCTGATCGACGATTGGGCGTTGCGGCGCGTCATTGTCTTTCGGTTGCTGCACACGATGCATAAGCTTATAGCGATACATCTTGCGATCGGCATCCATCGTCATCTGGCGACGCGTGTCGCCGGCAAGTGGATCGACGCGCGAGCAGCCAAAGCTAAAGCTGGCGATCATGGGCGCCTTGCCACTTGAGCTCGCCTCGATCAGCCCGGCACGTACCCGCTCCAAGCGCTGCTCGAGTTCGGTCTCGTTTGCGGAGAGCGAGATGAACACAAACTCGTCTCCACCGATGCGGAACAGCATCTCATCGTGCTCCATGGTTTCGGAGAGCGTGCGGCAGATGCTCAGAATATAGCGATTGCCTTCGGCGTGGCCAAACCTATCATTGCAATGTTTGAGATGGTCGATGTCAATATAGGCGCAGGTGAAGGGGTCACCTTTGTGCCAGAGTTGCTCGACGTGACGGTCGAGTCCGCCGCGGTTGCCCAAGTTGGTGAGCGGGTCGATATAGGCGTTGCTCTCAAGCAGCCGGCGCTCTTGTTGCAGGATGGCATGCGTCTTTTGCAGTTGCTCGCCAACGGCGCGCAGCTCAGCAGGCAGCGCGGCAACATCGAGTTCGGCGGTCGAGATGCCATTCGCAAGTCGCTGAAGATAGGCAATAATCGATTGCTCACCCAGGCGATATGACTCGTTCATGATGGATAACCTCCTTGGGCGGAACAACGGTTTGTATCATATCCCCAATTCGGTTTGAATTGGGGTAATAAGTTAGCTAATGGAGACAAATGCCCCCTTCGACGGTGGCGTTTTGCGCGCGAGCGTATCAGTTGTTATTGCCACCATCGAGCAATGCCTCAAAATCCTTCGCCGGCATGGGGCGGTAGTAGAGGAAGCCCTGAGCGTAGCGGGCACCCATGTGGCGTAGCATGTTCGCCTGCTCATCTGTCTCGACGCCTTCGATCACAATGGGCAGATGGAGCGACTGCGCCATCTCGAGCATCGATGACACGATCTGCGCGCTGCGGCCTTGATCGCGGTCGGTGGGCACAAAGGTGCGGTCGAGCTTGATGACGTCGACGTTGACGTTCTTGAGCATCGCGAGCGTGGACTGACCGGTGCCAAAATCGTCCATATAGGTCGAGAAGCCGCGGGTGTGCAAGTCGGCTGTCAGTTTGTCCACGGCTTCGGACTCTCCCGTATAAGCCGTCTCGGTGATCTCGATACGCATGAGCTCGGGCGGTAGGTTGTATTGGGCGGCAAGCGCCCCCATATGCTCGGCAACGTCGCAGGCAAGGATATCCACGCGCGACACATTAAGCGAGACCGGAACCACACGAAGGCCGCGATCGAGACGCACGCGCAGCCACGAGGCGACACCCTGCCAAATGTACTTGTCGAGCGTCACCACAAAGCCGCTTTCCTCGAGTGCGGGGATAAACGTTGCGGGTGAAATGAGAGAGCCGTCCTTGTCAATCCAGCGGGTGAGTGCCTCGGCGCCAATGATCTCGCCGGTTTCCATATCGACCTGGGGCTGCAGGTAGTACGTGATGCGGCCGTTTGAGAGCGCGTACTGGAACTCGGTCAGCGTGCGGTGGAACGCAATCTCGTGTTCATATTCTTCGGGGCGGAAAATGGCAATGCGCTCCTTGAAGTCGTTTTTGGCGCGTCGATTGGTAAACATGGCCTTTGCCTGCGCATCGATGGTGATCTCCTCATTGGAGTCGATGGGGTAAATGCCCATGGACGGCCAAAAACCTACGCCGTCATCATGCCTGGCTACGACCTCGCGAACGCGGTTGTAGATTTGATGGACGGTGATGCGCTTAAAGGGGATGAGTGCGCAAAAGTCATCTTGGCCCCAGTACCCTGCGACGCCCATATCGGCATTCTCGATGTCCTTGAGGACCGTGCCCACATCGGCGAGTACGCGGTCGCCCTCGGCCTGGCCGTGCCATTCATTAAACAGGCGCATGTGGCCCATGTCGACCGTGGCGATGCACCAGGTGCCGTCGCGCCTTGCCTCGAGAAATGCGTTGGCGCGCCGCATAAACTCGCTGGGTCGATAGAGTCCCGTGAGCGAGTCGATACGTTCGGCGATGGCGCTTTTGCGCTCCGCCTCGGGTATGGGGAGGCTGTCGTTGGGAACAAGCCCGCCAGCCGTGCGAAGGCGACGGTCGAGTTCGCCTAAAACGGCGGTCGCTTGATGGGTTAAGTGCTCGTAAAAGGCCGGTACGACAAGACAGACGGGAGTAATGGCGTCGCCTGCGATTTGAACAGGAGCGAAAACGGCCTCTTTAAGGTGGCGGGTCAGTTGCTCGAATGCCTCGTGGTCCAAATCGTTGCTGAGCACGACGAACTGGACGCTTCGTGAACGGTAGACCCGGCTCCTGCCGCGGGTGATCGACAGCATACGGCCTGCGTATTCGGCAAGCATGTTGTCGACAGCCTCGGCCCCGTAGAGCTCGTTGAGCTTTGTCGTGCCACGAACGCGCACCGCTATAAGCCCCGTCTCGCAACGATCGCGGCGGCAGGCATCGATAGCGTTGATCAGCATATGCTGCGTTCCGAGGCCCGTAGCGGCGTCGACGGTTTCGGCGAGTGAGTGGTTGACAAGTTCGCCGACATAGAGCGAGGGGGCATTTCCGTCGCCGTCGATGCGAAACCCGCGAGCACGGCAGAGAACGTAGTCACCCGCGGCATTGCGCATGCGGTACTGCATGACGCGGCGGTGTTTGGAGCCGTTAAAGATCTGGTTGATGTCGTTGGCGTAGGCCTCGAGGTCATCGGGATGGACGCGCGTCTTCCAGAAATCGCGGCAGCTGTCTATGTGCTCCGAAGGAAGACCGAGATCGCGCAAGGCACCTTGCGACCAAAGGGTGCGGTCCTTGTCCAAGTTCTCGATAAAGAAATAACGGCCCTCGTTGAGCATCGAAAAGGCGTCAAAAATGCGATCGCTTATTTCGAAGTCGTCGGCGTGGACTTGCGTGATATTGCGCCGATCGAGGTGCATGGCATGACGTAGCTTGTAGTCGTACATGCGATGGTCGGCATCGAGTGTCATGCGATTGGAGGCTTCGCCCAGGGCGGGGTCGGCGTGTGCCACTCCGTAGCTAAACGAGTGGGGCATCTCGGAATCGTTGTTTTTGAGCAGGATCGTTCGGCAGTGTTCCAGACGCTCGGCGAGGTCGTCCTCGGTCGCAATCGTAGATAGGATGGCAAACTCGTCGCCGCCTATGCGAAACGCCGCCTCGTCCACTTTCATATACAGTTTGAGATAGAGGCTTACCTGCAAGATATAGCGGTTGCCCTCGTCATGCCCAAAGACGTCGTTGCAGTGCTTGAGATTGTCGATGTCGATGAACGCCATGGTAACGGGGGTGTCCTGCTCCCAGAGCTCCTCGAGGGAACGGGCAAAGCCGCCACGGTTGCCAAGCCCGGTAAGCTGGTCGGTAAAGGCGGTCCTGATCAGATCCTCCTGACGCTCGAGAAGGTCACGGACGGTCTTTTCGAGCGTTTCGGTGTAATTGCTGACAGTATCCATGTTCTAAGCGGCTTTCTGAAGTCGGAGCGGATTGCGTCGGGCGAGCTCGTTGTGTACACGCATCGTTGCTCAGCGTTTTGCGTGTATCCAGGCCCCCGCCTTGCTGCGTTGTTGGGTTACTTTGCCGGCTAATGTTCGCTGTTGATAACTGCTGAGTAGTATAAACAACAGTGCAAAATTATATAGGGGTACACATGCTGTGGGTGGCTATTATTCGACAAACGGCAGCGCGATGATGCGATGATCGATAAAAATGCGACTGGGGCGGTATATGTTGATGGGTATACTTGTTCCGTTTAAATTTGCGGGGACGGAGATGGTCGCATGGCACAGCCAACTATGACGCGCACGGTGGGGCTCGCGCTCGAGGGAGGCGGCTACCGCGGTATGTATACGGCGGGCGTGCTCGACGTATGGATGGAGCACGGCTTAACTTGCGACCATATGGTGGGTGTCTCGGCGGGCGCGGCGTTTGGCTACAACTTTAAATCGCGCCAGATCGGCCGCGCCATTCGCTATAACAAGGCCTATTGTGCCGACAAGCGCTATGCGGGTGTAGCAAGCTGGCTGCGGACCGGCGATATGTTCAATGCCGATTTTGCCTATCACGAGGTGCCTATCGAGCGCGATCCCATCGACTTGGAGGCGTACCGCGCCTGCCCCATGCGATTTACGTGCGTGTGTACCGATATCGAGACGGGCAAGGCCGTCTATCACGACCTGCCGTATGGCGATGAGCGCGATATCGAGTGGATCCGGGCGTCGTCTGCTATTCCTGTGGCGACGCGTCCCGTTGCTATTGACGGGCATAAGTATCTGGATGGTGGCGTGGCTGACTCTATTCCCAGCGCATGGCTGTTTGCGCAGGGGTATGACCGTAACATCGTGGTGCTGACGCAGCCGGCGGGCTTTGTGAAGCAGCCCAACAGCGTGATGCCCATGCTGCGGCGCGTGTTCCGTCACTACCCGGAGTTTGTCGCAGCGCTTGAGCATCGGCATGAGGTCTACAATGCCACGCTCGATGACCTGTCACGTCGCGAGGCTGCCGGCGAAATCTTTGTGGTGCGGCCAAGCGAATCGGTGAAGGTGCCGTCGCTGTGCCGCGAACCGGATGAGCTCGAGCGCATCTACCAAGTCGGCCGTCGCGATGCGGGGGCAACCTTGCCCGCGCTGGAAGCGTATCTGGCGGGATAAGGGTCGCATATGGAAAGCGCATCCCGGAATGGAGGTCCAAACTGGGATGCGCTTTCCGTTGCTGAAGATATGAGGCTGCGGAGCAGCTGCCCGGCATGCGTTTACGCCTGCTGCCAGGTGTCGACGAGCTCCTTTGCCGCGGCGTAGGGGTCGTCGGCGCTGCAGACGGCGCTTACCACAAAGAAGCCGTCGACGCCGGTGGCCTTGAGCTGCGGCAGGTCGGCCTTTTTGACGCCGCCGCCCACCACGATGGGCACAGGGCTGGCTACATGGAGCGCAGCCAGGTCCTCAAAACTCTTGGTGATGATAGAGCCGTCTGCCGCGCGTCCACAGTCGCGCTTGGTCTCGGTCTCATGGAGCGGGCCGATGCCTAGGTAGTCGACTAGGCTCATGTCGGCGGTCTTGACGTACTCGAGCATTTCCTCGCAACGGGCCGAAAGGCCCACGATGGCATCTGGCCCCAGAAGTTTGCGGCAGACTTCGACGGGAATATCGCTCTGACCCACGTGCACGCCGTCGACAGCGATACCCTGTTCGCGTGCGGCGAGTACGCAGTCCAGACGGTCGTCGATAAGCAGGGCGACCTTGCCGGTCTTGCCGGCGCGAGCGATAGCCTGCGCGGCATCGCCCGTCAGCGCGATGATCTCGCGGGCACTTGCCACCTTGGAGCGCACCTGGATGCAGGTAAAGCCGGCGTCGAGTGCCTGGGCCACCACATCGCCCACGGGACGCCCGAGCGTGTTTTCGGGGCCGAGTACCAGATAGGCCGAGATATCAAGGTTGTCGCGGATGCTCATCGTGCTTCCTCCTGCTTTTTGATCTGTGCTTCCATGCGCTCGAGCTTGCCGGTCATGGTGTCGGTAAATCCGGGCCGAATATCGGCTTTGAGCACGACTTCGGTGCGGATGCCCTTGCTCGCCAACACAAATGTCGCGTCGCGCACGACCTGCATGACCTCGTCCCAGTCGCCCTCGATCTCGGTGAACATCGAGGTGGTGCGGTTGGGAAGGCCGCTCTCGCGAATGACGCGCACGACCTCGGCGACCTCGGCGGACAGCTCATCGCCGGTGCCGCACGGGGCGATGGCTACGGCGACGAGTGTGTTCATGCCGGTATTGGTTGCGGGTTCGGACATGGCCTATGCCTCCTCGAGCTCGAGTTTGTTATCGGCAATATCCTGGGCGGTTGCGCGGTAGAGTTCGTCGATAAAGGCGACCTTAAAGCTTGCCGGGGCGTCGGCGACAGTGGCGGCACGCGTGCCGGCCACGTTGTAGACGGCGGTGCCGCAGACGGCGGCCGTAAACGGGTCGGCGGCACAGGCGTACACGGCTAGCACGCCGCCCTGCGAGCAGCCGCAACCGGTGATCTTGGACATGAGCGGGCTGCCGCCGTGGGACTTGGCCACGGTCGTGCCGTCGGTAATCAGGTCGACTTCGCCCGAGACCACAACGGCGCCGCCGGTGTAGCGGGCGAGCGCCACGGCGGCATCGCGGGCGGCGTCGACCGTATCGGTGGTATCGACACCGCGCACGCGGCTCAGATCAGCCGCCTCGCCCTCAAGACCCCACAGGCCGGCGAGCGCGATAATCTCGGAGGCGTTGCCGCGCACGATGGCGGGCTTGTACTGCTTGAGCTCGTTTACCAGCTGGGTGCGCAGGCTACCGATACCCAGGCCCACCGGATCGAGCACCCAGGGCTTGCCGGCGTCGTGCGCCGCCTTGGCCGCGCGGGGAATTGTCTGCTCGTAGATGGGGAAGAGCGTGCCCATGTTGAGATAGATGGCGCCGCCGCCGGCAACGAGCGCCTCGCCCTCGTCGGGCAGATAGACCATGGCGGCCGAACCGCCCACGGCGAGCTGTGCGTTGGCGACAAAGTCGATCGTCACCGTGTTGGTGATGGAGCCGGCCATCGGATTGGTAGCGCGAATCTCCTCCACGGTCTTGACCATATGCTGCTTAAGCTGTTCCGAATCAATCACTGCACATGCCTCCTTGGCATAGAAAAGGGGCGCTGTGCATAGACAGCGCCCCTGTAAAGGCGGCATGCTCCCTACGCCAGCATTAACTGACAGGTTCAAAGGATTGGGCCCCATGCCCTCTCAGCCTTGTGGTTTGCACCGCCGGCACTCCCGCATCGAATCTGTTGTTCCCTATACTAGCGCACCTGCCAAAAAGGGACAGGTTTATTTTGGTAGGTGGCAACTGGGGCGTTGCATTTTCCCAGATAAAACCTGCCAAAATAAACCTGTCCCTTATTGGCAGGTCGTTACAATGGATACGGTGAAAATGACTGGGGGACTCTATGATCAAACTTGTGCTGACCGATATGGACGATACGCTGATTCCAGCCGGGCATGACGGTGCTAGCGACTACGCTATTGAGGGTATTCATGCCATGCAGGCGGCGGGTCTGCACTTTGGCCCGGTTTCGGGTCGCCAGCCGTCCGCGATGGGCTGGATGTTCAAAAATCGTTCCGAGTGCTTCTCGACCGGTGCGTTCTGCAACGGCCAGGTGATGTTTGTCGACGGCGAAGTAGTCGCCTCGCACGCAATCGACAACGATGCTCTGATGCGTTTGGCTGACTACTTGGAGCAAGAGACCGACGATACGTACCTGAAGGTCTACAGCCTGGGTGATGATTTTTGGGACAACGATGCCTATTGCGTGACGAGCGATCCCGAGCGCGTGCGTCGCGCCATGGAGTCGGGCGGCAACGCGTGGCTCAAAGGCGAAGAGGCCCCGTGCCGTCCCGTCGTCGATGACGCGCCGGTGTTTAAGGCGAATATCTGGAGTGCCCGTTCACGTGAGGAGCTCGTGGAGCTACGCGAGCGTGTTGCCGCTGAGGTGCCGGAACTCGCGCTTGTGTTTCCCAACAACCGAGTGCGCCTGTTTGACATCCTTCCGGCTGGTTGGGACAAGGGCCGCGCTGCGCTGGAGCTGGCGCGCGCTTTGGGCCTGACGCCCGACGAGGTGGCCGTATTTGGCGATTCCGATAACGATCTGCCCATGATCGATGCCGTTCCCAACTCCGTTGCAGTCGCCAACGCCAACGAGGCCGTCACGGCGGCGGCACGTTGGCATATCGGCGCCGCGGCAGATGATGCGGTCGCCGAGGCTCTGCACCAGATTGCCGCCTGCGCCGCGACGGGGGAGATGCCGTCGTTTATGCGTCGGACGGACACGGCGGGTCTTGGCGTTACGAACGTCTAGGGAGAAAGTCATGAAGCTTCAGCAGCTCAGGTATGTTGTTAAGGTTGCCGAATGCGGCAGCATTACCGAGGCCTCGCGTCGGCTCTTTGTGTCGCAGCCTTCGATTACCGCGTCGATTCGCGATCTCGAAAACGAGATGGGTGTACATATCTTTGAGCGCACTAACAAGGGCGTCGTTGTGTCCGAGGAAGGCGAGACCTTCTTGGGCTATGCACGCCAGGTTCTCGACCAGGCCGACCTGCTCGAGGGCAAGTACAAGGGCGCATCCGAGCAGGTGCCGCACTTTAGTGTGAGCTGCCAGCATTATTCCTTTGCCGTTAACGCGTTTGTTGACGTGATTCGCGAGTTCGATGCCGCGCGTTACGACTTTACCCTGCGCGAGGAGCAAACCCACGAGATTATCGAGGACGTCGCGCACATGAAAAGCGAGCTCGGCATCTTGTACCTTTCCGAGCACAATCGCGAGGTTATCGAGCGCATGCTGGCGGCCAACGAGCTCGTGTTCGAAGGTCTTTTCTGCGCCACGCCGCATGTCTTCGTGTGCGCCGACCATCCGCTGGCGGGCCGCTCCAGCGTGACGCTCGAGGACTTGGAAGACTACCCGTTCCTGTCCTATGAGCAGGGCAGCTACAACTCGTTTTACTATTCCGAGGAGCTGACCTCAACCTTTGAGCGCCGCAAGAATATTCGCGTGCGCGACCGTGCGACGCTGTTCAACCTAGTTATGGGCCTTAACGGTTACACGGTGTGTTCGGGCGTGATTAGCCACGAGCTCAACGGCCCCGGTATTATCTCGATTCCGCTCGATGTGGACGAATACATGGAGATCGGCATTATCACGCGTAAGAACACGACGCTCACGCGCTATGGGCGGGCCTACATCGACGCGATTCGTCAGCATATTTAGCTCACTTCGAGATGCCCATGTGAGGCGGATCTCCGCTGTTGCTCTATATAGAAAAAACTTATAACAAACCTATATAAACGTATATTTTACGATGGCCATATAAGCGCTCATACTCTGTCTCGGTAAAGCAACCAATGCAAAGGGAGATATCTATGAGCACTTCGATTCAACCGAACGCGCCGTTTCGCGCCGATATCGTCGGCAGTTTTCTTCGTCCGAAGGCCGTGAAGGACGCCCGTGCCGCCTACGCCGCGGGTACGCTCGATGACGACGGCCTTAAGGCCGTCGAGGATGAGGCCATTCGCGACTTGGTGGACAAGCAAAAGGCCGCTGGCCTGCAGGTGATTACCGATGGCGAGTTTCGCCGCAGTTACTGGCACCTCGACTTTATGTGGGGGCTCAACGGCATTGAACGCCGTACCTCGCGTACGGGCTATATGTTCCACGACGAGGAGACCACGGCTGATACCGCCGTGGTGACCGGCCCCATCAGCGGCGAGAACCATCCGTTCGTCGAGCACTTTAAGTTTGTCAAGGCGCTTGAGGGCGAGGGCCACGTTGCACGCCAGACCATCCCGGCGCCTATCCAGACGTTCTCTGAGGTCACGCTCGATCGCTGCGACGGTCAGCAGGAGGGCCTGCGCGCTGTCTATAAGACCGATGAGGAACTTGCCGACGCCATTGCGGTCGCTTATCGCACGGTGATCGCCGACCTGTACGCAGCAGGCTGCCGCAACATCCAGTTTGATGACTGCACCTGGGGCATCTACTGCGACACCGATTTTGTCGCCAAAACCGGCATGAGCCCGGTCGACCTGCAAAAGGTAAGCGAGCTGGGCGTGGCGCTCAACAACGCCGCCATCGAGGGCAAGCCCGACGACCTGGTCATTAACACGCACGTGTGCCGTGGTAACTACCACTCTACCTATGCCTTCGAGGGCGGCTATGACCCCATCGCACCGTACCTGTTCGCAAAAGAGGATGTCGACGCATTTTACCTGGAGTTCGACACGCCGCGCGCCGGCGGTTTTGAGCCGCTGAAGTATGTTGCCCCCGGCAAGAAGGTTGTGCTGGGCTTGGTAACTACCAAGGCGGCAGAGCTCGAAAACGAGGATGCTATCGTCGAGCGCATCCGCGAAGCAGCAAAGTACGTGCCGTTCGAGAACCTGTGCCTGTCGCCCCAGTGCGGCTTTGCCAGCTGCGAGATTGGCAACAAGCTGACCGAGGACGAGCAATGGGCAAAGATCGCGCTGGTCAAGCGTATTGCCGAGCGCGTTTGGAAATAGCGGTAACGTTCGCAGGTGACGGCGCGTGCGAGTCATGGCGCATCGCGTACAATGGCTCGAATCGTATCGTTCGGGCAGGTTATCCGATATGCCCGACCGCCCTTCCATTCGAAAGGACATCCATGTCCCAGTCTTCGACGCCCGCCGTCACCGATGCCATCTACGACGCATCGTCGCTCGGCCGCCCGCGCATGTTCCTGCTCGGTCTGCAGCACCTGTTTGCCATGTTTGGCGCCACGGTACTGGTGCCCGTGCTCACCGGCCTCTCGGTATCGGCAACGCTTTTGTTTGCCGGCTTGGGCACGCTGCTGTTCCACTTCCTGTCGCGCGGTAAGGTCCCCGCATTCTTGGGATCCTCGTTTGCCTTTATTGCCGGTTATGCCGCAATCGCGCCCAACGGCGAGGCCGAGCTTTTGCCCTACGCTTGCCTGGGCGTTGCCTGCGCCGGCTTGCTCTACCCGGTGCTGGCGGCCCTGTTCCGCGCGTTTGGCGCCAAGCGCGTCATGCGCTTCTTCCCGCCGGTGGTGACTGGCCCCATCGTCATTTCGATCGGTCTGATCCTGGCGAGCTCCGCTATTGCCAACTGCCAGACCAACTGGTTTGTTGCCGTTGTCGCCGTGGCTGTAATCGTCATCTGCAACATCTGGGGCCACGGCATGGTTAAGATTGTGCCGATTTTGCTGGGCGTTGTGGTGAGCTATGCCGTTGCGACTGCGCTGGGCGAGGTCGATTTTTCGGGCGTCGCAGCCGCTCCCTGGGTTGGCTTGCCCGTCGTGTGGGACAACACCGTGTTTGCACTCTTTGGGCCGCAGTTCGATAGCGGCCTCGCCACGACGGCCATCATCACCATTATGCCGCTGGCATTTGCGACCATGATCGAGCATATCGGTGACATCTCGGCTATCGGCTCCGCTTGCGAGCGTAACTATATCGCCGATCCTGGTCTGCATCGCACACTGCTCGGCGATGGTCTCGCCACGATTCTGGCTTCGCTCTTTGGCGCTCCGGCCAACACTACGTATGGCGAGAACACCGGTGTCCTTGCTCTGACGCGCGTGTTCGACCCGCGCGTGATTCGCATCGCTGCCTGCTGCGCCATCGTGCTTTCGTTTTGCCCTAAGTTTGCCGCGGTCATTGCGGCTATGCCGGCGTGCGTAATCGGCGGCGTGTCGCTCGTGCTCTATGGCATGATCAGCGCCGTGGGTGTGCGCAACCTCATTGAGAACCAGGTCGATTTCCAGAACAACCGCAACGTGCTGGTGACGGCTCTGGTGCTCGTGCTTTCACTCGGCATTGCGTACAGCACCGCCGGCGCCATCGTGCTGGAGCTGGGCGACGTGACCATTTCGCTTTCGGGCCTCGCCGTGGGTTCGCTGGTGGGTATCGTGCTCAATGCGATTCTGCCCGGCAATGATTTTGAGTTCGATGTCTCGGAACTCGAGGAGACTGCCGAATAGCGGTTGTGCCCATGTCAGTTAAATAAGCCGGTCATGCGTCCGATGCGCATGGCCGGCTTTTTAGTGCGCAAGGATCCAGTGTATGCCGCGGGCCATGCGCAGATCGGTTTGGGCAAAGTGATTGCCGGGGTTGAGTTCCAGCGTTGTTGCGATGCCGCGCTCGACGAGCAACGCTTCCATCGCGCGTGTGTCGTCGAGTACATGCCGCATCATGCGGTTGGGCGTCTTGGTTTCCTTTTTGCCGAGTGACAGATAGACGGCTTGCGGGCTGCAGGCAAAAGGGGCCGTGCTGGCACGGTCGACAAATTCGGGAAACCAAAGAGACCCCGATGCGCTTGCGGCGCGGCCAAAGACATCGGTTTGCCAGAGCGACCAAAGCGAAAAGAGGCCCGCCAGCGAATAGCCGGCAATGCCACGCCAGGTGGGTGGACAGGGGAGCGACGGCTCGGCCTCTGGGATTATCCGGCTCAGCAGCTCATCGAGAAAAGCGGCAGCCTGTCCGCCAAAAGGCTCGGCATCGCGCACAGTTCCGTCGCATTCCCAAGGGCTCAGCTCGCGATTCCAATCGAGCCCGCCAATGGCGACAAGGGTGAATGGTGGGCAATCGAGTTCTCGGCAGCGGTCATAAACCTCGCTGCCGTCGCCCATGACCACGGGGAGGTAGATGACGGGCGCACCTTCCGTGTGTTCCGAATGAACGGTTATCTGCTTTTGCGCTTCCAAGGCAGGCTTCTCTCAGTGTTGTGATATCGGCAGCATCAATTGTCGCACGCCAGCGTATACCGGTTGGACAGCATCAAGAACATTCGCGTGCGTCGTGCGGGCGCAAACGGAAAACGCCACTGCCGGAAGGGAGCTTGGCAGTGGCGTTGCTAAACGGTGTGCAGGCTAGCACTTCTGTGGGTGCCGCCCCGTGCACAAAGGCGTCTATGAGCGCTTACGGCTCAGCACGGCGCCTGCGGCGATGGCGGCTGTTCCCGCAAGGGAGGCTGCCACGATGGCTGCGCTCGAGGCGTCGCCGGTTGCCGCGAGCTTGCCGGTGGTCTTGGCTCCCGTGGCTGCAACCGCAACGGTCTTGGCCGTCTTCGTGCCCTCAGGCTTGGAATCAGGTTTGGAATCCTCGGGCTTGGTCTCCTCGGACGGTGCGATGACGGCTTTCTTGGCGATGACATCGTCGTAGGGGGAATCAATCACGGCGTCGCCCGTGCCGATGGTTTGGCCTGCCTCGTACATGATGCCGTCACTGAGTTCTTCTTTGTGGCGATAGTCAATGACTTTGCCGCCTTCAGGCGTCAGGATGCTGGCGCCTTCGATTTCGATGGTGCCGATCGCCTTGCCGTCCGCGCTCATGGCAAGGGCGAAAATCGCTGCCGTGTCCCCCTCGGCCGTGACCTTACTGCGGACGATGGAGATGGTCGCGGGCATAATGCCCTCGGTGGTCTGAGCATAGATGCCGATGTTCACGCCCCTGCGCTCAGGGGTGATCTCGCCATCCTGGTCTCCACTGTAGCAGTCGGGACCGTTGCCGCCGGTCTCAGCATAGCGGGCTATAGCCTTGACAACGGAGTCACTAATGTAGATGTGGCCACCCGCTTCGTTGGGGTTGTAGTTTCTGGTGGAAATCGCAGTCGAGAATTCGCCCTCTGCGAATGCATCCACGATTGAGCCGTTCTTGATGACGATGTCGTCCTCGCCGGTGAAGAGGGCGCTGACGTCGTCGCGTTCTGCGGCTGCGCGGACCGTCACGGTCGCGTGGTCGAGCGTGATGCCCTTATAGGCATAGACGCCATATCCAACACCATGTGCGTTAAGGGAGGCGTTTGTGACCGTGAGACTGCCCTTGGCCTTAACGGCATAGTTTTCCTCGGAGCTTGCCTTGACCTGGCTGCCGCCCGAGATGTTGATGTCGTCTTTAGCCCAAATCGCCGCTTCTTCTATCGAGCTTGCTTCTACCTTGCCACCGCCTTTGATGATGAGGTCACTGCCCGCGGCGATGCCGTAGCCTTCGCCTCCTTTAGCGATCACTGTGCCAGAGGAATCGATGGTGGTCTTGCCCTTGGATTGGATGCCTTCGGTACCGCCCGTTGCATTCACGGTGCCCGAGCCCGTGATAGAGAGGTCGCCTTTTGCCTCAATTCCGTCGGAAGTAGTGCTTGCGGTGTTCACAGTGCCTGGGCCAGAAATGGAGAGGTCGCCTGTGGATTTAATTGCATCGGCCTCGGCGGTCACATTGAGCTCATCCGTGCTATTCGAGCTCGTTATGTTCAACTCCGCTTTCTGGTTAGTGCCATCCTGCGCTTTGATGGCGGCTCCGGTGTAATCGGGCTCGGTTTTCACGGTGTTCCTGCCCTCGTAGGCAATGTTGAGCTTGCCAGCGGCCTTGATCGCACCGCCGTCATAGCCGTTGAGCTTCATATCGTCGGCGCCGTCCCAGCTCCAGGTGCCGGCCTCGTCGCCTGCCGCGGTGCCGGCGTTGTACTGGGTGCCGCCGACGTCCACCCACTCGGCCGCGAGCGAGACGCTCGGCATGAGCAGCGAGCTCACCGTAAGCGCGCATACGGCGCCTACAACGATGCGACGTGTCACGCGGCGCCAGCTGCCGCGTGCGAGCAGCGTGCGACGGCGCACGTCGGGCTCGACAAAATGGGCTCCAGAGGTTTTGTCATTGCGCTTGGGGGTCGTGAACAAGGCGGCCATGGTTACTCCCATCCTCATAGGGCCTATGCGATTACGCCCAGCATATCTGCAGGATGTAGCCGGCGGTAGTGCCGTTTTGAGGGCAAAATGTCCAAAAATCGGTAACCAATACATCGCGCGTCCGTGCGTTGCCTGGCTTTAAAAGAAAAGCGCGGAGCCGCTCGATGCGACTCCGCGCTTTGGTGTTCTGCTTTGGCAGCTTTGCCGTTACGCTACAAAGAAGTAGACGAGGAAGGCGAGGGCTGCGATCCACATGAGCGGCTTGATCTTGGAGGCCTCGCCCTTAAAGAGCGCGACGATCACGTAGGCGATAAAGCCCAGACCAATGCCGGCAGAGATGGAGTAGGTGAAGGGCACGCCGGCGATAATCATGAACGCCGGGAAACCCTGCGACACGTCGGACCAGTCGATCTCGGAGGCCTCGCTCATCATGAGGTAGCCGACGTAGACCAGGGCGCCGCAGGTGGCGGCGCTGGAAACGATGGTGACGATGGGGGAGAAGAACGCGGCGAGAATGAACAGCACGCCGGTGGTGACGGAGGTGAGGCCCGTGCGGCCACCGTCGGCAGCGCCAGAGGTGGACTCGACGAAGGTGGTGATGGAGGAGACGCCCATGAAACCGCCCACAGCGGCGGCGGCGGAGTCGACGATCAGGATCTCCTTGATATTCTCGACGTTGCCGTCGTCGGTGAGGAACTCGCCCTGCTTGGCCACGGCCATCGCGGTGCCCATGGTGTCGAAGAAGTCACTCATGAGCAGCGAGAACGAGATGACGAGGAGCGCGGGGTCGGTAAGGACCTTGACGATGGCAGGCACGCCGCCGGCGTCGGCGATGGGGCCACCGATGCTCGAGAAGTCGAGCGGGGCGATGATACCGGTCGGAGCCTGGGTCACACCTAGGGGGATACCGGCGATGACGGCGACGACGATGCCGATGAGCAGCGAGCCGGGGACGTTGCGGCAGGCGAGGGCGACTGTCACCAGGATGGAGATGATGCCGACGATGAAGGTGGGGGAGCTGATGTCGCCCAGACCGACGAGTGTACCGGCGCCAGCGGTGATAATGCCGGCATCGCACAGGCCAATCATGGCGATGAACAGGCCCAGACCCACCGAGATGGCGTGACGCAGGACAACCGGGATGGCGTCCATGATGGCCTCGCGCAGGCCACAAAGCACGAGCAGCAAGATGACGACGCCCTCAAGGAAGATGACGCTCATGGCCACGTGCCAGTCACCGCCGCAGACGGTGGTGGTGATTCCAGCGATCATCGCGTTGACGCCTAAGCCCGACGCGCAGGCGAGCGGGCGGTTGGCGAAGATGCCCATGCAGATGGTCATGATGCCGGCGCCCAGGCAGGTGGCGCAGGCGAGCGCTCCCGCATCGATGCCAGCGCCCGAGAGCACCGCGGGGTTGACGGCGATGATGTAGGCCATCGCCAGGAATGTTGTCAGTCCAGCGCGGAGTTCGGTCCCGATTGTGGACTTGCGCTTGCTGACGTGAAATAGTTCGTCCATGCATACCCTTTCCTTGTTCGGCCCCGAGTTTAGGCCGATTGACACGAACTCACCCACTATAGCCCCTTTACGACGCTGTTGTTCCTCGCATGTTGATGTTCGGCGCTTTGTAGCAGACGGATGGTATTTTTCGCATGAAAATGTGTGGGTACCGTATACTTAAGCGGTTACAACGACCCCTATGGAGGAACGCATGATTAAAGAGCTTTGCCACGACGAGGCTATCCTGTCCCAGCGTTGCGAGGTTGCGACCGTCGAGGACGAGTCGGTTGCTCAGGACCTGATCGATACCATCAAGTCGCTCGAGGACGCCGGTTGTCTTGCCGCCAACCAGATTGGCGTCACCAAGAAGGTCTGCGTCTACCTGGACGATGCCGGCGAGCCCCACGTGCTCTACAACCCCCGTCTGGTGTTTGGCCTGGGCGCCAGCAAGATGGAGGAGAGCTGCCTGACGCACGAGGAGGTCACCAAGTCCACGCGCTATATCAAGTGCAAGGTTGCCTTTGACCAGATCGTCGACGGCAAGATGAAGGAGTGCCGCCGCGACTACGCGGGCTTTGAGGCACAGATGATTCAGCATATGATCGATCACTGTCTTGGAAAGTTGGTCTAAGGGGACCAAAGCACCGCACCTTGCCGCTCAATCGTCGCTCGCGTACCTTAAGTACGCTTCGCTCCTCTTTCGTGGCAATCTGCGGCACTTTGATCCCTTAGACGACCTGCGGGGTTAACTTGGTTGAGTTTATCCAGCTTGAAAAGCCCGGACATGACATTGTTGTCATGTCCGGGCTTTTGTGTTTAGCGCCTTTTTGTTTGGAGACAATAACCTTAGCAAGAACGTAAAGCTAGGAGGCGCTATGTGCACGAGCATTCGATTTACCGATAATTCTGGTCACATGTATCTAGGGCGCAACCTCGACTGGAGCTTTGACTACGGCCAACAGGTTCGCGTGATGCCTCGCGGGTTCCACATTCCGTATTCGTTTATCGACGACGCGACAGCGGCACACGCGGTGATCGGTATGTGCATCGATTACAAGAACTACCCTATGTTCTTTGACTGCGGCAACGATGCGGGCCTCGCCGTGGCGGGCCTCAATTTCCCGGGTTATGCCGAGTATGCCGAGGACCCTGTCGACGGCAAGACAAATATCGCGGCCTATGAGTTTCCCCTGTGGGTGGCGGCGACGTTCTCGACGGTCGATGAGGTCGAGGCCGCGCTGCGCGACACGGTGATTGTCGCCAAATCTGCCGGAGAGGGGCTGGGCGTGTCACTGCTCCATTGGATTATCGGCGACAGCCAGCGTAGCATCGTGGTCGAAATGATGGCTGACGGCCTGCATGTATACGACGATCCGGTCGATACTCTTGCCAACCAGCCGACCTTCCCGTGGCACATGGAAAACCTGCGCACCTATATCACAGCCACAAGCGATTTTCCGCAGACGGCGACATGGCGTGGCGCCGAGCTTAAGCCCTATGGAGCCGGTGCCGGCATGCGCGGTATTCCGGGTGACTGCTATTCGCCGAGCCGTTTTGTAAAGGCGGCGTACCTCAATGCCAATTACCCGCAAAAGGAGAGCGAGACCGAAAACGTCGTTCGCATGTTCCGCTCGCTCGAGGGCGTGGTGATGATCGAGGGGGCGTCCAGGATGGGCGATGGCAAGTTCGAGAAGACTATCTACACCGGATGCTTTAGCGCGCGCACGGGCAATTATTACTACGCGATGTATGATGATCCGTCGATTCGCTACGTGAGCCTAATGGATGCCGAGGGCGCGAGCCCCGATAGGCTCGTGGTTCCCGAGCCGCGTCGTTCGTAGCCGTTAGCTTTACTGCAATGCAAAGCGGCCCTGCGTCTCTCGTGAGGCGCAGGGCCGCTGTCGTTGATTTGTGGCGTCGCTAGAAGTTGGCGTCGTTGAGTTGTTCACTCTCGAGGCCGTCGAGTTGTTGCTGTTCGGGCATATCTGCGACGCTCTCGAGCAGCTCAGTGGGATCGACGTTCATATTCTTACCGGCCTCGTTGCCGTTGACCAAGTCGTCCGAGAAGATGTCGACTTCCATTTCCTCGGCTTCCTCGATTTGAACTTCGAGTGGCACCTGGGTGCGAACAAGCTTGACTGCCGGACGCATGCGGGCAAAGAGGGGCACGTACTCGATGATGATGGCCGAGTTCTCAAGGCCGTACCAGCGTGCCGGGCTTCCGCAGGCGCGACGGACGGCGTACTTGATGGCCATCACGCGGTGGTCATTGCGGTTGATGTCCGTTTCGGGGGCAAGCATCTTGCGCAGCATGCAAAAACGGAAGTCGCCCACGTTGCCGCGCGTCTCGTAGATGGAGTAGGTGTGGTGCTGCGGCGGTAACTCGCCCGATGCCATCAGGTCGCCAACGATTTGGCGCAGGTAGGCATTGATGCGCTGATTGACCTTAAAGCCCAGGTCCAGGCGCACACGGAACAAAAAGTCCGTGCCAAAGGTCTCGACGGAATACTCGTGCGTATAGGGTTCATCGGTAACGTGCACGTTGATGAACCAGTATGCCTTGGCGCGCTTGGGATGTTTGTCCAGGATGGAATAGAGCACGTCGCGGTCGAGTGTGAGCGGATCGGGGTTGTTGGTGAGGAACACCAGATTGTCGGCGAGCACGGGGTAGGTCTCGTCGTTGCGCAGGCGGCCGAGCTGGTCAATGTACTTGGAGACGGGCAGCAGGATCGTCTGCGTGCGCTCGATGGCGGTGCCGCGGCGCCACACGTACATAAGGCCAAACAGCAGCGCGGCCAGGAAGATCATGACGTAGCCGCCGTCAAAGAACATGGTGAGGCACGAAGCGAAGAAGCACAGCTCAATGGCACCAAAGAGCAGGGCGAAGACGCAGGCGCCCAGCTTGTGCTTGAGGATGCCGGCGATGTAGCTCGTCAAAAGCGTCGTGGTCATGAGCATGGTCACGGTAATGGCGAGGCCGTAGGCGCTCTCCATGCGCTCGGAGTTTTGGAACAGCAGCACGATGAAGATACAGCCGACCCACATGATGTTGTTGACGAGCGGAATATAGAGTTGGCCCTTGGTGTCGCTGGGGTAGTGGATGCGCAGATGCGGCATGAGATTGAGACGGGTTGCCTCCGAAACCAACGAGAACGAGCCGGTGATGAGCGCCTGCGAGGCGATGATGGCCGCCACGGCCGAAAGCACGATGGCAAAGGGGCGCAGGGGCTCGGGGAGCATCATATAGAACGGGTTGACGATATCCATCGCGAGCATCTGGGGATTGGAATTGTTGGCGAGCAGCCAAGCGCCCTGACCCAGATAGTTAAGGATGAGGGCTGCCTTTACGAACGGCCAGGATGCGTAAATGTTAGCCTTGCCCACGTGACCCATGTCCGAATAGAGCGCCTCGGCGCCGGTCGTCGACAGGAAGACGAAGCCGAGCACCATGATGCCCGAGTGGTTGATGGGCGAGAACAGGAACATGATGCCGCGGATGGGGTTGAGTGCGCGTAGGATGGACGGGTTGCCGAGCATGTTGAACAGGCCGGCGCCAGCCAAGAACAGGAACCACAGCGTCATGAGCGGGCCGAACAGCTTGCCGATCGACGAGGTGCCGGCGCGCTGCATGGCAAACAGACCGCAGATAATGATGATGGTGATGATGATGACGTTGGTCTGGCCGTCACCCAAAAGCGCATGGCCCCACTCGATAGTGCGCAAGCCCTCGATGGCCGTGGTAACCGTGACGGCGGGGGTGAGGATGCCGTCGGCGAGCAGCGCCGCGCCGCCGATCATGGCGGGAAGGATCAGCCACGGCGCCACTTTGCGCACCAAGCTAAACAGGGCGAAGATGCCGCCCTCGTTGTGGTTATCGGCCTTCATGGCGATAACCACGTACTTGACCGTGGTCACGAGCGTCATGGTCCAGATGACGAGCGAGAGTGCGCCCAAAATCATGTCCTCGCTGACGGTGCCGATGCCGCCGTTGTTGGCGACGATTGATTTCATGGTATACATGGGGCTCGTGCCGATGTCGCCGTATACGACGCCGAGCGTTACGAGCAGCATGCCAGCGGAGAGGGGAATGGCTCCATGCCCGCCTTGACCACGCTGGTCTTGGGGGCTTGCCTCCAGTTTGTTGTGTGCCACGTGGACTCCCTTGGACATCTGGCCTCTGCAAGGAGCAGTAGACCTTTATGCCATCTTTATACATATAAGAGCAGTTTGGCACATCGGGGTATTTTAGACAATAATCCCCAGCTGAGGATTATTTATGTACGCAGGTAGCATTTCAAAGCAGGGGCTTTTAAGCACGTGCTGTCTGGGCTATGCCAGCCTTGGCGCCTGCGCGTTTGCCGGCGAATTCGCAAAAAATCGCGCCGCCGATGATAAGTGCGGCGCCCATCAGGCGGACCGGTGTTATGACTTCGCCCAAAAGGACGGCCGAGAACACGACGGCCGAAAGCGGCTCGAGGTAGCCGACGACCGCAACGGCCTGGACGGGCAGCTTGGCGACAGCGCTAAAGTAGAGCAAGCAACCGATGCCGGTGTTGACGACGCCGAGCATGACGACGGCGCGCCAATCAATACTGGCGGCGACGCCGGCGGACAGGAATGAGGGAGCGCCCTGCGTGATGAGCGTGAGGACCAGCGCGGTCACAAAGGCGGCGCTCACCTGGAGCGCGGAGTTCTCGAGGCCCTCGATGTGCGGCGCGCCCTTGCTGGCGATGACCATCAATGCGTAGCAGAAGGCCGAGGCGATGCCGCAAGCGATACCCGCAATGGGCATATTGCCGCCTAGACCTTGTGCCGCAATGAGAAAGGCACCGCAGGCGACGGTGATAAAGCCGGCGATTTTGCTGCCGGTCAGTTTTTCGCCAAAGATGAGCGGGGAGAGCGCCATGACGATGATGGGGCCGCAGTAGTACAGCAGCGAGGATACGCCGACGCCAATCGTCTGGTAGGCGCGGAACAGAAAAATCCAGCTGGCGCCCAGCGCGGCTCCCGAGAGGAGGAGGGCTGCGGCTTCGCGGGGGCGGGATGGCGCCTGCAGCTTATGGCGTTGGGTGACGGCGAGGATGGTGACAAGCGAGAGTGCGCCCAAAAACGTGCGCAGTAGCACGATATCGGAGCTCGGCAGCGCAATGGCAGCGGCGATGATGCCGTTGGAGCCAAACAATAGCAATGCTGCTAAGTACGTAAACAGTCCGTTGTTCATGCGCTGAAATCCCCTCTATATCCGAGCATGTTCACTATGGGTGAACAGGCTATAGAAGAAAAGCGAATATAATTCATAGATAACATGACAAAAGCTCATGCATATGTGGAGGGGTGCCGTGGAAACGAATGTTCAAAAGATGCAGGTCCTACTCGAGACCGTGCGCGCCGGCAGTTTTACGCGCGCCGCCGAGCGGCTGAGCTATTCGCAGTCGGGCGTGAGCCGTATGGTGGCCGATCTTGAGGCCGACTGGGGCTTTAAAGTGCTTGATAGAAGCCGCGAGGGCGTAGTGCTTTCTGCCGACGGGCGGCAAGTTATGCCGGCTGTTGAGGCGTTATGCGAGGAATTCACTCGCTTGCAGCGACGGGTGGATGAGATGCGTGGGCTCATGCGCGGCAAAATCTGCATCGGTACATTTTCGAGCGTGGCGACCCACGTGCTGCCGCCGGTGATTGCGCGCTTTCGCGCCGATCACCCGGACATCGATTACGAGCTGCTGATGGGTGATTACTCCGAGATTGAGCAATGGGTGGCGGAAGGTCGCTGCGACCTGGGCTTTATTCCGCGCGAACCACGCGGCGCCGGCATGGCGTCGCGGCCGTTGGTGCGAGACGAGTTAATGGCGGTAGTGCCAACAGGCTCTTTGCTTGCCACGGCGGAGGTCGTCTCTCTTGCCGATTTAGCCAACGAGCAGTTTATTCTGCTAGAACGCGGCACCGATGATGAGATTACGCCGCTGTTCCGTCGGGCGGGACTGACGGTGTGCTCCAAGCTGTCGACCTGGGATGACTATGCGATTATGGCCATGGTCGAGGACGGCCTGGGCGTGAGCATTCTTCCCGCGCTCATCTTGCGCCGCTGTCAGTTCGATGTTGCCGTGCGTTCGCTCGAGGGACATCCCCATCGGCAGATCAATGCGATATATCGCACGGCTGACGTTTCGCTTGCCGCCGCTCGATTCCTTGAATACCTCTAAACGCGTACACGCCATTGTCCGCTTTGGGCAAATCTCGGAGTCCGGTACATTTTCTTATGAAATTGAACTTTCGAATGAGGTGCCGCGCTATACTGCTTGCTAAATTGAACCTTGGTTCAATTCGTGTTCTATAAATTGAACTTTGCCAGCAAGGAGGTTCCTGTGGCCCAAGAGACGTTTTGCGATCGCCTGCGACAGACTATGTCCAATCGCGACGTTCGCCAGTCGGACGTAATCCGCGCATCGGAGATGCTCGGCAAAAAACTCGGCAAGAGTCAGATGAGCCAATATGTGAGCGGCAAGACGATCCCGCGGCGCGATGTGGCTGAGCTGCTCGCCCGTATTTTGGAGGTCGATGTTACCTGGCTGCTTGCCGGCGACGCCGATCAAGGCGAGGCATCATCACCCCGCAACGATTCCAAGCCCGAACCCCATCCCTCAGCTCAAATTGCAAGGAGCACCACCATGCGTACTTTTTCTAAATCCACCAAGCTCGATAACGTCCTGTATGACGTGCGCGGTCCCGTCGTCGACGAGGCCGCCCGTATGGAGGACGAGGGCGAGCGCATCCTCAAGCTCAATATCGGCAACCCGGCGCCCTTCGGTTTCCGCACGCCCGATGAGGTCATCAAGGACATGCGCCAGCAGCTGCCCGACTGCGAAGGCTATTCCAACTCGCGTGGCCTGTTCTCCGCGCGCAAGGCGATCATGCAGTATTCGCAGATCAAAGGCCTGCCCAACGTTCAGATGGAGCATATCTACACGGGCAACGGCGTGTCCGAGCTCATTCAGCTTTCGATGAACGCGCTGCTCGACAATGGCGACGAGATTCTGATCCCCAGCCCCGACTATCCGCTCTGGACGGCGTGCGCAACCCTTGCTGGCGGTCATCCCGTACATTATCTGTGCGATGAGCAGGCGGATTGGTATCCCGACCTGGAGGATATGGAGTCCAAGATCACGAGCGCGACCAAAGCCCTCGTCATCATCAACCCCAACAACCCCACGGGTTCTGTCTATCCGCGCGAGGTGCTCGAGGGCATCGTCGAGATTGCACGCAGGCATCAGCTGATGATCTTTGCCGATGAGATCTACGACCGCCTGTGCATGGACGGCTACGAGCACGTCTCGATTGCCTCGCTCGCCCCCGATCTGCCCTGTGTCACCTTTAGCGGCCTTTCCAAGTCGCACATGATCGCGGGCTATCGCATTGGCTGGATGGTGCTTTCGGGCAACCAGCGCTGCATGAGCGACTTCATCATGGGCATCAACATGCTCTCTAACATGCGTCTGTGTTCCAACGTGCCGGCTCAGTCGATCGTTCAGACGGCACTCGGTGGCCATCAGTCCGTTAACGACTACATCCGTCCCGGCGGCCGTGTCTACGAGCAGCGCAACTTTGTGTATGAGGCGCTCAACAAGATTGACGGCATCTCGGTGGTCAAGCCGCGCGCGGCGTTCTATATCTTCCCCAAGATGGATGTTAAGAAGTTCAATATCACCGATGACGAGCAGTTTGCCCTCGACCTGCTGCACGAGAAGAAGATTCTGATCACGCGCGGCGGCGGCTTTAACTGGGCCGAGCCCGATCACTTCCGCATCGTGTACCTGCCGCGCATGGAAGTGCTCAAAGAGTCGCTCGAAGACCTCGCCGATTTCTTTGATCACTACCGCCAGGCGTAACGGCAAAGGTAGCCTGTAATGAAACGGTCGGCCCGCAACGGATGCGGGCCGACCGTTTTCTGTCTAAGCCCGTGCTGTTAGCGCTTGTCTCGTTGAGCGGGCGAGGTTCGCGTGTGAGCGGTAAGTTCTATTCCAAAATGGAATACAGTGGGCTTAAGCTGGAATTGATGTCCGGGTACCTGCTTTTCTAGAATGTTTTCAACAAGATGAAAGGCGGTTCCAACCAATGATTATCGATGCAAATTCCTACTGGTTCGACGAGCGCATCTTTCATGACGAGACGCTCTGCGAACAGTTTTTGGCCGAGGTACCCCGCGCCTATGACACCGAAGGCTATCTGACCATGAATTCCGCCGGCAAACGACAGATCGTGATCGAGATGCCCGCCGGTTCTCCGGGTCTTAACTACATTGAGGGCGACTACACCCTCGAGAAGCGCTTGGCCGATATGGATGAGGCGGGGGTCGACAAGGCGATCCTCAAGCTCCCCGGCTGTCACGAGTGGATGTCGCTCGAGATGTGCCGGCGTTTCAACGACGGTATGGCTGCTGACGCGAAGGCGTCAAGTGGCCGTCTGATTCCGCTTGTCGCTGTGCCGCCCTTTGGCACCAAAGCAAATTTGGAGGAGCTCGACCGCAGACTCGACGATGGTTTTGCGGGTGTGCAGCTCTGCGCTCACTACGGCAAGCGCTATCTCGACGACCAGGTCTTCTCGAGTTTTTTCGAGCACCTGAACGAACGCCATGTCACCGTTTACGTGCACCATGTTCCCGTGCCGGTCGAGAACGAGTCGCTTCTCGCGTACGACAACCTTCGCCGCTCTTATGGCCGCTGCGTCGACCAAACTACGGCGATCGGCCGAGAGATCTTTGGCGATTTCTTTGAGCGCTACCCCAATATCAAGATGGTCCACTCCATGCTCGGTGGCGCTTATTTTGCGTTTAAGGAGATGCTGCTGCCGCACGGTCTCAAGCGTCCAGATGCCTCGGGTCGCTTCCAGACCGATACCGAGACGGTCTCCAAGCGTCTTGAGAACAACGTTTATTTCGACATGTCCCATGCTCAGCCCTGGGGCGAGACGCTTCTTGCCTGTGCGGTTGAGGTCCTTGGTGCAGACCATATTGTCTTTGGTACGAGTTATCCCGTTAAACGCGAGTGGCTAACAGAGGGTGTCGCCTGCGTCCGCGCCACAGATTTAAGTGATACGGACAAGGACCTTATGCTTGGCGGCACGGCACAGCGCTTGTACGGCATCGAGTGAGCGACAGATAAAGGAGGGCGTTCGCCATGGATAAGGGAGAGATGAAGGCCGGAGCCGCCCGGGTGGCCATTAACTTAGAGGACGTATTGCCGTTCGACGGTTTCGACGCACTCCGTCATGAAATCTTTGCCCGTGCCTTCGTGGTCGAAGGGATGGGGCGGCGCGCTTGCATCCTTTCACTTGAGGTTACCTCGATCGCTCCGGCCCTACTCGTCGATCTGCGTGAGGTTGTCAAGGATGTCTCCAATTGCGACGGCGCCTTTTCTTGGGTGGTCCCGACCCACACGTTTTCTGCGCCTCACGTGCGCACCCCTGGGCATCTGGCCGACACCGATGCCCGCGATCGAAATGAGCGCTATCGTGCCGCGCTCATCGCCGCGACACGCGCGGCCGTTGAGCAGGCGGTTGCGGGCATTCGCTCTGTCACGCTCGCCTCGGCGGAGGGCTACTGTCCTGTGAACGTTAACCGCGACATTGAGACGCCGGCCGGCTGGTGGCTGGGAGTAGACCCCAAGGGGTTTGCCGACCACGCGATGCCCATACTTGTCGCGAGGGATGCCGAGGGCGGGCTCGTTGCCATGCTTGCGACGGCTGATGTCCAGTCTTCCGTGCTCGACGGATCGCACGATTCTCAGGGGAAGCGCTTGGTGAGCGGGGACCTCTTTGGCTTTGCCGCCATGGCTCTCGAGCGCGAATTGGGCGGAGTCGTGTTGCTGCTACCCGGTGCCGCGGGGGATCAGAGTCCGGCGGAGCGCGCCGTAACCGTTGCGTTCGATTCGACCGGGGCGAAGCAAACGTTAGATGCTCACGAGAGTGGATATCGCATGCTGCATCGACAGGGTCGCGCTATGAGCGATGCGTTGATTGAGGCCGTCCGTGCGGCGCGTGAGGACGATGCCATCGGCGTCGATGCTCGCACGGTCGACGTCCTTTTGCCCGCCCAGACGCGCGCCGACTTCTGCTCATTGGCCCCGCATCGAACTTATGGGTTTCATGCGGCAGGCGAACAGCGTACGAGGGTCTATTTACTTCGGCTGGGAAATGTCGAGTTCGTTGGTATCCAGCCCGAGGTTTCGAGCTCGTTTGGCGCCGCCGTGCGCGCCGCCCGATTCTGCCCCGTGCTCTTTGCCACGCTTGTCAACGGAGGGCAAAAGTATCTGCCGGCCCCCGATGCGTACGAGAAAATCACCTATGAGGCCATGAACTCCGGCTTCGCCGCCGGTTCCCATGAGCGCCTCCTTCAAACCATCCTTGCCGCTTTAAACGCGGCATGACAAAAAGGAGAACTTGCATGAATATCGGACATGCACGCCGCAAGATTACCCCGCAAGGCGACATCTATCTAATCGGATACCGCAACCTCCCCAACCGTCTGGAGCCTGCGACAGGCGTCCATGACGACGTCTTCGCCAACGCGATTCTTTTCCAACAGGACGACCGCGAAGTTTTTCTCTTCAACGCCGATGTTCTCGAGTTTGAGGAGGGCATGGCCGAGGAGGTTAAGACGATGCTCGCCGAGCGCTACGGAATCGACCGTGACTGTGTTCTGCTCTCCGCGACGCACGACCACACTTCGATCGTCGCCTACCATCGCAGCTGGTGGACGGGAAAATTCAACGAGGACTACTATCGCTGGTTCCTCGATACCATCTGTCAATGCTTCGAAGAGTGCCGCGCCAACGCGCGACCTGCGACCTGCCGCATGGGCAAAAAAGTCATCACCGGTTTCTACGACAACCGCATCATCCCAGGTGAACTCGCCGACAATGAGGTCATTGTCGTATCGTTCTTCGATACCGAAGGCAAGCCATTTGCGGGCTTTGTGAACTGGGCGGTGCATTCTGCCTGTGTCGGACCCGACTGCACGGAGCTCACGAGCGAACTCGCCGGTCTTACCGGCAAAAAGCTCGCTCAGAGTCTTGGTTACTATCCGGCCATGGTCGTCGGTGCTGCTGGCGACTGTAGCGACCGCAATTTTCGCCAGGGACGCGGCATTCCCGAGGTCGAGCGCGTTTCGACCGGTCTTGCCGAGGCGATTTCCCAGATCAAGCTCGATCGCGAGGTCGTTCTTGACCGCATCGAGCCTCAGACGTTCTATCACACCGTTGCCCATGACGACTTTTCGCTCACGCTTAAGTGTGCCGTCATCAGTCTGGGCGGCCTGCATCTCTTTGTGTTCCCGAGTGAGCTCGGCAGCGACTTGGGTATTCGCATGAAGCGCGAATGCCCGGTCGAGGGAATAGTTTGCGGTTACACCAACGGCTATTTCGAGTATTTCCTTCCGGCACGCGAGTACGGCCTCTCCTTTGAGACCGAGCGTACTCAGATTCCCCAGGGCGAACCGGAACGTCTGTGTGACAAGTTCTGCCAGACGACGAGACTTCTCGGCGCAGCAGATTCGCGTCTGTAGACCTGATTGCGTGATATGGGCCAATGAGGCTCGCTGCCATGTGATCGGCATCTTCCATCTTCTCTGCCGTTTCCCATCCCGGGCGTACGTGCGTCCGCGGATTTCAAAGGGGGAAGCGGGTTCCTTGCCCTCCCACGTCGACTACGGAGGCATGAAATCGATGCTATACCCCGCTCAGAAAAAGGAGAATTCCATGAAATACCAGAAGCTTTGCGATGAAATCATCACAAAGGTCGGTGGTCGAGACAATGTGTTAGACGTGAGCCACTGCATTACGCGTCTCCGCTTCCACCTCAAGGATGAATCGCTCGCCCAGACTAATGAGCTTAAGGCGACGAAGGGCGTCGTTGACGTCATCCAGGCCGGCGGACAGTATCAGGTCGTGATTGGTGCCACTGTCGAGGCCGTCTACAACGACCTTGTTCAGATTGGCGGGTTCGACTCCAAACCCGCACTCGATATCGATGAAGGCGACGACGTCAAAAAGGGCGATCCATTCTCGCGTCTGCTGGCCATCATCTCCGAGATTCTGCAACCGGTTCTTGGCGTGCTTATGGCCGGTGGCTTTATCAAGTCGATGCTCGCGCTCTGCACGGTTGCCGGTTGGCTTGCCAAGGACAGCAATACGTATGTGACGCTCTCGGCAATCGGAGATTCGGTCTTCTATTACTTTCCGCTAATCATTGGCTGGACGTCGGCCAAGAAGTTCGGACTTAAGCCCGTTATGGGAATGGCGCTCGGCGGTATCCTCGTCTACCCGACGCTCGTTGCCCTTATGGGTGGAGATCCGCTCTACACGCTCGGCGCCGGTACGGTCTTCGAGTCCAATGTCTACGGTGATATTTTTGGCATCCCGCTAATCATGCAGAATTACTCATCGACGATTCTGCCTGCGATCTTTATCGTCTGGATTGCCTCCAAGGTGCACAAGGCCCTTTCTAACGCGTTGCCCGCGCTTGTGAGTTCGTTCTTCTCCAACATCCTGACGCTCTTCATTTGCGGCATCCTTGGCCTGCTTGTGGTCGGTCCGGTCATGACGGTCCTCTCCAATATCGTTGCCCAGATCATCTTGATGCTCATCAACTTCCAGCCCGCCATCGCCGGCTTCGTCATCGGCACGTTCTGGAGCCTGCTCGTCATGTTCGGCCTGCACTGGGGTATCATCCCGCTGTGGTTTCTCGATGTCGCAACCTACGGCTATGACCTCATTAACCCGCTCGTGTATGCAGGCGGTTGTGCCATCGCCGGTGCTGCGCTTGGCATGGTCATCCGAACCAAGGACTCCGAGGAAAATGCTGCCGTCAACATTCCCGCCCTTGTCTCTTCGATTTTCGGTGTCAACGAGCCTGCGCTTTACGCCATCTTGCTGCCGCGTAAGCGTCTTATGTGGGCAACCTTTATTTCCGCTGGTGTAGGCGGCGCCATTGCCGGTCTCTTGGGTGCCAAACTCTATGCCTTCGGTGCCTCCGGCCCGCTCGGTTTCCCGAGCTTTATTAACCCTGCCGGCATCGACACGGGCTTTATCGGCCTTGTCATCTCCGGTGTGGTCGCTTTCGTTCTGGCTCTTGTCGCCGCTATGGTGATCGGTACCAGGAAGGACAAGGGCGGTAAGGCACTCAACATCTCGGTGGACTAGTCTTTTTGCGCACTTTGATTAAATATGCCTCGGACGGCGACGTGCCGCCCGAGGCATATTTGTGTTTCGTGCCGCTGCCAGCGTGTTTGCGGACACAAGTCTGCCGTTGTGGGGCAGCGGGATTATGACAGTCGCTCCGGGATGGAAGACGCACGGTCGCCCTGCAGGAGCTGACGGTAGGGGAGGAAGCCGATGAACGAGACGACCGCCTGCGAGTGCGCGGCGTTCCGCTTGAGGTAGAGCCTGACCTCGGAGGTCGTCGCGGGCTCAAGCGGCACCAGGGCTACCTTTCCGCTGGCAAGCGATTCCGCCGGCTTGCGCATGAGGAATGAGACACCGGCGCCGCGTGCGACAAGAGAGATGATGTTCTCGGCTCGTTTGCCGGTGAACGTAACATGTGGGCCAAATCCAGCTTCTCGACAAAGGGAAAGGACGAGCTCGCTTACGAACGAGCCTTGGGGAAGCATGAGGAAATTCTCGTCGATAAGGTCGTCTATCTCGACGGTGTCACGTTCGGCGAGCGGATGGTCGAGCGGAAGGACGGCCACGAGCCGGTCGGTCGTAAAGGGAATCTTTTTGAACTCCGGCTCGATGGCGCCGCTGTCACGGATGAAGGCCAGGTCAATGTCCTCGTGCAGGAGCATACGCTTGAGTGTGTCGCCCTCGCCTTCGATGAGCTCGACAGAATATGAGGGGTTCGCCTGCTGAAAATCGATGACGGCGTCCGTGATCCCATAAGGGGCCATAATGGGGATAGAACCTACGGTGAGGTGCTCGAGCGGCTCACCTGCGCCTATTTGAATGGCGGCAAGATAGCGGTGCTGAAGCGTCGCAATTTTTTGCGCATAGGGGAGGAGCGCTTCACCTTGCGCGGTGAGTGTTACGTGGCGCTGGCTTCGATCGATGAGCTTACAGCCGAGTTCGTGCTCCATTGCCATGATGTGCTTGGAGAGGGTTGATTGCGACATGAAAAGCAGTTCCGCCGCATCAAGAAACGTGCGTGACTGCGCTAAGATGGCGAATTCGCCAAAGCGGCTGATATCCATAGGGAGGCCTCCGGTACCCTCATTTTGGCAGGTGGCCTAAACCACGACGCCATTGCAGTGGTCGATTTCGTGCTGGATGATCTCGGCGGTGTAGCCCGAGAAGTTTTTGATGCGGTGAACGAAGTTCTCGTCCAAATACTCAACCTTAATGCGGCGATAGCGGGTACAGGGACGCTCGCCGATCAGCGAGAGGCATCCTTCGCTCGTCTGATAGGCATTGACCTGCTCAAGAATTTGAGGGTTGTACATCAGGAGTGTCCTATTGCCGTCCTTTACGCAGATGATGCGTTTGCGCACGCCGATCATGTTGGCGGCGAGGCCCACGCACTCGTGCTCATGCTCGTGGAGTGTATCCAGGAGGTCCTGCCCGGTCGCGGCATCGTCGGGTCCCGCGTCTTCGGAAGGCAGGCGCAAAAAGAACTCGGATTTCATGATGGGCTTGATCATGGCGGGCTCCTCATGTCTTATGCTTTCGTGGACTTTTAATAATAGCGCGGAAGGAAAGCTGTGCGTCCGCGTTACAATCTTTCGATGTTGGACCATGTTGCCAGATTCGTCGTGTACGGCGTCTGGCGTAAGTCTAGGGCTCATTTTCGCCCTGGACCGTTCCTCTGGGGCGATGCGACTGTCGTTCCAAGAGGAAGGAAATGCATGGGGAGCAAATCTCAGCAACAAGTTCAAGTAACGCCATCGGCCTCTGCGGCGATTCTCGTCGTAATGTATATTGCAGCCTTTGTTGCCGCGTTTAACGAGAACATCATTAACGTGGCGTTGCACGACATTATGGCAGCCTTTTCGGTGAGTGCCACCACGGCACAGTGGCTCGTCTCGGGCTACATGATCGTGACGTCGATTTTTACGGCCATCATGGCCTTCCTGTCCGGCCGTTTCTCGACGCGCAAGCTGCTGTTTTTCGCATGCGGATGCATGGTCGCCGGCGAAGTCCTGTGCCTGGTCGCTCCGTCGTTTAGCGTTTTGCTGCCAAGTCGTATTTTGCAGGCTGCGGGATCGGGCATCTTGTTCCCGCTCATGATGAACGTGGTGCTGTCTTGCGCCCCGCGCGAGAAGCTCGGTTTGTATCTGAGCCTGGGCGGCGCCTGCATTACGCTAGGACCGGCGTTTGGACCCGTGATCAGCGGTCTAATGTGCACGTTATTTGGCTGGAGGGCGGTGTTCGTAGTGCCGCTGGTGGGCGGTATTGCGGTCGCTGCGGCGGGCGTAAAGCTCGTTCAGAATGTCGGAGAGCGCTCGAACACCACGCTTGATATTCTGTCGGTTGTTTTGCTCGCCGCCGGCATTACGGCATTTGTGTATTCCGTAGGCGAGTTCTCGACCAATCTGACCACCGGCATCGCGACGCTCTTCGCCGCCGTTGTGCTGCTCGGCCTGTTTGCGGCCCGTCAGCTCAAGCTCGAGCATCCGGTGCTTAACGTGCGTCCCATGGCGAGCGTTCGCTTTTGGCCTGCGTGCCTGCTTGTGGTGGTGTCGATGATGACGACGTTCTCGATGAGTGTTTTGTTGCCGCTCTATTTTGAGGGCGCATACGGCATGACCGCACTTGTTGCGGGCCTGCTCATTTTGCCGGCGATTGCCTGCAACGCCGTGACCTCGATTGTGGGCGGACGCGTGATGGACGCCCGTGGTGCATGGCCGCTGCTGCCGGTCGGCTTTGCCCTGATTGCCGTGGGGCAGACTGCAATCTCGATGACGGCGGCAAGCATGAACATCGGCGTTGTCGTGGCACTGACCGTTGCAGTGTATGCCGGAGTCGGTTTGGTGCTGAGCCCCTCGCAGACGGCCGGCTTGGAGACGCTGCCTGCCGCTGAACATCCTCACGGAACGGCATTACTCAACACGTGGAACATGATTGCCGCATCGTTTGGCCCGTCGCTGTTTATCGGCCTGCTCTCGAGTTCTGCGGCGACTGCCGGCGCGGCTGGCGCTGCGACCGACGTTGCCCAGGCGATTGGATTTGCAACTGCCGTGCGTGTGGCGGCTGTGATTGCCGTGGTCGGGTTCGCGACGTCGCTGGTGTACGCTCGTCGCGAGTCGCACATGTCGCATTAATGTGTGCACATAGATTCTGCAGCTAGATTGGATGGCGACACCATAAACTAATGGACGTTTTGCCGAGAGGCATGAATGTTTAAAGCGCAAAGAGTGCGCGACGGGCCCCGCGAATGGGGCGATGATGCCCGAGAGGGCCAAGAAGGAGTCTCATGTCCGAGAACGAAGAGATTATGAACGAGACCGAGAACGAGACCATGGCTGCCGAGGTCGAGGCAGTCGAGACCGTGGAGACCGAAGCTGCCGAGGTTGAGGCTGCTGACGAGGTTTCCGCCGAGGAGGAGGCCGAGGTTGTCGAGGCCGCCGCTGATTACGATGACGAAGAGCTGATGGACAAGATGCAGAAGGCCGCCCGCCTGCTGCGTAGCCGTCGCTTTGCTATTTCCAAGGAGGAGGAGGCCAAGGCCGAGCGTATGGCGAACATCGAGCGCGCCATCAAGCTTCTTGACCTCAAGCCCAAGATGGAGCAGAAGGAAATGTCTGACCTGCTGGGCATGCGCCTTCGTGAGCTCGATGGTCTGATGGCCGAGGCCGAGGCTGCCGATCTGGTCGGCCGCATCGACGACGCCGAGGGCGATATGCGCAAGATCGTCGTCTTCGCTGCCGAGGATGCCGCTGAGGGCCTGGTCGAGCTTGCCAACAAGAAGGAGAAGCTCCTGCCCGAGCTTTCTTATGAGGAGGCCACCGAGCTGATGGCCGCTCTCGATAAGGTTATCGCTCCGCTCGTCGCCATGGGCCTGGACGAGGACCGCGGTCCTCGTGGCGGCCGTGACGACCGCGGCGGCCGCGGCGGCGACCGTGGCGGTCGCGGCGGCTTTGGCGATCGCGGTGGCCGTGGCGGTGACCGCGGCGGTCGCGGTGGCGATCGCGGTGGCCGTGGCGGCTTTGGTGACCGTGGCGGCGACCGTGGCGGTCGCGGCGGCTTTGGCGGCAACCGTGGTGGCTATGGCGACCGCGGTGGCAACCGTGGCGGCTTTGGCGGCAACCGTGGTAACGACCGCGGCGGCGACCGTGGCGGCCGCAACGGCGGTGGCTTCCGCGGCAACCGTTTTTAGTTACGGCGTTTTACCAAACGCCGTAACCACTTGACGCTGCAAACCCGTCAGAGCGGCAATCTGCCTTTCAACTTCGGCGGCATGATCAAAAGATCAATGCCGCCTCGTTTCAAGGCACCTTGCTCGCTCTGGCGGGTTTTCGCTGTCGGTACCACAACATCGGCGTTGTCGAAGTAGTCATTGGGGACGTTCTTAAATGACTACATAGCATGAGAGTGGATAATCTCCCGGTTTGAGTCTGCATTCGAGCTCAAAGTGGGAGATTATCCACTCTCATTTGCTATGCGTCCGAAAATCCACGCTCGTTTGTTTTCTCCCTACATTTGGAGGAAGAGCTCGTGGAGGCGGGCGTCGTCGTCGAGCTCGGGGTGGAAGGTGACACCGAGCTGGTTGTCTTGACGGGCGGCGACGATGCGCCCGTCGACTTTCGCTAAGGCCTTGGCGTCGCCGTGGACCTCGACGATGCGGGGCGCGCGGATAAACGTCAGCGGCACTTCACCGTCGATGCCGGCTACCTGCCCCTTGGTTCGAAAGCTGCCGAGCTGCCTGCCGTAGGCATTGCGCTCGACAAGTACATCCATGGTTGCCAAACGCGGCGTGCCCTTATCGTCATGGGCGGCAAGGTCGTGAGCCAGCAGAATCAGGCCGGCGCAGGTGCCCAGGACGGGCATGCCTTCAGCGATACGGGCACGAAGCTCCTCGAGCATGCCCAACTCATCAAGCAGCTTCCCTTGAACGGTAGACTCGCCGCCGGGAAGTACTAGACGGTCAAAGTCCTGCTGCAAATCGGCCGCCTGCCTCAGCTCAATACAACGTGCGCCAAGCTCGGATAGTCTTGCCTCGTGCTCGGCAAAAGCGCCTTGGACCGCCAGCACGGCGACCGTCTGGTCTGCATAATCGCTCATGTGCGATCCTTTCTGCCGGACTAGCGCCCGCGCTCCTCCATGATGATCTCGATCTCGTCGGCGTTGATGCCCACCATGGCCTCGCCCAGGTCCTCCGAAAGCTCAGCGATGAGCTTGGCATCGGTGAAGTTTGCCACGGCCTTGACGATGGCGACTGCGCGCTTGGCGGGGTCGCCGCTCTTAAAGATGCCCGAGCCCACAAAGACGCCTTCGGCGCCCAGCTGCATCATCAGCGCGGCGTCGGCGGGGGTCGCTACGCCGCCGGCGGCAAAGTTCACGACGGGAAGCTTACCCGTGGCATGGACCTCGCGCACCAGCTCGACCGGAACCTGCAGTTGCTTGGCTGCCTCAAAGAGCTCGTCGTCGCGCAGGGCAACAACGTCGCGGATCTGCTTTTGGATCTTGCGCATATGGCGCACAGCCTGGACGACGTCGCCCGTGCCCGGCTCGCCCTTGGTGCGAATCATCGTGGCACCCTCGGCAACACGGCGCAACGCCTCGCCCAGATCGCGGGCGCCGCAGACAAACGGGACGTCAAACTGGGTCTTGTCGATGTGGTAGACATCGTCGGCGGGGGAGAGAACCTCGGACTCATCGATGTAGTCGATCTCGATAGCCTGAAGGACCTGAGCCTCGACGATATGACCGATGCGGCACTTGGCCATGACGGGGATGGAGACGGCCTCCTGGATGCCCTTGATCATCTTGGGGTCACTCATGCGCGAGACGCCGCCTGCGGCACGGATATCGGCCGGGATGCGCTCGAGTGCCATGACGGCGCAGGCGCCTGCCTCTTCGGCGATGCGCGCCTGCTCGGGCGTGGTGACGTCCATGATGACGCCGCCCTTGAGCATCTGCGCGAGCTCGCGATTGAGTTTGACGCGATCGGCCTTGCTGGTCTGTTCTGCCATGGTTGCTCCCTTGGTTGGCATGTGCATTGCTTGACGGAACATCCTATCGGGGAGCTGCGTATGGCGAAATACTCAGTTTTCGAGATAATAACAAGGTCAGACTAATACCAGATTGAACAGCTCGATAAGGTCAGGTGGCAAACTCATGCTTGACTACAATTTTGAAAAACGCGGCGAGGCATCGCTCTACGAGTATGTTTACCAGCAAATTCGAGATGATATCGTTGCTGGACGCATTGCGGCGGGGGAGCATTTGCCGTCTAAGCGCGCCTTTGCCAGTCATCTGGGAATCAGTGTCATTACCATCGAGAATGCATATAGCCAGTTACTTGCCGAGGGCTATATTTGCTCAATGCCGCGTCGTGGCTACTACGCTTGCGAGCTTCCGGATGCACCGGTTTTGCCTTCGGTTGCGGAGGGCATCGACCGAGATGCCGTCTCTGTGGGTCCCAGCGCGCATGATGTCAACGGACAGGTTGAGCTGTTCGATGCTCTTTCTCCTTCCGCTTTGGAGGCGGCGCAGCTTTGGCAAAGCGCGCTACGTGCGACGCTGGCATCCGAAGATGAACGCGAAATCTTTTCGACCGCGCCGGCACAGGGCACCGCTCGGCTACGACGTGCAATTGCTCACCATCTGCGCGGGACAAGGGGTATGAATGTCGACCCCGACAACATCGTTATTGGTGCGGGCGCCCAGCTGCTCGATACCATGTTGGTTCAGCTGCTTGGAGCCGACAAGGTGTATGCCGTTGAGGACCCGGGCTATTTACGCCTGACGCGCATCTATCAGGCTATGGGCTGCAAAGTTCGACATATCCCGTTGGATGATGAGGGCGTGGACTTGAGCACTTTGCAGAAAAGCGGGACCGATGTCCTTCACCTGATGCCGTCCCATCAGTATCCGACCGGCCTTGTGACGAGCATTGCGCGTCGCTACGCGCTGCTCAGCTGGGCAGCCGAGCGACCAGGTCGGTATCTCATCGAAGATGACTTTGATTGTGAGTTTCGCCTTGCCGGCAAACCGATTCCCGCGCTCGCGTCAATCGATGCCGCTCAGTCGGTTATCTACACCAACACGTTTTCGAAGAGCCTGTCATCGGCGTTGCGTCTAGCGTACATGGTGCTGCCCGACGAGCTAATGGAGCGGTTTAGGCACAACCTTGGTTTTTACGCCTCGTCGGTGAGCTCTGTTGACCAGGTCGCTTTGGCGCGTTTGCTGGAATCGGGTGATTACGAGCGGCATGTGAACCGCGTGCGCGTGCGTGCTCGCGAGGCGCGCGTTGGCCTGGCGGCGCTTGTGCGGAAGGCATTTCCGGCAGGGGAGGTTTCGATCGAGCATGCGGACGCGGGCCTTTACTGCACCGTTGCCCTGTCCGAGGACGGAGCGGGGAAGAGTTTCGCGAAGGCTCTTGCTGACGCTCGTATTTCCTATGTCAACATCGCCGATTGCCTGTGGACGGGTGATCGGGCATCGACTAAGAACGCTCCATCTCGCGTCCTCATACAATACGACGACCTGAGCCCTCAGTCGCTCATCGCTCTTCAAGAGCAGCTGCAATAAGCCCACGAAAAAGGCCCGAACCATGCGGTCCGGGCCTCATCGAGCTAGAGGTTATGTCTCAGGCGGTTGGCTTAGCCAAAGTAGCGCTTGAGCAGGCCGGCGAAAGCCTTGCCGTGGCGGGCCTCGTCGCGAGCCATCTCGTGCACGGTGTCATGGATGGCATCGAGGCCAGCGGCCTTGGCGCGCTTAGCAAGATCGGTCTTGCCGGCGGTGGCGCCGTTCTCGGCCTCAACGCGCATCTCGAGGTTCTTCTTGGTGGAGTCGGTCACGACCTCGCCCAGGAGCTCAGCGAACTTGGCGGCATGCTCCGCCTCCTCGTGGGCAGCCTTCTCCCAGTACAGGCCGATCTCGGGATAGCCCTCGCGATGAGCGACACGAGCCATGGCCAGGTACATACCGACCTCAGAGCACTCGCCCTCAAAGTTAGCGCGCAGGTCGGCAACGATGTCCTCGGAGACGCCCTCCATCTTGGCGACGCCCACGACGTGCTCGGCAGCCCACTCGAGCTGGCCCTCCTCCTGCTTCAGGAAACGAGAACCGGGAACGCCGCACTGGGGGCACTTAAAATCCTCGGGCAGCTGGTCGCCGTCGAACTCTTCCACATAACCGCAAACGGGGCAAACAAACTTCATGATTCGATCCTTTCGATCGATGGCGATTGCGCGCTCGTCCGGTCCCGTAAGGGCCCTCTCCGGACGTGCGTCTTGACGAGTTCTATTATCCATAAATGCGACCAAATGTGAAGCCTATTAGGAATGATTTTTAATAAAACAATTTTGAGATATGAAGATGTTGATTGATTAACGATTGGCGGGCCGTCTGCGATCTCCGCTGAGTACAATCGGTCGAGCAAATGTTGACCTATCAACAAATAAGGGAGTTTCCTTTATGCATCTAGCCAGTCGTGCCTGGTGCCGAACATATCAGACGGTTTTTCGCATTGCATTGCCGATCCTGCCCTATACCGAGCCGCGCATTTTGGAGCATGCCGAGGATGTGCCCGCGGTGCTTCAAAAGCGCTCGATCCAGAAGGTCCTTATCGTGACAGACCCTGGTATTGCACGTTTGGGGCTCACGGCATCACTCGAGCGTGCGCTTACGGCTCAGGGGATTGGCGTTACGGTCTATGCCGAAACGCGTGCGAACCCCACGGTCTCAAACGTGGAGGAAGCGGCGTCCCTGTATCGAGAGAGCGCCTGCCAGGCCATTATCGGCTTTGGCGGTGGCTCGGCCATGGACTGTGCCAAGGGCGTGGGAGCACGTATCGCGCAGCCAAACAAGCCCATCAACAAGATGCGCGGCCTGCTGCGGATTCATCGTCGCCTGCCGCTGCTCATTGCCGTTCCCACCACGGCAGGCACGGGAAGCGAGGTCACGCTTGCGGCGGTAATTACCGATGGCGAGACGCACTACAAGTACCCCATTAACGACTTTGTACTTATCCCGCGCTTTGCGGTGCACGACCCCGAGTTTACGCGTGGCCTGCCCGCCTCCATTACGGGGCAGACGGGCATGGACGCCCTGACGCATGCCGTCGAGGCCTTTATCGGGCTAAGCACTACGCCCTATACGCGCAAGATGGCGCGACAGGCGGTGCAGCTCATCCACGACAATTTGCTCGAGGCCTATGAACATGGCGACGACATGCGTGCGCGTCGCAACATGCTTTCGGCGGCGTATAAGGCGGGTGTTGCCTTTACGCGCTCCTATGTTGGATACGTTCATGCCATCGCACACAGCCTGGGCGGGCGTTACGGGATTCCGCACGGCTTGGCCAACGCCATCATCCTGCCGCATATGCTTCGCGCCTATGGCGAAACTGCTGCTCCTAAGCTCGCCGATCTCGCCCGCATGGCCGGTATCGCGCCGGCTAACGCGCAGGACAGCCTGGCGGCCGAGGCCTTTATCGATTGGGTCGATCGAATGAACGCCGCCCTGGGAATCCCCAAATACGTCTCGGGTATTCGCCGCTCCGATATTCCGCAAATGGCGGCCCATGCCGATGCCGAGGCCAATCCGCTATACCCCGTTCCACTTTTGATGGACCGCCTGGAGCTCGAGCATATGTACGAAGTTGTTGCAGGTGGTATGTTTGAGGACGAGAACTAGGAGGGTCCATGAACACCGAGGAAATTGCGCGCATCGTCGGCGATCAGCGCGCCTACTTTAAGACGCACGCCACGTTTGATGTCGATGCTCGGCGTCGCGCGCTCGTGAGTTTACGCGATGCAGTACGGGCCCACGAGGCCGATATCGCCCATGCGCTCAAGACCGATTTGGGAAAGTCGCATGACGAGGCCTATATGTGCGAGATCGGCACGTCGCTTTCCGAGATTCGACATCAGATCGCTCACGTGGCTCGATGGAGTCGTCCGCGCCTGCGTCCGTGCGATCTCGCTAACGCCGTGAGTGTGTGCAAAACGCAAACCGTGCCCTATGGCGTCACACTCATTATGGCTCCGTGGAACTATCCGTTTTTGCTAACGCTCGAGCCGCTCGCCGGCGCCCTTGCCGCGGGCAATACTGTGGTCATCAAGCCGAGCGCCTATGCTCCGGCATCGAGCGCGGTGCTCAGGCAAATCTGTGAAGAGGCATTTGATCCGCGCCTGGTGACGGTTGTCGAGGGCGGGCGCGCCGAAAACGAAGCGCTGCTCGATGAGCACTGGGACAAGATCTTCTTTACCGGTAGCGTTCCGGTCGGCAAACTCGTCATGGAGCGCGCAAGTAAAAACCTTACTCCTGTGACGCTTGAGCTGGGCGGAAAGAGCCCCTGCATCGTGGATGCGACGGCAAACTTGAAGGTCGCGGCACGGCGTATCGCCTTTGGTAAATGGCTCAACGTGGGGCAGACCTGCGTGGCGCCCGACTACCTGCTGGTCGATACGCGCGTGCACGACGAGCTGTTGGGCCTCATCAAGGAAGAGACCCGCCGTATGTTTGGTGAGCATCCGCTCGATAACGAGGATTACGGGCATATCGTCAACGCCAAGCATTTCGCGCGCGTGCGCGGGCTGATCGACCCCGATAAGGTTGTGCTGGGGGGCATGGCGCGCGAGTCGTCGCTCAAGATTGAGCCGACGATTTTAGACGGTGTGGCGCCTGAGGACGCCGTAATGCAGGAGGAGATTTTCGGCCCCATCTTACCGGTACTGACGTTTGAGAGCCTAGACGAGGCCGAGACGTTTATTACGGATCGTCCGACGCCGCTGGCCCTGTATATCTTTAGTCGGGATCGCGAGGTTCAGCGGCGCTTTGTGCGCTACGTGCCTTTTGGCGGCGGCTGCGTTAACGACACCATCATGCACTTGGCTACGAGCCATATGGGCTTTGGCGGCATGGGCGCGAGCGGCATGGGGCAGTACCATGGCCGCGAAAGCTTCGATACGTTTAGCCACAAGAAGAGCATCGTGAACAAGGCAACCTGGCTGGACGTGCCATTCCGCTATGCGCCCTACGCAAGCTGGAAGCACAAGTTCGTGCGCATGTTTGTGCATTAGAATCAAATGACATAGGGCGAACAAAATGGCCGCCTCCGCGCAAGCGAAGACGGCCATTTCTCACGATGAAAACGTGTATCGGAGTTGGCAAGACCCGCTGCCACGGGTGCCATCCGTGCCTCTATCTTGCAGACGTTGCAGCGAGCGATTGAAAGACGCAGGCAGGATGAATCTGTGTCCGCACGGGCCCGTAAACTTCTCGGTAAGGTTAAGCGCCGGTTTATCCGGCCGTTAGAGGAGTTGCCATGTACGAGCCTTCGCGTGTTCTTCTGTCGTTTCATATCGCAGGATTTCAGTATGCCGACGGCGCTTTGGTCCTAGGCGATCTTAAAGCGGGCGATAAGCTAACGCTGTGTGCCGAGCGCGATAATCCCCATGACCCTGAGGCGGTTGCGATCTATTACGGCAGCACCAAGCTTGGCTATGTTCCGGGAAACGAGGTCGGCCCGCTGTCCTTGATGATGTATTACGGCCACGAGGACGTGTTTGAGGCTCGCGTGCAACAGGTTGCCCCCGAGCGCAGCCCGTGGCATCAGGTGCGCGTTGGGCTTTATGTGGTGGATGCTCGCTAGTCGGCAATGGAGGCGGCCATGTTTGATGACGACGACCTGTTCGATTTGACAGACGATCCGTTTGAGTGGGATATGCTACTCGATGACGATGAGTTGGAGCAGGATCGCAAAAAGCAAAAGGACAAGAATGCCCAGGGTGACGCTTCGAAAAAGAAAGACAAGCGCCGCCGCGGACTGTTCGGTGGGCTCTTTGGATAACAGCCGCATCGATGCGTCTGTATACTTAGCACGAGTTGAACGCGTTGCGAAATGAGGGCATAGACGATGATGTGGTTTACCGCCGACCTGCACCTGGGCGATACGAATATCTTGCACGACATGGACCGGCCGTTTGGCTCGGTCGAGGAGATGAACCGCAAGGTCATCGATGCCATCAATGAGTGCGTGGCTGCGGATGACCGCCTCTATATTCTGGGTGACTTTACCTATCGTTTGCCCCTAGCGGATGCCGTGCACCTGCGCGAGCGTATCGAATGCAAGAATGTGACGCTCATCCGCGGTAACCATGACGGCGACTGGGAAGATTCCGACGTACCGCAGATTTGGGAAGACGTGCGCGATTACCTGGAGATTGCTCCCGGCTATGCCAAGGGCCATCGTCTGGTTATGAGCCACTACCCCATGCTTAGCTGGAATGGCAAGGCGCGTGGTGCCATCATGCTGCACGGGCATATCCACAGCAGGGGAGACCGCACCAACGCGCGCAACCGCGATCGCGAGCGCCCTATCTTTCGCTACGATGTCGGTCTCGATGCCAACGAGTACAGGCCCGTAAGCCGAGATCAAATCCTTAGCTTCTTTGGACTGTAATTCTCGAATCACCACAAAGGGAGCTGGTAACTTTGCGGTGGTTCTGGCGCCGTTGCCATTATGGTGGCGGCGCCTTTTTTGTCCGTGCGGCGCGGTAGAGTGTAAACGGTTGAAATTTGCGTCCATCGAGGAGCTGCTATGAATGAGATCAAGTGTCCGCATTGTGGCGAAGTCTTTAAGGTCGATGCGTCTGGCTATGCGGATATCGTCAAGCAAGTACGCGATGCCGAGTTTTCGCGCGATCTGGATGAGCGTGTGAGGGCAGTCCAGCGCGAGGGCGAGCAGGCGCTGGAGCTTGAGCGCTCGCGTTCGACGGCTGCCTTGCAAAAGGCAGAGTCTCAGCGCAATGCTCAGCTTGTCGAGCAGAAGAATGCTGCAGCTCAGAAGCTGGCACAAGAGGTTGCCAAGCGCGACGCTGAGCTTGCCGAGCTGCGCGCCAAGCTCGAGGGCGCTGCCACAGAGCGCGAGAGCGCAAGTCAGCGCGCGGCGGTTGAGGCCCGTGCCGACGCTCAAAAGGAGAACGCCGAGCTTCAGCGAGAAATCGACAATTTGCGTGCGCAGCTGGAGCGCAAAGATGACGAAGCCAAGCTTGCCGAGTCGGCGGCGCGCAATGCTGCTCAAAACGATTTGGCTGCACGTGATGCTCAGATTGCCGAGCTGCAGGCCAGGCTTGCCGCGGCGGACAAGGCCCAGGAGATGGCGCTTGCCGCTGCCGCGGCAGAGTCGCAGCGTGAGCTCGATGCCGCTCGCAGCGAGGCCGATCGCGCGCTTGCTGACTACCGCGCGCAGGTACAAGAGAAGTTTTCCACCGCAAAGGCACAGTCTGAGCAAGAGGCCGAGGGCCTGCGTGCCCAACTGCGCGAGCAGGAACTGATGGCAAAAATGAACCTGTCAGAGGCGGTCGCCGCGGCGGAACGAGAGCGCGATGAGGCACGTGCCAAGCTGACGAGCGAGCTGGCGGTACGCGATTCTCGCGAGGAGCAAGCCAAGGCGGCACACGAGCTCGAGCTTGCGCAGGCCAAGCGCGCGAGCGATGACCTGATTCGCTACAAGGATGAAGAGATTGAGCGCCTTAAGGACATGAAGGTGCGCCTGTCCACCAAGATGGTGGGCGAGTCGCTCGAGCAGCACTGCGAGACCGAGTTTAACCGCCTACGCATGACGGCGTTTCCCAACGCGTACTTCGAGAAAGACAACGATGCGTCCGAGGGTACCAAGGGCGACTTTATCTTCCGCGAGTGCGATGCGAGCGGCAACGAGGTCATTTCGATTATGTTCGAGATGAAAAACGAGAACGACGAGACTGCGACCAAGCACAAAAACGAGGACTTCTTTAAGAAACTCGATCATGATCGTCGCCAGAAAGGCTGTGAGTACGCGGTGCTCTGCACACTGCTCGAGCCCGAGAGCGAGCTCTATAACGCGGGAATCGTGGACGTGAGCTATCGCTACGAGAAGATGTACGTGATTCGCCCACAGTTTTTCATTCCCATGATTACACTTCTTCGCAACGCCGCCATGGGTTCGCTGCGCTATAAGCAGGAGCTGGCGGAGTACAAGCAGCAGAATATCGACGTCACGAACTTCGAAGCCAAGATGGAAAAGTTCAAGAACGATTTCGGCCGCAACTACGAGATCGCGAGCCGCAAGTTCCAAACGGCAATCGATGAGATTGACAAGACGATTAGCCATCTGCAGAAAACCAAGGAGGCATTGCTGTCCTCCGAGAACAACCTGCGCCTAGCCAACAAGAAGGCCGACGATCTTACCATTCGCAAGCTCACGTGGGGCAACAAGACCATGAAGGCCGCCTTTGACGAGGCGCGCGGGGCTGCGCCAGAGACAAACGATGAGCCCGCCGAGGCGGATTCGTATGAGGTCGAGGATGCCGAGTAAGGCATAGCATATAGTGCAAAACGGGGCCGCTGGCGATATTGCCAACGGCCCCGCTTGTTTCGTTCCAGTATGTTCGGCTAGTCCCCGAGCAGGTCCTCGATAAAGCCGACGCGGTAGTTTTTGAAGATGACCTCGCCGCCGTCTTGTGTGGCGTCCAGATCGACATCGCCCATGATGCCAAAGTCGTGGTCGCCATCCTCGTCGGCAAAGATCTGGTGCACGTGCCACACGTGTGCGGTCTTCTCATCGGATTCATCGATGGAAAACATCGCGGCACTGCGGGCATCTCCGTCGGTGATGATTTCTTCGTGTTGCTCGTGATAGGCGTCGAGCGCCTTTTGCCAGCGGACCTCGCTCATGCCCCAGTCCTCATCGAGCTCGCCCAAGTCGCGAACGTGCTCGCGGGCGGCAAGGGTCACGCGGCGGAAGAGCGCGTTGCGTACCAACAGCGTGCAGCCGCGGCGGTCCGCCACGACCTCGTCGATGCCCTGGGGCGGCGCGGCATCGAGAGCCGCCGGGTTGCCGGCGTTCTCCCACTCGTCCACCAGGCTCGAGTCCACCGAGCGCACCACAAAGCCCAGCCACGAGATAATGTCGCGCAGGCGCTCGTCGCGCTTTTCGATGGGTACGGTGCGGTCGAGCGAACGGTAGGCCTCTGCCAGGTAGCGCAGCAAAATGCCCTCGGAGCGGGCGATGCCGAGCTTTTGAATGTAGCCCTTAAAATCACTCGCGCTTTCCAGCATATCGCGCAGGACGCTCTTGGGAGAGAGCTGGTAGTCGTTTGCCCAGGGTACTTCCTGGCAGTACTTGTCAAAGGCGGCGTCGAGCAAATCCTCGAGCGGCTTTTCGTACGTGACGTCCTGAATGCGCTCCAAGCGCTCCTCATACTCGATGCCGTCGGCCTTCATCTCGGCCATAGCGCGATCGCGTGCGGCACGCTCCTGCGCGCGCAGCACCTGTTTGGGATCCTCGAGCGTTGCCTCGACCATTGAGATCAGGTCCATGGTATAGGTCTCGCTCTCGGGATCGAGCAACTCCAGCGCGGCAAGCAGGAACGGCGAGAGCGGCTGATCGAGCGCGAAGTCCTCGGGCAGATCGACCGTCAGCGCATAGTCGATGTCTGGTGCAGCGTCAGCTGGGGCGTCAGACGCGGGCGGTACCTCGGTGCGAACGACGACGCCGGAATCAATGAGCGTGGCGAAGATTTCGTCGGCGCGAACCTCGAGCTTAGCCTTTTCCTCGGGAGTCTGCAGGCTTGTCTCGATGAGGTCGTGTACGCGGGCACGGGCGTCGCCGCCCTGCTCGACCACGCTAATCACCATGGAGTGCGTGATGCGCAGGCGCGGCTTGAGTGTCTCGGGCTGCGTCTCGATCAGGCGCTCAAAGGTCTGCTTGTTCCAGGTGACAAAGCCCTCGGGGGCCTTTTTCTTTTTAATCTTACGGAGCTTTTTGGGGTCGTCGCCCGCCTTGGCCATAAGCTTGGCATTCTCGATCTCGTGCTCGGGTGCCTCGGCGATCACCATGCCCTCGGTATCGAAGCCCGAGCGACCGGCGCGACCGGCAATCTGATGGAACTCACGGGCGCGCAGGCGACGCATCTTGTAGCCGTCGAACTTGGTGAGCGCGGTGAGGACCACGGTGTGGATGGGCACGTTGATGCCGACGCCGAGCGTGTCGGTACCGCAGATGACGGGCAGCAGGCCCTGCTGCGCCAAGCGCTCGACCAGGAGGCGATAGCGCGGCAGCATACCGGCGTGGTGCACGCCGACGCCACATCCGAGCAGGCGCTTGAGAATCTTGCCAAAAGCCGTGGAGAAGCTCGTGCCTTTGGCGGCTTCCTTAATAGCCTCGCGCTGCTCCTTGCTGGCAATGCCAAAGTTGGCGAGGGATTGCGCCGTCGCAAGGGCGGCGTCCTGGCTAAAGTGCACGATATAGAGCGGGGCCTCTCCACGGCGCATGGCGAGCTCGACCGTGCCCTCGAGCGAGGTCGTCACGTAGTCGTAGCTCAGCGGCACGGGGCGCGGGGCATCGACGACCAAGTCGCAGGTAGCACCGGTGTGTTCTTCGAGTGAGGCGGCGATGGCGGTGACATCGCCGAGCGTGGCACTCATGAGCATGAATTGCGTGTGGGGCAGGGTGAGCAGCGGTACCTGCCATGCCCAACCGCGATCGGGGTCGGCAAAGTAATGGAACTCGTCCATGGCAACGCAGCCCACGTCGGCGTCCTCGCCCTCGCGCAGTGCATCGTTGGCAAGGATTTCGGCTGTGCAGCAGATGACGGGCGCCTTGGTATTGATATGCGTGTCGCCGGTGATCATGCCGACGTTATCGCGGCCGAGCACCTGCACCAGGTCGAAGAACTTTTCGCTGACCAGAGCCTTGATAGGAGCCGTGTAGTAGCAGCGCTTGCCCTGTGCCATGCCCATAAAGAGCATGCCCAGCGCGACAAGCGACTTGCCCGATCCGGTCGGTGTTCCCAAAATGACATGGTCACCGGCGGCTAGATCCATGAGGGCCTCTTCCTGGTGGTCCCACAGCTCAATACCGCGATTGCTCGTCCATTCAAAGAAGCGTTCGAAGGCCTGATCGGGCGTGAGCCATGGTTCGGGCTCACTGCCGTCCTCGGGCTCCCACCAGGTGGGGGAGAGCGCGCCGAGCGAGCCGAACTCGGCTTCGGTTCCCGTGCCGCCCGAGAATGAGCTGGCGGCGCCGGCGCCGGAGACGGTGCTGGCGGCGGTATCTGTCGTGGTCTGTGCCATGTGTTTGCTTTCTCTCGCGATTGCCCGCCATCCATTATGGCGTAGCGACGGCGTGGGGCGCCAGCGCGAAAGAAAATGCAGGAAATGGGCGTTCTGCCCAGCCGTTTGGTGCGGTTGCCGGCTAAGTGAGTAGGCTTTTTGCGATATCGCGAGCACATGGCTTTTGCGCAAGGGCTCTACCTGCGGTTTTAGTTTGCGCTATGCGGGCTGTGCTTGTCTATTGCAAAAAAGTCTACTCACTTAGGTTTGAGGGTCGTTCGTTGGCGCCTATTCGCGCTTGTTTGCCGACGCCGCGACCATAAGAAGCCCCTAGGACTCTTGCGGCAGGCGTTTTTTGCCCTTGCGGGCGCGGTTTCTAAAGTTCTCGACGGCCTCTTCCATGCCCAGGGGTACATAGGTGAGCTCATCGAGGTTATCGGGCAGGTAGCAGGCAAGGCTTTGCTCCTGCATGCGGCCCGCCGTGAGCTGATCATCGCTGGGCAGCGCGTCGGGAGTGGCGCAAATGCCATAGACGGCGGCGCCCATCTCGCGTGTGCGGCATTCATATTCGGTCTCGGGATGCTCGGGATGGTCGCGGCGGACGTCGTCACTTACCCAAAGCGTGTCGTAGCCTGCCGCGGCAAACTGTCCCAGGGCGTAATCGCGCAATGGTTTGCTGTCGGTGCGCAGCGTGACGGTGGCGTCGGCTGAAAAGAGCGGGCGGTAGAGCATCAGATGGTCGACATGGACGAGTCGTTTTTTGGCGTACTTGGCCTTGGGCTGCGGCGTGGGAAAGTTGATGGTGATGGCGTCGAGCTCGCCTGCGGCAAACAGCTGCGGCAGCGATGCGGCGCCTCGGGGCAGGACGAGTGCGTTGGCCAGTTCCTGCTCGCAGATTTTCTGCGCGGCATAGGCGATGCAGATGGGCTCCTGGTCCATACCGATAAAGAGGGTGTTTGGCTCGTGGGCCGCGCGCTCTACAAGGTATGTTCCCTTGCCACAGCCAAGATCCAGGTGAAGGTGCTCGAAGGGCTTGCTGCCTGCGGGCGCACAGGCCTCGCGCCAATCTCCGGCATAGGCCTCGGGGTTCGTCTCAATCGCATCGGCGTAGCGCTCCAGGCGCTCTTCGAGCACAAAGTTCTTAGGCGTGCGAACGTGGACGGCTCCCATGAGGCTCCTTGGTCATAAGTATGGAACGCATAGCTGCGCGTTCCGTCAATGGGTTGAAAAAGGGCGGGCATAGCTTGCCCGAAAGATGCGGTGCGGCTCGGCGACGAGTCGTCGATGCCTACAGACGCTTGAGAATCACATAGCGGTTGAGCTCGCCGCTGCGACCGTCGGCATGGAAGCGCTCAAGCTCGCGCACGGGGACCTCGCCGCTCTTGTAGAACGTACGGACACCGCGCACCAGGTCGGTGATCTGCTGATCGTCAAAGTGATGGCAATAGCGGTAGGCGTGGCGGTCGTTTTGCCAGCCAATGAGGTGGTCGCCGGCTTCAAACTGCGCGGAATCGTAACCCTCAAACGGCGGGGTGAGCTCGGCGCGGGCCTCGGCGCGAACAGCCTTGCGCGCCATGCGCTCGTCGTTCATAAACTCCCAAAAGCTGATGGCGATGATGCCGCCCGGGCGCGTCTGGCGCACCAGGGCGTCGAGCACGCGTACACGGTACTCGCATGACGGCACGTGGTGCATAAAGCCAAAGCAGACCGAGATGTCGGCGAGCGGTGCGTCGAAAAGAACATCGGACGTCTCGGCGGGGTTGAGCTTCATGAGGGCATCGAGCACGTCGAGTTCCTGGAAGTGCAGGTTGGGAATGCGCAGGGCGTGGCCACGTGCATCGATAGCCAAATCCTGACACGAGTCGACACCATAGAACTCAAACGGGCAACTGGCATCTGCCGAGGGGTTTGCGCCGTCGACGCCCTTGGCGGCAAGTGCGCCGCCGGCGGCAAAGTTCTCGAATCGCATGTTGCCGCAGGCGAGATCGAAGACGCGGACGGGATGCTCGATTGTGGCGACGTCGAGCTGTTCGAGTGCGATGTCCATGGTGCGCACCCAGCCGGGCCACGGGGCCTGGCGCGTATCGGAAAAGGAGGCGGAGTGCTCGCGATAGAACGTATTGTTGAGCTGGATGAGCGATGAGGCGAAATCGCGGTTCACGGCGCGGAACTCCCTCCGTTGGCGGTGCGGAATTAACAGTACGACCATACTACCGTTAACGCCGCAACGGGGACAACCGAGCCGTGGGTCATTGCTTTGTTTGGACACATTTCCGCAGCTCATATGTGCCCGCAACCGCCGGTTGTCAAAAATCTCACTAGAATAGGTGGCATGCTTTTGGCGGTGGCGGATAGATTTTTAACTGTGCAAGGCGCCTTAAGAACAAAAACGGTCCGGCGGCACGGCTGGCATCACATAGGAGGAACCATGAATGTAGAAACTGCGCAGCGGCTCGCCGACCTTCGTCGCAGCAAGGGTTTTAGCCAAGAAGGGCTGGCGCGAAAGCTGGGGCTGTCGCGCCAGGCGGTCAGTAAATGGGAGCGCGCGGAGAGCTCGCCCGATACCGAGAACCTGATCTCGCTCGCCAAACTTTATGGCGTGAGCCTGGACGAGCTGCTCAATCCGAGCGACGAGATCGAGGACGATATCGAGTTTGAGAACGAGGACCGCGCCCGCCAGCGCGAGGCCGAGGCGGCAGAGCGTGCTCGCACCCATGAGGCGGCGGCGCGCGCTACCGAGGCGGCAACGCAGGCGAGTGATGCTGCGGCCAAGGCGGCGCAAGCGGCAAGCTGGAGTGCGCAGGCTGCCAATGCGGCGACGGCTCAGGCGACGAGTGGCGGCGCAGTTGGCTCGACTCCGGTGAAGGGCCCGTTCCAGTCGTTCCCGTATTGGGCCGTGTGTTGGCTGCTGTTCTTTTTGCTGATGTTCCTGTTTGGTGCCGGCCCCTTTGCCGCGCTGATCTTCTTTACGATTCCCATCTATCACTGGGTGGCGCGTGCGCTCGATGGTGATTGGGCACGCGGGGTTATTCAGGTTGGTCCGGCGCCGGTGGCGGTCAGGGCCCAGGGGAAGGATACTTCTGCGGAACCTGATACTGACGTGGCTACCGCGACTACCGCTGAGCCGAGTGCCAAAGAAGGTGATGAATGATGAAGCTTTCGCATGAATCCAAGCTGCGCCTGGGCGTCGGCATCGGAGCGTTTGTGCTCATCATCGGGCTTGTCTTTGGCATTTCGCGGACATTGATTCATTTTGATGGTCCGTGGGATCTCGACGATGTTATACCCGGCTTGTCTGGTATGGACGATGCGGTTGACGAGGACGATCTCTTGGATGACGGCAGCTATTCCGCTCGGCCTCAGCAACTTTCGTGTACGACCTTTGATGCTGATGAGTTTCGCTACCTCGATTTCGATATCGATGCGGCTACGGTGGACGTCAAGGTTGTTGATGGCAACAAGGCTCGCGTTATCGAGCGGGGGCGCGTTGCCAATGGTATGGATGCCTCCAAGGCCGCGACGCAGAACATCGCATCCGTCGAGGACTCGACGCTCAAGGTTTCTCAGTTTGGAAGTGATGACGGTAAGGCAATTGACCGCTCGGTTACGGTTGAGCTGCCGCGCCGTGTTGCCGCACATCTGAAGGGAGTCAACGCGCACGTGGGCTCGGGTGATCTGCAGATTGCCGGTGTCACCTGTGATGGTTTCGACCTTTTCCTGGGTGCGGGAGATGTGGAGTTTGCGGGCAGCGTGACTGATGCGCTTAGTGCAGAGGTCGGGTCGGGCGATGTAACGTTCGAGCTCTACCAGGCCCCCGCGAAGTCGATGGACGTGAGTGTGGGCTCGGGTGATGTGGAGATGACGGTTCCGAACTCTACGGGCTTTAAGGCGAGCCTCACCTTGGGCAGCGGCGACTTCGAGAGCGATTTCCTTCCGCTTGACTACGACGGCGAGACCATTTTGAATCTTGAATTCGATAATGGCGATAAGTCCGCCACGTATCGTTTTGAGGTTGGTTCGGGCGACATGTCATTTGATTCAGAGTGACGGGCGGTTATCGAAGACTTATAAACCATAGCTGCGCTGTTTGATGGAGGCGCCGGAGCCGTGACGGGCTCCGGCGCCTTTGCCTTTACAATGGGGTCATGGAACAGATTATCTTGAACATACTCGAGGCTCTGCGTCGCGGCGAGACCGTGGACGACAAAGCGCTCGTCAAACTGATACATGCCGAGGCGCGCCGTGAGGGTGCCGACAAACGCGATTTGGCCAAGCGCCGTCTGCTGCCGTTCTACCAGCGGGTAAAACGTGAGGAGCCGGCTCGTTGGGCTGGGTGGAATGTCGATGCCGAGCTGGAACGTCGACTGCTGCAGGTGCTGCGTATGAAGCCTCGTCGCACGGCCTCGGGCGTGGCGACCATTACCGTCATCACCAAGCCCTGGCCGTGCTCGGGCGATTGCCTGTTTTGCCCCAACGATCTGCGCATGCCTAAAAGCTATCTGCATGCCGAGCCGGCGTGCGCCCGTGCGGAGCAAAACTGCTTCGACCCGTATCTGCAGGTGAGCGCTCGTCTGACCGCGCTTTCGCAGATGGGGCATGCGACCGACAAGATCGAGCTCATCGTGCTCGGTGGCACCTGGAGCGACTATCCGCAAGGGTATCAAACGTGGTTTATGTCGGAGCTTTTCCGTGCGTTCAATGACGATGCCGTCGCCGGCGTGGCGGCAAACCCCATGTTGGCGCGTCCGGGCATCAGCCGTGCCGAGGCAGGGCGCCTGCTCGATGACGCTCCCGCCGATGTCCTCCCGCCGGTGGTAACAGAGCGCCGCGAGCGCTATCGGGCTGCCGGCATTGCGACAGACGAGGCTGAGCTTGCTGCCGGCGTTGCCGACGAGCAGGGGCGTGTGGATGCTGCCGTGGGCGGCTATAACCGCGCAGTGCGTCGTCTGTACGGCCCCGGTACGCCATGGGGCGAGGCTGCCGAGTGGCAGACGGCAACGATGGAGGAGCTTGAGCGTCAGCAGCGCATCAACGAGACGGCGAAGCATCGCGTGGTGGGGCTCGTTATCGAGACGCGCCCCGATGCCGTAACGCCGCAGGCCCTCACGCTCATCCGCCGCCTGGGTTGCACCAAGATTCAGATGGGTATTCAGAGTCTCGACCAACATTTGCTCGATATCAACGAGCGTCGCATTTCGGTGGCGCAGATCGAGCGGGCGTTTTCGCTTGCGCGCTTGTTTGGCTTTAAGATCCACGCGCACTTTATGCTCAACTTGCTGGGCGCCACGCCCGAGGGGGACAAGCGCGACTACGATCGCTTTATGACCGAGGGGGCCTTTATGCCCGACGAGGTCAAGGTCTACCCGTGCGCGCTCATCGAAGGCTCGCGTCTGGTGGGCCGCTATGAGCGCGGCGAGTGGCGCCCCTATACCGAGGAAGAGCTGCTCGATGTGCTGGCCGACGACATCGTGGTGACGCCGGCGTTCTGCCGCATCAGTCGCATGATCCGCGACTTTAGCTCCGACGACATCATGGTGGGCAACAAGAAGCCCAACCTGCGCCAGCTCGTTGAGAACCGCCTGGCTGCTCGGGGTGATGGTGCGACGGTGCGTGAGATTCGCTATCGCGAGATCAGCACGGCGGGTGCCGACCTGGACGAGTTGACCCTTGACGAGGAAGTGGCGTACGAGACGCCGGTGACGCGCGAGCGCTTTTTGCAGTGGGTGACGCTCGAAGGCAAGATCGCCGGCTTTTTGCGCCTGTCGTTGCCCGATCGTGCGTTTGTTACCGCGCACTCAGACGAGTTGCCGACGACGCCGGACGAGGCAATGATTCGCGAGGTGCACGTGTATGGCATGGCGGCACGTGTGGGCGATCAGGGCCAGGCGGCTCAGCATCATGGGCTGGGGCGGTCGTTGGTGGAGCGCGCCTGCGAGATTGCCCGGGATGTGGGCTATACGCGCATCAACGTGATTAGCGCGATCGGTACGCGCGAGTACTACCGCCATTTGGGTTTTTATGACCACGGACTCTATCTGCAAAAGGAGCTCTAGATGAACAAGCCGAGTGTTTCTGCCGGCGTCGTTGCCGGCGTTGCCCTGGGAGCTGCGGCGCTGGGTGCGGCCGCCGTTGCTGTTCGCGCTGCCTGTCTGCAGGTCGCGCGAACCCGCAACGGGTTGGCACGTGTGAAACGCGTGCACGACGAGGGCGGTGACGAGGTCCGTGTGCTCGTGCAAGGTGGCGTCTACCAAAGCGCGAGCTATGTCGGCGAGCGCTGGGCGGAGCCCGTCTTTGCGTACTATCGTGCGTTCGACGATGTGTTTGAGGCCGAGGACGCAATGCGTGATGCTTACGGTCATGGTATCGACCGTATGCTCATGCTGGGCGGCGGTGGGTTTGCCTATCCCAAGTTCGCGTTGATGTCGCACGAGAGCTTGCGCATGGACGTCATTGAGTACGATGCCGAGATTACGCGTCTGGCACGTCGTTGGTTCTATCTGGACGAACTGGAGCACACGGTGGGCGACCGCTTGCGGGTGATTACCGCCGAGGCTCGTTCGTATCTGGGTGTGACGAGCGTGGGCCATCGTCGCTACGACGTGGCCGTAAGCGATTGCTTTGGCGGTGCCGAGCCCGTACGTGAGCTGGCGACGGGTGAGGCGTTGCGTTTGGTGCGAGGCAGTCTGAACCCCGGGGGCATCTATGCTGCCAATATCGTGAGTGCGAACAGGGGGAGCGACGTGACGTTCCTGCGCGACTGCGCTGCCACGGCACTCGAGGTGTTCGCCCACGCCTGGGTGGTCCCATGTGGCGATGCGGAGTTCGGCGGCGAGGAGAACTACCTGCTCATCGCCAGCGACGGCGACTATGTCTTCGCCGAAGCCGTGCCCTTCGACGATGACTTTCTCGGCACCGTCCTTCACGACAAGTAGGTCTCCCCGTCCCAAAAAGACTGGTCTTAGGCGTGGTCGCGCCAGCTGAGGACGCGCTGCTTCATACCCTCGATGTCGAGCACGCCTTCGGCGAAGCCTTTGCGCACGAGCTCCTCGGGAACGTACTCGTCGTAGCGGTCAAAATAAGGCACCTCGCCGGGATAGACGAGCTCGATGGGGTCGAAGTCCTTCTCGGCCTCGGCGGCGAGCACCTCAAAGAATGTCTCCTCGTCGGCCTTCATCTTAAACTGCATAAAGTACGGGCGTGATGGGTCGAGTCCGCGAAGGCCCAACTCCGCGGCACATTTAATCTTGAGCATGCGCTCGAGGGCCAAAAAGGCGTAGCTGCCCAGCCAGGGGAAGAGCACCCAGGTATCGCCGCCCAGGTTAATGAGCGGTTTAGTTCCCGTGCCCGAAATCTCGGCCGTATGGCGAGCCTGCGCCAAGCGAGCCCGTGCGTTACCCATAAGGTACGGATATGCCGCGTGCTCGTTGAGCGCCTTGCGCATACGCTCGAGTACGTGTGTGTTGATGTCACCGGGGCAGTCACCAAAGTAGGCCGGCACACGGCCCTTGACCTGCGTGGCAAAGACGGTATGACGCTTCCAATCCACTTCCTCGACAATCCAGCAATGACCTGCGATGGCGATGCGCTCACCGGGCGGTGGGGGATTGACGATTGTGCCCAGCTCGGCCGACTCGCTGCGGACGGTGAACTCCTCGTTTTCCTGGAACACGGCGTAGAACTTAAAGTTGTTAATGATGCGCTCGCCCGCGAGGCCCACGATGAGCCCACCGCCCTCGGTGACCTGGATGTGGTCAATCTTAATGAGGTGACGCAGCAGTACGCGATAGTCATCGGCCGAGACGCGGTGGAAATAGCTGAGCGTGAGCACGCGCTGGGCAAGCTCTGCTGGCGTGAGTTCGCCGGTGCTGGCAAGCGTCGACATAGTCTGGTGGTAGAGCAGGCTGTAGGGGAGCCGATCGAGCTCGGGCGGCTCGACCCACTTTTCCTCGCGATAGAGTTGTACGAGCGCGATGCCCTGCAGGAGCTTCCACGGAATGGTCTCGGGCATCATCGTGCGCGGCTCGGGCTCTTCCTCGCGCATGACAAACCACATCTCGGGCGGAAGATCGCGGCGCCCCGTGCGGCCCATTCGCTGCAAAAAGGAGCTGACGGTAAACGGCGCGTCGATCTGAAACGCACGCTCCAGACGGCCGATATCGATACCGAGTTCCAGCGTAGAGGTGGTGACGGTCGTCTGTGCCTGCTCCTCGTCGCGCATGAGCTCTTCTGCCGTCTCACGCAGCGATGCCGAAAGATTGCCGTGGTGGATGAGAAAGCGGTCGGGCTCGTGCTGGCTCTCGCAGTAGCTGCGCAGCATGGAGCACACGGCCTCTGCCTCCTCGCGCGAGTTGGCAAAGACCAGGCACTTGCGCCCGCGGGTGTGTTCGAAGATATAGCCCATGCCGGGATCGGCGTTTTCGGGCGCGGTGTCGGTGGGGTTGAGAAGCGCCTGCTCGGTCGCTCGTGGGATGTCGACTTCGCCCTCGGGGGCCGAGGAAGTTTGGCGGTCCTTGGGAGCGGCCTTGCCTCGTGCCCGCTCACGACGTTGACGGCGCTCCTCTTGTGTGAGCTGTCCGCTGTGACGCATGTCTTGGGCGCCGGCAGGCAGTGCCGCGGATGCCGCCTCGATGCGCTCGCACGCAAGCACTTCGGCCTCTTGAGGACCCGTGCTCTCGAATCCCCGCTGCTGTGCCTGGGGACCCGAGTTGTAGAAGTGCTCCATGGAGATGCGCCACACGCGGCGCGGTTCCTCAAAGCGGGGGATAACGCAGTTGCGCCCCGTTCCCTGTGAGAGAAAAGCGCCCGTGCGCTCGGGGTCGCCGATGGTAGCGGAAAGGCCAATGCGACGGGGCTGCACACCGGCCATGCGCGAGAGCCGCTCGATAAGGCAGAGCGTCTGCCCGCCGCGGTCGCCGCGCATGAGCGAATGGACCTCGTCGATGACCACATAGCGCAGGTCGCAAAACATGCGCGGGATCGCCATGTGCTTATGGATTAAGAGCGCTTCGAGCGACTCGGGCGTAATCTGCAAGATGCCGCTCGGTTTTTTGATGAGCTTAGCCTTGTGCGATTGCGAGACGTCGCCATGCCAGTGCCAGACGGGGATGTCGGCTTCTTCGCATAGGTCATTGAGACGGACGAACTGATCATTGATGAGTGCCTTGAGGGGGCCGATGTAGAGGGCGCCAACGCTTGCGGGCGGGCTCTCCCAAAACTCGGTCAGGATGGGAAAGAAGGCTGCCTCGGTTTTGCCGGAAGCTGTGGATGCCGTCAGGAGCACATTGTCTTGCGTGTTAAAGATAGCATCTGCCGCCGCAACCTGAATGGAGCGCAGGCTCTCCCAATCGTGGGAGTAGATGAAGTCTTGGATAAACGGGGCGTAGCGGTCAAAGGCGTTCACGGGGCCTCCTCTCAAATACGAACCTCTTAACGCGGTGAGCAGTGGCTTGCCGCATCACTGCCTCGACGTTTGCCCAGATAAAACCTGCCAAAATAAACCTGTCCCTTTTTGGCAGGTTAGATGGTGAATTCGGCGAAGTTACGGTCGCCGCCTGCGGTGTCGGTGTCGCCTGTTGCGGTTGCCGGCGCCAGCGCGTCGCCGCCGACGCTTTGCAGCAGCTCTGCCACGTTGGCATCGGGGTTTTGGCATAGGATATCGAGCAGCTCGATAAAGTCGCGAATGACTTCACGCGGCGTCAAATGCGTGTCGGATCCCACGCGACCGAACTCGATCTTGAGAAAGTCCACCAAGTCGTTCTCGGTAAGCGTGGGCGTCCAGCCAAAGTAGCCGGCATGGATCTGCATGAGTTTTTCGATCAGCACCAGCAGCTCCTCGTAGGTGAGTGGCTGCAGACGGATGATGGGCGCGAGCATGTCCTTAAGGTCCTCGCGCGCAAAGCGACCCTGAGCGAGCCGGCTGCGCAGAGCCTCGTAGGAGAACACGCCGCGGCGACGGTCTTCGATGGAGGTTGGCGTGCCGCCCATGATCATGCCCAGGTACTGCGCTTTGCCCTGGAGCGTGTCGTTGTACATGGTCAGGATTTTCTCGTAGTTGTACTGGCGCGTGATGGCGTTGGGAATCTTATACAGATTCACGAGTTCGTCGATGAGCACCAGCATGCCCTTGTAGCCGCTGCAAACCAAAAAACGCGCGATGAGTTTGACGTAGTCGTACCAGTCGTCATCGCTGATGATGGTTGAGGACCCCAGTTCGGCGCGAGCCTCGCTCTTGGTGCGGTATTCGCCACGGATCCATTTGGTCACGCGGCTCATGGTCTCTTCGTCGCCCTCGGATACGGCCGTGCGATAGCGGCGGAGCATGCGGGAGAAGTCGAAGCCGTGGACCATCTCCTCGAGCGGGGCCAGTTGGGCATTGACGACCGACTCTTCGACCTCGGCACACGAGGCGACCCAGCGATCCAGGATAAGGTTGAGCGCACCGCCCTCGGGGCGCGTTTTAGTCGATATATTGCGGATGAGCTCGCGGTAGGTGGCAAGGCCCTGCCCCTGACCGCCCTGCAGGCGGCGCTCAGGGGATAGGTCGGCATCGGCGACGACGAATCCCTCGCCCATGGCGTGCGTGCGGATGGTCTGGAGCAAGAAACTTTTGCCGGCGCCGTAGCGACCGACTAAAAAGCGGAAGCTCGCGCCGCCATCGGCGATGAGACTCAAATCGGTGAGCAGGGCGCGAATCTCGACCTCGCGTCCCACGGTGATATAGGGAAGCCCGATGCGCGGGACCACGCCGCCCTTGAGCGAGTTTAGGATAACGGCGGCGACGCGTTTGGGTACGCGGGGCGCTGCGGATGCGGTGTCACTCATGGTCTAGGTATCCTCTCACGTCTGCTTCATAATCCTCGATAATCTGCGGTCCTGCCGCTCCAAACTCGATAACGGTGTCACCCACCAGGTCAAAGAGCGCCTCGTTGATGCTGTCGACGAGCATATCCTCGCTCTGGCCCGAGTGCGCCACTGCCGATGTCGCTTGCACTGCGTTTTGCTCGAGGAGCGCGCGAAGGAAGGCATCTGCGGCGGGCGCGAGTTCGGTCGCGGCGTCAGTGGACGCAGCCGCTGCGGGCGGGGGCGTCGGCGCAAGAAGCGGCGCCACGACACCAAACTGTTCAGTGGAAATGGTTGGCTCGTCGGCCTCGTCCTGCCCTGCGGCCGTCGTGGCCGGTTCGACAAACGCGTCTGCTGCGGGCTCGGTTTTCGGCTGCTCGGAGCCCGCCGTATCAACCTCTGCGAGCACATCGTCCTCGCGCTCCTCATCGATCAAAAGCGCCTCACGCGTTTGTGCGGCGGCGCTCCGAATGTGTCCCAGCTGACTCAAATCGATATCGATCTTGACGGGCTGGTGTGCGGCATCCCACGAAAGCCATGCCACGATCTCGTCATCTATGATCTTGGCCAGATATTTGGGGACCTTCTCCTCCTTTAGGGGGTGGGTGGGGTCTAGGGCCAGGCGCAGCCGTTGGTCGCAGGCGCGCATCATCTCACCAAGCTTGCTGCTTTTTTGCCTGCTGCCGTGAATTCGCATGCATTCCCAAAAGCCGTTTTGACAACGGTAAATATGGATGGGGTCCAGACGGTATTCGCAATCCTCGTGGCGATTAGGCGCAAAGAACACAGCCGAGGCAAACATGGTATAGGGCATGGCCGTCTCCTCCCCAAACAAGCTCGCCACGATACCGCTCTTTCGGTGCGTGTCATAGTAGCGCGCCATACGGACATACACGGCGCATGCCACGTGGCGTAGGTCGCGATGGTGACTGCGATCGAGCCGTGAGTTATTGAGGTTGTACGTGGAGAGAGCGTTGATAGCAGCCATGAGTCGCTCCTCGCGCACCTCATCGGGCGGAAGGGGGAGCGTGGGCTCGGAGGTTTTGCGACGCTTAGGGGTCTGGCCGGACGGTGCCGGCGCTGGTACAAGGTCTCGTGCCGCGCGTCGCAGCTCAATAAGAGCGGTATCGAACATGACGGTTTTAGAGTCGTGAAGCAGCTCGGGGTTGAGCCCGTGGAAAACGGCGTAATCTTGCAACCACACGCGTGCAAACCGGTCGATGCCGGGCTCGAAGGCACGATAGGCATCCCAAAAGGCCTTGATCTTGTTAAAACCATCGAGTGGGTCATCTACGCCAATGCCACAGATCAATTCGTAGAGATACAGGAAGGCAAAGGACGTAGACGTTTCCTCGACAGTTCCGCGGCGCACTTGGGCGCGCCAGGTAAAATAGCCACGCAGCTGCCGATCGCTCATGGCATTGTAGGTGGGAAAGTACGACTTAAAGGTGCCGTTGTAGGGGCAGTCGTCCTCAAAGTCGGCCATCAGCAGGCCTTGGCGGTAGAAAAGCTCGGCTTCCGAAAGCCAGCGACCCGCGCCGCCTTTGGGGTCATCCTGCCAGCGCGATATCTCGCGCATCTTGCGGTACTGGTCGGGGAGGAAGTTCTGCATCTGACGACCAGTTTTGAGAATCGGCTCGTCAGCATAGACTTCGTTTGAGAAGCGAGCAGACTGATGGGTCCGGGCCTCGGCCATAATGCGCTCGATGAGCATCTTGATGTCCTGGTCGGCCACCGCTTCTCCTCTCCTAACGCAGCTTCGGTGACCTCATATCATAGCACAGCATCAAACAGGTGTTCGAAATACCGCTATGTAGATAGATTTAGAACAGGAGGGCGTAGATGACGGCTATGACAACAGAGGGGAGCATATTGGCCGTGCGGAAGGTCTGGGGACGGATGAGATTGACGCCGACGCAGAAGATGAGCATAGAGCCCACGAGCGATAGGCTGTCGAGGGCGGCGGCGGTCATGATGGGGGAGAGCGCGCCGGCAAAGAGCGTGATCGTTCCCTGAAATACGGCAACAGGCAGGGCGGAGAAGATGCAGCCGCGGCCGAGTGAGGCCGTCATGGTGCAGACGATGATGCAGTCCAGCGCTCCCTTGAGGGCGAGCGTGGACCAGTCGCCGAGCAAGCCGTCTTGGATTGATCCCACGATAGCCATGGCGCCGATGCAGACGGTCAGCGATGTCGAGACAAAGGCATTGGTGAACTCGTTGTCTCCCTCGCTGCCGGTTTTGCGCTTGAGCCATTCGCCCAGGTTTTCGATGCCGGCTTCCAGGTTTATGGCCTCGCCGATGAGCGAGCCAAGGGCAAACGAGACGATGAGCATGGTGGTGCCGGTGGTCTCCAGCGCTTTCCCGTCAATGACGAGCATCTTTTGCATGGTGCCGCCCAGTCCGATAAACAAAACGCACAGCCCCGACGCCTTCATGAGCGTGTCTTGGATGCGGGGTGTGATAAAGCGTCCGCCTATAAGGCCCAGCAGTCCGCCCGCAATCAAAAGTGCGACGTTGATGACCGTTCCCAAACCCGGCATGAACCCTCCCATATTGATGCCAACCTGGCAATCGTAGCAGAACGGGCTGCAGGGTGCGTCATGCCTCATCCTATACGTTATATAAGTGGTATTAACGACGGCATTTGGTGCCCAAGCCTCAGCCTCCCATCACGACATAGGGGCTGTAATCGAAGCACAGCGTCATGAGTCGCTGCGGGGACTCAATGGCCGCGGCGATGATATCGGCATCTCGAGCTCGGTCAAATCCCACGAGCTCAATTTGATACGAGACGTCTTCCATTTTATGGAGTATCCGGTTATTCAGGAGGTTCTCACCGTCGAATTCCTCGGTTTTGCCTCCGTCCGAGGTTACGGCATACAGGTGCAGTTTTGCGGTGGTCGCAGGGTCGACGATCGTGAGGTTGTCGATTTGGTTGGCCGTGCCCTTTGCCCCAAGCAAGGTGAGCAGGGTGGGGGCTACGACCTCGCCCGATGGCAGAAAAACAACTTCGACGGTTTTAGGGAATGCGATAATGGCTGCTTTGCGGACGGGCTTATCGGCAGCGGTGACCTCAATGCTCGCGGCGTCGACGGTTTCCGTGCGGTCGAGCGCGACCATCATGCAACAATTGCCCTCGTCGATGTCTGCCGGCATGGGACACCCCAAGTTTTCGCCAGCTTGCGTGCCGCCCACTGCGGCGGCTGTTTCGCTTGGCTCGCTGAAAGTGGCTGAAGGACCGCTCGATGGCGGTGTTATGCCGCCTGGTGCGCCATTGTCCCCAGGCGCTATTTCACCGCTGCTCTCGCTGGAGTTGCTTGCGATGTCACCTGTCGAGGGGGCGAGTCCGACCGCTCCCGCTCCGCTCCATTCCATCTCGAGGAGTGCCGGATCGACAAGGACGTGATGCACATCTTGCGTCTGGGTGCTGATGTCGACAGGACCGGGATTTGCCCCTCGCGTCAGGCTGAGCGATCCGGTCCGCTGTTTGTCCCGAATCTCCTGGCTTTCTGTGTCGCTCGCGTAGAACATCAGGGCGATCTCGCCATTCGCTGTGGCGTCGGTGCCCACCTTGGTCATTTTAAGCGATGCGGTGAATGAGATGGCGGGCTGCGTGCCATCGGCGCTCGAGGGGACGCAGCCCAGGCATACACCTCCTCCGTCTTCGAAAAATGTGCTGTCGAAGGCGACCATTGCCCCGTCCGCCGAGTCATCGGACGGGGTGATGTCGAAGCGCAGCTCCACGTCGCAGAAATCGCCATCGGCATCAGTTGCAGCTGCGCGCCATGTGCAGATAACGCATCCCGTTAGGGGACCGTCCGCTGTGCTTGAGCGCTCGGTATCCACGACTATCGAGCTGTTCGTGCAGCGACGGAGGCACCCCGAGGTCGAAATGCTTGCCTGCGCAAGCGAGAAGCGTTGGCGCGCGATGGTGCTCATCTGGTTTGTGGCGAGACAGTTGACGGCAGGTAAGGGGACGCCCACGGCGGGTGTTGCTAGAGCGGCGACGGACATGCCGGTGGCAAGCGCACTGCAGAGCGCGGCAACGGGCAAAAGGTTCTTTGATGCCATGGGTTCTCCTTACCTGTTCTGGACGGTCTCGATTTTCGCGGCTACTGGCTGCGTTTGATGCGCAGGCCAAGGCCGATGGCGCTTGCGCCTGCCGCGGCGATTCCTGCTGCCAGGAGCTGTTGCGTGTCGCCCGTTTGCGCGAGGGGCTCATGTTGGCCACTGCGTTCGAGCTCCGATAGATCTACGGTCACTTGCGTGGCAGCCTGCGCTTGCTCTTGTTGGGCAAAGGCGGCGATTGGGGCAAACGTTACAACGCCGATGATGACGGCAAGGACAATCGCCTTAGGCCGTGTGCGCACCGGGCTCGACCGTCCACGTAATGCTTGCGACCTGGTCGCCCTCGCCAGTCACATGGAAGATGTCTCGCGTGACGCGGGCGACATTGCCGCTCGTCTTGAGCTTAATCTTGTCCGTACCATTGGCGATGCCCTGGTAGCCCATGTCGAAGGATGCATTTTTGGAAAGGTCGAGGCCCGCTTCCTGCGTCGCGGCGTGAGCGTCTTGGAGTGCCTTGTCCGGACCAACCTTAAAATCGATGGAGTTCTGGGCGGTTCCCGTCTTGGCGTCGGCGACGATGCTCCAGGAGTTCTTGGCGCCGATCTTCATGTTGGTAACGTGGATGCCATAGGCCGAAAGATTGTCGATGGTGGTTGTATTCTCGGAAGGGCCCTGAAGCGTGCCATCGGCCTTGGCGACAAATGGGATGACGGTCGGGGCTTTGAACTTGATGTTGTCGATTTGGGTCCTGATAGTCACGTTGGTGGTTCCAGTGCGTCCCTCCGCCAGGGCGGGGGTCGGCGCGGCACCCATTGAAAGTGCAAGCATCAGCCCCGCGCCCACGACGAGCGCCCTGGTCCCGCTCAAGTTCCCGGTGATGTCCATAATCGTTCCTTTCTATTCGTCACGGACCGTTTCCGTGATGGTCAGACGAAAGCGGCGTGGGTGCGCGTTTTCGCAACGGGTGGCAGATCTAGTCTTCGGGCTGCGCAACCCGCACCTTGATGCGCGTGGGATTGCCATGGGCGTCGTAGGTCTTGGCGTCGAGCGCTTGAATCTCGATATACGCCTCACCTTCTTTGATGTCGCCTGCGGGGCAGGTCTCAACGGTCTTGCCGGTCTCGACCACGCCCGATTCATAGATGGTCTCGTCGTTTTGGATCACGCGGAAACGCTGGGGAAACTTGTTATCCTGGACGTTTTGCACGTTGACGCGCAGCTTGCCGCCTTTTTGTAGCTGGGCGACCGGTGCGACCGAGATCGTCATCATGTTGTCGCGGACGATGGCATCGAGCTCGTCCTGGATTTCCTGGCGCGACTTACCCTCCGCCGCTGTGACCGAGGCACCTGTCTCGGCGACGGGCTTTGACTGCCAGGCGTATAGGCCGACGGCGATAAGGGCGCAGGCGATGGCCAGGCAGACAACGCCGAGCCTTTTTCGATGTTTTGACCTTAGGGGGCTCGACTGCTTCCTTACGCTCATGCGGCATCCTTAGTGGTATAGACGCGCGCGAACGTGGACGGATCGGCGCCAAAGAGCATGTGGAGCATGAGGCGTCGCGAGTAGATGAGCTCGTCGAAGTTTGGGTCGAGTTTGATGTCGTGGATGTGGGCGATGTGGTGGGCGAGTGCCGAAAACGATTCGGGATCGCAAATCACGTCGGTGGTGACGTGATAGACAGCTGCATCGGGAAATGCCTCCTCATCGAAGGGCAGAAGATACGGGTCGTCGTCAACTTCGATGGCGATGCCGTACTGGGGCCAGTAATATGCCATGGGAACCTCCCTGTTTTTGGGCCAAACCTTCCATTGGCTTTGGCTGTCGATGCCGACCGTATCAGCCGTAACTTGACCAATTTCTGACCAAATGCTTGACGGATTTACATCGCCGCAGGTGAGAGAGGGTAAAAAATATCTCAACTTTTTTCGGGCGCCAATTGCATGCGTGGCAGCGATGGGAAGGAGCGCGTTAAATAGAGCGCCTGCCGAGAAAACGCTGCCGCTCGCCGAATTGCGCAAACGTAAAATTCGCCAATTATGGAGACGGTCTCAGTCACGTCGACGAAACGATGCGGTAACATCTCCCTGCAAACACTGTAGTTAACTAAAGGGGGAGTTCGCGTGCCTGCAGCCATCAAACCCTTCGGCGACGAGTTCGAAGAATATGGTCGCGATGAATCTCGCACATCGGGCGAGGCGTCGAGCATCTCGTTTCCGACAACGGAGGACGAAGTCCGCGCCATTCTGCGAAAGCTCCATGCCGAGCATGTTCCGATAACGGTCCAGGGTGCTCGGACCGGTCTGGCTGCCGGTGCCGTGCCCCACGGCGGCCACATCCTCAACACTTCTCGTATGAATCGCTACCTGGGTCTTCGCCGCGACGAGCGAGGCCGTTTTCTGCTGCGCGTGGAGCCGGGCGTCGTGCTTTCGGAGTTGCGCAAGCAGCTGGGTAAGAAGACATTGCCGACCGCTGACTGGGATCAGGTATCGCTTGAGGCCTATGAGGAGTTCCAGGCAGCTCCTGAGCAGTTCTTTCCCACCGATCCCACCGAGGCATCTGCCTGCCTGGGCGGCATGGCGGCGTGCAATGCCTCCGGTGCCCGCAGTTACGCCTACGGCCCCATGCGCCCGCACGTTACGGGGCTTCACGTGGCACTGGCGGACGGCGACCTGCTTGAGCTTCATCGAGGTCAGGCGCACGCTGACGCACGCCACTTGTCGCTCGTGACGGCAGGTGGCCGCGCGCTCGAGCTGGATCTTCCCGGCTATACCATGCCCAAGACCAAAAACGCGTCGGGTTATTTCGTTTCGGACGATATGGACGCCATCGATCTTTTCATCGGTGCGTGCGGCACACTCGGCGTCATTACCGAGCTCGAGATCGCCCTGCAGGCGGCACCTTCGGTCGTATGGGGCGTGAGCTGCTTTTTCGACAGTGAGGACAAGGCGGTGTCCTTTACCGATTCCGTGCGCCCCGTGCTGTCCCATGCCGCCGCTATTGAGTATTTCGATGCCGGCGCCTTGGATATCCTTCGCCGCCAGCGCGAGCAGTCGACCGCGTTTGCCTCGCTGCCGGCACTCGACGATGAGGCAAAGGTCTGTGTTTACGTGGAACTCGACTGCGACGACGAGGCTCAAGCGACTGAGGAGCTGTACCACCTGGGATGGGTTTTGGAGCTTGCGGGCGGCCGCGATGACGCGACCTGGGTTGCGCGCACCGAGGTCGATCGCGAATGCCAGCGGTTCTTCCGCCACGCCGTCCCCGAGAGTGTCAACATGCTCATCGACGAGCGTCGCCGCACCGACCCCACCATTACCAAACTGGGGTCGGATATGTCGGTACCCAACGCGCGCCTGGCCGATGTCGTTGCCTTCTATCGCCGCACGCTGGCCGAAAGCGGGCTTGAGTCTGCCGCCTGGGGACATATCGGCAACAACCATCTGCATGTGAATATCCTGCCGCGCGATGCGCAGGACTACCGTCGCGGTGGCGAGCTGTTTGCCCGGTGGGCTGCGGAGGTAACGGCTATGGGCGGCGCCGTCTCTGCCGAGCACGGCGTCGGCAAGATCAAAGCGGGCTTTTTGGAGATGATGTACGGCCACGAGGCCATGGTCGAATCGGCTCGACTCAAGCTGCAGCTCGATCCTGCCGGGCAGCTGGGTCGTGGCAACCTGTTTTCGGAGAAGCTCTTGGATGAACTCGTCCAGAAAGGGGGCGTGTGAAGATGAGCGATTTCCATATGGTGGTGTGCGTCAAGGCAGTGCCGGGAAGCACCGAGGTCAAGATGGACCCCAAAACCAATACCATCGTGCGCGATGGCAAGCAGGCGGTCATTAATCCATTCGATGCAAGTGCCCTCGAATGCGCTCTGGAGCTCAAGGACGACTTTATCGGCTTTGGCATGGATGTACGCGTGACGGTGGTGTCGATGGGCATCCCTGCAACCGAATCGCTGCTGCGCGACTGCATTGCCCGCGGCGCCGATGACGCGCTGCTGCTGACCGACCGTGCTTTTGCGGGCGCGGACACGTTGGCGACCACCTATGCTCTCAAATGCGGCATCGAGGCGCTCGACGAGGACTTCGACCTGCTCATTTGCGGCAAGATGGCGGTGGATGGCGATACTGCCCAGATTGGTCCCGAGCTGGCTGGCGCCTTCGAGATTCCCTGCGTGACCGATGTGAGCTGCGTGCAGAGCGCGGGCTTTACAACGTGCGGCTCGCTGGCGCTTGTCCACGGCTGTGACGCCGGCGAGGAGACGGTCTATCTGGAGATGCCGTGCGCGATGACGACCGCCAAGGAGATCGGCCAGCTGCGCATGCCGAGCATCGCCGGCATTCGCGCGGCCGAAGATGCGGATGTGCGGGTGGTCTGTGCTACCGATGTGCATGCCGACCCCTCGCGTTGCGGCCTTACTGGATCGCCGACGCAGGTCGTGCGCTCGTTTGTGCCCGACCGCGACCAAACGTGTGAGGCCATCGAGGGCACGCCGGTCGAGCAGGCGGCAAAGCTTGCCAGGATTATCGAGGGGATGGCATAGATGAGCGGACTGATAATCGATAGCGAGGCATGCGTTGGCTGTGGTCGCTGCGTTCGCGCCTGTGCCTCGGGTGGCATTGTGGTGGAGGGCGAGCGCCCCAACCGCTGCGCCCATGTGACCGACGGCTGTATCTTGTGCGGCGGGTGCGTCGACGCTTGCCCCGTCAATGCCATTTCAATCGAGCGCGACGAGGCCGCCGGCGCGGTTGACCTCAATGCGTATCGAGACATATGGGTATTCGTGCAGACCGACGAGCGCGATGTCGTGGCTCCGGTGGCCTACGAGCTCATGGGTAAGGGGCGCGAGCTTGCCGATGCCCGCGGTTGCCGTCTGGTGGCATTGGTCGGCATGGGCCCCGAGGGCTCGCTTAAGGACCTGGAGCATCTGGTCTGCGCCGGCGCCGACGAGGTCGTGGTCTGCCGCGACGAGCGACTGAGCCAAAACGATGCGGAGGTCTATGCTCGCTTGATTTGCGATTTGGTGGCCGAGCACAGGCCCGAGGCCATTCTGTACGGCGCGACCGCTTTTGGCCGTGAGCTGGCGCCAGGTGTGGCCGTTCGCTTGCAGACGGGCCTGACGGCCGACTGCACGGTGCTTTCGATGGATACGGAGACGGGTCTGCTGCAGCAGACACGCCCGGCGTTTGGCGGCAACTTGATGGCCACCATTATCTGCCCCAATCATCGTCCCCAGATGGCAACGGTGCGTCCCGGCATCTTTGGGGCGCCCGAGTTTGATTACAGCCGTTCTGGCACGATTACCCAGGTATCGCTGGCGGATGATGTTAAGGCCCGCGTCGAGATCTCGATTCCCGCCGAGGAGTGGGGGCGGCAGGCATCAATTGCCGATGCCGAGCGCCTGGTCGTGGTGGGCCGCGGCATTGGCTCCAAGAAGAATCTGCCTCTGATGCGAAAACTCGCCGATGCGCTGGGTGCCGAGCTTGGTTGCACGCGTCCCGTCGTGGAGGCGGGTTGGCTGGAGTGCCGCCACCAGATCGGCCAGACCGGCGTGTCGGTTTCGCCTAAGCTCCTCGTGAGCATTGGCGTTTCGGGTGCTATCCAGCACCTAGCCGGCATCGGCGGCGCGGAGTGCATCATCGCCGTCAACGAGGACCCAGATGCCCCCATCTTTGGCGCTGCACAGTACAAAGTTGTCGGCGACGCCGTCGAGGTCGTCGAAGAGCTTCTGGCCCAGCTCGGGCGCTAGGCGCCGGCCAGCCAGGCTCGCATCTCTTTTTTTAGGCGTTCCCAGGTCGCTTGCGTGGCGGGGTCGGTAAAGGGGCACACAATGCCAAAGGGTTCGTCGAGCAGGCGGTAGATATCGCCCTGCTCGCGCGCCAGCGCGCGGCTTGCCGGATAGACGAGCTCAAACATAAAGCAGATAAGCCCCACCAAGTAGTCCGCGGGCTCATCGCGCTCATCGCGCGTGACGCAGCGGTGCTCGTCAAAGGCGGCCAGCGTTGGTACCGAGAAGCGGCTGGCAAGAAACGCGTCCTCATTCACTTTGAGGATGGTGTCGACGGTACTGTCGGCGATGGTGCGCATGATGTCGATCTTGTCGCCATCGCGCACAATATCGCAGAAGCGCCGCGTGCGCTCGTCGAGCTGCGCGGGCAGACGGAAATCGCTGTGATAGGCAATGCTCGCTCGAATGAGTTCGTCTTCTACCGGATCGTCGATAAAGTCGCGGATACTTGTTGCCGCGGGCGCATCTGCAGGTGTTTCGCCAAAGAGGACCTCGACGCCCAACGCCGCATGGCTCATGCTCTCGGCATCCTTAAACGTGTCCCAGCGTCGCAGCTGCTCAAAGCGGCCCATATCGTGCAGCAGGCCGCAAAGCCACGCTAGGTCAATGACCTGCGGTGACCAGTCCTGTTCGCGCGCCACGGCATCGCATGCCTCGGCAACGTGGTACGTATGCTCGATTTTGAGTGCGATGCGCGGATTGGCGGCATCGTAAGCATCGGTATAGCGTTTGAAGGCCGCGATCGCCCGGCCCCGATCGATAGCTGTCATAATGACTTCCTAAAAAGCTGTGTCTTTCGATCCGGTGGCAATTGTAGGTGAACTCGGTTGCTGCCGGGCGATGATTCTGCCGCATCGTTGAATGCGGCTCGGAAAGCTTGTCGGGACGAGGAACGCTATGGTGCTCAAAATCGTTAAAACCGTCTGGCCGGTGATGCTTACCTATGTTGCGATAGGCGCGCCGTGCGGAATGATCATGGCGCAGACGGGAATGGAACCCTGGATGGTTTTTGCTCTGAGCAGCACGTTCGTGACGGGCAGCGGACAGTTTATGGTCTGCAATCTATGGCTGGCAGGTGTGCCTGCGGCGTCGATTATCATAAGCGTCGCCGCAATCTCCTCGCGTTTTGCGCTTTACTCGGCATCGATTGCACCGCATCTGAGGGGTGCCTCGAAGCGTCAGACGCTGGCTGTTGCCGCGACACTTACCGAGGAGGCATATGGCATCTCGCTTGCCAAGCTGGTTGAAGGGGAGGACTGGGGTCCGCTCGAGTCCTTTGTGCTCAACGCGATCCTCATCGCAACATGGGGCGTTTCGTGTACGACGGGCGCCATCGTCGGCGCCGTTGTCGATGTTCCCACCGCTATTGCGGGTTTTGTCTGCACATCGCTCTTTATCTGCCTGCTCTTTTCGCAGCGGCTGTCGCGCGGCAATGTCGTAGCTGCCGGTTTGGCTGCGGTGTCCGTCGCCATATGCAAGTTCTTGGGATGGACGAATATCGCCGTGCCGGCAAGCGTGCTCGTCGGCGTTGCCGCGGCGCTTGCGTGCGATGCTCTCGCCGAAGGAAGGGGTGCTCGCGATGCCCGTTAATGAGTTTTTGGTCCTGTGGCTGTCGTCATGGGCGGCTATCGCGTTTTTCCGTATTGCCCCGGCGTTTGCCTTGCGCGGGAGAACGCTGTCGCCCCGCGTTACCGAAGCCTTGGGTTATATTCCGCCTGCCGCCTTTGCGGCGCTGGTCGCCAACGATTTGATAAGCCCTGGCGCTTTCGACGCCGGCTTGTGGCAGGGCTTGATTCCCTGGATTGCGGCTGCCGGCGTCGTGGCGGTGGCAATCAAGACAAAGTCGATGTTGTGGTGCTGCGTCTCGGGCATCGTGTTCTATATCGTTTTGAGCCTTGTATAAAAGCAGGGCGCGCTTACCGTCCTGGTCGACGAATCGAATTTCTCACCGAGCCGGTCTGCTTCTTCTGGTACCATGGTCAAACTTTACTGTAGCAAAGTGTGACGTGGGCTTTTGTTCCGCGTCAGCGGAAATGGGGGTTTCATGGCACAGGAAGCGACCGCCAACGAGCAAAAGAAATTCAAAGTCCCGCGTATCCCGGGTGACATCATGATCTATCCCATGATCGTTGGCCTTTTGCTCAATACCTTCTGCCCGCAGGTCTTTGAGATCGGCGGCTTCTTTACCGCCGCCTGCCGCGGCGGCTCCAATACCATCGTCGCTGCGATTCTGCTCTTCGTGGGCGCGGGCATTAGCTTTAAGTCCACGCCGGGCGCCATCAAGACCGGTATCGTCGTGCTGATCCCTAAGCTTGTGGTGGCAGCCGCGTTGGGCCTGGGCGTCGCGTACTTCTTTAACGATAACTTTTTGGGTCTGAGCTCGGTTTCCATCATCGGCGGCATTACGTTTTGCAACATGGCGCTCTACACGGGCATCATGGGCGAGTTCGGCGATGAGTCCGAGCAAGGCGCCGTGGGTATCCTGTTCTTTACGGCCGGCCCTGCCGTTACCATGATCATCCTGGGCGTCTCGGGTCTCGCCAACATCCCCGTCGGTACCATCATCGGCTCCATACTGCCGCTTGTTATCGGCATGGTCCTGGGCAACTTGTTCCCGTTTATCAAGAACCTGCTGGTCCCCGGCGCCAATCCCGCGATCGCCGTTATCGGTTTTCAGCTCGGTGCGTCCATGAGTCTTTCGAGCTTTATCACCGGCGGTATTTCCGGTATCTTGCTGGGCCTTGTCACGCTGTTTGTCGTCGGTCCCATTACCTTTGCCTTCGAGCGCCTGTGCGGTGGTAACGGCAAGGCGGCCGTTGCCTGCTCCACTATCGCCGGCACTGCCATGACCACGCCGGTCGCCCTCGCCGAGGTCGCTCCGCGCTATGCCGAACTTGCGCCCACCGCGTACGCCCAGATCGCCACCGCCGTCATCATCACGGCAATCATGGCTCCGATTCTGACCGGCTGGGTCGACAAGAAGTTCTGTCAAGGCAAGGAGGATCTGTCGCCTGCCGGTGTCGAGGCCATCGAGGAAGCCGTCGCGACCGACATCGATGGCGAGTAGCAATCGGTACCCATCAATGATGCCGGCGTGCAACTCGCGCCGTTTGAGCGCCCGAACGAAAGCTGTCTTGCAGTGACGTTCGGGCGCTCTGCTATTATTCCCCTTATCCCTGCGGAGTAGGGGGTGTTTGTTGCCCAGATTCGAATTGGGCGATTCTGGCCACTTAGATATTGAAGGGATGGCGCTAGTGGTTAAGGCACTCAAGATAGAGATATTCGTGCTATGCATGATTGTTCTTATCGGGCTTGCCGCACGAAGCCGCCGCTCCTTGTTCTCGAGCACCTAGCAGCTCTTGTTTAGCATGCTCGGCTACACCTCCGCTGCCTACATTTTCTTCGATATGATCTGGACGCTCTCGGACGGCGTGAGCACTCCTGTAGGCATCACGGCCAACTGGATTTCCAACGCGGTCTCGTTTTCGCTGTTCGCCATCGCGTGCCTCATTTGGTTTTTGTATTCCGAGACAGTGCAGGGCTCTCGCCTTTTGTCCGCGCGCTATAGGGTGGTGCTTGTAGCGTTGCCTACGGCTCTGGTGGTCGTGCTGGCGTTTGCCAGTTACTGGACGCACGCCCTGTTCTATATCGATTCGCAGGGCGTGTATCGTCGCGGAGCGCTTTATATGATTCAACCTATCGTTAGCTACTGCTACGTTATATATCTACGTTATATATACGTCCTTGCATGCCTTTATTCAGGCTCGAAAAGTCGAAAGTCTGCAAAAGAAGGCCATTTATCGCACCCTCGCCTTTTTTGCGGTTCCCGCTCTGGTGGGCGGTACCTTCCAGGTTTTGTTTTCGGTACCGGGCCTTTGTGTCGGTATAACGCTGAGCATCCTGCTGCTCTACATCATCTACCAGGAGCAGCTGATCTCGACCGACCCGTTGACTGGCCTTAACAATCGCAACCGTTTTGAGACCTATATGCTGTCGCTCTTTTCAAATGTGGATCAGGCCGAAGATGTATATCTGCTTATGATGGACGCCGACGGCTTTAAGCAGATTAACGATCGCTATGGGCATGTGGAGGGCGACCATGCTCTTCAGGTCATATCTGCTGCGCTCAAAGAGGTCTGCTCGGCGTCAGGTGGCTTTATCGCGCGTTATGGCGGCGATGAGTTCGTGGTGCTCCAGAAGGCTGCGGCGGAACAGGACATCATAGACCTGTGTTCGGCGATTAACGACGAGCTCGCTCGTGCCGAGGTGCCGTATGCATTGCGGATGTCCATCGGTTACGCGCGGGTTGGTGATGGCGTCGATACCTGGCAAGACTTGCTTCGCGCTGCCGACGCGGAGCTCTACCGCGTAAAGCGCGAGAAGAAGAAAGCCGGCGTCCAGATACGCTAGAAAAAAAGGGCGAACGCTGGCGTGCGTTGCGGCCCTCAGCTCACCGATGTACTCCATTAAGCTAAAGCATGCGAATCTCCTCTACTAAATAAGGGCGGTTCGCTAGGCTTTTTTGGGTTTGTTGACGATGATGATGCCGCCGCAGACCAACAGCAGGGCAACAAGTACGGTAACGGGGCTCGTGCCAGCGCCCTCGCCGAGCAGCAGTGCGCTCAACAGCACGCCAAAGACCGGGTTCATAAAGCCAAAGACCGAAACGCGGCTGACGGGGTTGACGGCGAGCAGGCGGGACCACAGCGAGTACGCGACGGCGGAAATGAGCGCCATATAAATGATGAGCGCGATGGCGGGGGCGATTTCGGTGGGGAAAAACGTGCCGCCCATCAAAAACCCGATTGCGGTAAGGACCACGCCACCGACTAAAAACTGCCAGCCGGCGAGCAAGACGCCGTCATGCTCGCGCGAGAAGATGCCAATGAGGCAGGTCGACAGGGCGCCCGCAACAGTGGAAGCCAAGATAAATCCCTCGCCGTCGAGCGTAAAGCCAAAGGTGCCATCCGCGCCCGAAAGGTTGACGAGCGCGACGCCTGCAAAGCCCAGCACACAGCCAAGCACCTTGGGCGTATTGAGCCTCTCGGTGTGAAATGCCAAGGCGGCAAAGAGAATTGCGAGGAAGTTGGCGCTGGCCTCGATGATGGAACTCGACATGGCGCTGGCGCGCGAGAGTCCTAGGTAGAAAAAGAAGTACTGCCCGATAGTCTGGAAGAGTGACAAGACAAAGATGGGCTTGATGTCACGAGCCTGCGGAATGAGGGGACGGCGTTGGGCCGCACTCATCCCAACGATAACCAGGGCGCCGGCAAGCGTGAAGCGCAAGCCCGCAAAGAGCAGCTGTGAGGCGCTATCGTGCGCGGGGATGCCAAAGAGCCCGTAACCGATCTTGATGCAGGGGAAAGCCGACCCCCAGAGCGCACAGCAGACGAGGCAGCCCAGGATGAGTCCGGGTAGGGTGGCGAGATACGGCTTGCGGCTTTCCATGATGTCCTTCCTGTATGCGCGAAGCAAAAAAGAACCCGCCACCGGGTGTGCCGGTGGCGGGTGTTGTTACCCGAGGGGATTGTACCCGATGGGACGCATTAAGCGAAGTAGGCCACGCCGCTCTCAAAGATCGGCATGAACTTATCGCCGGGGACATGCTCGGGCACGTTGCGGTACAGGTTGTCGCCACGACGCTCGGCATGGCCCATCTTGCCCAGGACGCGGCCGTCGGGGCTCGTGATGCCCTCGATGGCGAGTGCGGAGCCGTTGGGGTTGACGGAAAGATCCATGCTGGGCTTGCCGTCCTCGCCCACGTACTGCGTGGCGACCTGGCCGTTGGCGATGAGCTGGGCGAGCACCTCGTCGTTGGCGACAAAGCGGCCCTCGCCGTGGCTGATGGCGACGGTGTAGGGGTCGTCCAGGCTGCACTGCGATAGCCACGGGGACAGGTTGGACGAGATACGGGTGCGCACCAGACGGCTCTGATGGCGACCGATGGTGTTGAACGTCAGCGTGGGCGCATCGGGCGTGGCGTCGACGATGTCGCCGTAGGGCACCAGACCGAGCTTGATCAGGGCCTGGAAGCCGTTGCAGATGCCCAGCATCAGGCCATCGCGGGCCTTGAGCAGGTCGCGGACTGCCTCGGTGACCTCGGGAGCGCGGAAGAACGCCGTGATGAACTTGGCGGAGCCGTCGGGCTCGTCGCCGCCCGAGAAGCCGCCGGGGATCATGACGATCTGGCTTGCACGGATGCGGCGGGCAAGCTCGTGGGTGCTCTCGGCGACCGCCTCGGGCGTGAGGTTGTTGATCACGAAGGTGTCGGCCTCGGCACCGGCGGCACGGAAGGCGCGGGCGCTGTCGTACTCGCAGTTGTTGCCGGGGAACACGGGGATGATCGCGCGCGGGCGGGCGATCTTGGCGCCGCCGTACACGTGAATGTCCTTGGCGCGGAAGTCGATGGTCTCGACCTCGGGGGTCTCGCCGGCGCTGCGGTAGGCGAAGACACCCACGATGCCGCCCTCCCAGGCCTTCTGGAGCTCGGCGAGCTCGATGACCTCGGAGCCGGTGTCGATGACATAGCCCTCGACGGTGGTACCAAGGGGCTCGACGACAACGCCGTCGGCGACCTCGGGCAGTTCGGCATCCTCGGCGAGCTCGACGATAAAGCTGCCGTAGAGCGGGGTGAAGAGGCTCTCCACGTCTACATCCTCGGCAAGCTCGATACCGATCTGGTTGCCGACGCACATCTTAAAGAGGCTCTCGGCGCCGCAGCCGTAGCCGGGCGTGGAGACGGCCAGGGCTGCGCCGGTGGCGGTGAGCGCCTCGACGGCGTCAAACGCGGCGAGCAGCTGATGGGCGTCGGGGCGGTAGTCCTCGCCATAGGTGGCGGGGGCGATACGGACGACGCGATGCGTGAGGCCCTTGAACTCGGGGGAGACGGCGCGGGCCGCCTTGCCCACGGCGACTGCGAAGCTGATCAAGGTCGGCGGAACGTTGAGCTCGCCGGCCTCGTCCTCAAACGAGCCACTCATGGAGTCCTTGCCGCCGATGGCGCCGGCACCCAGGTCGACCTGAGCCATAAGGGCGCCCAGGACGGCAGCCATGGGCTTGCCCCAGCGCTCGGCCTCGGTGCGCAGGCGCTCGAAGTACTCCTGGAAGGAGAGGTAGGCGCGCTTGTGCTCAAAGCCAGCGGCCACGAGCTTGGCGATGGATTCGACCACGGACAGATAGGCGCCCGCAAACTGGTCGGCCTCCATCAGATAGGGGTTGAAGCCCCATGCCATGGCACTCGCCGTGGTGGTCTCGCCGTCCACGGGGAACTTAGCGACCATGGCCGAGCTGGGGGTGAGCTGCGTCTTGCCGCCAAAAGGCATGAGCACGGTCGCGGCACCGATGGTGGAGTCGAAGCGCTCGGAAAGGCCCTTATTGGAGGCAACGTTGAGGTCGGTGACAAGCGAGGCCATGCGCTCGGCAAGCGTGGTGCCGGCCCAGCTAGGCTGCCACACGCTGCGGGCGCACACATGGGCGACCTGGTGCTTGGGTGCGCCGTTGGAGTTGAGGAACTCGCGGGACAGATCGACGATGGCGACGCCGTTCCATGCCATGCGCATGCGCGGCTCGGCGGTAACCTCGGCGATGACGGTTGCCTCCAGGTTCTCCTCGGCGGCGTAGCCCATGAACTCCTCGACGTCACCGTCGGCAACGGCGCAGGCCATACGCTCCTGGGACTCGGAGATGGCGAGCTCGGTGCCGTCCAGGCCGTCGTACTTCTTGGTTACGGTATCAAGGTCGACATACAGGCCGTCGGCAAGCTCGCCCACGGCGACCGAGACGCCGCCGGCGCCAAAGTCGTTGCAGCGTTTGATTAGACGGCAGGCGTCGCCGCGGCGGAAGAGGCGCTGCAGCTTGCGCTCGACCGGGGCGTTGCCCTTCTGGACCTCGGCGCCCGAGGTTTCGACGGACTCGGTGTTCTGGGTCTTGGAGGAGCCGGTGGCACCACCGATGCCGTCACGGCCGGTGCGGCCGCCCAGCAGGATGATCTTGTCGGTTGGGGCGGGGCACTCGCGACGAACGTGGTTTGCCGGGGTAGCGCCCACGACGGCGCCAACCTCCATGCGCTTGGCCACGTAACCGGGGTGATAGAGTTCGTTGACCTGGCCGGTGGCAAGGCCGATCTGGTTGCCGTAGCTGGAGTAGCCGGCGGCAGCGGTGGTTACGAGCTTGCGCTGCGGCAACTTGCCCTCGAGCGTCTCGGAAACCGGGACGGTGGGGTCGCCGGCGCCGGTGACACGCATGGCCTGGTACACGTAGCTGCGGCCCGAAAGCGGGTCGCGGATGGCGCCGCCCACGCAAGTGGCGGCACCGCCGAAGGGCTCGATCTCGGTCGGGTGGTTGTGGGTCTCGTTCTTAAAGAGGAACAGCCAGTCCTGGTCCTCGCCGTCGACATCGACCTTCACCTTGACGGTGCAGGCGTTGATCTCCTCGGACTCGTCGACATCGGTCATGACGCCGGTCTTCTTAAGGTACTTGGCGCCGATGGTGCCCATGTCCATGAGGCAGACGGGCTTGGCGTCGCGACCGAGCTCGTGGCGCATCTCCATGTAACGGTCGAAGGCCTGCTGCACCACGGCGTCGTCGATCGTCACGTCGTCCAGGACGGTGCCGAAGGTGGTGTGGCGGCAGTGGTCGGACCAGTAGGTGTCGATCACGCGGATCTCGGTGATGGTGGGGTCGCGGTCCTCATCGCGGAAGTACTGCTGACAGAAGGCGATGTCCGCCTCGTCCATGGCAAGACCGCGCTCGGAGATAAAGGCGGCAAGGCCGGCCTCATCGAGCTCGCGGAAGCCGTCGAGCACTTCGACGGGCTGGGGCTCGGGGGTCTCCATGTGCAGCGTCTCGGGCAGGTCGAGCGAGGCGATGCGCGCCTCGACGGGGTTCACCACGTAGTGCTTGATGGCCTCGATGGCGGCTTCGTCCAGAGCGCCCAAGATCATATAGACCTTGGCGGAGCGCACGGCGGGGCGCTCGCCCTGGCTGATGAGCTGCACGCACTCGCTGGCGGAGTCGGCGCGCTGGTCAAACTGGCCAGGCAGGAATTCGACGGCAAAGACGGCGCCATCGCTTGCGGGGAGCTCGTCGTAGGTCACATCGACCTGGGGCTCGCTAAAGACGGTCGGCACGCAGGAGCGGAAAAGCTCCTCGTCGATGCCCTCGACGTCGTAGCGGTTGATGATCCTCAGGGCCTCGATGCCCTTGATGCCGAGAATCTCGGTCAGCTCGCCCTTGAGCTGCTGAGCCTCGACGTCGAACCCGGGTTTCTTCTCCACGTAGATACGAGAGACCATTGGTTCCTGCCTTCCTGATCGGTTGGGCGTACGGTACGGTATGTGGCAGCGGTCGGTTTGCGGGGTCTGTCCCGCGGTCGCCTTGAGCCACATGTTTGTAAACCTCACTATGATACGACAGCTCGCGGCGCGTTGAGGACGGCGAGGGTGCTACAGTGAAGCGCAAACAAGAGAAAGGCATCACATGGCATTCGTTTCGCTCGCCATCATCGCACTCGTGGCCTTTGCAAGCCCCTTCATCGCCTCGGCGATCCCCGGAAAACCCGTTCCCGAAACGGTCTTTTTGCTCGTGTTCGGCGCGGTGCTGGGACCCCATATGCTCGGCGTCATCCATGTAGATGCCGAGGTCTCGCTTGTTTCCGAGCTCGGCCTGGCCTTTTTGTTCCTGCTCGCCGGCTTTGAGATCGACCCTAAGAACATTACGGGTGTGGAGGGGCGCTACGGCTTGGCGACGTGGGCCGTCACGTTTGGTATCGCCTGGCTTGCCGTGCGCTTTACGCCGTGGTTCTCGGTCAGCCATTTCGACGGTATTGCCGTGACGCTCGCCTTGACCTCGACGGCGCTTGGAGCGCTCATGCCCATCTTGCGCGAGCGGTCGCTTGCCGGAACGCGCGTCGGTGATTCGATTCTCGCCTATGGTACGTGGGGCGAGCTCGGCCCCGTGCTCGCCATGTCGGTACTGCTGTCTGCCCGTACGGGCATCGAGACGCTGCTGATTTTGGGCCTATTTGCCGCCGTGTGCGTGCTGCTTGCCGTGGTCCCCGGCCGCTCCAAACGCATCGGCAGCCGTTTTTTCGCCTTTATTCAGGAGCGCGCCGATACCACGTCGCAGACCTTCGTGCGCCTGACGGTGCTTATTTTGGTCACGCTCGTGGCGTTTTCCGCCATTTTTAGTCTCGATATCGTGTTGGGCGCTTTTGCCGCCGGCTTTGTCCTGCGCTACATCATCCCCGAGGGCAACCATACGCTCGAGACCAAGCTCGACGGCCTGGCCTACGGCTTTTTGATTCCGGTGTTCTTTACCGTATCGGGCGCGAAGATCGATCTGACGGCCGTGGCGTCGCGCCCGGGCTTGCTCGTGGGCTTTATCGTGGCGCTGCTGATTATTCGTGCCGTGCCTATTCTCATCTCTATGAGCATTTGTCCCGCGACGCGCGATGTGTCGGCGTATGGCCGCATTACCGTGGCCCTGTACTGCACCACGGCGCTGCCGATCATCGTTGCCGTGACGAGCGTTGCCGTCAACGCGGGCGCGCTGTCGCAAGATATTGCGTCGGTCATGGTTGCCGCCGGCGCCATCACGGTGTTCTTGATGCCGCTGCTCGCACAACTCTTCTACCGCGTGGTCGACGCCGCACCGGTCGCTGCCGTGGCAGAGGTTGCCGAGCATCCATCCGATGCGCTCGACATCCTGCGCGCCCATCACGATTTGGCGAGCCTGCTCGCACGCGAGCACGAGCTGCTGACCTCGCATGGTCACGGTCGCGTATTCGAGGGCCTGCCTACGCTCGATACGATTGCCGAGCGTCTTTCCGCCGAGGCAGCGAGCGGCCACATCGATGCCCGCATCGTGGACGCGGCACATCTTCTTGCCGATAAGACCTATGGTGATGAGGTTGACCCGTCCGAGCTGACTCCGCGCGAGCGTCGCCGCCTGGAGCGCGCCAAGCTCGCCGTGCACGAATACCGCCGCCGCATGCTGGAGCTTTATGCGCGCGATGAAGCCCAGGACGATGACGGTAAGTAGTAAGGAATACCGGGATATGGGTTCCGTCCAAATAATAGAAGGCGCGCTGCCTGCGGTTGATGCAGACAGCGCGCCTTTTGCGTTGGGCCTCGTTGAGGTTCGAAGTCGTGGCTTGCGACCTTTAGGAGCGGGCGGCTCCGTCGACGGGGAGCACGGCGCCCATGACATAGAAGGACATATCGCTCGCTAGGAAAACATATATGCCGTATAGCGAAGAGCGAATTAGTTGGCCATGACGCCTTCGGTCCAAGCCTCGACGTCCTCGATGCGCAGGACGTTGGCGACCTCGGCCACGCAGTCGACGCTGGCAAGCTCGGCGGCGGCAGCCTGGACGTCCTTCTCGAGCGCGCGGTGCGTCAGGAAGATGACCGAGCAGGCATCGCTGACGCCCGACTTGCCGTCCTCGACCTGGTTGATGAGCGAGATCGAGATGTTGTGCTTGGCAAAGATGTCGACCGTCTCGGACAGGGCGCCCACGCGGTCGGCGACCTTCAGGCGCACATAGTACTTGGTCTGGAGCTCGTCCATGGGCTTAAAGGCGAGGTTGTGACCATAGGGCTCAATCTCGGGCAGCGGAGCCACGCCGCGGCTGATTTGCTCAGAGAGCGACAGGATATCGCCCACGACGGCGCTTGCGGTGGGGAAGGAGCCTGCGCCGGCACCGTAGAACATGGTCTCGCCCACGGCGTCGCCTACCACGTAGACAGCGTTCATGGCGCCGTTGACCTTGGCAAGCATGTGGTCGGCGGGGATCAGCGTGGGATGCACGCGGACGTCGACGCCGGCGTCGGTGTTGCGGGCGATGCCGAGCAGCTTAATGGTGTAGCCGAGCTCGCGGGCCTGGGCGATGTCCTCAGCGCCGATGGTACGGATACCCTGCTGGTACACATCGTCGGTGGTAACGCGGGTGCCAAAGCCGATGGAAGCGAGGATCGCCGTCTTGCTGGCGGCATCGAAGCCGTCGACGTCGGCGGACGGGTCGGCCTCGGCATAGCCCTTGGCCTGTGCGTCGGCAAGCACGTCGGCGTAATCGGCGCCCTCGGCGTCCATGCGCGACAGGATGTAGTTGGTGGTGCCGTTAAGGATGCCGGCGATGGTCAGGATCTTGTTGCCCACCAGGTCGTGCTCAAGCGTGCTCACGATGGGGATGCCGCCGCCACAACTGGCCTCGCACTTAATCTGCACGCCGCATGCACGCGCCTTCTCGGCAAGCGTCTCGACGTGACGGCCCAGCAGGGCCTTGTTGGCAGAGACGACGTGCTTGCCGTGCTCAAAGGCAGTGGTGAAGATCTCGGTTGCGGGATGCTCGCCGCCGATCAGCTCGACGACGATGTCGACGGCGGGGTCGGTGACGACGTCGTGCCAGTCACTCGTAAAGGCTTCGCGCTCAATGCCTGCCGCCTCGGCCTGCTCCCAAGCAAGCGCGCAGGCGCGGGTCAGCTTAAGGTCGATGCCGTAGGCTGCCAGGTACTCATCGTGGTGGCTCTTGATCAGACGGGCCACGCCGCCGCCGACGGTTCCCAGACCGATGAGGCCGACGTTCACGGTGCGCAGGGGTTCGCTCATAGATAGCTCCTTCGTGCATCTTATGGATGGATTAACCGCTTAAAGGTTGAGTGCATTCTAGCGTGAACCGAGGGCGCGTGCTCGCCAGGCAACAGGAGTCGCACAAAACGGCACCCCCGAAACGCTGCGGAAACATTGGAAACATGCTCGCTACAAACGGAACTCTGTAACAAACTGTCAACGTTTGCGCCATAAGGTTTGCCCCGTACCGCAAGACGGCCGCGCTGCGGCCAGCGAAAAAGGGGGACACCATGTTCAACATCAACAGCACGCCCAGCCGTAGGAACTTTCTCGCCGGTGCCGCGGCGCTCGGCAGCACCGTGGCACTCGCTGGTTGCTCGTCGGGTGGCTTGGACGGCGGCTCCGCCGATGACGGCAAGACCTTCAAGATCGGTGTCATCGGACCTCTGACCGGCGCCGCGGCAACCTATGGCGTTTCGGCCGAGAAGGGTGCCAAGCTCGCCGCCAAGGATTTCTCGACCAAGGACCTCAAGCTCTCGCTTAAGTCCGAGGACGACGTTGCCGACGGCGAGAAGGCCATCAACGCCTTCAATACCCTGTGCGACTGGGGCATGCAGGCTCTCGTCGGCCCCGTCACGACTGGTGCCGCCGTCGCCGTCTCGGGCGAGATCGCCGACGACATGCTCATGGTTACGCCTTCGGCCTCGTCGCTCGACGTCACCAAGGATAAGACCACGGTCTTCCAGGTTTGTTTTACCGACCCCACCATGGGCGCCAGCGCTGCCAAGTTTTTGGTCGAGAAGTACGCAGATGCCAAGATTGCCCTGTTCTACAACTCCGGCGATACGTATAGCTCGGGCGTTGCCGATGCCTTTGCCGAGCAGGCCAAGGCATCCAAGCTCGACATCGTCGATACCGAAACCTTTAAGGACGACTCTTCCACGAGTTTTACCAACCAGCTGACCAAGGCCAAGGAGGCCGGTGCCACGCTCATCTTTGCCCCGATCTACTACACGCCGGCGTCCGTTTTGCTCAAGAACGCCAAGGACATGGGCTACGACATGACGCTCATGGGTACCGACGGCATGGACGGCCTGCTCTCTGTGGAAGGTTTCGATACCTCTCTTGCCGAGGGCGTACTGCTCATGACCCCGTTTTCGGCTGACGACGAGAAGAATGCCGACTTCGTCAAGGCCTATAAGGATGCCTACGACGAGACACCTAACCAGTTTGCCGCCGACGCCTACGATTGCGTCCACGCAATCGTCGAGGCTATCGATAAAGCGGGCATCGACCTTACGGCCGACGGTGCCGACATTGCCGGCGACCTTGCCAAGGCCATGCGCAAGATCAAGATCGAGGGCCTGACGGGCGAGCTCACGTGGAACGACGAAGGCCAAGTCGAGAAGCCCGCTACGGCCTATGTGATTCAGGACGGCAAGTACATCGCCGCCTAAGTGCGCATAAAGCACGACCGGTGAGGCTGTTTTATTCAGGGCAGGGACGCCTGTAACAGAATGGAAACATTACTTTTACATAATAAAGTGGCAATACTGCATAAAGTAATAGAAATACGCAGAATTATGGATAAATGAACAAATCCAAAGAAAAGTTGAAATAATCGCCACTTTCCTTAACTAAAGCGTCTACTATTTTGCGAACGCCGAACACGGCGAAGGATGGCCTGTCGGGTAACCGAAACCCGACGAGATTTGAGAGGAGAGCCGCATGTCGAGCCTCACCGGTAAGTCATTGAACCCTGTTATGAATCGCAGGAGCGTTATCGCGAGCGCAGCAGGTTTGGGGGCGATGTCCATTCTAGCTGGCTGCTCCTCCAACGGCGGCGACAGCGGTTCCGCTTCGAGCGACGCTTCGTTTAAGATCGGCACCATCGGCCCGCTGACCGGCGCCAACGCGTCCTACGGCAAGTCCGTTACCCAGGGTGTCGAGCTTGGCTGCAAGGATTTCTCGACCAAGGAGCTGCCGCTTGCCAGCAAGGCCGAAGATGACCAGGCCGATGGCGAGAAGGCCGTCAACGCCTTCAACACCCTGCTCGACTGGGGCATGCAGGCCCTCGTCGGCCCGACCACCACGGGTGCGTCGGTTGCCGTTGCCGCAGAGTGCGGTAACGACCCCAATACGTTCATGATCACCCCGTCCGCGTCCTCCGAGGATGTCACCGACGGCAAGGATTGCGTCTTCCAGGTTTGCTTCACCGACCCCAACCAGGGTGTCAATGCTGCCAAGTTCCTGGCGCAGAAGTATGCGGACGAGAAGTTCGTGCTGTTCTATAACTCCGGCGACGCCTATTCTTCGGGCATCGCAGATTCCTTTAAGGCCCAGGCCGCTGAGTCCAAGCTCGAGGTTGTTGACGAGGAGACCTTTAAGGACGACTCCGCCACGAGCTTTACCAACCAGCTGACCAAGGCCAAGCAGGCCGGCGCCACCATGATCTTTGCGCCGATCTACTACACGCCGGCGTCCGTCCTGCTCAAGAACGCCAAGGACATGGGCTACGACGTCAAGATGATGGGCTGCGACGGCATGGACGGCATCCTGGGCGTTGAGGGCTTCGACACCTCTCTTGCCGAGGGACTGCTGCTCATGACCCCGTTCTCCGCCGACGACGAGAAGAACGCCGACTTCGTCAACGCTTACAAAGATAAGTACGGCGATACCCCCGACCAGTTTGCCGCCGACGCCTACGACGGCGTGCATGCTGTGGTCGAGGCTCTCAAGGAGGCCGGCCTGGGTGTCGACGCCGACCCCACCGAGGTTGCCGAGAAGCTTCCCGAGGCTATGCGCAACATTACTGTTGACGGCCTGACTGGCAAGCTCTCCTGGAACGATAAGGGTCAGGTCCAGAAGGAGCCCACGGCGTACGTCATCACTGACGGCAAGTACGTACAGGCCTAATAGGCCGCCTTACATAGAGCGGTTTTGATCCCAAGCAGGGGAGGTTTTGGCCTTCCCTGCTTGCTTGGTATCTAGGGACGATGTAACGTCCCTGTTTCATACATTAACTGGAAACCTATTCGAAAGGGGGATGTGGAACATGACGGTCTTTATCCAATACCTGGTCAACGGCCTGTCCATGGGCAGCGTCTACGCCATCATCGCGTTGGGCTACACCATGGTCTACGGTATCGCCAAGATGCTGAACTTCGCTCACGGCGACGTTATCATGGTCGGTGCCTATGTCTCGTTCTGCGCCACGTCGTATCTCGGCCTCCCGGGCTGGGCATCTGTAGTTCTCTCTTGTGTGGTCTGCACGGTTCTCGGTGTTCTCATCGAGGGCCTGGCCTATAAGCCGCTGCGTCAGGCAGGCCCGCTGGCCGTTCTGATCACGGCTATCGGCGTGTCTTACTTCCTGCAGAACGCCGCGCAGCTTCTGTGGGGCGCCACGCCCAAGAACTTCACTTCGCTCGTCACCTTTCAGGTGCCGGAGTTCTTGGCCAAGTTCAACGTAAGCGCCGTCTCGCTCGTCACCATTGTCGCCTGCCTGGTTATCATGGCCGGCCTGATGTTCTTTACAGGTAAGACCAAGATGGGCAAGGCCATGCGCGCCGTGTCCGAGGACAAGGCTGCCGCTCAGCTCATGGGCATCAACGTCAACCGCACCATCTCGATGACGTTTGCCATCGGCTCTGCCCTTGCCGCTATCGCCGGTGTGCTGCTGTGCTCCTACTCGCCGGTGCTGCAGCCCACGACGGGTGCCATGCCAGGCATCAAGGCCTTCGACGCCGCCGTCTTCGGTGGCATCGGCTCCATCCCCGGTGCCTTTGTCGGCGGCATTCTCATCGGCATCATCGAGGCGATGGCGCAGGCTTACATTTCCACGAGCCTTGCCAACTCCATCGTTTTTGGTGTTTTGATCATCGTCCTGCTCGTCAAGCCTGCCGGCCTCTTGGGCAAGTACGTCCCCGAGAAGGTGTAGGTGAGCGTTATGAAGTTTCTTAAAGACAAGCAGACGCGTCACGACTTTGTTACATACGCCATGTGCCTTGTGGCGTTCGCCATCGTGTTCTTTATGCAGTCTAACCACATGATTCCGCGCATGATCGCCGGTCAGCTGGTCCCCATTACGGCCTATATCGTCATGGCCATTTCCCTCAACCTCGTCGTCGGTATCGCGGGCGACTTGTCGCTGGGCCACGCGGGCTTTATGAGCGTCGGCGCCTATACGGGCATCGTCACCGCTGTCGCGCTGGAGGGCGCCGTTCCGTCCGACCCGATGCGTCTGATCATCAGCATTGTGGTCGGCGCCATCGCCGCTGCCATCTTGGGCTTCTTGATCGGTATCCCGGTCCTGCGCCTGAGCGGCGATTACCTGGCTATCGTGACGCTGGCCTTTGGCGAGATCATCAAAGAGATCGTCACCTGCCTCATTGTGGGTGTCGACTCTCGCGGCCTGCACGTGATCTTTAACATCACGGGCAACTCTACGATCGACGACCTGCACCTGCTCGAGGACGGCACCGCCATCATCAAGGGCGCGCAGGGCGCCTCGGGTGTGTCGACGTACTCGACCTTCCTTGCCGGCGCCATTCTGGTTATGATCGCGCTCGTGATCGTGCTCAACCTGGTTCGCAGCCGTACCGGCCGCGCCATTATGGCCGTGCGCGACAACAAGATCGCTGCCGAGTCTGTGGGCATCTCCGTCACGCAGTACCGCATGATCGCGTTCGTGGTTTCCGCTGCCCTCGCCGGTGCTGCCGGAGCCCTGTTCGGCGGTAACTTCTCGCAGCTCTCCGCCACCAAGTTCGACTTCAACACGTCCATCCTCATCCTGGTGTTCGTGGTCCTGGGCGGCCTGGGCAACATGCGCGGCTCCGTTATCGCCGCGGCGCTGCTCACGGTGCTCCCCGAGCTGCTCCGTCAGTTCTCGGACTACCGCATGCTCATCTACGCCATCGTGCTGATCCTGGTCATGGTCTTTACTAATAACCCGCAGCTCAAGGCGTTCTTCGGTCGCGTCAAGGACCGCTTTGCTTCCAAGAAGGAGGTGGCAGCCGATGTCCAGTAAATTTGAGTTCAACAAGGGCAAGATGGTCCCGTATCCTTCTGGCGCCATCGTTCCCGATCGTGACCTGGGCGAGCGCCCGGCACTCGAGTGCATCCACCTGGGCATTGAGTTTGGCGGCCTTAAGGCAGTCGACGACTTTAGCCTGACTATCGGCAAGACCGAGATCGCCGGTCTGATCGGCCCCAACGGTGCCGGCAAGACCACGGTCTTCAACCTGCTCACCAAGGTGTACCAGCCCACGCACGGCACCATCCTGCTCGACGGCGAGGACACCTCGGGTAAGTCGGTCTATCAGGTCAACCGTATGGGTATTGCTCGTACCTTCCAGAACATTCGTCTGTTCAACACCATGACGGTGGAGGATAACGTTAAGGTCGGCCTGCATAGCCAGGAGCGTTACTCCGGCTTTGAGGGCGTGCTGCGCCTGCCGACGTATTGGAAGCACGAGAAGGCCGCCCACGAGCGTGCCATGGAGCTGCTGTCCATCTTTGATATGGAGCATCTGGCAAACGAGCAGGCTGGCTCGCTGCCTTACGGCGCCCAGCGTCGTCTGGAGATCGTCCGCGCGCTTGCCACCAACCCCAAACTGCTGCTGCTCGACGAGCCTGCCGCCGGCATGAACCCGTCCGAGACCGCGGAACTCATGGAGAACATCGTTAAGATTCGCGACACCTTCGGCATTGCCATCATGCTTATCGAGCACGACATGTCGCTCGTCATGAATATTTGCGAGGGCATCTGTGTGCTCAACTTTGGTAAGGTCATCGCCAAGGGCACGGCCGAGGAAATCCAGAACAACGACGCCGTTATCGAGGCGTATCTGGGCAAGCAGGATAAGGGGGAGAACTAAATGGCAGAGCCGATGCTTTCCGTCTACAACATCAACGTCTGGTACGGCGCTATCCACGCCATCAAGGACATCTCCTTTAACGTCAACGAGGGCGAGATCGTGGCTCTGATCGGTGCCAACGGCGCCGGTAAGTCCACGACGCTTAAGACCGTCTCGGGCCTGCTGCGTTCCAAGACCGGCTCCATCAAGTTTATGGGCGAGGACATTACCCATACGCCTGCCGACAAGCTGGTTGGTAAGGGCCTGGCTCAGGTCCCCGAGGGCCGTCGCGCCTTTTTGCAGATGACGGTCGAGGAGAACCTGGAGATGGGCGCTTATACACAGCCCAAGTCCACGGTGGCTCCGGGCCTGGAGCGCGTCTATGAGCAGTTCCCGCGCCTGAAGGAGCGCCGTCGCCAGGTCGCCGGCACCCTTTCGGGCGGCGAGCAGCAGATGCTCGTTATGGGCCGTGCCCTTATGAGTAACCCCAAGCTGCTCATGCTCGACGAGCCTTCCATGGGCCTGGCGCCGATTCTGATCGAACAGATCTTCCGGATTGTCGAGGACCTGCACAAGGCCGGCACCACGGTGCTTCTGGTCGAGCAAAACGCACAGATGGCTCTTTCCATCGCCACACGCGGCTACGTGCTCGAGACCGGCAAGATCACCATGACCGGCACGGGCCAAGAGCTGCTGCACGACGACAACGTGCGTAAAGCCTACCTGGGCGGTTAGATGGTTACGGCGTTTTGCCAAACGCCGTAACCAGCCGACGCTGCAAGCCCGCCAGAGCGGCAATCTGCCTTTCAACTTCGGCGGCATGACCAGAAGGTCAATGCCGCCTTGTTTCAAGGCACCTTGCTCGCTCTGGCGGGCTTTCGCTGTCGTTGCCAAAACATCGGCGTTGTGGCAGATGCCAACGACTACCCCCATGAAGTTGTGGTGGAATAGGGACTAAATGGGAGCCTCAGAGGCCAAAACAGTCCCTATTCCACCGCAACTTCATGGGGGCGTGCGACAATGCCCATCGGAAAACGTTTGTCATCTGGGGGTCTATCTATGCTGTACGAGTTTTGTGCCGAGAACTTTGAGCGGGTGCCGGCGGCCATCGAGGCCGGTGCGGGGCGCATTGAGCTGTGTGACAACCTCGCCGTCGGTGGCACCACGCCTTCCGCCGGTGTTATTAGCAATACAGTCAGTTACGCTCACGAGCATGATGCGCGAGTGATGTGCATGATTCGCCCGCGTGGTGGTGACTTTCACTACAACCAGGACGAGCTGCGCATGATGGAGATGGACTTGGGTCTTGCCGTGAGCGCCGGCGCCGACGGCTTGGTCTTTGGCTGCTGCAAGCCTTGTGCCGGCGGATGGGCGCTCGATGAACTTACGCTCGGCGCCCTCGTGATGGCTGCGGGCTGCGCGACCGAGGAGTGCAAGCGTGAGCCCATTGACATCACCTTCCACATGGCGTTTGACCAGCTCTCGCCCGAGGCTCAGATCGATGCTGTCGACACGCTCGCCGACTGTGGCATCACGCGTATCCTGACGCATGGTGGTGCTGCCGGAACGCCGATTGAGGACAATCTGGAGCACCTATCGCGTCTTGTCGAGTATGCGGGCGACCGCCTGACCATCCTTCCCGGCGGCGGCATTTCCACGGCCAACCGCGATACCGTGGCGGCGGCATTGGGCGTCTCCGAGCTCCATGGCACCAAGATCGTGCCGCTGGAGGCGTAACCCGTGGCGCTGGTATTTGACGTTCAGCAGGCGAGCGGCAAGCCCGACGACAACCGGCGCCCTGGCACCGCGTGCCCCTTTTGCGATACCGAGGGACTCGCCAATATCATCCGGCGCGACGGCGACTGCATCTGGCTCGAGAATAAGTTCAAAACCCTGCGCGCCACCCGTCAAACCGTGCTGATCGAGTCAGCCGATCACGATGCCGACCTGGCGACCTATGAGCCAGATGAACTCCACCATGTGATGAGGTTTGCCCTGGATTGCTGGCAGCAGATGATCGATTCACAGCAGTATCGAAGCGTGCTCATGTACAAGAACAAGGGTCCTCTCTCGGGCGGTAGTCTCGTTCATCCGCACATGCAGATTGTGGGTTTGGAGCAGGCAGACGGCTATGCTTCGTTGACTTCCGCCAATTTCGAAGGCATCAATGTCTGGCAACAGGGGAGAATCGCGGCCAACATCTCAACCGAACCGATCATGGGGTTCTTTGAGGTCAACGTTTCAGCCCCGCAGGGAATTGCCGCCAGCGATGACACAAGAGACCAAGCCGAGGCAGATCTCTTCGCCGATGCGATCCAGGTGGCTCTGCGCTATATCCTGAACGAGCACCACGGTGGTCGCGCAGAGTCGTACAACTTGTTCTTCTATCACCTGGGCGGTCGGACCATTGCCAAGGCGCTGCCGCGTTGGGTGGTTTCGCCCTACTTTGTCGGCTATCGTTTGGCCCAGGTCAATGCCGAGACAACGCTCGATATCGATGCTGAGCGCTTGCGTGCGCATCTGGAAACGCTCGTATAGCAAGATTAACACCCGTGTAATGCGGACAGTCTAGCGCGCCATGGCGTCGCGGCCGGCCTCGACACGCTTGCGCTGGGCGGCGCGCTCCTCGTCGGTCAGACGCTCAAAGAGATGCCCGATAAACGAGGCGAGTATCTGCTGAAACAGCGTTCCGCACATGACGGGAAACACGACTTCGCCTGGAAAGTACTGTGTGGCGATGACGGCGCCCGAAGAGATGTTACGCATGCCGCAGGTAAAGCACATGGTAGTCGTCTCGCTATATGGCAGATGCAGCGCACGGGCGACCAGAAAACCGACGACAAAGCCGCTGATGGCGAAGGTCAAAATAAAGAGGGCGACTTCCAGACGCACCGCGTTCATGTGCAGCACGTACTCACTCATGGCGGTGGAGTTTGAGGCGATAACGCCCATCATCATGAACTTGCAGGCGGGCGAGAGCGCGGGGGAGAGCTTCTCGTGTCCCCATCCACGCGTGAGCTCGTTGATCACGATGCCGAGCACGGCGGGGATGGCGATCATAAAGGCCATGTCCTGCATCATGCTCGGCACATCGATCGAGACGGTGGCACCCAGCAAGAGCTTCAGCGTGAGCGGAATCGTCACAGGCGAGATAACCGAGGACGTCAGGATAATGGTGAGCGCGAGCGGGCCGTTGCCGCCGAACATGCTAATCCACATAAAGGCAGTGACTGCCACGGGTACGCTGTACTCGAGCACGATGCCGCAGACAAGGTTGGGGTTGGAGCCAAAGAACAGCGATCCCATGGCATAAGCTGCTATGGGAATAAGCACCGCCGAGACGAGCAGCGCCAAAATCAGGTGCAGCGGACGGCGGAACACCTCGGCTACCTGGTGGAAGGTGTTGCTGAGCGCGCCTTGGAACGTCATAAAGGCGAAGAGAGCGGGAACGATGGGCTTGAGTACGCCGATCTGCTGGGGAAAGAGCACACCGAGCGTTACGCAAATCGGAACGATGACCTGCATATGCCCCGCGAGGAACTTTCCCAGTCCAACCCATTGCTTCATCTGCTCTTGTGACTCCCTTTGCTCGTAAATCCGTTTTGAATGGATATGCTAGACGCTCGCATGCATCCGTGCGTTAGAAACGCTCGATTATTTCGAGGCTATTACCGGCATCGTTTACCGAAACCACGGCGTGCTGCGAGGCTCTGCGTCCGTGCCGCACGGTATAATAAACCCGTTCAACAGATCTGCCTGCCGAAGTGGGCATACACAGAGGACTCATCGCTATGAACCGTGAGAGGTATCGCGGCGACCTGCCCCTATCGGGGGTGGGCGCTCATGTCATCGCTTAAGACGACGCATCGCTGGGCGGTCGCTCGGCAAAACCCCGAGCTCGAAAAGGAGCTTTCGGCTGGCCTGGGCATACCCAGGCTGGTGGCGCGCATTATGGTTGCGCACGGCATTGCCTCGATTGAGGAGGGACAGCTATTTCTGACGCCTTCGCTCGACCGTGATTGGGCCGATCCGCTCGTCATTCCGGGCATGTCAGTTGTTGCCGATCGTGTCGAACGCGCCATCCGCAACCGCGAGCGTATCGCCGTCTTTGGTGATTTTGACGTTGACGGCATTACATCGACCTGCCTGTTGACCGAGGCGCTGCGGACGTTTGGCGCCGATGTCACACCGTTTATCCCGCACCGCTTTGACGAGGGTTATGGCCTTTCGCGCGCCGCGCTCGATCGCGTCAACGAGCTCGCCCAACCCAATCTGATTGTGACCGTCGATAACGGTATCGCGGCCAAGGATGAGGTCTCCTATCTGGAGAGCTTGGGAATCGATCTGGTGGTTACGGACCACCATGAGCCGTCCGACCAGGTGCCGCAGGGCGTGCCCCTGACCGACCCCAAGCTCGAGGATGAGGGCCCCTCGCGCGAGCTTGCCGGTGCTGGCGTGGCGCTCAAGCTGGTGCAGGTTTTGGGCGAGCGTCTGGGCAAGCCGTCGTATTGGCGTTCGCTGATTGAGGTTGCGGCGCTGGGCACCGTGTCCGACATGATGCCATTGACGGCCGAGAACCGCGCGTTGGTCGCCGAGGGCATCCAACAGATGCGCGTGACGGCTCGTCCCGGCTACATCGCGCTTGCAGCGCTCGCCAAGGCCGACCTTTCTACCATTACGGCGGACGGTCTATCGTTCTCGCTCATTCCCCGCTTAAACGCCGCCGGCCGCATGGCCGATCCCAAGCTGGCGCTCGACCTGCTGCTTGCCCGCGATCCTATCGAGGCAAGTGCACTGGCGGCCGAGCTCGAGGAGATCAACCGTCAGCGTCGCGAGATTGAGGCGGAGCTCACGCGTGATGCCATGGCAAAGGTCGAGGAGACCTATGATGGCGGTCGCGCAATCGTCGTGGGTGGCGAGGGCTGGCACGAGGGCGTTAAGGGCATCGTGGCGAGCCGCCTTACCAACCGATATCACGTGCCGGCGTTGCTCTTCTCTATCGAGGACGGTATAGCACGTGGCTCGGGTCGCTCGGTGGGCAAGGTCAACCTGTTCGAAGCCGTCGAGCGCTGCTCCGACCTGCTGATTCGCCGCGGCGGACATGCCGGTGCGGTGGGCGTGACCATCGAGGCGTCTAAGCTCGATGAGTTTCGTCGTCGCCTTTCCGCCGTGTTGTCCGAGCTTCCCGCCGAGGACTTTGAGAACACCGACGAGGTTGCCGCCACGGTTGACCTTTCCGAATTGAATATCGAGACCATCGAGCAGATTTCCCGCCTTGAGCCGTTTGGCCAGGGTAATAAGGTGCCGCTGCTGGCTGCCGAGGGCGTGACGATGTGCGATCGCGCCGTGGTGGGCAAGACCGGCGAGCATATGCGCTTCGTGGCGACGGATGGAGCCGCGAGCGTGCCGGCAATCATGTTTCGCGTGCCGCAGATCGATAGGCTTATCAATTGCGACAGCGCTGTCGACTTGGTGTTCGAGGCCGTTGCCGAGCATTGGCAAGGTCGCGTAAAGCCAAAGCTCATGATTAAGGATGTCTTGGTCCGCGATACCACGGCGCCCAGCGTTGACGACCCGGCATGTGAGCTTCGCCGCGGCGTACAACCGGCGGATTCTGGGCTGCGCCTGGAGTCGCGTAAACGCGAGACGCTTGCCCAGCTTTCCTATACCGAGCTCACGCGCTCACTCATTCACAGCTTTATCGGATCGAACCAGCCGCACCGCGCGCAGGTCGAGGCGCTCGATGCCCTGGCCGATCACCAAAGTGTTCTGGCCGTTATGGGAACGGGGCGCGGCAAGTCTCTTATCTTCCATGTGCATGCCGCGCGCGAGGCGGTTCTTCGCGGGCGTGCGAGTATCTTTGTCTATCCGCTGCGCGCGCTCGTTGCCGACCAGGCCTATCACCTCTCGTCGACGATGGCCGCGCTCGGCATTGGCGTAGGCGTGCTGACCGGCGAGACCGTGGAGGCCGCGCGCGATGACGTGTTTGCCGGCCTGGCTTCGGGTCGCACCGGCATCGTTCTCACGACGCCTGAGTTCCTTTCCATCCATCGCGATCGCTTTGCGCGTTCTGGACGTATCGGCTTTGTCGTTATCGATGAGGCACACCATGCCGGTCTTGCCAAGGGCGGTGACCGGAGCGCATACCTCGACATGCCCGATATTCTCAAGGCCCTGGGCAACCCCGTTGTCATGGCCGCGACTGCCACCGCAACGGCTCCGGTTGTGGCCGAGCTCGCCCGCGTGCTACCGATTACCCGTACGGTGGTCGACGAGACGGTGCGCGAGAACTTGCAGCTCGAGGATGACCGAGACCTTGCGAGCCGCGAAAATCGCCTGGTGTCGATCGTGGCGACGGGGGAGAAGACCGTTATCTACGTGAACTCACGCGACCAGTCCGTGGCGCTTGCCAAGACGTTGCGCAAACGCGTGCCCGACTGTGCGACCCAGATCGCGTTCTATAACGCCGGGCTTGCGCGCTCCGATCGCCGCTGTGTTGAGGAAGCCTTTAGAGACGGAAGTCTCAGCTGCATCGTTTCAACCTCGGCCTTCGGTGAGGGCGTCAACCTACCCGATATCCGTCATGTCGTGCTCTACCACATGCCGTTTGGTGCGATTGAGTTTAACCAGATGAGTGGCCGTGCCGGTCGCGATGGACAGCCCGCCGTGATTCACCTGCTCTATTCGTCGCGTGACGCTCGTATTAATGAGCGCCTGCTCGATTGTTACGCGCCCGAGCGCGATGAGCTTGTCACGCTCTATCGAGCGCTGCAGACCATGTGGCGCTCCAACCGTGGCAAGACGGGGGACGATTCATTCTGCGCGAGCGATATCGACATTGCGCAGATGTGTCTTGCCATCGATGCCCGCACGCCGGTCGACGAGCGCTCAGTGGAAAGCGGCCTGGGAATCTTCGAAGAACTCGGTTTCTGCCGCGTTTCGGGGTTTGACGATACGCGTCGCATCGCGATGGCGGAAAACCCCGGTCGCGTGCAATTAAGCAGGTCAATTCGCTATTTGGAGGGCTTGCGCTCGCGCATGGAGTTCACGGCTTTTCGGAGCTGGGCACTCGATTCGTGCGCTTCTGATATGCTAGCCAAAGTTAACCGCCCGATCGTACCGCGGGCCTAGGGGAAGGGGACCTCGATGGACGCCGCAGCCCGTACCGCCCATGATTCCACCCTCCAGCCGTTTTCGGAGATGGAGCACTATAAGCATGCCGATGAGCTGCCGCCCGAGATTATGGCGGACAGCTACGACAAGCTGGAGCGTCTGTGCCTCAAATATATGAACGAGGACGACTTCTCCAAGGTGGAGCAGGCCTACTGCTTTGCTGCCGAGAAGCACTGCAACCAAAAGCGGCGCTCGGGTGAGATGTACATTAACCATCCCGTCGAGGTAGCTATCATTCTGGCTGACCTCAAGATGGACTGCGATGTGGTGTGCGCCGCGTTGCTGCACGATACCGTCGAGGACACCGAGACCTCGCTTGCCGATGTTTCGGGTCTGTTTGGCGAAACCGTGGCGGGGCTCGTCGACGGCGTGACCAAGCTCACCAACATTGAAGTCGACAGCATGGACGAGAAGCAGGCGCTTACGCTGCGCAAGATGTTCCTCGCCATGTCCAAGGACATCCGCGTCATCATCGTCAAGCTCGCCGACCGCCTGCATAACATGCGCACGCTTGCCGCTCTGCGCGAGGACCGCCGCCTGTTTAAGGCACGCGAGACCATGGACGTGTACGCGCCTTTGGCCGACCGCCTGGGCATGAGTTCAATCAAGTGGGAGCTCGAGGATCTGTCCTTTTTCTACTTGGAGCCCGATGCCTACCAGCGCATCTCGCGCATGGTATCCGAGTCGCGCGAGGTTCGCGAGCGTTATCTGGCCGAGACCATCAAGACGCTCACCGATGAGCTCAATCGCATTGGTCTTGAGGGCTTCCAGATCAACGGTCGTTCCAAGCACTATTGGTCCATCTATCAAAAGATGAAGCGCAAGGGCAAGGAGTTCTCCGAGATTTACGACCTGGTGGCGCTGCGCGTCATCACTCATTCGGTGCGCGATTGCTATTCCACGCTTGGTGCCGTGCATACCCTGTGGCATCCCATGCCCGGTCGTTTTAAAGACTATATCGCCATGCCCAAGGTCAATAACTACCAATCGCTTCACACGACGGTTATCGGCCCCACGGCCCGTCCGCTCGAGATTCAGATTCGAACCTACGAAATGCACGAGCAGGCCGAGTACGGCATCGCTGCCCACTGGCTGTATAAGAAGTCGGGCGGATCGTCTGCCTCCAAGACTAACGATGCGCAGCGTCTGGACGACCAGATCAACTGGCTCAAGCACTCACTCGACTGGGCGGCGTCTGACGAGATCACCGATGCCAAGGAATACCTGCATTCGCTGAAGGTCGACTTGTTCGACCAGGAAATTTTTGTCTTTACGCCCAAGGGCGAGGTCATGGCGCTTCGTGCCGGCTCTACACCGCTCGACTTTGCCTACGCCGTTCATACCGAGGTCGGTAACCACTGTGTCGGCGCCAAGATCAACGGTGCGGTGGCGCCGCTCACGCACGAGATCAAGACGGGTGACCGTGTCGAGATTCTGACTAACAAGAGCTCTAAGCCGTCGCGCGATTGGCTCAAGATCGTCAAGACACCTTCGGCCAAGTCAAAGATTCGCCGTTATTTCGCCGCCGCGACCAAGGACGACGACGCTGCCGCCGGCCGCGATATACTGGCCAAGGACCTGCGTAAGCGCGGGTATGGCATCTCTACGCCACGATCCACGCGTGCGCTCAACGCCGTGGCGGAGCAGTTTAACTTCAAGCAGCTCGAGGACCTTTTTGCAGCCGTTGGCGCGGGCAAGGTTGCCCCGCGCGCTGTGGGCAATAAGGTCGAGCAAATCTTGGACCCCAAGCCCGAGGAACAGCTCACCAAGGCCGAGGCTATCGCCGAGGTCGTAAAGCAGCCTGCCCGCGGATCCAACCGCAAGCCGCAAAAGCGCGGTAAGAGCGCCAGTAACGGCATTATCGTCAAGGGCGAGAGCAACAGCGGCCTGCTGGTCCGTCTGGCTCATTGCTGTAACCCCGTGACGGGCGACGACATCGTTGGCTTCATCACGCGCGGTCGTGGCGTTTCGGTGCATCGCGCCAACTGCCCCAACGTCAAGGGCCTTATGGAACATCCCGAGCGCATGATTGACGTAGAGTGGGATGGTGCTGCCGATACGCTTTTCCAGGTCGAGATTGTGGTCGAGTGCCTGGACCGCATGGGCCTGCTCAAGGACGTCACCATCGCCATTGGCGATGCAGGCGGCAATATTCTTTCCGCCGCCACCTCGACTAACCGCGAGGGTATTGCAACCCTGCGCTTTATGGTCGAAATTTCGGATGCGAGCGGCCTGGATCCGCTACTGGCATCCATTAGCAGCGTCGACTCGGTCTATGACGCACGCCGTTTGATGCCTGGCGAGGGTGGGGCTCAGCTCAAGCGTCGCGTATAGGCGTAACGAGCGCGCGACAGTAATGATATTGGCTACGTTCGAGGCATCGTTTGGTGCCTCGACGTTTATAGAAGGAGGGCGCACGCATGGACGCTGCGGCTTTGGACTTAACCCCTCGGGGCACGGCTTCGATTGAGGCGCTTGTAAACGGCCCCATCCAGACCAACAGTTACGCCGTTATTTCGAGTGGCGAATGCTTGATTATCGATCCCGCTTGGGAAGGCGAAGGCCTCGTTGCGCATATCCGAGCCGAACGCCCTGATGTGCAAGTGCTCGGTTCTGTCTGCACGCATGGTCATGCCGACCATGTTGGCGGTGTCGCTGGAGTTCGTGCCGCCGTTGGCGCTGACGCCCTGTACGAACTGTGCGGCAAGGACGCAGCTGTGCCGCATGCGAACATCGAGGAACAGCGAGCTATGTGGGGCATTGAGACGCCTGACCCCGGGGAGCCGACGCGCCTGCTCGCCGAAGGCGATGCTATCGAGGTGGGCGATATCTGCCTGCAGGTGATCGAGACGCCAGGTCATACGCCGGGCGGGATCGTCTTGTTTGCTGCCACCGAGCAGGGGAACATTGCCTTTGTGGGCGACACACTATTCCCGGGCAGCCACGGCCGCACCGATCTTTCTGGAGGAGACGAGGCGGCGATTCTGCGCTCGCTCTCCAAGCTCGCCCGGCTTCTCCCGCCCGATACCGTTTGCCTAACCGGCCATGGCGATTCGACCACTGTGGCACGCGAGCTTATGCGGAACCCTTTCATGCAGGTGTAGCTTTATAGTCAGCTTCCGAAGCACGAGGAACGTCCAAACGTCAAGCTATTTTTCCCCAACGGGTCGATTCCGTAGGGCAAACGGTCAAAAAAAGTCTGTTTGGGGTTGATTTCCGATCTCAGCCGAACACATTGAGCTGATGGCTCGCTCCCGCAGTT
>CABSNK010000003.1 GCA_902479075.1 uncultured Collinsella sp.
CCCACATACCAGCGCTCGGGAACCTCGGCGCATTTCGTCAGGAAGTTGTGACCCTTAAAGTAGGGGAGATGCTGAACGAGTGAGCCCAGGGCGCGACGTATGCCGAGCGGCACGCGCTTCTTAAAAGTGCGCATCTCGGGGGTGTCCTCGTACCACTCATAGCCGGCAAACAGTTCGTCGGCACCCTCGCCCGAAAGGACGACGGTGACCTCCTTGGAAGCCATCTGCGCCAGATAGTACAGCGGCACGCTGGACAGGTTCGATTGCGGCTCGTCCATGTGGTACTGGATATCGGGCAGTGCATCAAAGAACTCGTCGGCGGTAATCATCTTGCGCACGTTCTTGATGCCCAGCTTGTCGGAAAGCTCGGCGGCGTAGTTGGTCTCGTTGAAGTTCTTGTAATCGAAGCCGACAGAATACGTGGTGTCGGGCATGAGACAGGCGGCAATGTAGCTGGAGTCCACACCGCCAGAAAGGAACGAGCCCACCTTAACATCGGCGATTCGGTGCGCAGCGACGCTTTCGTGCACGACCTTGTCGCACTCGTCCACGTACTCCTCGAAGGTCTTGGAGTTGTCGTCGGTGAAGTCACAGCTCCAGTAACGCTTGATGTCCATGGTGTTGGTCGTCAGGTCATACGTAAAACAATGCGCCGGGGCAAGCTTGAACACGCCCTTAAAGAAGGTCTCCTCCGTGGCAGGGAATTGCAGCGTCAGGTAGGGGCGCAGCGCGTCGTGGTTGACGGCCTTCTCAAACTTGGGATGGTCCAGGAAGCTCTTGATCTCGGAGCCAAACAGCAGCGAGCCATCGGATGCCTGGTAGTAATAGAACGGCTTGATACCAAAGATGTCACGAGCACCAAAGAGTTTGTTCTTGTTCTGGTCGTGAATAACGAACGCGTACATGCCGCGCAGACGGTTGACCAGGTCCTCGCCCCACTCCTCGTAACCGTGTACCAGGACTTCGGTATCAGCGTTGCAGTGGAAGGCGTAGCCGGCCGCCTCCAGCTCAGCACGAAGCTCCTGGAAGTTGTAGATCTCTCCGTTGAAGACAATCGTGACCTTGCCGTCGTCGCTCGACATGGGCTGGGCTCCAGCTTCGGAAAGATCGAGAATCGAAAGACGACGGAAGCCAAGGGCAACGTTGTCGACGATATGCTGGCCGCCCATATCGGGACCACGGTGGATGATGCGATTCATCATGGCCGTGAGAACCAGCTCACTCTGTTCATCTGTACCGGTAAAACCGACAAAACCGCACATGCAAGATCCTTTCTGCTGACGGCTCAGGTGTACTGCCGCAAGGATTGCGGCAGCTGATGTCAAATAATCTTTACTATCATGCCAATCTTTTGTTTCGTGATAGGGCATAAGCGCCGAGCGAACCGAAAAAACCACGTCCCGATCTTCAGACGAAGCGGCGGGCCGTGGTTGCGAACGCTATGTTAAAGAACAGCACCCAGATTTCCTTGTTTTTACACGGGGTGAACACTGTTGCCATTTATTAGACCACGGCACAGTCCATGCAATTTTTTAGAAGGCTGTGATGCGCGCAAGGTCAGGTGGCATATTAGGATGGTTGATAATACAGAATGTTTCATCGTTTCTGCCGCGGGACGTCTTCTGCCCTTTAAGGCTGAATTTAGCGAGAGAGGTCTTTGTATGTCGAGTCCGACACAAGAGAAGCTAACTCTGATGCGCTATATAGAGTTGCTCGAGGAAGATGACCTTGTTGTTTCCAGACCGAGCGCTTCGTGCGACCAGCGCATTGAGTTTGCGACTGATGACTCGCGCCAGGTGCGTCCGGGCACGTTGTTTGTCTGCAAGGGCCGTGCGTTTAAGCGCGAGTACCTGCTTTCGGCAATCGCCGATGGCGCCGTGGCCTACGTTTCCGAGGTCGATTACGATGTTGATCTTCCCGCGGTGATTGTGAGCGATATTCGTCGCACGCTCGCCGTGGTGGCAGATGCCTTTTATGGGCACCCGTCGGGTAAGGTGAAGGTCTGCGCCTTTACAGGCACCAAGGGCAAGTCGACCTGCAGCTTTTATCTGCGCGGCATCCTCGCCAACGAGGCCAAGCTTACGGGCTGTCATCGACCCGCTCTTAATACGGGCATTGAGTTCGACGACGGCGTCGAGACGGGCCCTTCCAAGCTGACGACCCCCGAATCCTTCCTGCTGCAGTCTCGCATCGCACATGCTGCGGAGGCGGGTGCCCCGTGGCTGGTTATGGAGGCATCGAGTCAGGGCCTCAAATACGAGCGAACGGGCAAGATTGACTTTGAAGTCGGCGCCTTTACCAATATCGGCGAGGATCACATTTCGCCGATTGAGCATCCGACGCTCGAGGATTACTTTGCCAGCAAGCTCAAAATCTTCTCGCAGAGCCGTTTTGCCGTGGTCAATCTCGATATGGATAAGGTCGATCGCGTGCTCGAGGCGGCATCTCGTTGCAAACGTACGGTGACGTTCTCCCTGACCGACGAGCGTGCCGACGTGCTTGCACTGGCGATTCGCAATGGCGACTGCGGCGTGGTGGCAACGGTGCGCACGCCCCGCTTTACGCGCGACATTGTGATTCCCACGCCGGTTAAGTTCAATGTGTCCAACGCGCTTGCCGCTATTGCCTGCGCCGAGGCCCTGGGTATTTCCGAAGAGGGCATCGTCCATGGCTTTGAGGGCGTCTTCGTTCCCGGCCGTATGGAGCTCTATCCGTCCGTATCGGGCAAAATCTTGGGCGTTGTCGATTTTGCACATAACGGCATGAGCCTCGAGACGCTCCTACGTGACTTGCGCGAGAACTATCCCGAGCGCGAGCTGGCGGTTGTATTTGGCGCTACGGGCGGTAAGGGTGTCGATCGACGCACCACGATGGGCATCGCCGCTGGCAAGTATGCCGACCGAATCGTGATTACCGAGGATGACCCCGGCCCCGAGGATGTCGAGGACATCTGCGCCGAGATCGCGCGCAACGTTCAAGCGCAGGGAAATGATAACTGGCAAATCGTGACGGATCGCGTTGCCGCTATCGAGATTGCCGTGCGCGAAACCGTCCGTCCTGCCGTGGTCATCGTGACCGGTAAGGGCGAGGAAGAGCGCATGCTGCGCAAGAACGGACCCGAGCCTTGTGAGCGCGACGGTTCGATTCTCAAGCGCACCCTTGCGGCGTACGACGCCTAGACCAAGCCCCTTCTATGTAAACGGAGTGACCATGTCCCACAACATCCTGCCGACCGTTGCCGAGCTTTCGGGCGAGATGCGCGAGCGCCTTGCCAAGGTCAAGTATGTCTTTACCGATCTGGACGCCACGATGCTCGCCCCCGGTTCGTGCGTACTGCGCGATAACGACGGCAATCCCTCGACCAAGCTCGTCGAGGCGGTTGTCGCGCTCGCTCGTGCCGGCATCCAGGTGGTCCCCACCTCGGGTCGCAATCGCACCATGATCCATGAGGACGCCCGCGTGCTCGGCCTCAACTCCTACATCGGCGAGATGGGCGGCCTGGTCATGTACGACCTCAAGGCCAACGACTGGGAGTACCTGACGGGCGACATGCCCTACGACCCCGCCTGCGGTCTCACGCCGCACCAGGTGATCGAGCAGACCGGCGTGTGCGAGAAGATCCTTGCCCGCTGGCCGCACAAGATCGAATACCACAACGACATGTCGACCGGCTACAAGTACCGTGAGGTCACCGTCGGCATGCGCGGCGATGTGCCCGACGATGAGGTCCAGGCCATCCTGGACGAGGCCGGCTGCGGTCTGGTCTGGGCTTGCAACGGCCATCTGACTCACCTGTCCAAGCCGACGACGCTCGAGCTTAATCGCGTCGAGGACGGCCGCGCCTTCAACATCAATCCGGCGGGTCTCAACAAAGGCGTTGCCATTGCGCGCTTCTGCGAGCACCTGGGGATCGAGCGCGAGGAGACGCTTGCGCTCGGCGACTCCGAGTCCGACTTCTACATGGCCGACCATGTTGGCATGTTCTGCCTGGTCGAGAACGGTCTGACGAGCGCCGGTGCCCCGGAGTTCTTGGACGCCTGCGACAATGCCTATATTACGCGCGGCAAGATTGTCGACGGTTGGGTGGCAACGGCCGAGCTGCTGGTCGCAGCCCGTTCGTAGCGCGACGCATCACGAGTGGTCGCATTTTTCGAGAGAGAATCTGGTGAGGTAATGTCCGATATCGATAATCTGGCCGGGGACACGCGTCCGATCGGCGTGTTCGACTCGGGCCTGGGCGGCCTGACGGTTGCGCGCGCGATCGCAACGGCGCTTCCGCACGAGTCCGTCTACTACTTCGGTGACACTAAGCGCTGCCCTTATGGCACCCGCACCGAGGACGAGGTTCGCTCGTTTGCGCTGCAGGCGGGTCGCTGGCTATCGAGGCACGACGTTAAGATCATGGTCATCGCCTGTAACACGGCGACCGCCGCGGCCTTGCGTCTGGCTCAGCAAGTGCTCGACGTTCCCGTGATCGGCGTGATCGCCCCGGGCGCGCGCGCCGCCATTAACAGCACGCGTACGCGTCGCGTGGGCGTGCTGGCCACCAACCTCACCATTCGCTCGGGCGCCTACACGCGCGCCATCCAGGACTTGGATGCTGGTGTCGATGTGTATGGCTGCCCAGCTTCGAGCTTTGTCGAGGTCGTCGAGCACGAGCTCGCCTCGGGCGCGCATCTGCAGGAGCAGTGGCTCGAGAACGAGGATATTTTTGATACGCCAGCCGTTCGCGCGCTGGTCGGCGCCACAGTCGAGCCGCTGCACGATCGTGGCATCGATACCGTGGTGCTCGGCTGTACGCACTTCCCGCTGCTGGTGGGTCCCATCCGCCATGCGCTGGGACCCGGGGTGCGCGTGGTGAGCTCCGCCGAGGAGACCACCCGCGAGCTGACCGATATTCTCACGCGCCGCGAGCAGCTGGCGGGCGATACCGCTGAGCCGCAGCATCGCTTTGCCACCACGTCTGACAACATTGCCGAGTTTGCGGTGGCGGGTAGCTTTATCTTTGGCCAGCCGCTCAAGAGCATCGAACATATCGATATCGACGAACTGAAATAGATACAGGGTTATCGTCCAAAGACTTGCCCCCTTCTTTTGCCGAAAGGATATTTCTATGGAGTACATGCAGGTCAACCGCGCGAACGGCCGTGCCGCCAACGAGCTGCGCCCCGTCAAGCTCACCCGTGGTGTTATGAAGCATGCCCACGGCTCGTGCCTGGCTGAGTTCGGTGACACGCGCGTGCTGTGTGCCGCCACCATTGAGGAGGGCGTGCCGGGCTGGCGCAAGGGCGCCAAGGCCGGTTGGGTAACCGCAGAGTATGCCATGCTGCCGGCATCGACCGGTAAGCGCTGCAAGCGCGAGTACGCCAATCGTAAGGGCCGCTCCATGGAGATCGAGCGCCTCATCGGCCGCAGCCTGCGTACCGTCGTCAACATGAAGGCGCTCGGCGAGTACACCGTCACCGTCGACTGCGATGTGATCCAGGCCGATGGCGGCACGCGTACGGCGAGCATTACCGGCGCCTGGGTGGCGCTGCACGACGCCCTTGCCATGTGGGTCGAGGCGGGCAAACTCGAGCGCATTCCGCTCACGGGCCAGGTCGCTGCCATCTCAATGGGCGTTGTCGACGGCAACACCCTGCTCGACCTCGATTATTCCGAGGACAGCCACGCCGAGGTCGACATGAACCTCGTTGCCACCGATACCGGTGAGATGATCGAGCTCCAGGGCACTGGCGAGCAGGCACCTTTCGACCGCAAGCGCCTCAATGCCCTGCTCGATTTGGGCGACAAGGGCATCGCCGAGCTCATTGAACTCCAACGCCAAGCTCTCGCCTAACCTGCCAAAAAGGGACAGGTTTATTTTGGCATGTTTTATCTGGGAAAACGTCGAAGTATAAGACTGCCGTTGATTGAGACGGGAGAGAGGCCGAAGTCCTCGTCGTTCTCAACTCGGCATTGCTATAGAGACAAAGGAGGCCAGCTATGGCACTTGAGAAGATTGACATCGACACCCTCGACCCGGCGGCGACCATCGTCGTGGCAACCGGCAACGCCCATAAGCTCACCGAGATCGAGGCCATTTTGGGCAAGGTCATGCCCGAGGTGCGCTTTGTGGCGCTCGGTCAGCTGGGCGATTTTGAGGACCCCGAGGAAAACGGCACGACGTTTTTGGAGAACGCCATCATCAAGGCGCAGGCTGCCGTTGAGGAGACGGGCCTTATGGCCATCGCCGACGATTCTGGCTTGGTCGTCGACGCGCTGGACGGCGAGCCGGGCGTGTATAGCGCGCGCTATGCGGGCGTGCATGGCGACGATGCCGCCAACAACGCCAAGCTTCTCGTTAACCTGGAAGGCGTGGCAGACGAGGATCGTACCGCGCGCTTTATGAGCGTCGTCGCGCTTATCGATACGGACGGCCTGGTCACCTATGGCGAGGGCGTCTGCGAAGGCGTTATCGCGCACGAGGGCCGCGGCGATCATGGCTTTGGCTACGACCCGCTGTTCCTGCCGGTCGATACGCCGGGCAAGACCATGGCCGAGCTCACGGCGGACGAGAAGAACGCCATCAGCCATCGTTTCCATGCGCTCGAGCATCTGTCCGCCAAGCTGACGGGCGAGGAGTAGACCGTGCGTGCGGTGGTGCAGCGCGTGCTCAACGCCGGCGTGACAGTCGACGGCGAGTGCGTGGGCCGCATTGGACGCGGCTACCTGGTGTTGCTGGGCGTGGGCCACGGCGACACACGCGCCGAAGCCGACAAGCTGTGGGGCAAGCTCCGCGGGCTGCGTATCAACGAGGACGAGAACGGCAAGACCAACTTGGCACTGGCCGATGTCGACGGCGAGGTGCTCGTGGTGTCGCAGTTCACGCTGTTTGCCGACTGCCGCCACGGCCGCCGTCCGTCGTTTACGGACGCCGGCGCGCCCGATGTCGCTAACGAACTTTACGAGTACTTTTTGACACTCGTCGCTCAGGACGTTGAGCATGTGGCGCACGGTATCTTTGGCGCCGATATGAAGGTCGACCTGGTCAACGACGGTCCGTTCACCATCGTTCTGGACACAGACAATCTTTAGGTTACGCGGTTTTACCAAACCGCGTAACAACTGGTCATGCGAAGTTGTCGTCTGGAGCGTATTTGAGACCGGGCTTTTTTAGCTGCTTGCGTATGGCTGCAGCAGGGTGCTATAGTATTAGAGTTTTGTCTATCTTAGGGGTATTATCCCCTTTTTGAATTGCACCCTCTGGAGGCCCTATTCATGGAAGAGATGGAAGTCAATCACGTCGACGACATCCACGAGAAGCTGACCGATATGGTGGGCGATCGCGTCAAGGTTAAGGCCAACATGGGCCGTACCCGCGTCATCGAGCACATGGGCACCATCAAGAGCGTCCACCCCGCCGTCTTTATCGTTGAGGTTGACGAGCGTCGCGGCCGCAAATCGCGTCAGTCCTACCAGTACATCGATGTCCTTACCGGCCAGGTCGAACTGTTCGACCCCGAGAGTGGCGAGCATATCTTTACCCCGCTCGGCAACCAGCTCGAGGAGCACTAACGGTGACCGATCGGTCCCTCATCCTTACCGCGCCGGCAAAGATTAACCTCTATCTGGGGGTTCATACCGAGCGCGACGCCCGCGGCTATCACAGGGTCGATTCCCTGATGGCAGCCGTCGGTCTAGCCGATACCGTGACGGTCACGCCGGCGCAGGCGTTGACCGTCCAGACGGTTCCGGCATCCGATTTTCCCATGCAAAAAAATACGGCCTATCGGGCGGCAATCGCTATGGCTGAGCATTACGGTCGCGATGCCAACGTGTGCGTGACGATCGAAAAGCGTATCCCGCTGTGCGCCGGCTTGGGAGGCCCCTCGACGGATGCCGCCGCGGTCATCGTTGCCTTGACCGAGCTGTGGGGTATCGACCGCGCCGACCCCGCGCTCGATGACATCGCTCGCGGTATCGGCGCCGACGTGCCGTTTTTTTTGCACACGAGTCCCGCATTCTACGTCGGCGGGGGAGATGTACTGGCCACTGAGTATCCTGTGCTTCCGGCGACACCTGTCGTATTGGTCAAACCGCACGAGACGAGCGTTTCAACGGTTGAAGCGTATCGACGATTTGATGAGAGCCCGGTGCCCGCGGACAAACCCGGTGCGATTGCTTCTGCCTTACGCGCCGGCGATGCCGAGGCGGCATATGCGCTCGTTCATAACAATCTGGGCGTCATATCCGCGCAGATGGAGCCGCGGATCCAGGCGGTTCTCGACTGGCTGCGCGCACAGGAGGGAACCGTTGCCGTGGACGTGTGCGGTTCGGGTGCCTGCTCGTTTGCCATTTGTGATACCGTCGCTGCAGCAGCCCATCTTGCGGGAGCTGCCCAGCAAAATGGCTGGTGGGCCTGCGCGACTGAGCTTATTCCCAACACGGTTCAAATCGACGCGCCAAAGAAATAAAAATTTCTCTAGCACGCGGCGAAAATCTTTGTTACTATAGTCGAGCTAACGGGTTGTGGCTCAGTTTGGTAGAGCACTGCGTTCGGGACGCAGGGGTCGCTGGTTCAAATCCAGTCAACCCGACCAGAGCATGAGGAGGGACCGCTTCTTGCGGTCCCTTTTTTTAGCTATTGTTGTGATACCGCGGCACCCGCGGTATACTCATTCGAGCTTGTCTCGCTGTATTGTGGAGGTCTACATGTTTGGACTGAGGGCTCCTGAGCTCATCATTATTCTCGTCGTTGTCTTGATCATCTTCGGGCCTAAGAACCTGCCGAAGCTCGGCAAGTCTCTCGGCTCTACCGTCAAGAATATCCGCGAGGGTATGGAGGGCGACGATAAGGGCGAAACCAAGCAGGCCGAGGACGTTGTGGTCGAGGAGTCCAAGGAGGACAAGGAGATCGCAGAGCTCGAGGCCAAGCTCGCTGCTGCCAAGAAAAAGCAGGCAGAGGACAGCGACGCGGACGCAGAGTAGTCCCATCCCTTTGGGGTGAGCACCTGACCGGCTTGCCCGCAGGCTAGCCGGTCTTTTTCGTTTTGTTGACAGTTGATCGTTACATCATAGTTGGGGAGATATCCGTATGGACGCAAGCCAGATCGTACTGACCGCTGAGGGCCGCCAGAAGCTCGTCGAGGAGCTCGCTTGGCGTGAGGGCGATTACGCCAAGGAGATCGTCGAGGACATCAAGGAAGCCCGCGCGTTTGGCGACCTTTCGGAGAACTCCGAGTACGATGCCGCCAAGGACAAGCAGGCCCAGAATGCTGCTCGCATTGCCGAGATTCAGGCTATTCTCGCCAACGCTCAGGTTGCTGCCACCACGGGCGATCTGACCGTCTCCATCGGTTCCACCGTTTCTCTGATCGATCCCAACGGTGAGGTCATGGAAGTCACGCTCGTCGGTACCACCGAGACCAACTCGCTCGAGCACAAGATCTCCAACGAGTCTCCGGTCGGTCACGCCATCATCGGTCACGGCGAGGGCGACTCCGTTGAGGTCGTTACGCCTTCTGGCAAGACTCGCGTCTACACCATCGCCAAGATCGCACGCTAGACCACGGTCCCGCGTAAAGGTATGTTTTCGCTCCCTGGGACCGAATCCTGGGGAGCGTTTTAGTTTGAGGAGCTAACTTATGGCAGAGAACCAGAACGTCGCCGATCAGGCCTCGACGCTCAACGACGAACGCGCCACGCGTCTGGCAAAGCGCGCCGCCCTGTTCGAGGCGGGCCAGAACCCCTATCCCGAGCACTCCGAGATCGAGGACTATGTCGTCGACATTGAGGCCAAATATGGCGATCTTGCCGATGGCGAGGATACTGAGGACGTCGTGAAGATCGGCGGCCGCGTGGTCGCCAAGCGCGGTCAGGGCAAGATCATGTTTATCGTCGTGCGCGACGCTACCGCCGAGATTCAGCTGTTCTGCCGCATCAACGACATGGACGAGGCAGCTTGGAATACGCTCAAGGCTCTCGACCTTGGTGACATCCTGGGCGTGACCGGCGTGGTTGTTCGCACCAAGCGCGGCCAGCTCTCCGTTGCCCCCAAGAGCGCGACCCTGCTCTCCAAGGCCGTTCGTCCGTTGCCCGAGAAGTTCCACGGTCTTTCCGATAAGGAGACCCGTTATCGTCAGCGCTATGTCGACCTGATTGCCAACGACGATGTTCGCGAGACCTTCCGCAAGCGCTCGCAGATTCTCTCCACCTTCCGCCGCTTCATGGAATCTGACGGCTACATGGAGGTCGAGACCCCCATCCTGCAGACCATTCAGGGCGGCGCTACGGCCAAGCCGTTCATCACGCACTTCAACGCGCTCGATCAGGAGTGCTACCTGCGCATTGCTACCGAGCTGCACCTCAAGCGCTGCATCGTCGGTGGCTTTGAGCGCGTCTTCGAGATCGGCCGCATCTTCCGCAACGAGGGTATGGACCTCACCCACAACCCCGAGTTCACCACGATGGAGGCCTATCGTGCCTTCTCCGATCTCGATGGCATGAAGGCACTCGCCCAGGGCGTCATCAAGGCTGCCAACAAGGCTATCGGCAATCCCGAGGTCATCGAGTATCAGGGCCAGACCATCGATCTGTCCGGTGAGTGGGCAAGCCGTCCCATGACCGACATCGTCTCGGACGTGCTCGGCAAGCAGGTCACCATCGACACACCGGTCGAGGAGCTTGCCGCCGCTGCGCGCGAGAAGGGCCTGGAGATCAAGCCCGAGTGGACTGCTGGCAAAATTATCGCCGAGATTTACGATGAGCTGGGCGAGGACACCATCGTCAACCCGACCTTCGTATGCGATTACCCCATCGAGGTCAGCCCGCTTGCCAAGCGTTTTGAGGACGATCCGCGCCTGACGCACCGCTTTGAGCTGGTCATCGCCGGCCACGAGTACGCCAACGCATTCTCCGAGCTCAACGACCCGGTCGACCAGGCCGAGCGCTTTGCTGCCCAGATGGCTGAGAAGGCTGGCGGCGACGACGAGGCTATGGAGTACGACGAGGACTACGTGCGCGCCCTCGAGTACGGTATGCCTCCCGCGGGCGGCATCGGCATCGGCATCGACCGCGTGGTCATGCTGCTCACCAACCAGGCTTCCATTCGCGACGTCCTGCTGTTCCCGCACATGAAGCTCGAGAAGGGTTTCCAGTCCGGTGCCGCCGCTGCCAAGGCTGCCGAGGCCGGCAACGCCGCAAGCCCGTTCGTCAAGCCGCTCAAGCCCACGCTCGACTACTCCAAGATTGCCGTTGAGCCGCTGTTCGAGGAGTTCGTCGACTTTGATACCTTCTCCAAGAGCGATTTCCGCGCTGTGAAGGTCAAGGCATGCGAGGCCGTCAAGAAGTCCAAGAAGCTGCTGAACTTTACGCTCGACGACGGCACCGGCATCGACCGCACCATCCTCTCCGGCATCCATGGCTACTATGAGCCCGAGGACCTGGTCGGCAAGACCTTGCTCGCCATCACCAATCTGCCTCCGCGCAAGATGATGGGTATTCCCAGCTGCGGTATGCTGATCAGCGCCATCCACGAGGAGGAGGGCGAGGAGCGCCTCAACCTGATCCAGCTCGACGCTTCCATCCCCGCCGGCGCAAAGATGTACTAGGGGGTTACGCGGGTTTACCAACCCGCGTAACCAGTTGACGCTGCAAGCCCGCCAGAGCGGCAATCTGCCTTTCAACTTCGGCGGCATGATCAAAAGATCAATGCCGCCTTGTTTCAAGGCACCTTGCTCGCTCTGGCGGGTTTTCGCTGTCGGTGCCATAGCATCGGCGTTGCCTTGGCCGTCAATAGTCATTGGGGGCGTTCTCAAACGACTACCCAACGGCTATTGCACACATGGCTCGCATGACAGCCGTCTCTTTTATGTTTCCTTTAGCCGTCGCTGTCTAGGATGGGGGTTAGTCGATAGGAAGGGAGCACCGGGATGGACGATGCGAGCGAGCGTGCTATCGAAGAGGACATGCTCGATCAGTTCAATTACTTTGATGATGAGGACGAGGAGCTGATCGACCGTCGCGAGCCAGCGCCGCTTGATTCCTTTGATCTGATCGATGAAGAGCCCGACGAGGACGAGGGCGAATCGGCGGAGCCCCCACAGTCTTCGCGCCTTGACTCGCTGCTTTCGAGAGCCCCCATGCACCACGGTGTCCGTGCCGGCGCGCTCCATATGAAAACTGACTGGCACCAGATCGTGACGGCAGGCGATGAACTTGCCGTCGATGCGCCGCTCACCGATAAATCATCCATCATCTGCCGCACCGGTATGCTTATGCTCGCGAGCGGAACGGGTGCCTGGCGCGTGCGCGATACCATGAATCGTGTTGCTGACGTGCTCGGCGTCACGATTCACGTCGACCTGAGTCTCCTGTCGTTTGAGTGCACCTGCATCGAAGATGGCCACTGCTTTAACGAGGTTGTCAGCCTGCCCACAACGGGAGTCAATACCCATCGCATCTGGATGATGGAGAGCTTCTTAAAGGAAATCGAGATTTACGGGCGCCGGTTTACCGTGCACGAATACCACGAGATGCTCAAGACCGTTGAGAGCTCAAAGCCCGATTACGCTCCCTGGCAACAGGGCCTTGCGGCGGCCTGTGCTTGTGGCGCCTTCGTCTTTTTGCTCGGCGGCGGCCCTATCGAGATGGCCTGCGCGTTCGTAGGCGCTGGTGTCGGCAATTTTGCTCGCTCCCATATTCTCAAGCAGGGCCTTGGTCAGTTCAGCGCGCTGACGACCGGCGTTGCGCTCGCTTGCGTTTCGTATCTGCTGGCATTGCTCGGCCTTGGCCAGGTCATACCGGGGGCAATGTCGCACCAAGAAGGCTATATCGGCGCCATGCTCTTTGTGATTCCCGGCTTTCCGCTCATTACGGCAGGCCTCGACATCGCTAAGCTCGACATGCGAAGCGGTATCGAGCGCCTTTCATATGCCGTATCGATTATTGTGATGGCGACCCTCGTAGGTTGGATGGTTGCCGAGTGTGTTGGCCTAGCGCCGGACGACTTTGCCCCACTGGGCCTTTCGCCGCTTGCCCTTACGCTCCTGCGCGTGGTGATGAGCTTCGTTGGCGTATTCGGCTTCTCGGTGATGTTCAACAGCCCGGTAAAGATGGCCGCGGCAGCTGGGTTGATCGGTGCCGTGTCCAATACCCTGCGTCTGACCCTTGTCGATGCGCCGACGATGATTCCCTTCCTGGGCCTCAGCACGGGAATGCCTCCCGAGGCAGCAGCGTTTATCGGCGCGCTGGTATCGGGGCTGCTCGCAAGCTTGGCTGAAGTCAAGCTCACCTACCCGCGCATCGCCCTCACGGTGCCTTCGATTGTCATTATGGTGCCCGGTCTGTATCTCTATCGCTCTATGTATTACATGTGCACCTTCGACACAGTCAATATGCTCGGCTGGTTTGTGCGCGCAGTGCTCATCGTAGCGTTTCTGCCCGTTGGGCTGGGTGTGGCGAGAACTCTCACCGACCCTCGCTGGCGCCACACCAGCTAATTGGTACAAGGGGGACAGGTTACTTTGCACCAAAAGAGTTGCGGTGAAATAGGGACTGAATTGCTGCTTAAAGGGTCAAAACAGTCCGTATTCCACCGCAACTTATGGGGTCGGGGGATTATCGGTGCCCTGCATCTTCATAAACTCAACGCTTACGAAGCGCATGCGTTTCGTGCTAGGCTGGTTCCACCACATAAGTAGTCGCAGACGCACGTACCACGGGCGGGCGAGATGAAGTCCCAACAGCTCCATCTTGCCCGCCCGTTTTTGTTGCGTGGTGCCGCGGCACAACACAGAGAGGAATCTGCCCTTCATGCCTATCAACAAACGAGAGAGCCTGCTGTTCACCTTTATCATGTGCTTTTGCATGGTGCTCTGGATGAGCATCTACAACGTTGCCCTGCAGCATGGGGCCATCAACGGCGAGGTCGTTGCCGCTGCGTGGCTCGGCTTCCCCGTTGCCTACATTTTTGCCATGTGCTGCGACTGGTTCGTCGCCAGCCCGCTCGCCAAGGGTTTCGCCTTTAAGTACTTGGTCACTCCGGGCAAGAGCTCGCCGCTCGCCATGACGCTCGCCGTCAGCTCCTGCATGGTCGTTCCCATGGTCATCATCATGTCGCTGTACGGTGCCTGCGAGGGTCTGACGCACATGCCCGGTGGCATCCTTGCGAACCTGTATTCCGTGCCCGCGATCTGGATGATCAACATCCCGCATAATTTTGTGATGGCGCTGCCGTGGAACCTTTTGGTAGCCGGTCCGATTTCCCACTTCGTCTTCCGTCGCGCCTTCCCTGTGGGGACGGTTTTCGAGGAGGAGCATGCCGAGCTCTTGGAGCAGGCTATGGCTCCTGAGTGCGAGTAGCTCGCTTAGGGATCTGCTGAGCGCGGGCGACTTGCTTGGTTGGAGCCCTAAGCGTGGATAGCTCTCTCGGCGGCATCGCGGGCGTGAGCGGTGCGCATGACCGGAGGGCCCGTGCTGCTCCGTTGCCCGACGTGCTAGCGCGCAGAACAATCTGTTGGTGCATTCGGCGGCTGCTGAAGCGTTTCGGCAGCCGCATTTTATACGGAGTTTAAATACAACAGTCTGTTGTATTACGTAGAGTGGTATATCTCTAGCAGGAAAAATGCGAGAGACGGAGCATTATGGCGTTGCTAGTAGGACTGGACGTAGGGTCGACGACGACCAAAGTTTACGCGATGCACGAGGATATGACCGAGGCGTGGTGGGGATATCGCCGCCACGGGGCGTGTCAGACAGCGAGCGTGCGCGCCATGCTCGGCGAGCTCGCCGAGCGCTTTCCCCATGAGTCGCTGCGCGTTGCGGTGACCGGCTCGGGTGCGCGCGATATCGCGACCGCGCTGGGCGCCTCGTACGTTCAGGAGGTGGTCGCCAACGCGCTCGCGATCAGCAGGTTCTATCCGCAGACGCGCTGCGCCATCGAGCTGGGCGGCCAAGACGCCAAGATGATCTTCTTCCGCACCAACGATAAGGGAGACATCGAGGTTGCCGACATGCGCATGAACGGCTCGTGCGCAGGCGGTACCGGTGCATTTATCGACGAGATGGCAAAGCTCATGGGGGTCGGCACCGAATCGGGCGAGTTCGAGCAGCTCGCAAGCCGGGGAACGACCGTCCACGAGGTTTCGGGCCGCTGCGGCGTGTACGCAAAGACCGATATCCAGCCGCTGCTCAACGAGGGCATTCCTACCACCGACCTGGCGCTTTCGGCGCTTCACGCGGTCGCCCGCCAAACGATCGGCGGTCTGGCCCAGGGTATCGACATCGAGCCGCCGGTAATCTTCGAGGGCGGTACGCTCGCCTACAACCCCACGCTGGTCCGCGTGTTCCGGGAGCAACTGAATCTATCGGACGATCAGGTTATCGTCCCGCGCGATCCGCAGATCATGGTCGCGCGCGGTGCCGCCCTGTCGCTGACCGACATGTTCGCATCGTCCCAACCGATCGACCTTCCCGACGCTTTTGTCCGGCTGGATAAGCTCGAGACGGTCGCGCCCGCAAGCGGGGAGGGACGTCTTGCCCAGCCCTTTTTTGCCACACCTGCCGAGCAGGCGGATTTTATGGCACGCCATGGCAAAGAGACGCCGGCAAAGGGTCCGGATGCGTATGCGCCCGGAGAGACGGTGCGTGTGGCGCTCGGTATCGATTCGGGGAGCACGACGACCAAGTTCGCCCTGGTCGATGAGGCGGGTGAGCTTGTCGATTCGTTCTACGCGTCTAATAACGGCAGACCGCTCGACGTCGCCCAACAGGGTCTTGTCAGCTTGAAGAACCGCTGGGAGACAGCGGGAGTCACGCTTGCGATCGATGCCGTGGGCACCACGGGATACGGCGAGGAGCTTTTCGCGCGCGCGTTCCACGCCGACTACCATACGGTCGAGACGGTCGCGCACGCCCGCGCCGCGTGCGCATGCGTTCCCGATGCGACCTTCGTGCTCGACATCGGCGGACAGGATATGAAGGCCATCTGGCTCAACCACGGCGTGCTGACCGATATCGTCGTCAACGAGGCGTGCTCTGCGGGCTGCGGCTCGTTCCTCGAGGGTTTTGCCAAAAACCTCGGAATAGCCGTTGAGGATATCGCGACCGAGGCATTTTCGTCCAAAGCCCCCGCCGTTCTCGGCAGCCGCTGCACGGTGTTCATGAACAGCAGCGTCGTTTCCGAGCAGCGGCGCGGTAAGGGTCCGGGCGACATCATGGCCGGTCTCTGCCGTTCGATTATCGAGAACGTGTTCACCAAGGTCATTCGCGTTTCAAATCTCAACCGTCTGGGCGACAAAGTCGTCGTCCAGGGCGGCACGTTCCGAAACGACGCGGTGCTGCGCGCATTCGAGCAGTATCTGGGCAAACCCGTCACGCGTGCGCCCCACCCGGGGCTGATGGGCGCTATCGGTATCGCCCTGCTCGCGCGCGAGAAATGCCGCAAGGGCGACGCCGGCACGTCGTTTATCGGGCTCGATGCCGTGGAGCGCTTCGAGCATCGCGAGTTCGGCGGCGTTACCTGCCGTCGGTGCAACAACCGCTGCCAGCGCGCGGTCGTGGCATTTGGCGACGGCTCGCTTTACGTCACGGGCAATCGCTGCCCGCGCGGCGGCGCCATCTCATGGGATGAGCTCGTGCGCGAGGTTCCCGCGGCGGAGGAGCTGCGTCCGCAGGGTGCTTGCGAGGCACAGGCACCCGGCACGGGGCGCGACCGGACCGCGGCTGCCCCCAATCTCTTTGTCGACCGCGAGAAGCTGCTGTTCGAGTCGTGCCCCACGGTTCCCGTCTGCGGGGGGCGCGATGTCACGATCGGCATTCCCCGTGTGCTCGAGTTCTGGGACACCATGCCGTTCTGGTCGACGTTCTTCAGCACGCTCGGCTTTAAGGTGCGCGTCTCGGGACGCAGCACCAAGGCGATGTACGAGCGCGGTCTGGCGCACGTCACATCCGACACCGTGTGCTTCCCGGCCAAGCTCGTCCACGGGCACATCCGCAATCTCGTCGACGCCGGCGTCGACCGCATCTTCATGCCCATCATCACGACGGTGCCCACCGAAAACACCGCCTCTACCAGCGAGTGGATGTGCGCCGTCGTAAAGGGATACCCCTACGTGATGCGCAATTCCGATAACCCGGAGGAGCGTTTCGGCGTTCCGTTCGATACGCCGCTGTTCCACTGGTACGACGAGGGCGACCGAAACCGCCAGCTCAAGGCGTGGTGCAAGGAGACCTTCGATATCGATGCCGACCTGGTTGCCAAGGCGACCGAGCAGGCGGACCGCGCGCAGCAGACGTTTGAGAACCAGCTGCAGCTGCGCGGCAGGCAGGTGCTCGAGAACGTGCGCGAGGACGGCGGCTACGCGGTGGTGATCGCTTCGCGCCCGTACCACAACGACCCGCTGGTCAACCACGGGCTGCCCAAGCTCTTCTCTGAGCGCGGCATCCCCGTGCTGACGCCCGATGCGGTGCCGGGGGTCTGCAACGTCGATCTTTCCAACAGCCGCATCGACATCGTGAACAACTACCATGCGCGCATGCTGTCGTGCGCGGTCATCGTCGCATCGACGCCCGAGCTCGAGCTCGTGCAGATGGGCAGCTTCGGCTGCGGCCACGATGCGTATCTCACCGACGAGATCGCGCGCATGATGGGCGAGATGGGCTCCAAGGTTCCGATGATGATCAAGCTCGATGAGAGCGACGTCGCCGGTCCCATGGGCATTCGCGTGCGTTCGTTTATCGAGTCGGTCAACCGTCGTCGCGCGGAGGAGCGTGCCGAGGGCGCCCGGGTGCACGCGGTCCATCCGCTCGACGACCCGTATAAGGTCAAGTACACCAAGCGCGACCGGCACGACAAGATCGCGCTGGTCCCCAACACCTCCCATGCGTTCTGCAGGCTCATGACCGCGGCGATGCGCAATCAGGGCGTGCGCGCCGAGGCCCTTGATATCGGGCGCGAGGATGCCATCCGCCTGGGCAAACGCTATGTGCACAACGACATCTGCTTCCCCGCGCAAATCGTGATCGGCGAGGCGCTCGCGGCACTCGATAGCGGTAAGTACGACCCGCACGACGTCGCCGTGGTGACTGGCAAGTATATCGGCGACTGCCGCCTGACGCACTACATGCCCCTGCTGCGCCGCGCGCTCGACGACGCGGGATACGACTATGTCCCGGTGCTCACCAACGACGACGTCGATGCCCACAATGCGCATCCGGGCTTCAAGCTCGGCCTTGGCCCGAGCATCCAGATCGCCTACGGTCTTCCCATGATCGATGCCCTCGAGGCCATGCTTAGGCGCATCCGTCCCTACGAGCTCGAGAAGGGCGCGGCGGACGCTGCGTTCGACCGCGCGCTCGATGAGGTTATCGAGGGCATGGAGCGCTCCGGGCTGAGAGGCCAGGCGACGGGCTTCAAACGCGCGCTTGCGATCATGGACGCCGTTCCGTACGACCGCTCGAACCCGCATCCGACCGTTCTCATCGTGGGCGAGTACCTGCTCAATTTCCATCTCGGCGCCAACCACGAGATCGAGCGCTACCTCGAGGACAACGGGCTCGAGGTCATCGAGGCGCGCATGACCGACGTGATCCGCAAGACCTATTTCTACAAGCATGCGCAGTCGCGCGAGTTCCACGTCGACCTGTCGCTGCCCGAAAAGGCCTGGTACGCCACGGCGGACAACCTGTTCGAGCTCGCGCACGACCGTTGCGACCGCCTGGGCGCGGCGAGCCCGCTCTACGAGCCGCCGACGCGCATGCCCGAGCTCGTGCGCGCGAGCGATAAGATCCTGCACCATACGTTCGATGCGGGCGAGGGCGTGCTGATTCCGGCGGAGATCCTCGAGCACGCCAAGCGCGGCTGCCGTAACTTCGTGATCCTGCAGCCGTTCGGGTGTCTGCCCAACCATGTCGTGGGGCGCGGGCTCATCCATGCGCTCAAGGAGCAGTATCCCACGGCGCAGTTCCTGCCGCTCGACTACGATCCCGACGTGAGCTTCGCCAACGTGGAGAACCGTCTTCAGATGCTCATCATGAACGCCAAGGCGCAGGGGTGCGGTGAGGCGCATGGCGAGACCGCGTAAGGACGCCGATGCGCCCGATGCACGCACCCGTATCATCGAGGCGTTTTGGGAGCTCATCGAGAACAACAGCATCTTCGAGCTGTCGGTTGGCGAGGTGACCCGCGCCGCCCAGTGCAATCGCGGAACGTTTTACTACTATTTTCACGATTTCGATGAACTCGTCGCCATCGCCATAGCCCAGCTGCTGCAGGATAACGAGCTCATCACCGATGCCCTCTGGCATTTTTCGAGCGAGGGCGACCTTTCGGCGTTCGACCGGCGCGACGTCCGCTGCCTGCTGCGGCGCATCGTCATCACCATGAGGGCGGGTGCCGCCGAGCAGGTCGTGCAGGGCATCCATACGATCATCATCGACCGCGTGAGAGAGATCGTCCACCCTGACGGAGAAGAGCTCAAGGCAGATTCGAGCTTTGCGGTGGGCTTTCTGGTCTCGGGCATCATGGGCTTTGTGATGGCGGTCGGCTTTGCCCGGGAGGGCGGCGAGGAGATAGACCTCGAGCAGCTGGGGGACAGCGCGTGCGCGTACCTGAGGGCGGTCGCCATGCAGACGGTTGAAACGGTCGCGCAAGTCGAGGGCGTCGATACATCCGAGCTGCTCGAACGCGTCTCCAAGGAGGCCGATGCCTATCGCGCATCGCGTGCGACGAGTCCCGACGTGGTGAAAGACGCCTAGGGTTTCTCTTGCGGGGCGCCTGTCGCGCATCGCGCGGTGAGTCCCGCGATGCGGTCATAACCTGCATTCATGTGAGCCGGGTTTATAGATATTCCTCCAGCTGTTAACATAGACAACCTGTGGGTAAAGAGACAAAAGCGCCGCCGACGGGCGGGCGTTTTGATTTCGATGAACTCATGTAAGGAAACGAGCATGTTAGATAGATTTACCGATCGAGCGCGCAAGGTCATGTCCATGGCCAAGCAAGAGGCGCTCGATCTTCATTCAAATAAGGTGGGTACCGAGCATCTGCTGCTCGCGCTCGCCAAGGAGGACGAGGGCATTGCCGCCGAGGCGCTGCGCTCGCTCGATATCTCCTACGATGACATCATGGACACACTCAAAGAGGTCCAGACTACCGTTCCCGAGCCCAGCGAGGAGACCGAGGCCGCTAAGCTCGCCTTTACGCCGCTCGTCATCAGCGTGATGGAGCGTTCATTCCGTGTGGCGCGTGAGAACAACCAGACCTACGTGTCGACCGAGCACTTGCTGATCGGCATCGTCGAAGAGGGCAACGGCATGGCCATGGACATCCTCATGCGCCTGGGTGTGTCGTCCGCCTCCATCAAAAAGGCTATCGAGAAACTCACCGCCAAGGACCAGGACAAGAAGCGTCCGCTCGCCGGCGCCGGTGCCGGTCGTCCCGGTGCGGGCCTGCCGTTCTTTAGCGGCTCGGATGCCTCTCAGCAAAGGGGGGGTGGCACCGATACGCTTAAGCAGTTCGCGACCAACCTCACACAGAAGGCGCGCGACGGCGAGCTCGACCCTGTAATCGGTCGCGAAAAGGAAGTCCAGCGTATGATGGAAATTCTTTCGCGCCGCACCAAGAACAACCCGCTCATTCTGGGCGACCCCGGCGTGGGCAAGACGGCCATCGTCGAGGGCTTGGCTCAGCAGATTGCAGCCGGCAACGTGCCCGAGAACCTCATGAACCAGAATATCTGGACGCTCGACCTGCCGGGCCTCGTGGCGGGTGCCAAGTATCGCGGCGAGTTTGAGGAGCGCCTCAAGAACGTGATCCAGGAGGCCACCGAAGCCGACGACGTCATCCTGTTTATCGACGAGATGCACACCATCATCGGTGCCGGTTCTGCCGAGGGCTCCATCGACGCGAGCTCCATGCTCAAGCCCGTGCTCGCGCGCGGTGCCTTCCAGATTATCGGCGCCACTACGGCCGAGGAATTCCGTAAGTACCTCACCAAGGACCCGGCCTTCGAGCGTCGCTTCCAGACCATCGATGTCGAGGAGCCGAGCGTCGAGGACACGGTCAAGATCCTGACCGCGCTCAAGCCGCGCTACGAGGAGCACCACCATGTTCGCTATACGCAGGGTGCTATCGAGGCTGCCGCGAACCTTTCCAACCGCTACATCCAGGATCGCTTCCTGCCCGATAAGGCCATCGACCTCATTGACGAGGCCGGTGCCCGCGCTCGCATCGCCGCGAATCGCGCGCCCGAGCCGGTGCGCGAGGCCGAGCATCGCATAGAGGAGCTCAAGGCCGCCGCGCAGGAGGCCACCGAGAGCGACGACATGAACAAGGCCGCCGAGATTACCGAGCAGCAGAAAGCTGCCGAGATCGAGCTCGCCGAGGCCAAGGCCGCCTGGACCGCCGAGCTCGACGCCAGCCCGCTCACCATCGATGTGAGCCAGATCGCCGATATCGTGTCCGTGACTTCGGGCGTGCCGGTGTCCTCGCTTACCGAGAGCGAGAGCCGTCGCCTGCTGCAGGCCGAAAGCGTGCTCAAGACGCGCATCATCGGTCAGGATGAGGCTGTCGAGGCAGTTGCCAAAGCCGTGCGCCGCAGCCGCTCGCCGCTCAAGGACCCGCGTCGCCCCGGCGGCAGCTTTATCTTCCTGGGTCCCACCGGCACGGGCAAGACCGAGCTCGCCAAGACGCTCGCCGAGTACCTCTTTGGCAGCAAGGATGCGCTCATCAGCTTCGACATGTCGGAGTTCGGCAGCGAGTTCGAGGTCTCCAAGCTTATCGGTAGCCCCCCGGGCTACGTTGGCCATGACGAGGGCGGTCAGCTCACCAAGGCCGTGCGCCGTCATCCGTACTCGGTTGTGCTGTTCGACGAGATCGAGAAGGCGCACCCCGATATCTTCAACATTCTGCTGCAGGTGCTGGAGGAGGGCCGCCTGACCGATAGCCAGGGCAAGACGGTCGACTTCCGCAATACGGTGATCATCATGACGTCCAACGTGGGCGCCCGCGAGATTGCGCAGGATGCGAGCGTTGGCTTTGGCACCACCGGCGAGCAGGGCCTTACCTCGAGCGAGATTAAGGGCCGTGCGATGGGCGAGCTCAAGCGCCTGTTCCGCCCCGAGCTGCTCAACCGTATCGACGACATCGTGGTGTTCCAGAAGCTTTCGGGCGAGAACCTGACCAAGATCGCTCACCTGCTGGTGGACGACCTGCGCCAGCGCCTGATTGCTAACGGCATGAATATCAAGCTCACCGATGCGGCCTACGACAAGATCGTGGCCGAGGGCACCGACCTCACCAACGGTGCGCGTCCGCTGCGCCGTGCCATCCAAAAGCTCATCGAGGATCCGCTGTCCGAGGAGCTGCTGGCCGGCGAGTGGGGCGAGGGCGATACCGTCCTGTGCGATGTGGCCGACGGCAAGTTTGTCTTTAGCCATGGCACGGGCGAGATCCCGGCACCGCGTCCGGCGGGCACGCTCGGCGGCGATACCGCTCCGGCGGCGCCGCACACCGGCAACGCCGCGCCTGTGAGCAGTGGCGTGAGCTCGGGTCCCGGCGGCATGATGCAAGCCGGTTCCGGCGCGCTGTAGGGATTAAACATACCTTGTATAACGGGGGCGTTTCCGATAAGGAGGCGCCCCCATTTCTATTGAAATGTGCTTCAATCTGCAGTGCTATACTGAAATTGAAATTCAGTATAGCAAAGGAGTTGATATGCCTACATCAATACTCGACATGCGGCCAGTTCAGATGAACGTGCGTATAGATCGCCAGCTCAAAGAGGCTGGGGACGCCGTGCTGGCGCATATCGGCATGACGCCGTCACAAGCTGTGAGGGAGCTGTGGCAGTACTTGACCGAGAACGGTCATATGCCCGTCGCAAAAAAGAATGATGACGAAGTCCTGCCTGACGACATACGATCGAAGGCGAGTTCGTCCCGCGTCTCGGAAGGGGCTGCGTTAATTTCGAATTTTTATGAGCGGTTCTCGATTCAGAGGCCGAGCCCCGATGAAGCCTTTGATTACGACGAGTTATACGATCAAATGATGAGCGAGAGATTCAGCGATTGGATCGAATTATGAGCGGCGTCGGAACGAAACGTGTGCTCAAGCTGTTGATCGACACGAACGTCTGGCTAGATTACTTTCTCGCTCGTACGAATGCGACCAGGCCGATAGTCGAGCTCCTTTCTTGCGCGGCGGAAGCGGAGGATATCGTCCTCTTCTCGTCCTCCCTGTCTGTCAAAGACGTCTATTACATTCTGGGAAGGACGATGAAGGCCGACGCCCGTCGTGAGGGGGCTCTCACTCCCGAAGCCATCGCCGGTGCCGACGAGACAGCGTGGGCGTGCGTTCGCCTGATTCGGCAAAAGTCGATTATTGCCTCGGTCGGTGCAGACGAGGTCTTCGACTCCTTTGTGTTCAAGTATCATCACAATGACTTTGAGGATGACCTGATGCTGGGCGTTGCCAATCGCATCGACGTCGATTACGTCGTGACGGAGGACAAAAATCTCATTAAGCATACCAATGGTGTATGCATAAACGTTGATCAGGCGTTGAGGTTGGTTGAAGGGTCCAGCGTCCCTTCGGCGCGGCCCGTCTAACATGCTTTATCTTGATAAAGTGGTGTTTCCCCGCCGTTAGCCGATGATGCGGGGGCGCTCGGCGTTTTCGACTGGTTTATGCACGCAAAGTCTGGGAATATACAAGGCGCATGTCTTACTGTCTAACCAGTTGCGCCAAGGAGGCACCATGGACTACAAGATTACCGGCTACGAGCCCGCCCAGCTGTTCCATTTCTTTGAGGAGGTCAGCGCGATCCCCCGTGGTTCTGGCAACGAGAAGGGCATCAGCGATTTCCTGGTCGCGTTTGCCAAGGAGCGCGGTCTCGATGTGTATCAGGACGAGGTCTACAACGTCATCATTCGCAAGCCCGCATCTGCCGGCGCCGAGAATGCCCCGACCGTGATGCTGCAGGGTCACATCGACATGGTGTGCGACAAGCTGGGTTCCGTCGAGCACGACTTTACGACCGACGGTATCGACCTGGTCGTCAAGGACGGCGTCCTCACCGCTAACGGCACCACTCTGGGCGCCGACAACGGTATCGCCGTCGCGCTTATGCTTACCGTGCTCAACGACGATTCGATTGCCCATCCGGCCCTCGAGTGCGTATTCACCACCGATGAGGAGACTGGCCTGGTCGGTGCCGAGACGCTCGACAAGTCCCAGATTAGCGCCCGTACTATGATCAACCTTGACTCCGAGGAAGAGGGCGTTGCCACCGTCAGCTGCGCCGGCGGCGTCGTCGTTACCTACACCTGCCCCATCGTGCGCGAGCACAAGACCGGTAGCACCCTCACACTCGACATCTCCGGCCTGCTGGGCGGTCACTCCGGCAGCGATATCAACCTGGAGCGCGGCAACGGCAACCTCATCATGGCCCGCATCATCGACCGCCTGATGGTCGCTGGCGAGCCCGCCATCGTCAGCTTTAACGGCGGCACTAAGGACAACGCCATCAACCGTGAGTGCAAGGCTGTTCTGGTCTACGCCGACCACGCTGCCGCCGAGGCCGCGGCCCAGATCGCAAAGGGCATCATCGCCGACGTTACTGCCGAGCTCGAGGTCTTCGACCCCGGCTTTACCTGCACCGTTGAGATTGCCGACAACGCCGAGGTCGAGGCCATGGACCAGAAGTCCGCGCTTGCCCTCATCCGCGCCCTGCGTCTTGCCCCCAACGGTGTGATCCGCCGCAACGTCGCCACCGACGGCTCCGTCGAGGTTTCCTCCAACATCGGTGTGGTTGCCACTTCTGACGACGAGGTCAAGATCATGCTGTCCCCGCGCTCTTCGATCACCTCGCTGCAGAACGAGTTCAAGGACCGTCTGCAGACGCTGGCCGATGTCCTGGGCTTCGACGCCAAGTTTGAGTTCGAGTATCCCGGCTGGAGCTATGCCGAGCATTCGCCGGTCCGTGACGTCTTTGTCGAGAGCTATCGCGAGCTCTTTGGCTCCGAGCTGCGCATCGAGTCCATCCACGCCGGCCTTGAGTGCGGCCTGTTCGCCGAGGCCCTGCACGGCCTGGACGCCATCGCCGTGGGCCCGACGCTCTCCGATGTCCACACCCCGGACGAGAGCATGGAGCTCGCTTCTGCCGAGCGCTTCTACGAGTTGCTCATCGACGTTCTCAAGCGTCTCGCTGCGTAAAGGTTGCGCTAGCAGCAGTCCGAGCCACGTGCTGGTGGATTGCAAATGACATTACGTGAGGGGGCACCCGAGCTTTTGCGACAGGTGCCCCCTCTCTTCTTTTGGGAAATGGGAGATTACGGACACCTAGCCCATATCCGCCTTGATGAGGTCGAGGGTGCGCTGGCAGTTTTCGCAGACGGGGCCGAGCATATGCTCGCGCAGGTCCGCCATGCCGGGCAGGTCGGCGTATTCGTCCATGATCTCTTCCATGCAAATAGGTACCTCGTAGGCGAGGTCCATCATGGTCGCAAAGCAAAACTTCTCGGATAGCCCGGCATCGGTGAGCGCCGCCTCCAGCGCGGGGTCGCCCATACCGTGGTATCGGCGGATAGCGCCTGGGCCGATGCGCACCACACGATTTTCGCCGCCAACGCTCATGGCAAGGCGCGCTTTTCGTCGCATACGTTCGTATGCCAGCCCCGATGCAACGTCATACATACGGGCCATCATAGCTGTGCCGCCGTTTCCAAGAAGCAGGGAATAGTTCTTCGCATGCGCGTCCGGTGCGCCGATGATGGCGTTAAAGAAAAGTATCTGCGTAAACAGATACAGGTTAAGTTGATGATGGCTCGTATTGACGAGGAGTTCCTGAATATCGCGTGCGGTCGGGCCGCCGTCTGCCGTGTACTTTTGAGCGGGCATCACTCCAAGGGCCTGACAGAGGTCTACTTGGTGTAGACGCATGATTGTTCCGTCTTTGGCTTTCACACGGTCATAGCGCTCAACAATGAGGGCGGGTTCGTCCTCAAATAAGCGATACTCAACGTTCGCCGTTGCGATACCCGCGCGCTGGGCGCTTTTCATGCAGGCAAACTCATTAAGAGCTTCAAGTTTAAATCCGATAACGCCATTTTTGAAAATATGCGTCGTGGGCGAGGAACCTACGCATTCGCACCAGCGACCGTCTATGAGCGCGAGCGCGAACTTGCCCTGGTTGCCTCCAAGTGACCAACTTTCATCTAGGCCCATCCACGATGCCTCGCGGTCATCCCTGATCGACTTGAGGCGCAAGGCAATCTCGTGGTCGTCTATAGGGCGGTATTCGCCAGTGCGATGCAAGACGGCGTCGATATCTTCTTCGGCGCAAAACTGCACTCCGCCCGGACAGTCGAGTCCGATATGGCTGAGCAGCGCAACGGGATTATTGGGCCTGGCGTCGAATTCGGCGGCAATCGCTTTTCGTTGGTCCTCGCTGTCGGGCAGAAGGCCAAACAAGTACGGATTCATGACCTGTTGGCCGTATGTGCGATTTGATACGGGAATGTTGGTCGATAGGGCTGGCCCGTCATAGTCATGATCGTAGGTAAAGCTGATAAGACCGTTCTCATCTTGCGTGAGCGTTCCCGCAGGTACGCCGCAAATAATGGTCCGAAGTGATGTTCTGGCCATTGGCTATTTCCCGTCAGGCTTTGGTTGGACAGATGCGTTTGCGGCAATCGAGACTCCGAGATTGGACATGGCGAAATCTGCGAAGGCTTTGTCGTAGAGTTCAGACGTAAAGGGGGCGTCTGCAAGAACCGGAATGGCGGCGCAGCAACGGTAGCTATGAGAGGGACGTTGAGCGCGATGGCGTCTGGGGGTACTGTGAGGTTGCAAATCGGCACGCGGAACGTTGGCTGATTGCTCATTTTTCGTTTCGCCTATATCCCCTTGAGCGGCGAGCGCCAGTCCGAGAGCATTGAAGATTGCCAATAGCTTGTCGAGTCGAATGCCGGTGGCATCTCCTAGCTCGAGCGATGCGAGCAGGCGCTCCGAAACACCGGCTTTTTTAGCGAGCGCCGCACGGGTGATTCCCTGTGCCTCGCGTGCCTGGCGCACGTAGATGCCAGCTTGGCGCGGTGTGGTGATGGGAAGGGTATCCACGGCGATCTCCTAACGTGCAGACTTTTGCATATTAGTATGACATGCAAAAGTCTGCACGAATAGGCATTATGCAAAACTCTGCATGAGACCCCTACATTGACGTTGGCTTATGAGAGGCGTTTTTTATATCGTGAGGATCCCCAGATGATCAAGCAAGATCTTTAGCCCGATGAGGATGAGCACAACGCCGCCGACGATGGTGGCGGGTTTTTCGTAGCGCGCGCCAAAGGTGTGGCCGATCGCTACGCCGGCGACGGAGAAGATAAACGTTGTGACGCCGATAAGCGATACAGCGGGAACGATATCGACCGAGAGCGCCGCAAACGAGATGCCTACGGCCAGGGCGTCAATTGAGGTGGCAATGGCGAGAATCAGGTATTCTACCAGGTCAATCTTCTCGGCATCCTTGCCGTCGCCTTCGTCCTCATCCTCGTCTTCGGTAAAGGCTTCCCACAGCATCTTGCCGCCAATAAAGGCCAAAAGGATAAAGGCAATCCAGTGGTCGATGGGTCCGATGATGCCCATGAATTGACTGCCGAGCGCCCATCCGATTACGGGCATGCCGGCCTGAAAGCCGCCAAAGAACAGGCCGAGCACTACGGTGACCTTAAGGTTGATCTTTTTCATGCCAAGGCCCTTGCAGATGGAAACGGCAAAGGCGTCCATCGAAAGGCCAACGGCGAGCAACACGAGCTCTGCGAGTCCCATAGTCTGGCTCCCTCTCTGCGGGCGGGCCCGCGTGTACCTCTTGGGGGAATAACAAAAAAGACCCGTGGCGTACGCGCTGCGCGCACAACCACGAGTCTCGTTCATTAAGGCAAGCCAGGCCGTTTCGGCCAGTATGTTGACTTGCCGCGCCACCGGAGGCGAACCCGGCCACGCGACTACTCCCTCATTCATGTGAACCCGATGCTACCACATAAGCAGCCCATTTGGGTTGGGCTCTCAGCTGTGTTCGCTCATTCTGTAAGCATCGGATTTCGTGGCTGCTGCGGGGACAAACCGTGAGAAACTATTTAGCGTTTATGGAGCGTATACGATGGGAGCGATGCCTTGGATAAGAACGAGCTGCAAAAGCGTATGGAACAGGCTATTCGCCTGACTGCCCCCGGCCAGCCGATCCGCACCGCCCTCGATATGATCATTGCTGGTCACCTGGGTGCCCTTATCTGCGTCGGCGACACCGAAAACGTGCTCGCTGCTGGTAACGACGGCTTCCCGCTCAACATTTCGTTTACCTCGAACCGCCTGTTCGAGCTCTCCAAGATGGACGGTGCCATCGTCATCGACGGCGACCTCACCCAGATCCTGCGCGCCAACTTCCACCTCAATCCCGATCCCTCGCTTGCCACGAGCGAGACGGGTATGCGTCACCGCACCGCCGCTCGCATGTCGGTGCTCACCGATGCCATCGTGATCTCGGTCTCGGCCCGTCGTGCCGTCGTCAACGTGTACGTTCACGGCAAGAGCTACGAGATCCAGCCCGTCACCACCATCATGAGTTCGGTCAACCAGCTCGTCGCCACGCTCCAGACTACCCGTCAGTCGCTCGATCGCTCCCTGCTGCGTCTGACGGCCCTCGAGCTCGATGACTACGTTACGCTCGCTGACATCACCGGCATTTTCTCGAGTTTCGAGATCATGCAGCAGGCAAAGACCGAGCTTAAGGATTGCATTGTCAAGCTGGGCAACCAGGGCAAGCTCGTGCAGATGCAGCTCGAGCAGCTCGCCGGCTCCAGTATGGATACCGAGTATGACCTGATGATCCGCGACTACGCGAGTGACTCCTCCGAGGCAAACGCCGAGAAAATTCGCGCTGAGCTTGCCCGTATGACGCCCAAGGACTTGTCCGACCCGCAGCATGTGGCGGCGGTTCTGGGCTACGACGACCTGGATGAGGACTCTGTCATGACGCCGCTGGGCCTGCGCACGCTTTCGCGCGTGTCCGTCGTGCGCGACGGCGTGGCCGAGAAGATTGTCGACGAGTACGGCTCGCTGCAGGAACTCATGGACGACATCAGCGAGGATCCGGAACGCCTGGGCGACTTTGGTGTCAACAACCCTGCCATTCTTGCGGACTCCCTGTACCGCATGAAGGGCACCAAACAGGGGAACGCATAATGGCGCCCGTGTGCGCCGTGGTCGTTGCCGGTGGCAGCGGCCAGCGCTTTGGAAATCCCGGCGGCAAGCAGCTCGTTAACGTGGCGGGTCGTCCGCTTATGAGCTGGTCCATCCGTGCGTTCGATCGCAGTGACAAGGTCGGCCACATCGTGGTGGTGTGTCCTGTCGAGCGCCGTGCCGAGATGCGCCGCCTGGCCATCGACCCGTTTGGCTATGACACGCCCATCAGCTTTGCCGATGCCGGCGATACCCGTCAGGATTCCACCCGAGCCGGCGTGCATGCGGTACCGGCAGGCTTTGAATACGTCGCCATTCACGACGGCGCTCGTCCGCTCATTACGACCGAGGCCATCGATCACGCTATCGATGTGCTCGTGAGCGACCGCGCCCTCGACGGTGTCGTGTGCGGTCAGCCCGCAATCGACACGCTCAAGATCGTCGATGGCGATAACATCGTCGAGACGCCGCCGCGCGAACTCTATTGGGCCGCACAGACGCCGCAGATCTTTAGCGTCGACGCCATGAAGCGCGCCCACACCGCAGCTATCGCCGAGGGCTTTATCGGGACCGATGATTCTTCGCTGGTCGAGCGCATGGGAGGACGCGTTCGCTGCGTCCAGAGCCCACGCGATAACCTTAAGGTGACGGTACCCGAGGACTTGCGTCCCGTAACCGCGATTCTGCTCGGCCGCATGGCCGAGGGAGAGGACCTTCCCCATGTTCAGTAACCTGCGCATTGGACACGGCTACGATGTTCACCGTCTGGTGGAGGGGCGTCGATGTATTATCGGCGGTGTCGACATTCCCTACGAGCGCGGTCTGCTGGGCCACTCGGATGCCGATGTGCTCGCGCACGCGCTGGCCGACGCCATTCTGGGCGCCTGCCGCGGGGGAGACATCGGCAAGCTGTTCCCCGACACCGATCCTGCCTATGAGGGCGCCGACTCGATGGTGCTGCTCGCCCGTGTGATGGACTATGCGCGCGAGCTGGGCTTTGAGTTTGTCGATGCCGATTGCACCATTGCCTGCCAGCAGCCCAAGATCACCCCGCACCGCGATGCCATGCGCGCCAACCTGGCCCATGCCCTGGGCGTTGACGTCGAAAACGTGGGCGTCGCCGCCACTACGACCGAAAAACTCGGCTGGGAAGGCCAAGGCGAGGGAATTGGCGCCTGGGCCGTCTGCCTGCTACAGAAAACTGTTAAGGAGTAACGAATGCGTATCTACAACAGCGCTACCCATAAAAAGGAAGAGTTCCAGCCCATCGAGTCCGGCAAGGTCCGCATGTACGTGTGCGGCCCCACGGTCTACGACAACATCCACATCGGCAACGCCCGCACGTTCATCAGCTTCGATGTGATTCGTCGCTGGCTCATCGCAAGCGGTTACGAGGTCACGTTCGCCCAGAACCTCACCGATGTCGATGACAAGATCATCAAGCGCGCCAACGAGCAAGGCCGTACGGCTGCCGAGGTCGCGACGGAGTTCTCCGACAAGTTCATCGGCGTCATGCGCGCCGCCAACGTGCTCGATCCCGATGTGCGCCCCCGCGCCACCAAGGAGATCGGCCCCATGATCGCCATGATCAAGACGCTTATCGAGCAGGGCCACGCTTACGCAGCCGATAACGGCGATGTGTACTTTGCCGTGCGCAGCGATCCCAACTATGGTCAGGTCTCGGGCCGCAACATCGACGACCTTATGGTTGGTGCGCGCATCGAGGAGAACGAGGACAAGAACGACCCGCTCGACTTTGCCCTGTGGAAGGCCGCCAAGCCCGGCGAGCCCAGCTGGCCGAGCCCCTGGGGCGAGGGCCGTCCCGGTTGGCACACCGAGTGCGCCGCCATGGTGCATCGCTACCTGGGTACCCCGATCGATATCCACGGCGGTGGCTCCGATCTTGCTTTCCCGCATCACGAGAACGAGTGCGCCCAGGCCACCTGCGCCTGGCACCAGGGCTTCTCCAACACCTGGATGCACACGGGCATGCTGCTGGTTGACGGCGAGAAGATGTCCAAGTCACTTGGCAACTTCTTTACGCTGGCCGAGGTCCTCGAACAGCACTCCGCTGCCGCCCTGCGCCTGCTGATGCTGCAGACGAGCTATCGCTCGCCGCTCGACTTTTCTTGGGAGCGCCTGGAGGGTGCCGAGAACTCGCTCACGCGTATCGCCGGTACGGTCGAGAACCTGCGCTGGGCCGCGAACCATGCGACGGCCGATGCCGATGCGGCTGCCGCCGAGGCGTTTGCCACCAAGGCCGCCGAGACTCGTGCCGCCTTTAAGGAGTGCATGGACGACGACTTTAACACCGCTGGTGCCATGGGTGCCGTCTTTGGCTTTGTGACCGAGTGCAACCAGTACCTGGAGCAGGCGGGCGACGCTGCCGACAAGGCCGCCGCGCTTGCCGCCGCCGACACGCTGGCCGACCTGCTCGATACGCTTGGCGTTGAGCTCCCCGAGCCCAAGGTCGAGTTGCCGCTGGGCCTGCTGGGCGTTGCCGCCGGTTTGGTTGCCTACACGGGTGACGACGTGGACGAGGCCGCTGCCAAGATTCTCGAGGCCCGCGCCGAGGCCCGCGCCGCCAAGAACTGGGATCTGGCCGACGCCATCCGCGACCAGCTCAAGGATCTGGGCCTGACGATCGAGGATACTGCCGCTGGCACTCGTATTAAGAGTCTCTAGTATTTGTCGACCGTTCGAGGTGCGGCAGATTGCCTTGAAAGAGGAGGGCATAGACCTGGTGGTCATGCCCGACGATTGAAAGGCAAGGTGCCGTGGCTCGGACGGTCGATTCTTGTCCGTTATCTATTTAAGGAGGCCGTTTTATGGCCGACAATCGCAAGCGTGCACCGCGTGGAGGCAAGCAGGCCGCTTCTAGCTCGCGTCCGATTCGCCGCAATGATCGCGCTGCCGCTCCCAAGGGCCAGCGCGATCGCGCCCAGGTTGCGCGTCCGCAGCGCGATCGCAACCGCGACGCTGTCCAGGCTCCCAAGGGCGAGTTTATCGAAGGTCGTCGTGCTGCCGCCGAGGCGCTGCGCACTGGTTTTCCCATCAAGTGCGCGCTCATTGCCGAGGGCGGGGAGCGCGATGCCGCCCTGTCGCGTCTGGTCGATGACCTCAACGCCGCGGGCGTCCGCATTAAGTATGTGCCGCGCGCGCAGCTCGACGCACTGTCGAGCCATGGCGCTCACCAGGGCATTGCGCTCGAGGTTGGCAACTTCCCCTATGCCGATGTCGCCGATATCCTCGACCGCGCAGGCGAGGGTCCGGCACTTGTCGTGGTGCTCGACCATGTGACTGACGACGGCAACTTTGGCGCCATCGTGCGCTCCGCCGAGGTCGTGGGCGCCGCGGGCGTCGTCATCGCCAACAAGCGTGCCGCCGGCGTGACCGTGGGCAGCTACAAAACCTCAGCCGGTGCCGTCATGCACCTGCCCATCGCGCAGGTTCCCAATATCGCCCGTGCGCTCGATGACCTCAAGGCCGCTGGCTTTTGGGTGGGCGGTGCCTCCGAGCACGCCGAAGGCAGTTGCTGGGATGCTCCCTTCGAGGGTCGCGTGGCGCTCGTCATGGGGTCCGAGGGCGACGGCATCTCGCGCCTGGTGCTCGAGAAATGCGACTTTTTGACCAAGCTTCCCCAGCGCGGCATGACCGAGAGCCTCAATGTTGCCCAGGCGACCACGGCGCTGTGCTTTGAGTGGCTGCGCCGCAACGCCGGCGAGCTCATGGGGGAGGAGTAGCGCATGTCCAAAAAGAACCGTGCCAAGTCCAAAGCCAAGCGCTTTGGCGAGGGCTCGGCCAAGCCGATTGTCTCGGCCGCGACCTACGGCGTGGGCGGCAATGCGTTTGCACAGGCTATCGCCGACCCAGTCTCGACGGTGCACTCCAACAAGCCCGAGCTGCTGGTGGTCGACGGTTACAACGTGATCCACTGCACGCCGCGCTACGAAAAGCTCGTATACGACCATTCCGACGATCCGTATTCCAGCGACGTTCACGATATGGCGCGCACCGCCCTCATCAACGATGTCGCCGCGTTTGCCCAGGGCCGCTACGAGGCTGTGATTGTGTTTGACGGTGCGGGCAATATCTCCAGCGAGCGTCCCAACCTGCCGGCCCGCGGCGTGCGCATCGAGTTTTCGCCGACGGGCGTCTCTGCCGACACCGTGGTGCAGAAGCTCTGCATCGAGGCACGTGAGGAGGGCCGCGCGTGCTCCGTGGTATCGAGTGACGGTACAATTCAAGCCGTCGTCATGGGCAAGGGTGTCACGCGTATCTCGAGCCGCATGCTGGTGGACGAGATCAAGCAGATCGATAACGACGTTCACGAGGCAGAGGAAGCTCCGCAGATCAAGATGACCCTGGGTAGCCGCCTGAGCCCCGAGGCGCTGGCCAAGCTCAAGGCTCTGCGCGGGAGGTAGGGGAGTTGGCGGAGCGATGCTGTCTCGCTAACTCCATTCAGCGATGTCGATCATTCTTTCGAGGCGCCATGTTAGCGCCTCTTTTAGATAAGGCAGTCTTGCTGTAAGAGCGTCGTTTTTGGATAGGATTTCGATTGCCTCGTCAACGAAACCCTCGAGCTTGTCGTCGTCAAACCAGCTCATATCCTCAACAAGCAGCATTTGTTTCGCGGGGCTTGAATGAAACTGCGCGCTGGTAAAACTGTGCTCTCCTGCCTTAAGCTCCTCTAGAGAAACGTTGCACCAGAGCGATGATCCCGAATCGAAGATGGGGGCAGGTCTGCAGGCTAGCGTGTTGACGTTTCGCACAAGGCCAAAGTTACGCCAATGGCGATCATAGTTGGCAATGATGTCATCGCATACAATCATGCGGTCAAGGGCGCCTTTTATATCTGTCGCTCCAAGCTCCTCACAGTTTGCTACATACCGTTCGTAATCGGTTAGTCGCTCGTCTACATTTGCATGCTGGTTTACATAGAACGCAGGGACATATTCTTCTTCGTCAGTTAAGAAGACATTGCATGTGCTCAAGGCAGAAGTACCCGCGCCTTCGAGCGAATAGGGTACATAATCGCAAGCGTTTAGGATGCGACGGTGAAGTGCGGTCGCCACCATCTCGTTATAGGGTTCCTGGTTTAGATGCGCACCTGCCTTGTGGAGGATTCGACGGTCACCCTCGCATGTCCAATACTTCTGAAGATTGCCGTCCGAGGTGTTATCGGGCTTTGCGGCGGCTGCTTTGCCCTCTGGGGCGAAGGGTGCGATGGACAGAGAGACGTCGTCAAAAGCATTACTGAAGAAGTTAATATCCTCCCACGCGAGACCGGAATCTTGGGGTCTAATCCAATACTGGTCGGATAGGGAGAGGCCGAGATTTCGCTGGATGAGTTCATCGGGAACATCGACTGCGGCTTCTGCAAGCAGGGAGGCTAGTCCAATGCGTGCGAGCGGGATACCGCGGCCTCGCCACCAAATGCGGAAAGAGTCGAGCGACACGGGACTATTGGGGCCAAGTACTCCAATAGGGGCGTGGATGTAATCGATGTCGGCACCGATGTGGGTAAAGTCTTTTCGCGATGTGCTGTAGACCAGCTGGGCGACTTCGTGCGTGCGGTTCATGAGGGTAAATGTAATCTCGCTTTTTCCATGGCCTCGACGGGGGCGTCCCCCCGTTTTGGTCACGGAGCGGAGTCGTGCGTTGACGCTGTCTTTGTCGATGAGCCATACACCAGAAGCCTTGCGTGCCTCAAGCGCTCCGTTTTTTATGAGCTCTTGCACCCTGCGCGGGGTGATGTCGAGTAGCTCTGCAGCTTCCTTCGTGGTCAACATCGCGAAACCCTTCGCCAGAACGAATAGTTTTATATAGCCAATTGTAATTAAAACTATTCGTTTCGGCGAATGGTTTTAAGATTGAGGGCGAACCAACAGAAATGAACGGGTCTGGTACCTGTTGTTGCTGGATTTTGCATATTTGCATAACGCCGAGCGGGCCTGTTGCGCCCCGTCCGCAATTCCATTATTCTTAACAGGCTTCGCGCGAAAGCGCCAAGTGTGCCAGTGTGGCGCAACGGTAGCGCAACTGATTTGTAATCAGTGGGTTGCAGGTTCGATTCCTGTCACTGGCTCCATGAGAGTTTCGGGCTCTGTTCCCTTGTGGGACAGGGCCCGTTTCTTGTATATGCGGCTATATTCGACTGACCGTCGTCAGCTTAAAAGCTACGAGGTACAAGATGCCGCCGATAACGTACATGCAGGCGTCAAGTGGATCTGGGGTACTAAACTCGACTACCATGGGCGCAAGTACTTCCCAGCAGATTGAGCATCCCGCCGATAATGCCAAACTGCTTGCGAGGCTACATATCGGCGTTTTCCCACTCACCGTTTCGCAGAGGACGTTTACGTGGGCGGGGAAAATGATTCCTCCGCACAGATCTCCGAGCTGATAATGGGCGAAGTTGTAGGGGAGGAAAAAGTCGAAGCTCGCAATGTATCTGTTAACGAGATACACGATGCCGGCAAGCAACGGCAGAAGATTTGCGCTGGAAATAAGCGCAGATCTGAATCGTTTAGCCACAGACCGCAAACATAGTCAGGCCAAGGCAAATGCCCAAAGCGATGATGATGATCTGGCTGCAGCCGTTACCCGAAGGGACCATGACATTCTCTTTCTCGATGCTATCGATGCATTAGCGAATAAAGTATGCCACAGGCGGCAGTGTATTTGTTGAGCAACAACCCGTGGCCGCCGACACGCTTTCGTTTTGTATCGCCTAAAGCGTCAGTCGAATAAGCGGGCGCTTACCGTGGTAGCTTTCGATAATGGCACGAGCGTTGTCGACGGCCACGACACTCCTGACCCTATGGGAGAATCCGCCCGCAATGAGGGCAAATACGAAGGCGATGGCAAGGGCGCAGTACGTGACCAAGCGTGCCTTCTTGCGAAATTCTCCGAGCTGATTGACCTTATCTCCGTAAAACATTCTGGCGATGATTTGTTGCTTGTGAAGTGTCGTACCTGCGGAAGGTAGAGGGTGGAGCGTCTCGACGACGTTGCGTATGGGTGCAGCTGCAACGGTATGTGATTCCGCCCAGTTAACCCTCCGGCCCGCAATAACCAAGCACTGCTTGGTCGTCTGATATGGCCCCACAAAAGAGAATGGGATCAACAAGGTCAGCGAAACGGAATCGTTGGCATCAGGTCTACGGAAAGGAAAAAAGACCATGATCTACTCTCTTTGCGACATTGCCGGCAAGGACAGGGCAACAAATAAGCCGATCATCAGCATCCGTGCCATGGATATGGAGATGCAGCTACTGCGCTACTTTCGCGATTATGGCTTGGATAACGATCCGGATTGGCGCGAGTCCCTCGATGTCATTCTCGAGTCGCAACGAGAAGACGGTTGTTTTCCTCTGAGCAGCGATTGCCATATGCCCAGTGATGCACGTGTCGATTTTCTCTATCGACCTACGTACGCTTGCTGCCAGATCATGATGCGAGCTCTGCTGGGTGGAAAGCTATCGGACGAGCAGGGGCAACGCGTCAAAACTGCCCTGTCTCGCGGCCTTGCTTTTTCCTGCGGGCGCGGCCTTAATGGCCACGGTATCGAAGATCTTGAGCGGCAGTGCGAGGACGTTGCCGATTTTGGCCATGCGGGGATTACGGAAATAGCTGAGCGTTATCCCATGCTGTGCCCTGAGTTTTTCTCCCTTATTAATAAGATTGGAGACGAATACGTTGAGCGCATCGCCAATGGAGATGTGATTTACTACTTTGGATCAAATCTTGCACAGAAGATTTTGACGGCGGCAGAGTCCCTGGGCCGGACCAATTTGTCGCTCGACAAAATCCAACGCTATCTTGAGATGGACTCGAAGAGAAAAAATCGATAGGTTAAAGATTAGAAAGGCGGGCGCCGCCAATGCTGCTTGGACAGTACATAAAAAGAAACATGCCAGATGCGGTCGAGCTCAACGATATGATTTCCCGTCCAGGCGAGGGATATGCTATTAGCCAGATGGCGGTAGCGCCCGTCGACACGGGGGCCTTGCGGATGCATATCAAGGCGTATGCAAATGGACCCGATGGTCCATATTTGGAGGGACGCCTAGCGCTCTACCATCAGGTGCACGAGCTTTTTGCGCTGCTTGCAGCTGAGCCGCCTAACAAAGGCATGAAGGGCTACGAGCTCAAGGATTCCTTTATTGGCGGTGAAGAGGCAGACCTGATTATGCTCATCGTTTCCCACGAAGAGCGTTCGCAGGAAGACATCGCCTATAACGTTTTGCTGTGCAGCAAGAACGCGGTGGGGGAGCGCCGTGCCAGGATTCGCGATGGCGTGCGTATCGGCGGCATGTGCGTAGCCGAGGAGTTTGGGTATCGCGGCGAATTCAGGTCTTCGGTACACCCGCTGGCGTTGCCGCTCAATTTGAGCGAGGTCTACGTGCTTATGGATGCGCTGGCTGCCTATGAGCGCGGATGCAGCCGGTTTGATCCCCATGGTAGGACGGCCCGGCGTATTGCAGGCATGATCAAGCGCGAGCTGAGCGGTTACGCTAAGGAAAAACTTGGTTCGCGTTTGGAGGGGATGGGCTTTGCTCAACTGGAGGAGGTCGACCCCATGTTTGTTCCTGATATTCCAGGGGATAAAGTGCCTGAGGGCAGATCTTCGCAGGTTGCCAATTGGCTCTTATATGAAAAGGCTGGTCGCTGGGCGCGTGTGTGTCTTGCGGGTGGCGGGAGCGTGCAAGGGATTATCTTGCCGCGAGCTGAGCTTGGGCGCTTCTTTGCGAGTCGTCCACAAGTGGCGAGGGACGATGCAGCCCAAGCGGATTCACGACCCAAGTGTGTCGTCTGGCGAAGCGATGATGACTACGACGTTATTGACTGGGCAGATGTCGTGGATGTAAGGCGAGAATAGATAAGTGTCTCGATCTGTAACACGAAGGGGCGGAAAACCGTTCGTACTGTTACAGAATGAGACGTAAGCCAGGGTCTCTGCGAAACATCTCGATCTGTAACAGATAGGGGAGAAAATGTTCTCTAAATGTTACAGATAGAGACAAAGGCGGGAGCGGGCCCAGCCGTTTACCTTGAGCGTGGATTTCTGGACGTACGAGCGTGGAAAATCTCCCGCCTAATGAATGAGCGTGGATAATCTGCCACTTTGGGTTCGAAGCCGTGCTAGAAGAGGGAGATTATCCACGCTCGATCGTGCCGTGGAAGCCCGATCGCAGCCTATGTAATAGTGCAAGAAGGTCGTTATCGAAGGTCGATGCTGTAGGCCTACTCTACCGTGCCAAAGTGTTCCCTTGGGAAATGTCACCAGTGCAGCCAAATCCACCGTCCTTCATATCTAAACTCAACAAAACTGCAGGTCAAAGGCATATAGATACGCCCGGCACCGTGTATCTAGAGGTTTTCGTTGACAGCTCCCAAGGTTGCATCGTATTATCTTTTTCGTTCGCGGGGGCGGCGGTCCAAAAGACCAAAGAACCTGCGGATACTTGAACGATTGGGAGTTTGCCCGAGTGGTTAATGGGGACGGGCTGTAAACCCGTTGGCTCTGCCTACATAGGTTCGAATCCTATAGCTCCCACCCGTCAAGTGCCTGTATAGCTCAGTCGGTAGAGCACTTCGTTGGTAACGAAGAGGTCACCAGTTCAAGTCTGGTTGCAGGCTCCATCCGGCGGTGTAGCTCAGTTGGTTAGAGCACACGGTTCATACCCGTGGCGTCACTGGTTCGAATCCAGTCACCGCTACCATAGGTAACACGGTGGCTTCTCAATAGTATGTTGAGAGGCCACTATGGTATAAAGGCAAAGTCCCGTCCGGGGACGACCTGTTAAGAGGAGGGCTTTATGGCCAAAGAGAAGTTTGAGCGCACTAAGCCGCATGTTAACATCGGCACCATTGGTCACGTCGACCACGGCAAGACCACGCTGACCGCCGCCATCACCAAGGTTCTCTCTGAGACCGAGGGCTGCAAGGCTGACTTCACTGCGTTCGAGAACATCGACAAGGCTCCCGAGGAGCGCGAGCGCGGCATTACGATCTCCGTCTCCCACGTTGAGTACGAGACTGCTGCCCGTCACTACGCTCACGTTGACTGCCCGGGCCACGCTGACTACGTCAAGAACATGATCTCCGGTGCTGCTCAGATGGACGGCGCTATCCTGGTCATCGCCGCTACCGACGGCCCCATGGCTCAGACTCGCGAGCACATCCTGCTCGCCCGTCAGGTCGGCGTTCCCTACATCGTCGTCTTCCTGAACAAGTGCGACATGGTCGACGATGACGAGCTCATCGACCTCGTCGAGATGGAGACCCGTGAGCTCCTCTCCGAGTACGATTTCCCCGGCGACGACATCCCCGTCATCCGTGGTTCCGCTCTGGGCGCTCTCGAGGGCGACGCCAAGTGGATGGACGCCATTCGCGAGCTCATGAAGGCCGTCGACGAGTACATCCCGACGCCTGCTCGTAACAACGACCTCCCGTTCCTGATGGCCGTTGAGGACGTTATGACCATCTCTGGCCGTGGTACCGTTGCTACCGGCCGTGTCGAGCGCGGTGAGCTCAAGCTCAACGAGCCCGTCGAGATCGTCGGCATCAAGGATACCCAGAACACCGTCGTTACCGGTATTGAGATGTTCCGTAAGTCCATGGACTTCTGCGAGGCTGGCGACAACGTCGGCCTGCTGCTCCGCGGCATCAAGCGCGAGGACATCGAGCGTGGCCAGGTTCTCTGCAAGCCCGGTTCGGTTACCCCGCACACCAAGTTCACCGGCGAGATCTACGTTCTGACCAAGGAGGAGGGCGGCCGTCACACCCCGTTCTTCGATGGTTATCGTCCTCAGTTCTACTTCCGTACCACCGACGTTACCGGTACGGTCAAGCTGCCCGAGGGCACCGAGATGGCTATGCCTGGTGACCACATCACCATCGAGGGCGACCTCATTCACCCGATCGCCATGGAGGAGGGCCTGCGCTTCGCTATCCGCGAGGGTGGCCACACCGTCGGTTCGGGCATCGTCTCCACGATCATTGAGTAAATTAGCTCTTTGATATAGCTGACTTAGAGAGAACCCGGCACTTATAGGGTGCCGGGTTCTTTTCTACGCGGGGCTTGTTCCCTGACGATTGCGCTTCGCTCGCTCTTAAGCCGAGCGTGAGGGATCGATTAGATCTCGCTGGCTTCATTGATGTGTTCCAAATATGAATGGATCCAGCGAGAACCAATTGATTCAAGGTTTTCATTGACAGCACTTACGTAGAGCTGATAAAGTATCAACTCGTGCCCGTACGGGGCGGATATGAAAGGTTCAGGATACATGCGTACTCTAGTTACTCTTGCGTGCACTGAGTGCAAGCGCCGCAACTATACGACCACCAAGAACAAGTCGACCATGCCTGATCGTATGGAGATCAAGAAGTATTGCCCCTGGTGCCGTCGCCACACGCTGCACAAAGAGACTCGCTAGTCTCTAGTTACATACGCCAGTAGTTCAATTGGTAGAGCATCGGTCTCCAAAACCGAGTGTTGAGGGTTCGAGTCCTTCCTGGCGTGCCAGTCATTATTCCGTAAGCTCCCATTTGGGGGCTTACGGTTTACTCATGTATAAGCGCATTGCGCGGAGGTAACCCAAATGGCCAACAAGAAGAACAAGAAGAAGGCACAGCAGCAGGCGCCTGCCAACAACGCTGCCGCCAACTCCAAGGTTGAGGCCAAGAAGGCCGTTGCCAAGAAGAGCGAGAAGGCTGCGAAGTCCAAGAAGAACGAGAAGCCCGGCTTCTTCGCCCGCACCAAGAAGTATTTTGCTTCGGTGAAGTCCGAGATGAAGCGTGTTACGTGGCCCGATAAAAAGGAGCTCGTGAACTACTCGGTCGTCGTTTGCGCTTCTCTGGTCGTCGTCGGCGTCGTCATCGCTCTGCTCGATGCTGGCTTTGGCGAAGCTCTTGCTCTGTTCTCCGGATTGAGGGGCTAAACCATGTCTAAGCGTTGGTACGTCGTTCACACTTACTCTGGATACGAGAACCGTGTTAAGTCCGATCTCGAGCATCGCATCGAGACCATGGGCATGCAGGACCGTATCTTTGATATCGAGATTCCTATGGAGCGCGTCACCGAGATCAAAGAGGGTGGCAAGCGCGAGACCAAGGATTCCAAGATTTTCCCGGGTTATGTCCTGGTTCGCATGGAGATGGATGACGATGCTTGGACGTGTGTTCGCAACACGCCCGGTGTCACCGGTTTCCTGGGCGGCAACGGCAAGCCCGCTCCGCTTTCCCGCGACGAGTACAATAAGATGACTCGTCGTCCCGGTAAGGGCGATTCGCCCAAGCGTACGTCGGTCGATATTGAGGTCGGTACGTCCGTCCGCGTCACCGATGGCCCGCTTACCGACTTTGATGGCAAGGTCTCCGAGGTTAACACCGAGGCAGGCAAGCTGAAGGTCACCCTGATGATCTTTGGCCGTGAGACGCCGGTCGAGCTCGACTTTAACCAGGTTGCTGTCATCGCTTAAGTTTTCGTCCGTTCGCGCGAGCGTGCTTCTTCTGTGACTGCTCATCTCAGGAGTGCTTCTAACACGTGCGTGCTTACGATATAGCAAGTACTTCACACTCGTGATTCGAAAGGAATGACCATGGCTGAGAAGAAGGTTGCCAACGTCATTAAGCTCCAGATTCCTGCTGGTGCAGCTAACCCCGCTCCTCCCGTCGGCCCCGCCCTGGGCGCAGCTGGCGTGAACATCATGCAGTTCTGCCAGGCCTTTAACGCCGAGACGCAGGACAAGAAGGGCGACATCATCCCCGTTGAGATCACTGTCTTCGAGGATAAGTCCTTCTCCTTCATCACCAAGACCCCGCCGGCGGCTCACCTCATCAAGAAGGAGCTGAACCTCAAGTCTGGTTCCGCTAAGCCCCAGGCCGACAAGGTTGGTCAGCTCTCCCAGGAGCAGCTCACCAAGATCGCCGAGATCAAGATGCCGGACCTCAATGCCAACGACATTGACGCCGCCAAGAAGATCATCGCCGGTACCGCCCGTTCCATGGGCGTCACCATCGCTGAGTAGCGATTTCTTTTGGTAACGACGGGTGCTCCAACCGGGGCGCCCGTTAAATGTGTGCAATAGGGCACACGATACGATGTGGGAGGGCTCGCGCCCGTTTAACCACAGGAGGTAATGCACATGGCTAAGCATGGTAAGAGCTATAACGCCGCTGCCGAGAAGATCGACCGCGCCACGCTCTACACCCCCCTTCAGGCTGCCAAGCTCATCAAGGAGCTCGACACCGCCAAGTTCGACGAGACCGTCGAGGCCCACTTCCGTCTGGGCGTCGATACTCGTAAGGCCGACCAGAACATCCGCGGCTCCATCTCCCTGCCCCACGGCACCGGCAAGACCGTTCGTGTTGCCGTCTTCGCCGAGGGCGAGAAGGCCCGCGAGGCCGAGGCTGCCGGCGCCGACATCATCGGTTCCGACGAGCTCGTCGCCCAGATTCAGAAGGGCGAGATCAACTTCGACGCCGCTATCGCTACGCCGAACATGATGGCCAAGGTTGGGCGCATCGGTAAGATCCTTGGTCCCCGTGGCCTCATGCCGAACCCCAAGCTCGGCACCGTGACCATGGACGTCGCCAAGATGGTCTCCGAGCTCAAGGCCGGCCGCGTTGAGTATCGCGCCGACCGCTACGGCATCTGCCACGTGCCCCTGGGCAAGAAGTCCTTCTCCGAGCAGCAGCTCGTCGAGAACTACGCTGCCCTGTACACCGAGATCCTGCGCGTCAAGCCCTCTTCTGCTAAGGGCAAGTACGTTAAGTCCATCTCCGTGTCTTCCACCATGGGCCCTGGCATCAAGGTTGATCCCGCTATCCAGCGCGACTTCCTGGCTGAGTAACTTTTAGTTACTGCCTGAGCAAAGCAAGCATTGCTAAAGAAACCCGGTTCTGTCTCGTGCAGTACCGGGTTTCTTGCTATCGCGTTAAAACCACCTTAAAGGGGACAGCGCCCCCTTTAAGGTGGTTACCAGGGTGTTCTAGCGGTTGAGGACTCGATAGCCTCGTGGCGCTTGAGTTCGCGACGCATGGTTTGCGAATTGAGCCAGGCTGCCTGCCAGCCACGGATGGGGTAGCGCGCTTCGTCCAGCTCAAACTGCGTATAGCCGTAGGCGTTGATGATCGTTGCCCCGCATGCGTGCTGACGCTCACGTTGAAAGTCGCGACCATAGCATTGGTGCACATGCCCGTGCACCATGTAGTCGGGATTCCAGGACTCGAGCGCTGTGTTAAAGCATTCGAATCCTCGATGTGGCAGATCGTCCAGATCACCCACGCCGGCGGCGGGCGCATGGGTGAGCAATATGTCGCAGCCGCCGACCATCTTCACTTTGCGGGACAGCTTTCGCACGCGCTTGGCCATCTCGCGCTCGGTGTACATGTTGGCGCCATCTCGGTAGCGCATGGAGCCGCCAAGCCCCGCAATGCGGACGCCGCGATACACGTACACGGTGTCTTCGACACAGATACAGCCGCCCGGTGCATGACGTGCGTAGCGGTCATCGTGATTGCCGCGTACGTAGATGAGCGGTTTGTTGATGACCGTGACCAAAAACTCAAGATAGTCCGGGTCCAGATCGCCAGCGGACAAAATCAGGTCGACACCCTCAAAGCGTTCTTTGCGAAAGCACTCCCAAAGGCATCGTTCTTCGGTATCGGCTATGGCAAGGATTTTCATAGGGCGCGGACCTTCGGCTCATCGTCGGGCTGCGGAATGGTGCCCACCACGTTGTCTGCCAGCCAGTCCATCTCGACGATTTGCGTGCTCGGCAGTGGGGGAAAGCCTTCGATCTGTACCACGCCGTCTTGGCTATGGAGCTCGCCGCCAAATGGATTGATGGAGCCCTCGACAATGCCATTGCGCAGTAGCTGAACGAGCTTGCGCGTCTGATAGGGCAGGCCTGGAGCGTAGCGAATATCGATAACGCCCGAACTCATGCCATACCAGTAGTTGACGGCGCGAACCTGGTTGTCGTCACTGGTCTCATCCCAGGTGCCATGCAGCAGGCTTCGCACGATAAGCTCGTAGTAACGGCCCCAGTTCCATACCGGCATGGCAATGCCGGCAACCTTGCCATCGACCAAGCGGTGGAGTCCGTAGGCCGTGGGGTCTTCGAGCGGCTTTGACATGTCGGCGCCGGACATGACGCTCACGCCTTCGCGGCGCATGGCGTCGGCAAGGCCTCCGGCGGGCACATCGCCCCAGGTCGGGATAATTTGCGCGCGGGGGTCGAGCAGCGAGGCGCCAATCGCAAAGGCGTTGATCTCGCTGAGTGCGCCCGAGGCGAAGACCGACGCGTGGTAACCGATGCGGTGGTTGTCCGCCATGCTGGCCGCAAGGGCGCCCAGCAGAAACTTTGCCTCGTACATCTTTCCAAAATACGAGCGCACGCTTTGGTGGGGAAGGCCGATAGAGCAGTTGAGGAACCGCAACCGGGGATACTCAACGGCTGCCCTGAGCGTGTATTCCATCAGGCGGTGCGAGGTCGAGAAGATGACGCTGTCTCCATGTTTGACAGCCGTTTCCACGGCGGCGTAGAACACGTCCGGATCGTGGCAGTCCTCGAACGCCTCGGTGCGCACGATACCGCCAAAGTGCTCATCGAGATACTGACGCCCTTGGTCGTGCAGGCTGTCCCAGCTCGACGTCGCACAGGGGAACTCATGGATAAAGGCGATGCGCAGGGGATTGGCCGCCGAATAGACGGTCTTGCCCATAAAGAAGTTGAGCACGCCGGAGGTGGACTTGGCGGGTGACTCTTCCTCATCGACGCTCGGTGCTTCGACAAGATCGACCTTGTCCTCGTTATTTTTGCCGGCAATGACCAGCTCACGCCAAATCTTACACAGGCGGTTTACGACGATATCCGTCGGCGTATCCAGCAGGCGGTCCTGGTTGTACACATTGAGGTAGACGAGCATAGCGTCGGCGGGCGTAATGTCCAGGTGGTCGCCGCCCGCGCGAAGGTAGGCGCGCTTAAAGAGCAGGAAGGTGTGGCGCAGGTAGTCGACCTTTTTCTGCGGCCATTTTTCGATAAGGTCCTGACCGAGCATCTTGGCGAGCGTCTCGTAGCTTCCCTCGCGCGAGAACTCGATCTCGTATAGGGGGCAGACGCGCCAAAACGCGCAGAACTCACCGTACAGGCGGCTTTCGACGGAATCCCATGTGCCTGGGTAGAGACGGGTGACCTTGGCCGAAACCGTCGGGGCGTCCAGGAATTTGAGGACACTGACGCGCTTATTGCCCTCTTGGACGTAAAACCGATGCATGAACTCGGTGACGATGACGGGATCGCGATAGCCCTCGGTCACCTGGATGTCGTAGAGGTTGGACCACTTGCGGGCGAACTCCGTGCTAAACGGCAGCAAGGGCATAAAGTTGCATGAAAAGGCCGACTGACGGCCCTTGGTAACCGTACCGACGACCATTTCGAGTGGAATGTCTCTCAGGCCGACATTCTCTCGCTGGCCTAAGGGGAGCTGGGCAACCAAGCTATCGAGGTCCGTGAGATACGGATGCTCGCTTTGACTAATGGCGCGTCGACGTCCTTGCTCGCCGCGCTTGCGTGCTTGACGATAGGCCTCTTCCATAGTTTTGCTCCCTTAGTCGTTTAAACAACTATATGAACCATGGTACCACGAATGAAAACCACCACAAAGGTGCCTGTCCCCTTTGTGGTGGTTTAGGCGATGATGGGGGCGATGGCGCGGATGCAGGCGTCGGCCGCCGTAAAGGTGGTGCTGTCGTCGCTGACGATAAAGATGATTTTGCCCTTAATGCCAAAGTCGCCGATCTCGCTAAAGAGCACGTAGGGTTCCTTGTCAAAGCCTGAGATGGGCGAGACGGCCGTTTTGGTGGCGCTGACGAGCTCGTCTGCTAGCACATCGAGCGATGCCCATTTGGAGGGGTCTTTGACCGCGACGGGGACGGCCACGCGCCCAAAGGGCATCAAATGCACGAGTGTGTTCTTGGAAATGTTGGAGTTGGGGACGATGACGGTCTGCCCGCAGGCATCTTCGATGGTCGTGTGGCGCCAAGTGATGTCCTGGACCACGCCCGACACGCCGCCGACCTCGATATTGTCGCCGGGCTTGATAATGCCCATAAAGGTCACCTGCATGCCGCCGATAAGGTTCGACAGCGTGTCCTGAAAGCCGAGCGAGATGGCGATGCCGCCGACGCCAAGAGCGGCGACGAGCGCGTTTGCGTTAATGCCAAAGCAGTTGTCGAGGATAAAGCTGCCGCCGATCACCCAGATGACGGCGCGCGCGATATTGATGAAGATACTCGATGCCGGAAGCGGGTTATCGTCGCGGTTGAGTAGGTGACGCAGAGTCTTGGATGCGACCTTGGCGGCGACGGCGGTGCCTATCGCCAAGATGACGGCCCAGATGATGTTGTGGACCCACCGTTGCTCAAAGAAATGAAGAATCGGCTCAAACAATTCCATGTAGGGAAAACCTCCTAATGATCATTCAACCATGATACCCACCAAAAAGCCCGTCCGATCACATCGGACGGGCTTCTGTGCTCGATATAAGGTTTGCACGGAGGGGCTGCAAGGCCCGGCGGTGTAGCTTAGCGGCGGCGCATCCAGATAATGCCGAGCATGATGACGATGATGCCGCCGATGAGGCATGCGCCGACCACGGCCGGCGTGCGGTCTCCCGTTGCGACAAGCTTGCCGGTTGTCTTCTTGGCGCTGGTTTTCGTGGTCGTAGTAGTCGTGCCGGGCTTGGGCGAGGGCTTAGGCGTTGGATTCGGATTGGGCGTGGGGTCCACGGCTGCGGAGCTGAAGCTGATGGTGCCGGCGAGCCCGGCCATCTTGTTCTCCCAGTCGCTCTTCCCGATCAGCGCTCTGATCGCCGCCTCGCATGTGCCCCACTCGGTGCGCTTGGTGGCATTTGCGAAAGTGGGAAAGTCGGTCGTGTTGGTAATGATGTAGTTGTTGGTGGCGACGGTGTAGTTCTTGGCGGGATCGAGCGTGCTGCCATCCTTGGTGAGCGTGGCGCTCACAATGCGCTTGCCTTCGGGCTGCGTCCAATCAATCGTCACGTTAATGCCGCCAAAGGAGAGAACGCTGCCAGAGTCATCGCGCCACTTGTACTTGTCTTGCGCCTCCTGCTCGGTGTGGCCGGCTGCCACATAGGCTTGCTGAAGCTCGTAGCTGTCGTTGCAATCGTCGCTGATCTGCAGTGAGTGCTCAAGCGCTGCGAGGAAGTTTGCGCCGGTCATGCCCCAGGTCTCCACGGTGTTGCCATAGGGCGAGATGGCGACGACGTTGCCGGCGGTCACATCGCCCGCCGCGATGCCGCCGCGGATGCCGCCCGCGTTTTCGATGGCGAGGTCTGCCCCCGTCAGAGCAAGATAGGAGCCGCAGATAACATGCCCGATGGTCTGGGCTTTGGTGGCGTCGCCCGCTTTACTGGGGCGCAGATCGGTGGTGCGCACCATCTCCCAGCCATGCGTACCCGCGGCGTCCTCGCCGTAGAAATAGTTGGTGGAGGATGTGCCGAGCACCTTGTTCGATTCGCTTTCAAAGGCATCGTCGAGTGGCTTGATTTTGTTGTTGCGAACCTCGTCAAGGATGTTCTGGTTGTTAGAGTCTGCCAAAAGGTCGTCGACGTCCTTGGCGGTGTAGAGCTTCTCGTCGCTGTCGCCTGCGGAGACCGTCACCATGTCGTCGTTGGTGGTTTCGGTACCCCTGGTGTCGTACTCATAGGGAATGGAAAGCAGACCAACCTCGGCAAAGGCGCTGCCTGCCTCGACGACGCGGACCGGCTTGCCGTCGGCCCCCGTCACGTTTTCGTCTAAGTTGATGTGCTCGTGGCCCGCGACCAGTGTATCGACCCCAACGAGCTTTGCGGCAAAGGTCTTGGCGTTGAGCGTGTGCGCGATGCAGACGATAACGTTGCAGCCCTCATCCTCGCGCAGTCGCTTGGCCTCGGCATTGATGGCGTCCGCCGCACCCGAGAACGACGTGCCCGCGACCAGGTCCGCGCGTAGCGAGGAGCCCAGCGACTCATCCATGGCTCCGACGACGCCGACCTTAATCTTGTAGTTAAACGTGGGGCTGCCCTCGCCGTCCTTCCAAGTGCGATTGAGCGTCTTGGTGATGCTCGAGCTCCATACGCCGTTCGAGGACGTTGCATTCGCGCAGAGCATGGCGAAAGGTGTACTGGTGGCACCATTGCCGGCCATCGTGCGAAGCTTGTCCGCGCCGTAGCTCCAGTCATGGTTGCCCGGTGTGGTCGCGTCGTAGCCGTTTGCGTAGAAGGTGTTCATGAGTTCGGCGATGCTCTTGCCCTCGCTCATGGTGGCAAAGGACTGCCCGTGGAAGGTGTCGCCTGCATCGAGCAGAAAGTCGGGGGCGTTGCTTTGAGCGCTATAGAGAACCGCCAGCCCGTCAAAGCCAATGGTGCCCGTGCCCTTGCTTGCGTTGTAGCTGTACTTGTAGCTGCCGTGGATGTCGTTGGTGTGCATGACGGTTACGGCGCCGTCAATAGCGGCGGGCAGGTTCCCCGCGAAAGCGAGGCTTGGGATGCCTGTGAGCGCGCCGGCAAACAACGCGGCAGCTAACGCAAGGCGGGGGAGTCTTTTCATGGCTGTCTCCTTACTCTTTAATAAAAACCACCACAAAGGTGCCTGTCCCCTTTGTGGTGGTTTTCTAGGTCGTTAGCTCAGCAGCATGCGGTCGTTGGCGAACTCGCCGCCCGAGACCTCCTCGAACTTCTGCAGCAGGTCGGCAACGGTGAGCGACTTCTTCTCGTCGCCAGCCACGTCGTAGATTACGTGGCCCTCGTGCATCATGATCAGACGATTGCCCAGACGGATGGCGTCGTTCATGTTATGCGTGACCATGAGCGTGGTCAGGTGATGCTCGTCGACGATTTCCTCGGTCAGATTGAGCACCTTAGAGGCCGTCTTGGGGTCGAGCGCCGCGGTGTGCTCGTCGAGCAGCAGCAGGCGTGGCTTGGTGAGCGTGGCCATGAGCAGGGTGAGTGCCTGGCGCTGGCCGCCCGAGAGCAGGCCGACCTTGGCGTTGAGGCGCGTGTCCAGACCAAGGTCCAGGCGCTTGAGCAGCTCAACGTACTCGTCCTTCTCGGCTTTGGTGACGCCCCACGAAAGACCGCGACGCTGGCCGCGGCGCTTGGCGAGTGCCAGGTTCTCGGCAATCTGCATGTCGGCTGCGGTGCCGCGCATGGGGTCCTGGAACACGCGGCCCAGATACTTAGCGCGTTGTGACTCGCTCAGGCGCGAGATGTCGGTGCCGTCGAGCTTGATGACACCCGAATCGAGCGGATACACGCCGGCGATCATGTTGAGCAGCGTGGACTTGCCGGCGCCGTTGCCGCCAATCACGGTTACAAAGTCGCCGTCGTTAAGGGTGAGGTCGACGCCGGTGAGCGCGCGCTTCTCGGTGACGGTGCCCTTGTTAAAGGTTTTCTTGACGTGTGAGAGCTTAAGCATCTGCCTCATCCCCCTTCGTGTAGGAGCTGCGGAGCTTATAGCGCTCCCAAACCACGGGCACGCACAGGGCCACGGCGACGATCACAGCGGAGAGCAGCTTCATGTCGTTGGCGTCCATGCCCAGCTGCAGCACGATGGCGCGGATGAGGAAGTAGACCACGGAGCCAAAGACGGCGGAGGCCAGGCGAACGCTAAACTGCGTGAGGCCGCCGGGCAGCAGACGGCCGAGCACCTCGCCGATAACAATGGCGGCAAGACCGATAACGATGGCGCCGGTGCCCATGCCAATGTCGGCATACTTTTGGCTCTGGCAGATGAGCGCGCCCGAAAGGCCGATGAGGGCGTTGGAGAGCACGAGGGCGATCATCTTGGTGGAGTTGGTGTTGACGCCCAGGGCGCGGATCATGTACTCGTTGTTGCCGGTGGCTCGCAGTGCCGAGCCGATCTCGGTGCCAAAGAACCAATACAGGATGGCGACGATAGCCACAGCGAGCAAAATGCCCAGGATGATGGCGACGGTGGACTGCGGCAGGCCCGTCATGTTGCTGACAGACGAGAAGATGGTGCCCTTGGCAAGGATGGGCGTGTTGGATTTGCCCATGATGCGCAGGTTGATGGACCACAGGCTGATCTGCGTCAGGATTCCGGCGAGGATCGCGGGAATCTCAAAGACCGTGGTCAAAATGCCCGTGACCGCGCCCGCGATGGCGCCGGCGCACATGCCGGCCAGCACGGCGAGCAGCGGGTCGACGTTGTTATTGACGATGAGTACGGCGCAGACGCAGCCGCCGAGGGCAAAGCTGCCGTCGCAGGTCATATCGGGGATGTCGAGCAGGCGGAACGTGATAAACACGCCAAGCACCATAATGCCCCAGAGGACGCCCTGCGAAACGGCGCCCTGCAATGCAATAAGCATGCTTCATACCTCCTAGGATAGGGTGGACACGTGAGTCACCATGATAGCGGTAACAATGCATAAAAGAGCTGCGGCCGGATGTTTTGTCTCATCCGTAACAAGCAGGGCGAACGCCGGTCTTTGGCGTTCGCCCCTGTGGCTCAGATATTGAATAACGCAGCTATGGCGCGAGTGCGGGTCCTAGACGCGTTACCGCGCATGGCGCTACTCGTCCAGAGCGGAAAGGTCGATGCCCAGCGCCTCGGCCATCTCGTCGTTCTTGACGACGACCAGGTCCTTGCTCGAGAGGTGCTTGATCGGCATATCCTCGGGCTTGGCCTCGCCCTTCAGGATCTTAACGGCCATCTCGCCCGCGGCGTAGCCCAGGTCCTCATAGTTGATGGAGAGGGTGAACAGGCCGCCGGCCATGCACATGCCCTCCTCGCCGGTTACGAAGGGGAGCTTATTCTCCTTGCAGATTTGGCCGACCTGCGAAGCGCCCGCGGCGATGGTGTTATCGGTGGGGGAGTACAGCGCGTCGACCTTGCCAACGGCAGATTCGACGACGGACTGGATCTCGTTGGAGCTCGAGACGGTGAAGTCGGTGTAGTCCAGGCCCAGCTTGTCGAGCTCCTTCTTGGCGGCCTTGATCTGGACGTCGGAGTTGGACTCGGCGGTGCAGTAGAGCAGACCGACCTTCTTTACGTCGGGCAGGACCTTCTGCATCATCTCGAGCTGCTCGGCGACCGGGGTGAGGTCGGAGGCGCCAGTAACGTTGGTGCCGGGCTTGTCGTTGTCCTGGACCAGGCCGGAGGCGGCGTAGTCGGTGATGGCGCAGCCCACGATGGGGATATCGGCCGTGGCACCGGCGGCGGCCTGCGCGGCGGGCGTAGCGATGGCATAGATCAGGTCGACGCCATCGCCCACGAACTTGTCGGCGATGGACTTACACGTGGACTGGTCATTCTGGGCGTTCTTCTGGTCGATTTTGACCTTAAGGCCGCTCTTCTTGATGGCCTTGACGAAGCCGTCGTTGGCGGCGTCGAGTGCGGAGTGCTCGGTGAGCTGCAGAACGCCGATGGTGTAGTCGGAACCGGCGGCAGCAGAGCCGGAACCAGAGTTGCCGCCGCATCCGGCGAGCGGAGCGAGCGCGAGCAGGCCAGCAGAGACCAGAAGGCTCCTGCGGCTGATGGTGATGTCCTTCATATCGTTACCCCCAGTATAGAAATGGCTGGAAACACTGCACTCAAACAAAGTGCAAGTGGAACTATAGTAGCGCGGATGTCCATTTTTACAATAACCTGGCGGGTTTTTTAATACAGAACCGGATGGGCGGTACGGGTAGTCGAATGGACGGCGGAGGTTCTTATGCGGCGGAGGCGTCCTCTTCGTCGAGGGCGGCGAAGAGCTTCTTGCCGTCAAGGAGACGTGTGGTGACGTTTCTCATGCGCCCGATCTCTACGGTACGCAACGTGTCATCGGCGCCTCGGGCGTCATAGACCGTTCCCAGCAAATACGAGATGCCGTCTCGTTGCTTGATGGCAAAGGGGCGGAGTGTCATCCGTGCTACTTCGGTTTCGCCACGTGCCGTGACGCTCGAAATATCAAAACTCACCGTGGTTCCGTGGTCGATGGCCTGCTCGACGAGCTCGCAGGTGTCGATGCGCTTGACGGGCGTGCGCGTGGCCTTGGTGGATTTGCCGCCGGCGCTTGGAGCAGGCTCGGGTGCATCGAGGTAGCCGCGAACATCGGCGCTCGCCATGGCGACCAAGTGCTGCGCCATGCTTTTTCGAATGGCGATGGGCGTAGAGCGGTTGCGCATGACCATGCCGTGGAGCCGGATGATCTCTTCGTCGGTGAGCGGACGGGTCAAGAGCCGATACCCCACGCCGCGTTTGTACTCAATTTCGTATCCGGCATGGCGAAGTGCGGAGATGGCGGTGTAGATGCTGCGCCGCGCCGCCGAGATGGGCATGCGGGCGGGGTCGTCGGGATGGGCGAGGAGCCGGATCAACTCATCGGAAAGCATGGCCTTGTCCTCGCCGGTGTTCTCGCTTAATAGCTGCAAGATGCGAACGGCGCGATAGGCTGCCATCGACGCGGCGCCCCTAGTTGTGGTGTCGTAGGTTTCAACAGCGGTTTCGGTCATGGTGCCCACGTCCTTTCCGTTTTGGGTGGCGACGGTATGGAGCCTAGCGCGCGGGGTTTTCCCAGGGGCGCAGGGCGCTCTGGGCGGTCGGTAGTCGTCGGCAAACGGCGGTTCGAGTTTTCAACAGCCCTGCCCAACTGACCAAAAACTTGCCAAAAGCTTGACGGATGCTGTTGAAAAAAGCGTCTCTCGACCGATGTCGAGAGACGCTTGTGCGATGAGCGTTGGCGTGTGGCGACGCGAGCTAACGTCCGACGATTAGAAGTCGGCGTTGCCCACGGTGCGCGGGTGCGGCAGGACGTCGCGGATGTTGCCCACGCCGGTCAGATACATGACCAAGCGCTCGAAGCCCAGACCGTAGCCGGCGTGCTTGCAGGAACCGTAGCGGCGCAGGTCAAGGTAGTACTTGTACTGCTCGGGATTCATGCCCAGGTCCTTGATGCGGGCCTCGAGCAGATCCAGGCGCTCCTCGCGCTGGGAGCCGCCGATAATCTCGCCGATACCGGGAACCAGGCAGTCGGCGGCGGCGACGGTCTTACCGTCGTCGTTCATGCGCATGTAGAAGGCCTTGATCTCTGCCGGGTAGTCGGTCACGAAGGTCGGGCGCTTAAAGTGCTCCTCGGTCAGGAAACGCTCGTGCTCGGTTTGCAGGTCGATGCCCCAGCTCACGGGGTAGTCAAACTTGTGGCCGGCGGCGACGGCCTGCTCCAGGATTTCGACGGCCTCGGTATAGGTGACGCGGGCAAAGTCGGAGTTGGCGACATGGTCCAGGCGCTCGATCAGGCCCTTGTCCACAAACTTGTTGAGCATGTTGAGCTCGTCGGGACAGGTGGCCATAACGTCCTTAAGGACGTACTTGAGCATGGCCTCGGCGTTATCCATGTAGTCGTTCAGATCGGCAAAGGCCATCTCGGGCTCGATCATCCAAAACTCGGCGGCATGGCGCGTGGTGTTGGAGTTCTCGGCGCGGAAGGTGGGGCCAAAGGTGTACACGTCGCCAAAGGCCATGGCAAAGTTCTCGGCATTGAGCTGGCCGGACACGGTGAGGCTCGCGTGCTTGCCAAAGAAGTCCTGGCTCCAGTCGACCTCGCCGGACTCGGTGAGGGGCGGATTTTTGGGGTCGAGCGTGGTCACGCGGAACATCTCGCCGGCGCCCTCGCAGTCACTCGTGGTGATGATAGGGGTGTTGACGTAGACAAAGCCCTGCTCCTGGAAGAAGCGGTGGATGGCGGCAGCCGCGACAGAGCGGATGCGGAACACGGCTCGGAACAGGTTGGTGCGCGGGCGCAGGTGCTGCTGGGTGCGCAGGAACTCGACGGTTGCGCGCTTCTTCTGCAGCGGGTAATCCGGGGCGCTGACGCCCTCGACCTCGATGGAGGTGGCAGAAAGCTCGAAAGGCTGGGGCGCATCGGGGGTCAGCTTGACGGTGCCGGTGCAGATGAGGGCAGCCGAGACGTTTTGATGGGCGATCTCGTCGTAGTTGTCGAGCGCCTCGCGGTTCATGACGACCTGCAGGTCGCGGAAGCAGCTGCCGTCGTTGAGCGTAACAAAGCCAAAGTTCTTCATGTCGCGGACGGACTTGATCCAGCCGGCGACGGTGACGGTCTGGCCGCCGAGCGACTCGGCGTCGGCGTAGAGCTGCGCGATTTTGGTGCGGTTCACGTATCCTCCCATAACGGTTGAATGATAGTTATCCATACAGTTCGATATTCTAGCAGCTCGGCTCATTTGGGCTATACAGATAAGGCATTGGCGGGATGGTTTTCAAACGAAAAGCGCCCGCGGCCAAATGGTCGCGGGCGCTTGACGAGGTGCCTTTTGGCTGTGTGGCGCGGGGCCTGACTACTTGGTCTTGGCAACCAGCAGCGGGTCGCCAAGCTTGACGAGCGGGTTGCCGCCGATAAGCGTTCCAGACTCGCCGACATGGTCGATGCTCTTAAGACGATCGAGCTCGGAGACGATGACGGTCACGATGTCCTCGTGGCCAGCGGCCTTAATGGCCTCGCGGTCGAAGCTGATGAGCGGCTGGCCTGCCTTGACCACATCGCCCATCTCGACAAAGCGGGCAAAACCCTTGCCGTTCATTTCCACGGTGCCCAGGCCAACATGGATGAATACGCGAAGACCGTCCTCGGTGATCATGCCAATGGAGTGGTTGGTGACGGTGGTAGCGCCGATGCGGCCGTTGGCGGGCGCATAGATGGTGCCGGTAATGGGCTCGATGCCATAGCCCTGGCCAAGCATGCCCGAGGCGATCGTCTCGTCGGGGACCTCGTTCAGGTTGACGAGCACGCCGTTGACGGGGGCATAGATGACGCCTTCGCGGGTGGCGAAGCTTGCTGCGGGCGGAACGGACGCCTCGCCCGTCGAGGTGAAGGTGGACTTAAGCGAATCGAGCAGACCCATAGTTGCCTCCAACTTAAATAGGCGCATATCGCGCGTTTGGTTTGCCGGAAACGTTTCATATGTGTTTCGCGGCTTGGTCAACGTCCCCTATTCTACGCTGCTCAGCGATACCTCTGAGCTGGGATTATGTGATATATCAGTTGAAGGGAAACTTATTGCTGGCGTGTTTCTGCGCCATGAGTTCAAGTGGGGTACGCTTGAAGGCGAAAAACAAGGGCGCTTAATTTGCGCGAAGGGAGCACATATGATTGTCGAGAACCATGCGCTGTGGGGCGAGGAGCCGACCGAGGAATATCCGGCGACGTTTACGTATCTGGGCGCCGAGCCGCTCCCCGACAAGCCCAATGGCCGCCGCCCCGCGGTGATCATTTGTGGCGGGGGCGGGTTTACACATATCGCTCCGCACGAGCAGGACCCGGTGGCGTTTGCATTTTTGGACCGCGGCTACCAGGCCTTTGTGCTCAACTATGTGACGAGCGGCACGGGCGATGTGAGCTTTCCGCACCCGCAGGCAGACCTTGCCAAGATGGTCGCCACGGTGCGCGCCAACGCCGACGAGTGGCATGTCGATCCCAAGCGCGTGTGCGTCGTGGGCTTCTCGGCGGGCGGCATGATCTGCGCCTCGCTGGCAACGCAGTGGAAGACTGGTCCCTTCGCGGGCCTGGCAGGGGCGCGTCCGGACGACATTCGTCCCGATGCCGTGGTGCTGGGCTATCCGCTGCTCGACTTTGCCTATGTGCGCGACATGCAGACGCGCGATCCGCGCATTGACTTGCGTGTGCCCAAGACGGGCGGCAAGACGGGGCGCGATCTGCTCAACGACTACCTGTCGATGGTGACGGGTGGCGAGGCAACTGATGAGCACCTGGCCGATATCTGCCCCACCACGCATGTTTCGCGTCAGATGCCGCCGACCTTTGTGTGGGGCGTGTCCGACGACAAGACGGCACCGATCGCGCAGGTCTACCCGTTTGCGCAGCGCATGGCCGAGGAGGGCGTCGCATGCGAGATGCACGTCTTCGACCAGGGTGGTCACGGCCTTTCGCTCGGCAACGCCAACACCGCGGTCGACAACGAGGACAAGCAGGTGGCGGTCCGCCCTTGGATTCGCCTAGCCTTCCGCTTCCTGGAGCGCCACGGGTTTTAGTTACGGCGTTTTACCAAACCGCGTAACCACTTGACGCTGCGAGCCCGCCAGGGCGGCAATCTGTTAATTGAACGTCACTATGTGTTCGCGCTATCATGCGTGGTTAAATGGTTAGCCATGGCAAACGGTTAGCCAAGATAAACAAAATGCAACGCCCTGTGGGCGCCGGGGGAGGAACGCGGACGTGAGACTCGATACACTCGAGATTGGAAAGGACGCCGTTGTCGCATCGGTGGCATCGGACGATCAGGCACTCCGACAGCATATTTTGGACATGGGCCTAACGCCGGGCACCGAAGTCACCATGATGAAGTACGCCCCCATGGGCGACCCGCTCGAGATTCGCCTGCGTGGCTACGAGTTGACGCTGCGCAAGGACGATGCTGCTCGCATCGAGCTCGTGGGCATTCACGACACCGATACGGGTCCGCGCGCTAACGCCGCAATCGGCACGACGGAGCATCCGGCCCTGGGCGAGGGGACGTATTCGCCCCGCGCGGCAAAGACGGCCGTGCCCGAGGGCGCACCGCTGCATTTTGCCCTCGCCGGCAACCAAAACTGCGGCAAGACCACGCTGTTCAACCAGCTGACGGGCTCCAACCAGCATGTCGGTAACTTTCCTGGCGTGACGGTCGACCGCAAAGATGGCGCCATCCGCAACCACCCCGAGGCGAGCGTCACTGATCTGCCCGGCATTTACTCTCTGTCGCCGTACACGGGCGAGGAGATCGTAAGCCGCCAGTTTATCCTGGATGAGCACCCCGACGCCATCATCGATATCATCGACGCCACCAACATCGAGCGTAACCTTTACCTGACGCTGCAGCTTATGGAGCTCGATCGACCCATGGTCATCGCGCTCAACATGATGGACGAGGTGACGGCCAACGGCGGCGCCGTGGACGTCAACCTGCTCGAGAGCCTGCTGGGCGTGCCTGTTGTTCCCATTAGTGCTGCCCGCAACGAGGGTATTGGCGAGTTGGTGGATCATGCCTTGCACGTGGCGCGGTTCCGCGAGCGCCCCGGTCGCCTGGACTTCTGCGCGCCCGATGGTCCGGACGGCGGCGCGCTGCATCGCTGCATTCACGGCATCGCCAACCTTATTGAGGACCATGCCGCGACGGCGCACATTCCCGTGCGTTTTGCGGCGACCAAGCTGGTTGAGGGCGACGAGCTGGTGACCGAGGCGCTTCACCTGGACCGCAACGAGCTCGACGCCATCGAGCACATCATTAGCCAAATGGAGGGCGAGGCCGGCACCGACCGTCTATCTGCGCTGGCTGACATGCGCTTCGGCTTTATCGGCGACGTGTGCGGGCGTTGCGTCGTCAAGCCGCACGAGAGCCGCGAGCACGTGCGCTCCGTCAAGATTGACCGCATCCTGACGGGTCGCTACACGGCCATCCCGGCGTTCCTGGTGATCATGGGTCTCGTCTTTTGGCTGACGTTTGGCGTGATCGGCGCGGCGTTGCAGGGACTTATGGAGGACGGCATCGCTGCCATCATCGCCTCGGCCGATGCGGGTCTCAAGGCGTTCGGCACCAACGACGTAGTGCGCTCGCTGGCTGTCGACGGCGTGCTTACGGGTGTGGGCAGCGTGCTGACCTTCCTGCCGATTATCGTCGTGCTCTTCTTGTTCCTTTCCATTCTGGAAGACTCGGGCTACATGGCGCGCGTGGCCTTTGTCATGGATAAGGTATTGCGTCGCTTTGGCCTGTCGGGCCGCAGCTTTGTGCCCATGCTCGTCGGTTTTGGCTGCACCGTGCCGGCTATCATGTCGACCCGTACGCTCCCATCCGAGCACGACCGCAAGATGACCGTCATGCTCACGCCGTTCATGAGCTGCTCGGCCAAGCTGCCGGTTTACGGCTTGCTGTGCGGAGCATTCTTCCCGCAGGCGACGGTCCCCGCCATGGTCTCGCTCTATCTGATTGGCATTGCGGTCGGCTGCATTGCCGCTCTGGTGCTCAACCGCACGGCATTTAAGGGCGACCCGGTGCCGTTTATCATGGAGCTTCCCAACTACCGCTTGCCGAGTGTCAAGACGACGGTGATGCTGGCATGGGATAAGGCCAAGGACTTTATTACCAAGGCCTTTACCATTATCTTTGCCGCGACCGTGGTCATCTGGTTCCTTCAGACGTTCGACATCCGCTTTAATGTGGTCGCCGATCAGTCGCAGAGTCTGCTTGCCGGTCTGGGTAGCATTATCGCGCCGGCGCTGGCGCCGCTTGGCTTTGGCGACTGGCGTGCATCCACGGCGCTCGTCACCGGACTTATCGCCAAGGAGAGTGTCATCTCGACCCTCACGGTGCTTTTGGGCGCGACCTCGCCTGCGGTGTTGTCGACCATGTTTTCGCCGTTCACCGCCTACGTGTTTTTGGTCTTCACGCTGCTGTATCCGCCCTGCGTGGCTGCCATCGGCGCCGTCAAGAGCGAGCTGGGCGCGCGCTACGCCGTTGCCGTGTTCGCGTTTCAGGTGGCAGTCGCCTGGATCGTGGCGTTTGTCGTGCATTCGGCGGGCATATTGCTGGGGTTGGCTTAGGGGCGCGTTGATGCTCCGCGCTTTTGGGCGAGCAACAATTCAACAAATATGAGCCAAAATACCGGTAATTGTCGGCCTGCGGGGACTATCCTACGCTGCAGGTTGCCGTTCGCTGCCTATTTGCTGCCGTTTACGGATTCGTAAATACTTGCAATCGTCGGTCGATTTAACCGCATTACGCGATGCCGATGCACATTTTTTGTGCCCCTTTCTACAATCACTTTGTGTCTATTGCCGAACATGTCTTCCGTTTCGCCTGTGTGGGGACGTGGGGTGCAATAGTCGTTTGTAGAGGCTCATTGAGGAGGGAATTGATGAAAGAAAAATTCCAATCGTTCGGAAAGGCAATGCTCGTTCCGATTACGCTCATTGCCATTTCCGGTCTCTTTTTGGGTATCGGTAGCGTTTTTACGACCGAACTGACCCTTGTGTCCCTTGGCGTTAATTGGGACTGGTATGCCGCTTCGCCGCTCTTTACGTTCTTCTCGGTATTTAAGGGTCTCGGCGAGGTAATCATTGGAAACCTCGGTGTTTTGTTTGCCGTCGGCTGCGCCTTCTCCTTGTCTCGCAAAGAGAAGGGCTGGGCTGCCTTTTCTGCCCTTGTCTGCTATCTCACCATGCTCAAGACGGTTGAGATTCTGCTTGGAGCAGCTGGCTTGGCTGCCGACAATACAACGGTGGAAGCTCTTCAGAAGGTCGGCCTTACGTCCATTCAGGCGAGTGAGCAGTCCGCACTCTACACTACCTCGCTCGGCTTTTTTGGCTACAGCTCTGGTGTCTTTGGCGGCATTATCGTGGGCTGCCTGGTCGCTTGGATCACCGGCCGTTTTTACAAGACCAAGCTTCCAACGGCGCTGGCGTTTTTTGCGGGCAGTCGAACGGTCCCCATTGTATCGCTGGTCGCCGGTGGCATCCTGGGCGGCATCATGTACTTCGTCTGGCCCGTCATCGGTGGATGCTTCTCGGGTATTGCGACGTTCGTGAAAGGCTCCGGTCTGGTCGGTACGTTTGTCTATCGCTGGGTGCTCGAGAGCCTTGTGCCGTTTGGCTTGCATCCGCTGCTCGAGACGCCCATGTATTGGACTGAGCTTGGCGGCTCCATGGTCGTCGATGGAACGCGCGTGGTGGGCAATAGCGCCATTCAGCTTGCACAGCTCGCTTCTCCCAGCAGCGACAAGCTCTTGGTTAGGGCCTTCATGGCTGGTTATGGCATTAACGATTATGCGTTGTTCCCGGGCATCGCCCTTGCTATGTGGTCTTGTGCCAAGCCTCAGAACCGCAAGAAGGTTGCTGGTCTTTTAATCCCCACAGTGATTTCGACTGTTTTCTTTGGTGTTACGGAGCCTATTCTCTTTACGTTCCTGTTTGCCGCCCCCTGGCTCTACTTTGGCGTTTACGCTCCGCTTTCCGGACTGGGTGAAGTTCTCTCGGAAGCAATGGGCGTTTCGGTGTACCAGGGAAATATCAAGGACCTGATCCCATTCTTATTCCGCCCCGAGAAGCTTAATCTGCTTCCGTACCTTATTTTGCTCCCCGCCTTTTTCCTGGCAGCTTTCTTCCTCTTCCGGTTCTTTATTACTAAGTTCGATATCAAGACGCCCGGTCGAGATGATGGTGACGATATTGAGTTGATCAACAGCAGAGCCGAGTTCGAGGCAAAGGCCGCTGAGGCAAAGGGCGAGTCTGGTAGCACTCCCGAGAAGGCAGTCAAGGGCCATGCGACCAAGGACAGCGCGCTTGCTGTCGGCATTGTCGAAGCGCTTGGTGGAGCCGACAACATTGATGATCTTGACAACTGCATCTCACGTCTTCGCGTGATTGTCAAGGATGGTTCTAAGGTTGCAGACGACGAGGTGTTCACCAAGAATCTTGAAGCTATGGGCGTTATCCGCCTGAGCGACAAGGCAATCCAGGTCGTTTACGGTCCTCGTGTCGGCGAAGTCGCTTCTGAGGTGCACGACGTTCTCGGTGACGAGTAAAACGCGCAAGTGGCTTGCAATTGCATAGTGCAATTCCAGGGCTTGGCTTCCTATCGCATGATTTAGGGGGCCAAGCCTTCTTGTTTTAGATTGTCAAGGCAGATACTCAATAGTTCTTCGAATGCGAGAATACAACTTCCGGTAAAGCAGTTAGGCTTAACGTTCTTAAGATCCATTGGGTGATCGTCATGTATCGTAAAGATCGCGTCTGCCGTCTTGGCGAGCTCGCTGTCTTCGTTGCCGGGAAAAGCGAGGGTCGTAATGCCCGCGTCGTGGCATGCCCTTGCGGTTTCCAGGATGGCTTCTGTCTGGCCCGATTTGGATATGAGCATCATGCAGCTGAGCGTATTTCGGTTGGATTCGACAAACTGATCGGTTTCTAGGAAGTCCTGTATGACGGCCAAAAAGCCAAGTCCAACGAGCTTAGTCGCCATGTACTGCGCAACGATGCGTGAGAAGCCCTCTCCGTTTACTCCGATCATTCTGTTGCGATGCAGTGCGGCGACGAATACGTCTACATCTCCGGTGTGACATACGAAGTGGACGCTACTGTCTTTGAGTGATTGATTCATTTCGCGGGAGACATGCTGAAGGTGCTTGAGATCGTACATCATTTCGCGGTAGCCACGGTAGCCGAGCTTTTTCGAAAGCCTAATGACTGTCGTCATGCTGGTAAAGCATGCCATGGCGACGGGTTTTATGCCAATATCATCGAGAGTGTCGATATTGTTGAGTAGGTATTCGAGTACGCTTTGCTCGGTTTCGGATAGCTTTGCGGCTGAGTAGAGCTTGGAAATCTGCTTTTTATCAACCATCGGTGCTTCCTTCCCGCCGGACGTGTGTGGCCGCTTCCGTTGCGTAAATAATAACTCCTTGGGGAATTCCTTTCCCGCCTTGCAACCGGGGCGGGAAGCGACCCTCCATGCTGGATACAATATCCAAACACAGGCGAACCATGCAATATTGAATGTGCTAATTGGGGGTTTCGATATGAAACTTACGGTCATAGGTGGCGGTGGCGTCCGCTCCATGTTTTTGGCAAAGAGCATAGCCCAGCAGGCGTCATCGCTTGGAATCGACGAACTTGTGTTTATGGACAATGATCCCGAGAAGCTGCGCATCTACGGTGGCCTTGCCGCCCATGTCTCGGGCATGCTTTGCCCCACGCTTAATTTTTCACTGACGGGCGATGCAGTCGAGGCCGTTAAGGACGCCGATTACGTGATCACGACGATTCGCGTCGGTGGGGACCATATGCGCGTTCGCGATGAGCGCATTGCTCTTTCGCATGGGGTTCTTGGCCAAGAGACGACTGGCGCAGCCGGCGTGTCTTTTGCCATGCGCTCCGTCCCTGCGCTTGCTTCGTATTGCGAGTTAATCAAGAAGTACGCAAAGCCGGACGTCAAGGTGTTTAACTTTACTAATCCCGCTGGCGTCGTATCTCAGGCCCTACGCGATATGGGCTATGATTTTACTTATGGCATTTGCGATGCCCCCTCGGGCATGTTGCATCAGTTTGCCGAGTATAAAGGCGTTGATCCCGCATCGGTTCAGGGCGAGTGCTATGGACTCAACCACCTCTCGTTCTTCCGCAATGTGACGGTTGACGGCGAGGACATCATGTCCGACTTGATCCACGACGACGGGGCATATGCTCATACAGATCTTAGGTTCTTCGAGAAGGACCTCGTCCTAAATCGCGGATGCGTGCCAAATGAGTACCTATACTATTTCTACTATCGCGAGCGCGCCGTTGCCAACGTTCTCTCTTCGCCCCAGACGCGCGGCGAACTAATCGAAGAAATTAATCGAGAAATGACGAGCGAGCTTGCATCTATCGATATTGAGAACGACTTCGAAAAAGGCCTCGCGTGCTTTGAGAAGTGGTACGGAATGCGCGAAAACAACTACATGGCGGCCGAGACGGGTATTCATCGCGACAAGCCGTGGACGTTTGACGTGTACGGCAAAGATGCTGGCGGATATGCAGGTGTCGCGCTCCGCTTCATGGATATTGCTCGCTCTGGCAAGACGCAGCAGATGATCCTGTGCACCCCCAACAATGGCGCCATCCCCGGCCTTCTCGATACAGATGTCATTGAGTCAACGTGCGATATCTCCACCGATGGCTGCGTGCCGCATCGCGTCGAAGCCGATTCTGTGCCCGCGGGAAACCTCGAACTGATTCGTCGCGTCAAGTACTACGAGCGCACCGTGGCGCGTGGCATCGTTAACCGATCGAAGCGCGACATTGTCGAGAGCCTCGCGATGCACCCGCTCGTTAATTCGTACTCCTTGGCGAAAGATATCGCCGCGCAGTACTTTGAGCTTAACCGCGACTACATCGACGGCTGGACAGACTAGTCTGGACGTTAAAACTAGAAATTATGGATGGGCGGACCGGCGTTTATATTGGCGCCCGTTCGCCCTGCTTAGTAAGAAAACGGGTATAGAGTGAACTTGCGAGAGAACTTCAATGTCTTTCTGGAATCGGGCGATCGGGCGAAGGAATGCCGGAGTGGCTGCACGATGGCGTTATATATCCCCTTGTTTGTTATGAGCGCGCTTCAAATTGGTGTATCAAACGTTGCAACTGAGCTCGCCTATATCTATCCGTCCATTACGCTTATTTGCACTGTGGTCGCGGCCTTTTTAAACCTGCTTCTATCGAATGTGGCTTTTTCATTATTTGCCGTCGACCGGTCCAAAGAGACGGTGCAACCTGCTCGAACCCCTCCGGTTTATCTCTTGGCCTCGATGGTTCCCCTCCAGATTTCTGGGGCGCTGCTAATTTATTTGGTTCACTTGATTTTATCGGCAATTGTAGTCTTTGCCTCGCTTGCGAGCAGTCAGCTCGGGGTGTTGTGCTCGCTTGTGGTGGCAGTAATCGTGACGCTTCTTTCTGCGTCGTTCGTATTCGTGTTAATTGAAGATGCGGACGTGGAGCAGAGGGGACTACGAGGCATTCGGTTTGCACCACGCTACATCATGCGTTCGGTCACGGTGCTTCGTTCCTCCTGGAGAGAAATCGCGCGTCCCGCAACGCTGCTGGTGGCATGGAACCTGGTTGCAAGTTGCGCTATCCAGGTTCTTGTTGGATGGGTAGTTTCGAGTGCGGCGCTGCCGTCGGCACTTTCAGTGACGACGCTTGTGCATGAGGGACTTTATTATGGGGCGTTTGCTTATATGCTGCTTTTGCTAGTTCATTGTGCGGTTGCGAGTTGGCTCGAAATTGACGTGCTCATGGGGGTGTCCTTGTGCGTATCCGAGCAGGCGCGATAGCCCGAAGATGAAGCCGCGTTTTCGACATTGAGTTCCTGCGTACCTTGCTTTCTAAGCAGAATTGGCGCGCCGTCTGTTAACAATCGTTTTCCAAGAATTCTTTTGTTGCTCATTTTATAAACTTCTCATTGCTATAATCGCCCACCGCTCAAGATAATCGGAGAGGTTTTCCTATATGGCTCAAACAAAGCAAGACGGCATCACGCTCAGGCAGTGGCTCCCGCTCATCGGGCTCACCTGCTGCGCGTTCGTGTTCAACACGTCGGAGTTCATGCCCATCGGCCTGCTGACCGACATCGCTGCATCGTTTTCGCTCACCGAGGCCCAAGCTGGCATCATGATCTCGGTCTATGCCTGGGGCGTCATGCTGCTGTCGTTGCCGCTCATGGTGTTTGCCTCGCGCTTCGAGTTCAAGCGGATGCTGCTGGGCGTGCTGGCCGTGTTCTCGCTCGGTCAGTTCCTGTCCGCTGTGGCGCCGACCTATCCCATCCTGGTCTGCGCGCGCCTGGTGGTCGCTTGCGCACATGCCGTGTTCTGGTCAGTCGCCTCGATTATGGCCTCGCGCCTGGTCGACACTCGCCACGGCGCGCTCGCCATCAGCATGATCGCCACGGGCTCGTCCATCGCGCAGATCTTTGGCCTGCCTCTCGGTCGCGCCATTGGCTTGGCCGTGGGCTGGCGCATGACGTTTGCCGTGGTCGGGGGCCTCTCAGCCATCGCGGTCGTCTACCAGGCAGCGGTGTTCCCGGCCATGCCGGCGGGTGAGCGCTTTACCGTCAAACAGCTGCCCGAGCTGCTCAAGAACCCTCTCCTCATCGCGCTCTACGCAGTCACGGTCTTCATGGCGACCGGCTATTACGCAAGCTACAGCTATATCGAGCCCTTCCTGGCGCAGGTCGCGCACGTCGATGCGGGCGCCATCACCATGACGCTGACGGCGTTTGGCTGTTCCGGCTTGGTGGGCAGCTGGCTGTTCAGCCGCCTGTTCGACGGGCACCGTTTTCCGTTCCTTGCTATCACGCTTTCCGGCGTGCCGGTGGCTCTGCTGCTCATGGGGCCGGCCGCATCGTCGCTCGTGACAGTGCTTGCCGTCTGCGCACTGTGGGGTTGCTGCGCCACGGCCTTTAACGTGGCGTTTCAGGCCGAGCTCATCAAGCACACGCCGGCAGATTCGTCGGCCGTCGCCATGTCGATCTTCTCGGGCCTGTTTAACCTCGGTATTGGCACGGGCACCGCAATCGGCGGCGCCGTGGTTTCGGGTCCCGGTATCGCTTGGATCGGCTTCGCGGGCGGGGCGATTGCCGTCGTGGGCGTCATCCTCGCCATCACGGTGATGTTCCCAGCCATACGCCGCGCAAAGCCCGTCGCCTAGCCACATCCTCCTCATCAGTTGCGGTGAAATACGGACTGCTGGGCCCAATAAACCCGGCAAACAGTCCCTATTCCACCGCAACTTATTTTGGGGGAGGGGATGCACGGCAGGCATACAATGGATGGCGTTGTGTTGAGCTTACCGGGAGGCTGTTATGTGGGCATACGAGACGACGTTCTATCAGATCTATCCGCTGGGCTTTTGCGGGGCTCCGCGCGAAAACGCTGCACCCGTTGCCGAGGATGAGCTCGCCCAGGCTGCCAACGCCGCGCCCAACCCCGATGCGCCCATCATGAAAATCGCCCAATGGGCCGACTACCTGCAAGAGCTCGGTATTGGCGCTGTGCTGATCAACCCGCCGCTCGAGTCTGATAGCCACGGCTATGATACGCGCAGCCTGCGCCATATCGACCGCCGCCTGGGTGGGGATGCCGATTTTGCCGCCGTATGCGAGACGCTGCACGCCCATGGCATCCGCGTGGTGCTCGATGCCGTCTTCAACCACGTCGGTCGCGGCTTTTGGGCCTTCCGCGATGTGCAGGAGCGCAAGTGGGACTCGCCCTACAAGGACTGGTTCCACATTAGCTTTGATGGCGACTCCTGCTATGGTGACGGCTTTTGGTACGAGGGTTGGGAAGGCCATTTTGAGCTTGTGAAGCTCAACCTGCAAAATCCCGCTGTGGTCGATTACCTGCTTGAGTCCGTGCGCCGCTGGGCCGAAGTCTTTGGCGTCGACGGTCTGCGCCTGGACGTCGCCTATATGCTCGATCGCGATTTTATGCGCCGCCTGCATACTTTTACCCGTGAGCTCAAGTCCGACTTTGTGCTGATTGGTGAGACGCTCCACGGCGACTACAACCAGATCGTCAACGACGAGATGCTCGACTCCTGCACCAACTACGAGTGTTACAAGGGCCTTTACTCCAGCTTTAATTCGGTCAACATGTTCGAGATTGCCCATTCGTTGCATCGCCAGTTTGGCGGCGATCCGTGGTGCATCTACCGCGGCAAACACCTGCTGTCGTTTGTCGACAACCACGATGTGCCGCGCCTGGCGAGCATCCTTACCGACAAGTCTTGCCTACGCCCCGCCTATGGCATGCTGTTTGGCATGCCAGGCATTCCGTGCGTCTATTACGGTAGCGAGTGGGGAATTGCTGGCGAAAAGGGCGGCCCCGATGGCGACTGGGCGCTGCGACCTGCGCTCGATGAGCCTGCGCCCAACGAGCTGACGGCCTTCATCAAGCAGCTCACGCACCTGCGCTCGGCCGACGACGCGGCGGCCCGTGCTCTCAACTACGGTGCCTATCGCAACGTGGTGATCCAGAACAAGCAGCTGCTGTTCGAGCGCGCCTGCGACGACGCGACGGTGCTTGTGGCGGTCAATGCCGTGAACGAGCCCTATACCTTTGGAGCCGGCGAACTCAACGGCTCCTTCGTCGACCTACTTGCCGACGATGCTCCCACGGTCGAGCCGACGGGTACCCTTGAGCTTGCACCCTACGAGGTGCGCTATCTGCTGAGGGCCTAGCTCGTGGCCGCGCCGGACGAGGGCTATCAACATATTGAGCATGGGTTTGAACCCGTGTTTGACGAGCACTCGCGCGTTTTGGTGCTCGGGTCGTTTCCCTCGGTGCTTTCGCGTGCCAATGCCTTTTATTACGGTAACCCTCAGAATCGCTTTTGGCGCGTGATGGCCGCATGCCTCGGTGTGCCCGTGCCGCCCAACGAGGGCGACCCTTTGGCAAGCGGTGAGCCTGCGACGCTCGACGCCTCGATTGTCGCCAAGCGCTCCATGCTGCTGAACGGCGGCGTGGCCCTGTGGGACGTGATCGAGAGCTGTGACATTAAGGGCTCGAGTGACGCGAGCATTCGCAACGTTGTGCCGGCACATATCGAGCGCATTGCGGGCAATGCGCCTATTGAGCAGGTGGTATGCAACGGAGGTACAGCTGGCCGGCTCTACAAGCGCTATCTACAAGAACGCACCGGGCTGCCCGCCATCGTCCTGCCCTCGACGAGTCCCGCCAATGCCGCCTGGCGTCTGGAGCGTCTTGTTGAGCGTTGGCACGAAGCCGTTGACTGGGCCGCTCTCTAATTTAGATATCTGATTGGGCGCGGGCGCCGAGGCGTTTCAGAACGCCTCGCCAGATTGGCGCGGGCACGGCTGGCTCGGCGCAAACCATGCCGTCGACGTTGACGTTGACGGCATTGCCGCCGCCAAGTCGCTGCGCATGCTCGACGGAGCAGCCCATGCGCACAGCGCCCACAAGCTTATCCATCGCTTCGGAAAATGGCCGGCGCAAGAGGCCCATACGCGGGGAGTGGCGAAGCGCCGCAATACCGCTGCCGGCACAGACGACAACGCCGCCACACCACAATTGGTCATGGCGCTCACATGCCTTGTGCAGACGAACGGCGGTCCCGCGCGCCTGCTTAGCGCCCTCTTGTGCGGCTCGAATCGCGGCATAGACGCGCGTTCCCGTACCGCCAAAGCGTTCAAGCGCCTGCTCGATAGCTGTCAACGTCTCATCGTCAGCCATATCTTCAATGGCCAGCACGATGCCATCGACTGCACCGGCATCATCCGCCTCCAAATCGACCGGGCGGGGGAGCGCGGTGCCGGAAAGCCGGGCATAGGCCGCGATGGCATCCTGCAGGTCCCAGAGCAAAAACTCAAGATCGGCGCTATTGGGAATGCTGATATACGCAATGGTCTGCAACGTTTTTGGTACATCGCCGCGCGCGATCGTCTCCATGCCGCCTCCTTTCCGGTTGGTTTCCGTTTAGGTTACACCGTCTGACGGCGCCCCGCCGCGCTATCCTAGTGCAACCCTTACGAAAGGAATGCCATGCGTCTGCCCATGAATACCTCGCTTGCCACGCTTAAGCCCTCCGGCATCCGTCGGATTAACGCGCTCGCTGCCCAGCACCCAGGGTGCATCGCGCTTGCGCTTGGCGAGCCCGATTTTCCCACGCCCGATGTGATTAGCGCCGAGGTGACCGCCGCGCTGGGCCGCGGCGACACGCACTATCCGCCCAACAACGGTCGCCCCGCCCTGCGCGAGGCGCTGTCTGCCTACATGGGGAACGCGGGCCTGGCGTTTTCGGCCGACGAGGTCATCCTGACCGACGGCGCGACCGAGGCCCTGTCGGCAGCATTCATGGCTATGCTCAACCCCGGCGACGAGGTCATCATCCCCACGCCGGCCTTTGGCCTATACGAGAACATCGTCGTGGCCAACCACGCCAAAGCGGTCTTTTTGGATACGGAGCCTGCGCAATTCCAGATTGATGAGGAGGCGCTTCGTGCCTGTGTGACGCCGGCGACCAAGGCCATCGTCATCTGCACGCCCAACAATCCTACGGGCTGCATCCTCAACGCGGCATCGCTCGACGCCGTGGCGCGCGTAGCGGAGCAGGCGGGCATCTACGTGGTCTGCGACGACGTATATAACCGCCTGGTCTACGTGGACGGCTACGAGCGATTTGCCCAGCGCCACCCGGAGCTGCGCGAGCAGACGGTCGTTATCGAGAGCTTCTCCAAGCCCTGGGCCATGACCGGCTGGCGCTTGGGCTGGCTCGCAGCCGCAGCCCCCGTCATCGCCGAGATCGCAAAGGCCCACCAATACTTAGTATCGAGTGCCGTCTCCTTTGAGATGGACGCCGCAGCGCGAGCCCTGACCGTCGACCCAACCCCCATGCTCAAAGTCTACCGAGCCCGTCGCGAACGCGTGCTCGCAGCCTTAGACGCCATGGGCCTCGACGTAGTGGAACCGGCAGGAGCCTTCTACGCTTTCCCGAGCATCAAACAATTCGGCCTAACAAGCGAAGACTTCTGCATCAAAGCCATCAAAGAAGCCAACGTAGCCCTAGTTCCGGGTGACTGCTTCGGCACCGAAGGCCACATCCGCCTCAGCTACTGCGTAAGCGACGAAAACCTGGACGAAGGCTTAACCCGCCTGTCCACCTTCATTTCAACCCTGTAGCCCTCAGGGATGCAACACATCAGCCCACCGACCCAAGCATTATGAGTGGGGCGCGCCGGCCAACGGAAAACCGGGCTGCCCCATAGTTGACGCAGGCCGCGCCGCCGAAGGCCAGGCGCAAGGTTTTCGTAGATTCCGCACGAGCCGAAGGCCACTTAATGTGGCCTTCGTGCGAGCCCAGGACTTGACCGAGCGAAAACCTTGCGCCTGGACTTCGGCGGAGCGTGCCGGATGGTGGAATTGTGTGCAGCCCGGTTTTCCGTTGACCGACGCCGGGGTCCCCGCCATAATACTTTCGGTTCACGCACGAATCCGCTGCCAGAGACAGCCGGTGCAAACGGGCATCGCCCGCGAGCTTAATGGGATATCCCGCCAGCCGAGGTGGTCGAGTAGATATGTCTTCTCGCCCCCGTCGCTCATGCAGCGCGGGGGCTTTCTTTTTGGACATGCCCCCGTCACGTCCTTGTGGCGGACCGTGCCCGGAAAGAATTCGAGGAGGTGTAATTCATGCCCCAGCAGTACAAAATCGACAAGGTTGCAGAGATCGAGTCCCGTATCGCCGAGAACGCCGGTCTGTTCGTCGTCAACTACAACGGTCTGACGGTTAAGCAGGCTCAGGAGCTGCGTCATCAGCTTCGCGAGTGCGGCGCCGAGATGAAGGTCTACAAGAACAACCTGGTCAAGATCGCTCTCAAGAACCAGGAGCAGCCCGAGCTCGACGAGATCCTCGCCGGCCCCGTCGCTTATGTGTTCTACGAGACCGAGCCGGTCGAGGCCGCTAAGACCCTTAAGGACTTCTCCGCTAAGTCCAAGGGCGTCCTTGAGATCAAGGGCGGTATCTCCGACGGCAAGGCCGTTTCCGCTGATGATGTTAAGGCTATCGCCGAGCTGCCCACCAAGGACCAGCTTCTCGGCCAGATTGCCGGTCTCATCTCCGGTTTCGCTCGCGACATCGCTGTCTGCGTCAACGGCGTTTCCTCTGGTCTCGCTCGTTCGATCCAGCAGGTCTCCGAGCAGAAGGCAGCCTAGTCGCTGTTTTCACCCGCGGCGGCAACGCCGCACCCCTGGCGCATTCGCGCCGCGTTTTAACTGATCTCCGTGCACAGACACGGAAACCGAAAGGACTTAGAAATGGCTAAGCTTACCACCGATGAGATCATCGATGCTCTTAAGGAAATGACCCTTCTCGAGGCTTCCGAGCTCGTTAAGGCTATCGAGGACACCTTCGGCGTTTCCGCCGCTGCTCCTGCCGCTGTTGTCGCCGCTCCCGCTGCTGGCGCTGCTGAGGCCGAGGAGAAGACCGAGTTTGACGTCGTGCTCGAGGGCTTCGGCGACAACAAGATCCAGGTCATCAAGGCCGTCCGTGAGCTCACCAACCTTGGCCTGAAGGAGGCCAAGGAGGTCGTCGAGGGCGCTCCCAAGGCTGTTCTCGAGGGTGCCAAGAAGGAGGACGCCGAGGCTGCCAAGGAGAAGCTCGAGGCTGCTGGCGCTGCTGTCACCCTCAAGTAATCAGGTTTTCTCGCCAGATTTCTTTGCAGACGGGGTTCGCATTGCGAGCCCCGTCTTTTTCGTTTTGATCCCTCTATTTTGTTGGCTCGGCATACAAATTGCTGCCGCTTGCGGTGCTTTGGAGTCGCTACCGTTGGGCGATAAAATTGCACCATTCGAGCAATAATTTGCGTTGACCTGCTGAAGAATGGCGCTTGCCTACATTAACGTTAATTAACGGCGGTAAGATAAACCGGTATCGCAATTTGGTCTGCGGCCGCCGTGCCGCACGCACAGGGCGCATCCTGCGCCTGCGAAAGGATCCCTGAATACTATGAAGGCAATCATCCCCGCCGCCGGTCTTGGCACGCGTTTTCTGCCTGGCACCAAGTGCACGCCTAAAGAGATGCTGCCGGTGCTCGACAAGCCGGTCATCCAGTACGTCGTCGAGGAGGCGCTCGACCCCGAGGAGGTCGACGACGCCATTATCGTCACCTCTCCCGGCAAGCCCGAGTTGCTGAGCTACTTCCAGCCCGATCGTTCGCTCGAGAACCTGCTGCGCGAGCGCGGCAAGGATGCTTATGCCGACGCCGTCGCCCATGCGGGCGGTATGCCGGTCGACTTCCGCTATCAGTACGAGCCCAAGGGCCTCGGTCACGCCATTCGCTCTGCCGCTGACGCTGTGGCGGGGGAGAACTTCCTGGTTCTTCTGGGCGACTACGTTGTGCCCAACCGCGACATCTGCGACAAGATGCTTGCCGTCTCCAAGGAGCACGGTGGCGCTTCTGTTATCGCCGTTGCCGCGTGCGCTCCCGAGGAAGTCAGCCGCTATGGCGTTATCGCCGGCGATCGCGTGGGCGCTCTCGAGGGCTTCGAGAATGCCGCCGACGACGAGCCCGGTGCCGTTTGGCGCATCGGCGGTCTGGTCGAGAAGCCCGCTCCCGAGGCGGCTCCGTCCAACCTGTACATCGTCGGTCGCTACCTGCTGAGCCCGTTGGTCATGGACCTGCTGGCCGATCAGCAGGCCGGTAAGGGCGGCGAGATCCAGCTGACCGACGCCATGGCCCGCTCGCTCGACCGCGAGGCCATGTACGCCGTCGTCATCGACCCGCTGTCGGGCTACGATACCGGTACCCCGTCTGGCTGGATGGCCACCAACGCCCTCATGGCTGCAAGCGATCCTCGCTTTGCCGGCGCCTTCTGGGATGCCATCGACGAGCGCGGCGGTTTGATGCGTAAGTAAGCCTTCGGGCATCGACATTTACGGGTGCGGACTTCGGTTCGCGCCCGTTTTTTATAAGAGCTGCGATTGCTAACCCTCTGTTCACAGAAAATATATGAACAGGTGTTCGATGCACATCCATCTACCTGCATGTTTTCTGTCGAAAAACTTTGCTACTCCAAAAACTCAATCACGTCAAGGCTTTTCTTGCTCAACGGTCGGTACCTGATAAACTATTAGGTTGCGATAACTGGCGAAGCTATGCCTCGCCAATCCACCGAGCATTTCCGTGAAGGAGGAAAAACCTGGTGACCTACGCATACACTGCCACTGAGCGCAAGCGCGTCAGCTTCGGGAAAATCCCGGAGGCCATGGAGCTCCCCAACCTTATCTCTGTTCAAAGGGAATCCTTTGAGCGTTTTAAGGACGAGGGCCTTCGTGAGGCGTTCAAGGAATCCAGCCCCATCCAGAGCCAGAACCATGTTCTCGAGGTTACCTTCGGCGAGCATCAGTTTGGCGATCCCGCGCACACCGTCGAGGAGTGCCGCGAGAAGGACATGACCTATCAGGCTCCGCTTCTGACCGACGTCCGTCTCACTAACAAGGAGACCGGTGAGATCAAGGAGCAGCTCGTCTTTATGGGCGACTTCCCCATGATGACCGATCAGGGCACCTTTATCATCAACGGTACCGAGCGTATCGTCGTCTCCCAGCTCGTCCGTTCCCCGGGCGTGTACTACAGCTCCGAGATGGATTCGGGCAAGCAGATCTACAAGGCTCAGATCATCCCGTCCCGCGGTGCCTGGCTCGAGTTTGAGGTCGACAAGCGCGACCAGCTCATGGTCTCCATCGACCGTAAGCGCAAGCAGAGCGCCACGATGTTCCTGCGCGCCCTTGGCATCGCCGTCACCAACGACGATATCATCGAGCTGCTCGGCAACTCCGATGTGATCAAGCGCACCCTCGAGCGCGATACCGCCCTTACCCGCGAGGATGCTCTTATCGAGATCTACCGTCGCCTGCGCCCGGGCGAGCCTCCCACCGTGGATGCTTCCCGCAGCCTGCTCGAGGGCCTGCTCTTCAACCCGCAGCGCTACGATCTGGCCCGCGTCGGTCGCTACAAGGTCAACAAGAAGCTCAACCTCACCACCGAGGAAGAGGTCACGGTGCTCACCGACGAGGATATCGTCGCTACGCTGCGCTACCTGCTGTCCCTCGCTGCTGGCGAGCAGGGCTTCAAGGTCGACGACATCGACCACTTTGGCAACCGCCGCATTCGCACCGTCGGCGAGCTCGTCGCCAACCAGTTCCGTATCGGCATGAGCCGTATGGAGCGCGTCGTCCGTGAGCGCATGAGCTCCCAGGACATCGACGAGATCACCCCGCAGTCGCTCATCAACATCCGTCCGATCGTGGCCTCTATCAAGGAGTTCTTCGGTTCCTCGCAGCTCTCGCAGTTCATGGACCAGGCAAACCCCCTGACCGGTCTGACCCACAAGCGCCGTCTGTCCGCACTCGGCCCCGGCGGTCTTGCCGGCCACAAGTCGGGCTCCAGCCGCCGCACCAACGTGCCGACGGCCGTCCGCGACGTTCACAACTCGCACTACAGCCGCATGTGCCCGATCGAGACCCCCGAAGGCCCCAACATCGGCCTGATCGGCTCGCTCGCCCTCTACGCCCGCGTCAACGAGTATGGCTTCATCGAGGCCCCGTTCCGTCGCGTCGAGAACGGCGTTGCCACCGACCAGATCGACTGGATGACCGCTGACGAGGAAGAGAAGCACGTCATCGCGCCGGCCAACACGCCGCTCGATCCCAAGACCAACGAGTTCATCACGACCGATGCCGAGGGCAAGATCGTTCGTCCACATACCGTGATCGCCCGTACCCGCGACTTCGACGGCTCCTTCGGCGCTCCCGCTGACGTGCCTGTCGAGGACGTCGACTACATGGACGTCTCGCCGCGTCAGATGCTCTCCGTCGCAGCCACGCTGATTCCGTTCCTCGAGCACGACGACGCCAAGCGTACGCTCATGGGCGCCAACATGCAGCGTCAGGCCGTGCCGCTGGTTCACCCCGCCGCTCCCTATGTCGGTACCGGCATGGAGCGTCGCGCCGCCCTGGACTCTGGCGAGGTTACCCTGGCCAAGAACGCCGGCGAAGTCATCTATGCCGACGCCTCCAAGATTATCGTCAAGCACGCCGGCGGCATGGACGAGTATCACCTGGCCAAGTACCAGCGCTCCAACCAGTCCACCTGCATCAACCACCGTCCGCTCGTGCGCGTCGGTGACACCGTTGAGCAGGGCGAGCCTCTGGCCGACGGTCCTTCGACCGATCATGGCGAGCTCGCACTGGGCCAGAACCTCACCGTGGCATACATGCCGTGGGAAGGCTTCAACTACGAGGACGGTATCGTCGTGTCCGAGCGCCTGGTGGCCGAGGACCTGCTGACGACCATCAATATCACCCGTCACGAGATCGACGCCCGCGACACCAAGCTCGGCCCCGAGGAGATCACTCGCGAGATCCCGAACCTCTCCGAGGACATGCTTGCCAACCTCGACGAGGACGGCATCATCCGCATCGGCGCCGAGGTCGGCCCTGGCGACATCCTGGTCGGCAAGGTCACGCCTAAGGGCGAGAGCGCTCTGACCGCCGAGGAGCGCCTGCTGCGCGCCATCTTCGGTGCCAAGGCTCACGATGTTCGCGACACCTCCCTTAAGATGCCTCACGGCGCTTATGGCCGCGTCATCGACGTCGTCCGCTTTAGCCGCGAGAACGGCGACGACCTGGCCCCCGGCGTCAACGAGCAGGTGCGCGTCTACGTCGCCCAGCGTCGTAAGATCCAGCAGGGCGATAAGATCGCCGGTCGCCACGGCAACAAGGGCGTTATCTGTAACGTTCTGCCGGTCGAGGACATGCCCTACATGGCTGACGGTACCCCGATCGACGTTATCCTCAACCCGCTGGGCGTTCCTTCGCGTATGAACGTCGGTCAGCTGCTCGAGTGCCACCTTGGCTGGGCTGCTGCCTGCGGTTGGGATACCGAGGATGCCGACTCCGACAAGTATGTCCCCGGTCCGTTCTTCGTCTCGACGCCCGTCTTCGACGGCGCCAAGGAGGACGAGATCGCCGAGGTCATCCGTCGCGCCAACAAGAACATGCTCAACAAGGCCACCGCTGCCTTTGGCGATCACATGCGCCCCGAGTTTGTCACCCAGCTTGACGAGCGCGGCAAGACCCGCCTGTTCGACGGCCGCACCGGCGAGGAGTTCCGCGAGCCCATTACCGTGGGTACGTCCTACATCCTCAAGCTCGGCCACATGGTCGACGACAAGATCCACGCCCGTTCGACCGGCCCTTACAGCCTGGTTACCCAGCAACCGCTGGGCGGCAAGGCTCAGTTCGGCGGCCAGCGCTTCGGCGAGATGGAAGTTTGGGCACTGTACGCATACGGTGCTGCCAACGTCCTGCAGGAGATCCTGACCGTCAAGTCCGACGATACCGTGGGCCGCGTCAAGACCTACGAGTCCATCGTCAAGGGCGAGAACGTCCCGGTTCCGGGTATCCCCGAGTCCTTCAAGGTTCTTGTCAAGGAGATCCGTTCCCTCGCACTGGACATCGAGCCCATGCACGATGCCGACGAGGACGCCTCCGCCCCTGTGACCGCCGAGGAGACCTCTGCTCTCGACGACCTGGCTGCGCTCGCCGGCGTTGACACCGACGTCGAGGCCCAGGATGCCGAGACCGCCGAGGCACCCGAGGCTGTCGCCGCCACGACCACTGATAAGGAGTAGTTGACTGTGGCAGATTTCGAAGCTACTGATTTTGACTCGGTAAAGATCTCCCTTGCCTCCGCCGACCAGATCCGTTCCTGGTCGCACGGTGAGGTCAAGAAGCCGGAGACCATCAATTACCGTACCCTCAAGCCCGAGAAGGACGGCCTGTTCTGCGAGAAGATCTTCGGTCCCGCCAAGGACTGGGAGTGCTCCTGCGGCAAGTACAAGGGCATCCGCTTTAAGGGCATCGTCTGCGAGCGCTGCGGCGTCGAGGTCACCTCGGCCAAGGTTCGTCGCGAGCGCATGGGTCACATCGAGCTCGCCGCTCCCGTGTCCCACATCTGGTACTTCAAGAGCCCCACGAGCTTCCCGATGAGCCGTATGCTCGACATCAAGTCCAAGGACCTCGAGAAGGTTCTGTACTTTGCCAGCTACATCATCACCGAGGTTGACTACGAGGCCCGCGAGGCCGACGCTGACGACCTGCGCGAGGAGCTCGCCGCCGATCTGGAAGAGATCGATGCCGAGTGCGCCCGCCAGATTGAATCCCTCAAGGAGCAGGGCAACCCCGAGAACTTTGATGAGTTCTCCGACGAGGAGCCGCTGACCCCCGAGGAGATCGCCTCTGGCATCGTCGACATCGAGGAAGAGTGCAAGGACGAGAAGCAGCTCCGCACGGACGCCTTCAACGCCTTCATGAAGCTCTCCGAGCGCGACCTTATCTCCGATGAGCCGCTGTTCCGTGAGATGACCCGCTACTACTCCATGTACTTTAAGGGTGGCATGGGTGCCGAGGCCGTCCGCGACCTGCTCGCTGCCATCGACCTCCCCTCCGAGGCCGAGAAGCTCAAGGCCATCATCGCCGACGAGGACTCCCAGAAGCAGAAGCGCGAGAAGGCCGTCAAGCGCCTCGAGGTCGTTGACGCCTTCCTGAAGGGCGGCAACAGCCCTGCGAACATGATCCTGGACGTCATCCCGGTCATTCCGCCCGATCTGCGCCCGATGGTCCAGCTCGACGGTGGTCGCTTTGCCGCGTCCGACCTCAACGATCTGTATCGTCGCGTGATCAACCGTAACAACCGACTCAAGCGCCTGCTCGACCTGGACGCCCCTGCGATCATCGTGAACAACGAGAAGCGCATGCTCCAGGAGTCCGTGGACGCCCTGTTCGACAACGGCCGTCGTGGTCGCCCGGTCTCTGGCCGTGGCGGTCGCCCGCTCAAGTCGCTCGCCGAGGCCCTCAAGGGCAAGCAGGGCCGTTTCCGTCAGAACCTGCTGGGCAAGCGTGTCGACTACTCCGGCCGTTCGGTTATCGTTACCGACCCCAAGTTGCTGCTTCACCAGTGCGGTCTGCCCAAGACCATGGCGCTGGAGCTCTTCAAGCCCTTCGTCATGAAGCGTCTGGTCGAGCTTGGCAAGGTCGAGAACATCAAGGGCGCCAAGCGCGCAATCGACCGCGGTGCCACCTTTGTGTGGGACATCCTCGAAGAGGTCATCGACGGCCGCGTCGTGCTGCTCAACCGCGCACCGACCCTGCACCGTCTGTCCATCCAGGCCTTTGAGCCGGTGCTGGTCGAGGGCAAGGCCATCCACCTGCACCCGCTGGTCTGCTCGCCCTTCAACGCCGACTTCGACGGCGACCAGATGTCTGTCCATGTGCCGCTGTCCAGCCAGGCTCAGGCCGAGGCTCGCGTGCTCATGCTCTCTGCGAACAATCTGCGCTCGCCGGCATCCGGCAAGCCGGTCAACATTCCCTCGCAGGACATGATCATCGGCGTGTACTACCTGACCCAGGTCCGCGACGGCCTGCCCGGCGAGAACCACGTGTTCGCCAGCTTCGACGACGCGCTGCACGCCTATGACTGCCGCTCCGAGGTCGACATGCAGGCCAAGATCCAGGTCCGCGTGTCCGCTGCCGATGCCAACGTCATCAACGAGGACGGCACCCGTATCTTCCGCGTCAAGAACGGCAAGAACGAGTTCGTCGACTACGATGTCACCGGCAACAAGACCGCGCGCTTCGAGACCTCTATCGGCCGCATCATCTTCAACCGCCAGTGCCTGCCCGAAGACTATGAGTTCATGAACTACAAGATGGTCAAGGGCGATGTGGCCAAGCTGGTTGCCGACTGCTGCGATCGTTACCCCGAGGCCAAGGTCGGCCCGATCCTCGACGCCATCAAGTACTCCGGCTTCCACTACGCTACCCGCGCCGGCCTCACCATCTCGGTGTGGGATGCTCTCATCCCTGCCGAGAAGCAGGAGCTGCTCGATCACGCCCAGGCCAACGTCGACCAGATCAACGAGTACTTCGAGGAGGGCTTCATCAACGAGACGGAGCGCCACATCGAAGTCGTTAACGAGTGGACCGCTTGTACCGACAAGGTCGCAGCGCTCATGCTCGACTTGTTCGACGAGGAGAACCCGCTCTACATGATGGCCGACTCCGGCGCCCGTGGTTCTAAGACCCAGCTGCGTCAGCTCGGCGGCATGCGTGGCCTGATGGCAGACATGTCCGGCGAGACGATCGACCTTCCCATTAAGGCCAACTTCCGCGAGGGCCTGCTGCCGCTCGAGTACTTCATTTCGACCTACGGCGCCCGTAAGGGCCTGGTCGATACCGCATCCCACACCTCGGACTCCGGTTACCTGACCCGTCGTCTGGTCGACGTGGCCCAGGACGTCATCGTCCGCGAGGAGGACTGCGGTACGCACGAGGGCGTCACCTACAACCTCATCATCCCCGGCACCACCGACCTCAACACCGACCTCGTCGGCCGTTGCTTCATCGAGGATGTCGTGGCTCCCGATGGCACCGTACTCTTTGAGCAGGACGGCTACATCGAGAAGGTCGCCGACATCCAGAAGATGGTCGATGCCGGCCTCAAGAAGGTCAAGCTCCGCGCGCTGCTCACCTGCCGCTCCAAGTACGGCGTGTGCCAGAAGTGCTACGGCTGGGATCTTTCCACCCGTCGTCCGGTCGCCATCGGTACCGCGGTCGGCATTATTGCCGCCCAGTCCATCGGCGAGCCCGGTACGCAGCTTACGATGCGTACCATTCACTCCGGCGGCGTCGCTGGCGTCGACGATATTACGCAGGGTCTGCCTACGGTCAGCCGTATGTTCGATATCGTCGGCAACGTCAACGAGAAGATCCTGGGTCGCGAGGCCGAGCTGGCTCCGTACTCCGGTCACCTCTCGATTAAGCCCGAGAAGTCCGAGTATGTGCTGACGCTCACCGACTCCGAGGATCACACCCGTGTCCTCGACGAGCGTCGCGTCCCCGCTTCGGTGCGCTTCATGCCCGAGATCGAGGACGGCTGCGAGGTTCGCGCCGGCGACCAGATCACCAAGGGCTTCGTCAACTTCCGCAACCTGCGCAAGCTGACCGACATCGAGTCGACGATGCACACCTTCGTCGAGAGCGTCAAGGACGTCTATACCAGCCAGGGCGTCGACCTGAACGACAAGCACATCGAGGTTCTCGCACGCCAGATGCTGCGTCGCGTTCAGATCACCAACCCCGGTGACTCCAAGTACCTGCTTGGTCAGTACGTCGACCGCTACGAGTTCGCCGACGAGGTCGAGCGCGTTGCCCGTCTGGGCGGTCAGGCTCCTGTGGCCGAGCCCGTCATCCTGGGTACGCTCAAGGTCGCGTCCAACATCGACTCCTGGCTGTCGAGCGCTTCGTTCATCCGTACCGCTGGCGTCCTTACCGAGGCTGCCATCGAGGGCAAGGTCGACCACCTGCTCGACCTTAAGTCCAACGTCATCGTCGGTAAGAAGATCCCGGCTGGTACCGGTCTCAAGCCGTACGCCAACGCCAAGCTGACGTATCGCACGGCCGACGGCTACGTTGACATCGACGGCCCGGCTTCGCCTAACGCCAAGTCGCTGCCCGAGTGGGCTCCGGTGGAGCTCAAGGACCTGGACGAGCAGCTCCCGCAGCAGCTCGACTGGGCCGGCTACGACGAGTTCGGTGGTGCTGACGGTTCGTTCACCCGCAACGGCCATACCATCTCCGCCGAGAAGGCTCGCCTGTACCTGTTCGACGACCTGGGCGTGTCGCAGCGCTGGACCAACAAGTTCAGCGAGGTCGGCATCGAGACGGTCGGCGACCTGGTCGGCAAGTCCGAGGAGGATCTGCTGCGCATCGATGGTATCGGTGCCAAGGCGATCGAGGAGCTCCGTGACGGCCTGGAGGCCCACGACCTGCTCTACATCCTCGAGAACAACGACGACGTTGCCGACGAGGAAGACCTCTCGCAGCTGCTGCAGATGGTCTTTAGCCCCGACGGTCCGGACGATATCCTGCTGGGTACCTCCGCTCCGACGCATCACGCCGACGCCGACGAGGAGCTCCTGGGCGCCCCGATCGACGACAAGAAGGCTCCCGCCAACGGCGCGATCAACGAGGACATGGCTTCCCTCGACGAGCTGCTCAACCAGCTCGTGGACACTGACGACGCCGAAGAGGCCAAGGACAACGACGAGGAGTAATTTCCTAGTACGTTAACCGTTCTTCCAAAGACCCGCTTCCCAACAGGGGAGCGGGTCTTTTTTGGTGAGGAACGTTGCCCCGACGAGCACGTCGGATTCCCGGAACGGGCCGCCCGCTGTTTAAGTTTGTCGCGAGTTCCGCACGCAAAGGAAAGCACTTAATGTGCTTTCCGTCTTGCGCAGGACTGTAGAGCAGCAAACTTAAACAGCGGGCGGCCCGTTCCGGGAATCTGCCCCCGCGCACAGAAGGGGGTTCCTTTTGCCAAAAAGGGACAGGTTTATTTTGGTAGGTTATTCCTGCTTGAATTTGAAACATATCGCTCGGTCAAAGCGTATCTATGGTGAGGGCCTCATCAAGAATCATTAACGTCACCGGGAGGTGATTATGGAAGAACAAACATTTAGACAGGCGGTCGAAGATCACCGAGATGTCGTGTTTCGAATCGCATTGACGTATCTGCGCGATCGCGCCGATGCCGATGATGTTGCCCAAGATGTCTTTCTTAAGCTGCTCAAAAGCGATACGCAATTTGAGAGTTGGGAGCATCTTCGCCGCTGGCTTATCCGGGTCACGATCAATGAATGCAAATCGCTCTTTCGAAAGCCATGGAGGCGTGTGGAGGATATTGAGAACCTGGCCGATTCGCTTTCGACGGCGCAGGAGGAGACCAAGGCGGTCCTGTCAGACGTTATGCGACTTCCGGAGCGATTCCGCGTTCCCATCGTGCTCTATTACTATCTGGGCTTTTCGACCTCAGAGATTGCCGAGTTACTGCATGTACCAGCCGCGACCGTTCGAACGCGTTTAGCACGCGGTCGATCGAAGCTCAAATTCATCCTAGAGGAGGGCGACCGTGAAATCCAACCAAATCAAGCAGGCCTTCGAGTCCGTCCAAGCCGATAGCGATCTTGCTGACCGTGTTCTTTATGCCGCTGCTGGTGAGCCGCTTCGCCGAAAGGGTCACGCGAAGCCTCTGTATGTTGCCGTGATCGGATGCCTTGCCGGAGTGCTGGCGACCGGAGGGGTCGCCTACGCCGTCGTCAATTCCAGCTATTTTGCCTCTGCCTGGGGAAACCATGGCAACGGAGAGTCCATTACCTGGACTCAAGGTGGCTCGTCGGGGACTAAATATACCTACACCAGAGAGTTTGGTGATGGTATCGCGCCCCAAAGCTTGGAGGGTTCAGTACAGAAGGTCAATCTGTCCGTCGAGGGCAACGGCTATACACTCGACATTCATGATATGGCTATCGATAAAAACGGTTGCGGTGCCGTGACGTTTACGTTGTCCAATCCAAATGGTGTTAACTACTACAAGCCGGCAGCAGAGACTGGCGAACTTGTTCTCTATGGTGAAGAAGAACAAGGAATCGGCACGCCCAGCATGAACTTCGGCGAGGAATGGGCTGATACACGCTGCACCATTGATAAAGACACATCAAGCGACACGGTCATTAACGGCACGATGTACTTTGCATCTTGGAATCGCGATCGAGATTTACGACATGCGGTCACCTGGAATATCAGTTGGACGGAGGGCAAAGGTGAGGATGCGAAGGTGATCGAGGTATCGACGCCAGAGTTTAACGTCGGAGCGTACGTCGATACAAAGGGGCTCCGCTCCGATGACTCGCCTCTCGAGATCAGCCCGTTTTCCATCCAGACGCACATCGATGATCTGGGCTATGAAGCAGTTGATCATAAAATGACCGTCAGCTACAAGGATGGATCGGAGCAGATTATCGAAGATGACGACGCAGGGGCGTACAACTTCTATGTTTCGATGGCACGCAATAGCGGAGAGAACATTTGGGTGCCAACGAAGTTGATTGATGTCGACCAAGTGGTTTCAGTAACGCTCGAAGGCACACGCTGCACTTCAACAGGGGGCGCCGAAACGTCGGAACCCTTTGCCATTGTCTATTCGTAAGATTTGGGGCTGCTTCCTGCTAGGGGAGGCGGCCCATTTTGCGTTAAATGGGCGGTTAAAGCGAGCGATATTCGTCCGGTTTTCGGAAGTATGCGGCAAAATCCCAATAGGTCGACCACGCCGCATAAGCTCAAGCGGCCTGCCTGCGGGTTTGTTATCGCAAAATCCCTGTGTGCTCGGTAAGTTCAAAATTTGCCGCATACTTCCGAAAACGCCGCCGATTTCCATATGACAGATGAGAGCAGATCACCGCTGGAGCACGGCGTTTCCCCAGATATAACCGACCAAAATAAACCTGTCCCTTTTTGGAAGGTAACATTGCCCCGACGAGCACGTCGGATTCCCGGGCCGGGCGGCACAGGGGTTAAGTTTGTCGCGAGTTCCGCACGAGCCGGAGGCCACTTAATGTGGCCTCCGTGCGAGCCAGGACTGTAGAGCAGCAAACTTAACCCCTGTGCCGCCCGGCCCGGGAATCCGCCCCCGCGCACAGAAGGGGATTCCTTTTGTGTAGGCTTTGCGGAAATGTGCCAATTTTAGGATACGCCCGGCGGCGTGGTGTGTTGACGGCACAGCTAACGGCACGTATCATATCGAACTGCGTGTTTCGTAGGGGGATGCTGACCCCTCGATTCAAGCCGTTGCACTTTACAGAAAGCTGGAATCATTCGAGAAGGAGTACGCTTTGCCTACTATTAACCAGCTGGTTCGCCAGGGCCGTCGTTCCGTGCCCAAGAAGTCCAAGAACGCTGCTCTGCAGCACAACTCCCAGAAGCGCGGCGTGTGCACCCGCGTCTTCACCACGAGCCCCAAGAAGCCGAACTCGGCTCTTCGTAAGGTTGCCCGTGTTCGCCTCGTCAACGGCATCGAAGTTACTGCTTACATCCCGGGTGAGGGCCACAACCTGCAGGAGCACTCCATCGTGCTCGTCCGCGGCGGTCGTGTCCGTGACCTCCCTGGTGTCCGTTATCACGTCATCCGTGGCGCCTACGACGCTGCTCCGGTCCAGAACCGTATGCAGGCCCGTTCCAAGTACGGTGCTAAGCGCCCCAAGGCTAAATAAGCCAGATAACGTTTTGATACTTTCGCCGTGTGCCGCCTAAGCGCCGCACGGTAGACACTTAAGGAGATTTCACATGCCGCGTCGTGCAGCAGCTAATCGTCGTGAGGTTCAGCCTGACGCCGTTTACAACAACCGCCTGGTGACTCAGCTCATCAACAAGGTCCTTCTTGACGGCAAGAAGGCCACCGCTGAGCGCATCGTTTACACCGCTTTCGAGATCGTTGCCGAGAAGTCCGAGGGTGGCGACGCTCTCGCTACCTTCAAGAAAGCTATGGACAACGTCAAGCCCACGCTCGAGGTTAAGCCCAAGCGTGTCGGTGGCGCTACCTATCAGGTCCCGATGGAGGTCAACTCCCGTCGTTCCACCGCTCTGGGTATCCGCTGGATCGTCAACTTCTCCCGCGCTCGCAAGGAGAAGACCATGGCCGAGCGTCTCGCCAACGAGATCCTCGACGCCTCCAACGGCCTGGGCGCTTCCGTCAAGAAGCGTGAGGACGTCTTCAAGATGGCCGAGGCCAACCGCGCGTTCTCTCACTATCGTTGGTAAGTTAAGGTAAGGAACTAACATGGCTAAGCCTAAGTACAAGCTTTCCGATACCCGTAACATCGGCATCATGGCCCACATCGATGCTGGTAAGACCACCACGACCGAGCGTATTCTTTACTACACCGGTAAGACCCACAAGATCGGTGAGGTCCATGAGGGCGCTGCCACCATGGACTGGATGGTTCAGGAGCAGGAGCGCGGCGTAACCATTACCTCCGCTGCTACCACGTGCTTCTGGAAGAAGGACGGTACCGACTACCGCATCCAGATCATCGACACCCCGGGCCACGTTGACTTCACCGCCGAGGTCGAGCGCTGCCTGCGCGTCCTCGATGGCGCTGTCGCCGTCTTCGACGCCGTTGCCGGCGTTCAGCCCCAGTCTGAGACCGTTTGGCGTCAGGCTTCTACCTTCAACGTCCCCCGCATCGCCTTCATCAACAAGTATGACCGCGTGGGCGCTGACTTCTTCAACGCTATCGAGACCATGAAGGATCGTCTCGACGCCAACGCCGTGGCCGCTCAGGTCCCGATGGGCGCCGAGGACAACTTCTGGGGCGTTATCGACCTGGTCACCATGACCGCATGGGACTTCAAGGCCGACGACAAGGGCATGACCTACCCCGAGCCGATGGACGAGATCCCGGCTGAGTTTGCTGACATCGCTGCCACCAAGCGCGAGGAGCTCCTCGACGCTGCTGCCAGTTTTGACGACGAGCTCATGGAGAAGATCCTCATGGAGGAGGACTTCACCGTCGAGGAGCTCAAGGCTGCTCTGCGCAAGGGCGTTCTGGCCAACGAGCTCAACCTCGTCTTCGTGGGCTCCGCCTACAAGAACAAGGGCGTCCAGGAGCTGCTTGACGCTGTCGTTGACTACCTGCCCAGCCCGCTTGACGTCGAGGCCGTCACTGGTACCGATCCGGACACCGGCGAGGAGATCCAGCGTCATCCTTCCTTCGACGAGCCCTTCTCCGGCCTGGTCTTCAAGATCATGACCGACCCGTTCGTCGGTAAGCTCACCTACGTCCGTGTTTACTCCGGCCGCGCCGAGTCCGGCTCCTACGTGGTCAACGCTTCCAACGGTCAGCGCGAGCGCCTCGGCCGCATCCTCGAGATGAACGCCGCCGAGCGTATTGACCGTGACGACGCTGCCGCCGGCGACATCGTCGCTTGCGTCGGCTTCAAGAACTCCACCACCGGTGACACCCTGTGCGAAGAGGGCAAGGAGATTGTTCTCGAGAAGATCGAGTTCGCTAAGCCCGTTATCGACGTTGCCATCGAGCCCAAGACCAAGGCCGAGCAGGACAAGATGTCCCTGGCTCTGACCAAGCTCGCCGAGGAGGACCCGACCTTCCAGGTGTCCACCAACCACGAGACCGGCCAGACCATCATCGCCGGCATGGGCGAGCTGCACCTCGAGATCATCGTTGACCGTCTGCTCCGTGAGTTCAAGGTTGACGCTAACGTTGGTAAGCCCCAGGTCGCCTACCGCGAGACCGCTGGTCACGACGTCGAGAAGGCTGAGGGCAAGTTCGTCCGTCAGTCCGGCGGTCGCGGTCAGTACGGCCACGCCGTCATCAAGCTCGAGAAGATGGAGGAGGGCTTCGGCTACGAGTTCGTCAACGCTATCGTCGGCGGCGTCGTGCCCAAGGAGTACATCCCGTCCATCGACAAGGGCATCCAGGAGGCCCTGAACACCGGTGTTATCGCCGGCTTCCCGGTCCTCGACGTCAAGGTCACCCTGTTCGACGGTTCTTACCACGAGGTCGACTCCTCCGAGGCCGCCTTCAAGATCGCCGGTTCCATGGCTATCAAGGACGCCCTCAAGAAGTCCGATCCGCAGCTGCTCGAGCCGATCATGGCTGTCGAGGTCGAGACCCCCGAGCAGTACATGGGCGACGTTATGGGCAACCTCTCCGGTCGCCGCGGCAAGATCGAGGGCATGGAGGATCGCAAGAACAGCAAGCTCATCCGTGCCAAGGTGCCGCTGGGCGAGATGTTCGGTTACGCTACCGACCTTCGCTCCCAGACCCAGGGCCGTGCATCCTACACGATGCAGTTCGACTCTTATGAGCCCGCGCCCAAGTCCATTGTGGACGAGGTCATGAGCAAGAACGCCTAAGTTCGAGCTCCCTGTTACGTAATCCGCGAGAGCATCTCTCGCACTCTTTGGAGGTTTAAGTTGGCTACCCAGAAGATCCGCATTCGCCTCAAGGGCTATGATCACGAGGTCGTCGATCAGTCCGCGAAGCTCATCGTCGAGACCGCTCAGAAGACCGGCGCTCGCGTTTCCGGTCCTGTCCCCCTGCCCACCGAGCGCAACCTGTACACGGTTATCCGCTCGCCGCACACGAACAAGGACTCCCGTGAGCAGTTCGAGATGCGCACCCACAAGCGCCTCATCGACATCCTCGACCCCACCTCGGGCACCGTTGATTCGCTCATGCGTCTCGACCTCCCCGCTGGCGTCGACATCGACATCAAGCTCTAAGCGATATCGCTCATAGCTTAAAGGGCCCCGCTGCCGTTACGGTAGCGGGGTCCTTTTGTTTTGAGTTTAGATTTTGGGATAGCGAATTCGTCTGCCGAGCCGGCGGCTGCGGCGCCCTATTCGCTCAGGGGGCGCAAAGATGCTTCTTCGAAGTGGAAGACGCACAAGCCGCTCTCGGTCTCAATGCATGCGCGGCCGCAATCGTCGACCGTTCTAAATATGCCTCGTGCCAGCTCGTCTCCAGCGGGGGAGCGGGCGATAACGTGCTTCCCGATCCAATTGAGGTGAGCGATATATTCGTCGTGGACGGGCGCGAGCGGACCGGCGTCTTCTTCCTTGGCGTTGAGGCGCTCTGCCCAGCTATCTACAGCGTCTATAACTGCGTGATAGACCTCATCGAGGAGCATGTCGACGGCGGGAACGCTCTCGTTGAGGTCCGAGAGGCCAATTGCCGCCAGGCCGCCATCGGGCACCTCTTGGGGCGTGTAGTTTACGTTGACACCAATGCCGCAGACGGCGAAAGGTTTGCCTTCGTTATCGCGTGCGGCCTCGACCAGAATGCCGCCGAGCTTGCGTCCTCGCGCGACCAGGTCGTTGGGCCATTTGAGGCCAATCTCGTTTGCAAGACCCTGCTTTTCGAGTGCTTCGAGCACCGCTAGGCCGCTGACGGCGGCAAGACCAGAGTACTTTGCGGGATTAACGCATGGACGCAGGACAATCGAAAGCAATAGGTTGCCGGCGGTTGAATCCCACTTGTGGCCGCGCCGGCCGCGTCCTGCCGTTTGCGCGCGGGCGGCAAGTCCTGTGCCGTGCGGCGCACCCTGTTTTCCTGCCTCGAGCAGGTCATCGTTGGTCGATCCGGTTACGTCGACGATCGTTAATTTGGCATCCATAACGGCTGCTACCTCCTAAGTTAATAAGGCAATCGCGCAATGGTGTCGAGAGATAGACACAATGTGAAGCCTTTGTCGCATTTGGACAATTTAATGTTAACACGTCAACAACGACTGAAATGCGCTATCCTCTCTTGGTCGATGTAAACACGTCAACAACTCAAAGGAGGTTAGTGATGGGTTTCACGATTCTTGGAACAGGCTCGGCGCTTCCTAAGCGCAGTGTCTCCAATGACGAGCTGTCTGAGTTCCTCGATACCTCGGATGAGTGGATTTTTACCCGCACCGGTATCAAGAGCCGCCATGTCTGCACCACCGAGTTACTTGACGACCTTGCTGTAGCGGCGAGCGAGCGGGCACTCCAGGTGTCCGGAATCGACGCGAGCCAGCTGGATCTGATCGTCTGCTCGACGACGACGGGTGACCACCTTGTTCCCGCTGAGGCGTGTGCCGTTGCTGAGCGACTAGGCGCGACGTGCCCTGCCTTCGATGTCTCGGCGGCCTGCGCCGGCTTCGTATTTGCGCTCGATGTCGCCGAGGGCTATATCGCCCGCGGCCGTGCCGAGCGCGTGCTTGTCGTTGCTGCCGAGCAGATGACGCGCGCGCTCGACTGGACCGACCGTGCCACCTGCGTGCTCTTTGGCGACGGCGCGGGCGCTGCAGTGATAGGGGCTGGGGGAGACAACCCCCTTGCCGTTGAGCTTTCGACGGCGCCCGACGTCGAGACGTTGCGCGTTCCCGGTCTGGTCGGCACCTCGCCGTTTAAGGACTCCGCAGATAGCGCGAGCGTGCTGTCCATGAATGGTCGCCGCGTGTTCAAGTTCGGCGTCAACGCCATCTGCGACACGGTCCATAAGCTTGCGAGCGATGCGGGCATTTCGGTCGAAGACATCGATCATTTTGTATTCCATCAGGCTAACGAACGAATCCTGAGTCAGGCGGTCAAGCGTCTCGGCGTGCCAGACGAGCGCGTGGTTCGAACGCTACGCGAGACCGGCAACATTTCGAGCGCCTGCATTCCCTTTGCGCTTGACCGGCTGGCACGTACCGACGCACTGAATGAGGACGACACCATCGCCCTCGTTGGATTTGGCGCCGGCCTGGATATAGGTGGCTATCTGCTTCGTTGGAAGTAGTCGCACATAGGAAATAAAAACGCCCCTAGGGCACAAACAAAGGAGAACTACCATGGCAGATCAGAAGACCTTCGAGCGCGTTTGCGACGTTATCCGCGAGACCGCCGGTCTTGACGATGTCGAGATGAAGCCCGAGTCCACGCTCGAGGAGATTGGCCTCGACAGCCTGGGTACCGTCGAGATCCTCGTTGCCGTCGAGGACGAGTTTGGCATTGAGCTCGATACCGAGGAGAACCCCAAGACGGTTGGCGAGTTCGTCGATACGGTCGAGGCGGCATTGGAGAAGTAGTGATGCTCAAGTCTCCTCTCTGCGATTTGCTCGGCATCGAAAAGCCCGTGTTCCAGGGTGGCATGGCCTGGATTGCCGACGCCTCGTTGGCATCTGCTGTGTCCGAGGCAGGCGGCTTAGGCATTATCGCGGCCATGAATGCCGACGCAAACTGGCTGCGCGACCAGATTCATGAGCTGCGCGCCAAGACGGATAAGCCCTTTGGCGTCAACGTTATGCTCATGAGCCCGTTTGTCGACGAGGTCGCACAAGTGGTGATTGATGAGCAGGTGCCCGTAGTGGTGACCGGTGCCGGCAATCCCACCAAGTACATGAAGGCGTGGAACGAGGCTGGCATCAAGGTCATCCCGGTCGTTGCTTCGGTGGCGTTGGCGCGCCTCGTGGCGCGTCGTGGAGCTACGGCGGTTGTTGCCGAGGGCACCGAATCGGGCGGCCATATTGGCGAGACCTCGACGATGGCACTTGTCCCGCAGGTCGTCGATGTGGTCGATATTCCCGTGGTTGCGGCTGGCGGCATCGCCGATGGCCGCGGTGTGGCGGCCGCCTTTATGCTTGGCGCCGCTGGCGTCCAAGTGGGCACGCGTTTTCTCGTTGCCGATGAGTGCACCGTCTCCGAGCAATACAAAGAGCTGGTGCTCAAGGCGGGAGACACCTCGACGCGCGCGACTGGCCGTTCGACGGGACATCCGGTGCGTGCGCTTAAGAGCCCCTTCACCAATGCCTACGCCAAAAGTGAGGCGGCGGGCGTAAGTGTCGAGGAACTCGGGGCCATGGGCACGGGTGCCCTTCGCAAGGCCGCCAAGGACGGCAATTACGAAGAGGGTTCGTATCTGTGCGGACAGATTGCCGGCATGGTGAACGAGCGCCAGAGCGCGCGCGAAATCGTCGACGATCTGGTCGATGGCGCCGAGCACGTCCTGAAGGGTGCGTGCGCATGGGTAGCGTAGCGTTTCTGTTTGCCGGCCAGGGCGCCCAGCACCCCGCGATGGGTGTCGACCTCATCGAGGCATCGCCGGCAGCTACCGAGGTGTTCGCGATCGCCGACGAGGTGCGTCCGGGAACCAGCGAGCAGTGCCGGAGCGCCTCCAAGGAGGAGCTCTCGCAGACCGAGAACACGCAGCCGTGCGTGTTCGTTCACGACCTGGCAGCGGCTGCCGCCCTGCGCGAGCGCGGCGTGGTGCCTGCCGCCTGTGCGGGATTTTCGCTGGGCGAGGTCTCTGCGCTCACCTTTGCGGGGGCGTTCGATACGCGAGCGGGCTTTGAGCTCGTGTGCGAGCGCGCGGCGCTGATGGCCGCGGCTGCCGAGCGCCATCCGGGCGGCATGCGCGCCGTCATCAAGCTCGATGCGGCGCAAGTCGAGAACCTGACTGCGCAGGCCGGCGAGGACTGCTGGCCGGTCAACTACAACAGCCCGCAGCAGATGGTTGTGGCCGGAGCGCCCGAGGCGCTGCAGGCGCTCGACGACCTAGTAAAAGAGGCTGGCGGCCGCGCTATGAAAGTCGCGGTGTCGGGTGCATTTCATAGCCCCTATATGGCAGAGGCGACTGAGGGGCTGGCGACGTATATCCAAGACGGCCACGCGCCGTCTCCGCTGCTGATTCCGGTCATGGCAAACATGACGGCGGCGCCCTATCCGGCGGATCCGCGAGCAGCATCGGATGTCTTGGCCAACCAAGTGAGCCATGCCGTGCGCTGGGTCGACACGCTGCATGCTCTGCAGGATCAAGGCATCGACACGTTTATTGAGGTTGGCCCTGGCAAAACGCTGTCCGGCCTGGTCAAGCGTACGTTGAGCGACGTTCGCGTGTATTCGTGCGAAACAGCCGAGCAGGTCGCAGCTATTGCCGACGAGCTCGCATAGCCCACAGGGCTGTAACCCGAAAGGAATGACATGGGCAACTTGAACAACGGCGCGCTCGAGCGCAACGATTCACGTCGCGTGGCACTGATCACGGGCGGCTCGCGTGGTATCGGCCGCGCTTGTGCGGTTGGCCTGGCGGAGGACGGCTTTGATATCGCCGTCGTCTATGCCGGTAGCGTCGATGCGGCGCGCGAGACGTGCGAAGCCTGCGAGGCCGCTGGTGCCACAGCTCGCGCGTATCAATGCGATGTGGCCGACCCCGATGCCGTCAATGCGTGCATCGAGGCCGTGTTCAACGACTTTGGTTCGATTTGGGCGCTCGTCAATAACGCCGGGATCACTCGCGATGGGCTGCTTATGCGCATGGGCGACGATGCCTTCGATCGCGTGCTCGATGTCAATCTCAAGGGCACGTTCAATACAACACGCGCGCTCACCAAGACCTTTATGCGCCAGCGTGGCGGCTGCATCGTCAATATGAGCTCGGTCGTGGGCCTGATGGGCAATGCCGGGCAGGCCAACTACGCTGCCTCCAAGGCGGGCGTGATTGGCCTGACCAAGGCAGTAGCGCGTGAGCTTGCGCCCCGCGGCGTACGAGTGAACGCAGTTGCCCCCGGGTTTGTCGAGACGGATATGACGGCAAAGCTCTCGGAGAAGGTTCGCGCGGCAACCGAGGAGCAGATTCCCCTAAAGCGTATGGCGCAGCCCGAGGAAGTGGCCGGCGTGGTGCGCTTTTTGGCGAGCGATGCGGCTGCCTACATTACGGGCGAGGTCGTACGCGTCGACGGCGGAATGGCGATGTAGAAACCAGAGCCACACAACGGCTTGGATGAGGAGACCATGATGGAACAGAGAGTTGCAATCACCGGCATCGGTGCCGTATCGCCGCTCGGCAACACCGCGCTTGCCACCTGGGCGGCAATGTGTGCCGGCACGTGCGGCATCGGCCCGATCACGCACTTCGATACCGATGCGTTTGCCGTCAAGGTGGCGGCCGAGGTCAAGGGCTTTGACGGCAACGAGTACTTTGGCAAGCGTGACGCCAAGCACCTGGACCCCTGCGTTCAGTTTGCCCTGGCAGCGTCGGACGAGGCCATGCACGATGCGGGCCTCGATGTTGAGGGCGCGGTCGATCGCGATCGCCTGGGTGTCTATGTGGGCTCGGGCGTGGGCGGCATGCAGACGCTTGTCGACAACGTCCACACGATTGCCGATCGCGGGCCTCGTCGCGCATCGCCCTACATGATTGCGATGATGATTCCCAACATGGCTTCGGGCAACATTGCGATTCGCCATAAGGCAAAGGGCCCGACTCTGCCCGTCGTGACCGCCTGCGCGACTTCTGCCCATGCGGTGGGCGAGGCGTTCCGCGCCATCAAGCACGGCTATGCCGACGCGATCCTCGCGGGCGGCGCCGAGGCCGCCATTATCCCCGATGCTGTTGCGGGCTTTACGTCCTGCCGTGCATTGACCACCAACCCCGATCCCGCGACGGCCTGCCGCCCGTTCGATGCAGACCGCGACGGCTTTGTGATGGGCGAGGGCGCCTGCGTGCTCGTGCTCGAGGGCATGGAGCATGCACGGGCCCGCGGTGCGCACATTTACGCCGAGGTCGTGGGCTACGGCAACACCGATGACGCCTACCACATCACGAGTCCCGACCCGGATGCGGCAGGTATCGCCCGTGCGATATCGATGGCAGTGGCCGAGGGCGACGTCAAGCCTTCCGAGGGCCTCTACATCAACGCCCACGGCACATCGACCAAGCTCAACGATTCGTCCGAGACGGCGGGCATTAAGCGTGCGCTCGGCGAGGACGCGGCGCGCACCGCACATGTCTCGTCGACCAAGTCGATGACCGGCCATATGATCGGCGCCACGGGTGCCATCGAGGTCATGGCTTGCGCCATGGCGCTCGAGCAGGGCGTGGTGCCGCCGACCATTAACTACCACACACCCGATCCCGCCTGCGATCTTGACTACACGCCCAATCGCGCGGTTCGCGCCGACCTTACCTGGGCGCTTTCGACCAACCTAGGCTTTGGCGGGCACAACGCCGCCATCGCGCTGCGTAGATATACGAGGAGCTAGAGCATGGATTCCAAAAGACTTGCCGAGATAGCCGATGTGATGGAGGACCGCGGCCTCACGCGCGTGCGCGTTGAGGAGCCCGATGGCACCGCGGTCGAACTCGAGCGCGCGAGCGCCGCACAGCCGGTTGCCGTGCCCATGCCCATGCCGAGCGCTATGGCCGCTCCAGTTGCAGCTCCCACAGTTGCGCCTGCCGCACCGGAGCCCGCCGCGCAGACACCTGCCGCCGCACCGGAGCCCAAGGGCACCGAGGTGACCGCTCCCATGGTCGGCGTTTTCTATGCTGCCCCGGCGCCGGGCGACGAGCCGTTTGTGCACGTGGGCTCTAAGGTCAAGGCCGGCGAGACCCTCTGCATCATCGAGGCCATGAAGGTTCTCAACGAGGTGACGGCCGAGGCAGACGGCGAGGTGCTCGAGATCTGCGTGGCCGACGGCGACCTCGTGGAGTTTGGCAGCTGCCTCATGAGGATCGGATAGGTGATATCCATGAACAAAGAAGAGCTCAAGAAGCTGTTGCCGCATCGCGAGCCGATGCTTTTGCTCGACGAAGCCGAGCTGGTGGGCGACGAGGCCCACGGCAAGATCACGATTACGGGCGAGGAGTACTTTTTGCAGGGGCATTTTCCGGGAAACCCGGTCGTCCCCGGCGTGATTCAGTGCGAGATGCTCGCCCAGAACTGCTGCGTGCTGCTGATGGGCGACGAGGAAGCGCGCGGCGCGACGCCGTTCTACACGAGTCTGGACAAGGTGCGCTTTAAGCGTCCGGTGCGCCCGGGCGACACGGTTGATCTGGTGTGCACCATCACGCGTGCGCGCGGGCCGTTCCGCTTTGCGACGGGTACTGCGAGCGTCAACGGTGAGGTTTGCTGCCGCGCTGATATGTCTTTTGCACTCATGCACGAAAGTTAAGGAAGGCTTCATGTTCGACAAAGTGCTCATCGCCAACCGCGGAGAAGTCGCGGTCCGTGTTATCCGCGCGTGCCGCGATATGGGCATCAAGACCGTCGCCGTTTATTCCACGGCCGATGCGGACGCGCTGCACGTGCAGCTTGCCGACGAGGCGTATTGCATCGGCGGCCCGCGTCTTGCCGAGAGCTACCTCAACGACGATGCTGTGCTCACCTGTGCCGTGAAGTCGGGAGCAAAGGCGATCCATCCCGGCTATGGCTTCTTTTCCGAGAAGGCGAGCTTCGTGCGCGACTGCGACAAGTATGGCCTGACGTTTGTCGGTCCTTCGGCCAAGGTGATCGACAGCATGGGCGACAAGGACGCCGCACGTCGAACGGCTGCCGCGGCGGGCGTGCCCATCGTACCGGGCTGCGATTTGCTCAAAAGCCCCGAGGAGGCGACGGCCGAGGCCGAGCGCATTGGCTGCCCCGTGCTTATTAAGGCGCGTGCAGGTGGCGGCGGTCGCGGCATTCGCAAGGTCGAGCGCGTGGAAGATGCGGCAAAGGCGTTCATCGAGGCGCGTGCCGAGGGCGAGGCCGTTTTTGGCGACGGCGAGTGCTACATGGAGAAGTTCGTCGCGCCGGCGCATCACGTTGAGGTGCAGATTATGGCCGATAAGCAGGGCCATGTGTTTTCGCTCGGCGAGCGCGAGTGCTCGGTGCAGCGGCGCAACCAAAAGCTAATCGAGGAGAGCCCCGCGCCGTGCCTCGACGGACACGACGACATTCGTGCTCGCATGCACAAGGCAGCGCGTGACCTGGCTCGTGCCGTCGGCTACGAAGGAGCCGGTACCATCGAGTTCCTGTATTCGGACGACGGCAATTTCTACTTTATGGAAATGAACACGCGCTTGCAGGTGGAGCATCCGGTTACGGAGTTTGTGACCGATACCGACTTGGTCAAGTGGCAGCTGCGCGTGGCAGCCGGCCAGCCTCTGCCCTTTGAGCAGGAGGACATGCCGGTCCGCAACCACGCCATGGAGTGCCGCATCAATGCCGAAACGCCGGACTTTCTGCCGTCATGCGGAACGGTCACCGCGTTGCGTGTGCCGGGTGGTCCGCGCGTGCGCTGGGATTCCGCCATGTTTACCGGTGCGAAAGTTCCGCCGTACTACGACTCCATGCTTGGCAAGCTCATCGTGTGTGCGCCCACGCGTGACGGCGCCATTCGCAAGATGCGCTCGGCCCTGGGCGAGCTCGTGATTGAGGGCGTGAGCGAAAACAGCGAACTGCAGCTCGACGTGCTGGCAAACGATGAGTTCTTGTCGGGCATGTACCACACCGATCTGATGGGGCATCTCTATGCTGATGAATAGAAAAGCGAAGACGGTCAACGTCCTCGAGGGGCCGATGACCGAGTCGTGCGCCGAGTTTCCCGCGCGCCACGTGTTTATCAAGTGCCCGGAGTGCCGTCGTGTGATCGATGAGGCGCGCCTGCACGACAACCTTGAGGTCTGCCCTCGTTGCGGCAAGCATTTTCGCGTGAGCGGGCGCGACCGTATGCGCATGACGGTTGACGAGGGCACGTTTGAGGAATGGGATGCCAATCTGGCGTCGGAGGACTTCCTCTCGTTTCCCGGCTATGCCGACAAGCTCAAGAGCGTGAGCGAGCGTTCGGGCGAGTGCGATGCCGTTGTGTGCGGCAGGGGCAAAATCTGCGGTTGCGATGCGGCGCTCTTCTTTATGGACGCCAACTTTATGATGGGCTCGATGGGTTCCGTGGTGGGCGAGAAGATCTGTCGCGCATTTGAGCGTGCGACCGAGCTGGGATTGCCAGTTGTCGGCTTTACCGTTTCGGGCGGTGCGCGCATGCAGGAGGGCGTGACATCGCTTATGCAGATGGCCAAGATTTCTGCGGCGGTTAGGCGCCACAGCGAGGCGGGCGGCCTGTATATCACAGTGCTCACCGACCCCACGACCGGAGGCGTAACCGCGAGCTTTGCCATGGAGGGCGACATTATCCTGGCCGAGCCCGATGCCCTGACGGCATTTGCCGGTCCGCGCGTGATCGAGCAGAACATGCATAAGCGCCTGCCCAAGGGGTTCCAGCGCTCCGAGTTTTTGCTCGAGCACGGTTTTTGCGATGCTGTCGTTCCGCGTGGCGAGATTACGCTCACGGTGGGCGAGCTGCTGGCGCTGCACGAAGGGCACGTGCCCGGCCTGGGGGCACCGCACGAGATCGTGCATACGGGTCGCCGCGGCAAAAAGTTGGGACACTTGTTCAAGCGCTCGGCCGCACCAAAAACCGCGCTCGAGATTGTCAAACAGACCCGCTCGGCAGATCGCGCCACGGCAGGCGAGATGATCTCGCTGGGCCTGGATGGATTTGTGGAGCTGCACGGCGACCGCTACTTTGGCGACGACGCCGCTGTGGTGGCTGGCATTGGCTGGAAAGACGGGCGCTCCGTAACGGTCATCGCCATCGAGCGCGGCACCACGACCAAAGAGCGCATGCGTCGCAACTTTGGCATGGCACATCCCGAGGGCTACCGCAAAGCGCGTCGCCTTATGCGCCAGGCCGAAAAGTTTGGTCGACCGGTTCTGTGCCTGGTCGATACTTCGGGCGCGTTTTGCGGCATCGGTGCCGAGGAGCGCGGCCAGGGCGAGGCGATTGCCCAGAATCTCATGGAGATGAGCGGCCTTAAGACGCCGATTGTCTCGGTGGTGACGGGCGAGGGCGGCTCTGGTGGCGCGCTGGCGCTATCCGTGGCCGACCGCATCCTGATGCTCTCGAGCTCGGCCTATTCGGTCGTGAGTCCCGAGGCCTGTGCGTCGATCCTGTGGAAGGATACCGACCGCGCGAATGAGGCCGCCGAGGCGCTGAAGCTCACGGCTCCCGATCTGTTGGCGCTCAGCATCATCGACGGCATTGTTGACGATAGGGGCCTGTCGCATGAGGAGATCGCCGGTGCCGTCATGTCCTCGGCATTTGATGCCTTCGATACGCTTGGGCAGCTCGACGAGGCGACCCTCACAAACCTCCGCTACGAAAAGTACCGCGCAATCGGTCAGTACCGCACGATGTGACAAAGGGGCAGCCCGCATGTCACATTGGGAAAGGCGTTCCATGTCACAAGTTTCCAACACCACGTTTGCAACGACGGTTTCATCAAACGCCATGGCCGTGGTGGACTATCTGTCCAAAAGCATGATGTCGGCGCTGCCGTTTATTGTCTGCGCGGCGTTGTTCCGCACCGTCGCCGTCATTATGGGCGAGGGCATGCTGGGCCTGTGGTCTGCCGATTCCGAAATCTATCGCCTGTTCTACAGTTGGCTCTATAACGCCGGCTACTACTTTTTGCCCATTTATCTTGGTTGGGCGGCCGCCCGCCAGCTCGGTTGCTCGGAGCAGCTGGGCATGATGCTGGGCGGCGTATTGATTGCACCCGATCTGCTTAAGCTCGTTGATGCCGCCTCGACGACGGGGGCATCGATGACTTCCGTGTATGGTCTGCTTCTCGCGCCGGTCAACGATTACACGACGACTGTTATTCCGGTTCTCATCTCGGTGCCCGTGCTATGGCGAGTGGAGTGTTTCTTTAAGCGCGTTATCCCTAAGGCCGTGGCGTTTTCGTTCGTTCCGTTTGCAACCATGCTTGTCATGGTTCCGGTTTCGCTGTGCATTACGGCGCCGGCGGGCAGCTATCTGGGCATGCTGTTGGGCCAGCTTATGTTTATGCTTGGCAATTCCGGTGGCATCGTGTCGCTGCTCACGCTTATGGGGCTTGCCGCTGGCTGGGAGTTCCTAAAGATCGCGGGCGTCAGCAACGTTGTCCTATCGCTTGCGTACGCGCAGTTTATGAGTGTGGGAACGGATTCGTGCATCCTGATCGCCGCGACAATGGCAACGTTCGCTGTTTGGGGCATGCCCTTTGGCGCTGCGCTTCGCATTGCGAATAAGGACGAGAAGGCGCTCATGCTGGGCTATTCAATCTCGGGCGTGCTTGGCGGCGTAAGCGAGCCGGCGCTGTACGGTTGCGGCTTTAAATATGGCAGGTGCCTGACGTGCATGGCCATTGGCGGCGCCGTCGGAGGCCTTGTTGCGGCCGTGGGCCACGTTACGGCCTATACCATCGGCATGACGAATGTCCTCATGGTCATTGGCTTTGCCACGGGCGGTATTTCGAACCTGCTGTGGTGCTGCGCTGCCGGCGGCACGGCATTTGCGGTGTCTGCGGCGCTGAGCTACTGCTTTGGCGTGGTGCCGACGAAGGAGCAGACGGCAGAAGACGAAGCCGATTCGCCCGAAACAGTGGTGAGCGCTGCTGAAGCAAGCGCATAGACCTGTGCGACAAAAGGACGACTCCATTGTCATGTTCCAAGGCCGCGGCTCGTGTGGGTTGCGGCCTTTTGTATCTGGGGGACAAAGTGGCTACACTACAATCCGTTTGAGCAATAGATATATGGGTAGTGCCGTGGGGGCGGATATAGATGGTCGAGTGGATTGTTCGTCGTGCGCAGGGTGACCGTGCGCGCGTGGGCACGTTGACGGGCGTGGTGTGTATTCTCGCTAATGTTGCACTTTGTGCTGCGAAGGGCGCAATTGGCGTGCTGTCGGGATCGGTTTCGATTGTGGCGGACGCCATGAACAACTTGTCCGATGCCAGCTCGAATATCGTGAGCGTGCTGGGCTTTAAGCTGGCGAGCAAGCCGGCCGACCCCGAGCATCCTTACGGCCACGGTCGCTACGAGTATCTCTCGGGTCTGGTCGTGGCGGCGCTCGTGCTGCTGATTGGCGTTGAGTTGGTGAAGTCCTCGGTTGAACGCGTCATCCACCCCGAGCCTGTCGAGTTTTCGCTTGCCCTGGTGGCAGTTCTAGTGCTTTCGATGGCCGTAAAGCTCTGGATGGCGGCCCTCAACCAAAAGCTCGGTGACCGCATTGAGTCCGAGACGCTGCATGCGACCGCTCAGGATTCTAAGAATGATGTCCTTGCTACGGGTGCTGTGTTGGCGTGCGCGATTGTTTCCCAGGTGACGCACATCAATCTTGATGCTTGGGTTGGACTTGCCGTTGGCGCCTATATTGGCTGGAGCGGCTTTGAGCTTATCCAAGATACGGTGAGCCCGCTTTTGGGCCAGGCGCCCGATCCCAAGTTGGTCAAGCACATCCGAGACAAGATCATGAGCTATCCCGGCGTTTTGGGCGTTCATGACCTGATGGTTCACGATTACGGTCCGGGCAGGAAGTTCGCAAGTGCGCACGCCGAGATGGCGGCCGAGGCCAGCCCGCTGGAAAGTCACGACACGCTCGATAACATCGAGCAGTCGTTTAGGGACGAGGATGGCATGATCGTCACGCTCCATTACGATCCCATCGTGACCGACGATTCAAAGGTGGCGAGCATGCGCCTGCGCATCAACGCCATGGCCCAAGAGGTCGATAGCCGCCTTTCGATTCACGATCTGCGTTGCGTGCCGGGCCCCACGCACACCAATGTGATCTTTGACTGCGTGCGACCCTCGGATTTGGACATGGGGGCCGATGAGCTCAAGCAAACGCTGGCCCAGAGGGTCGAATCGGAATATCCCAAGTCGATTGCCAAGATTACGATCGACGAAGACTACGTAGGGCATACCCACGAGTAGGGCTGTGCCGGCAAAGCAAGTTATACAGAAGGCGAGAATATGAAGAGGCTGTATCTGCTCCGCCACGGTCAGACGGAGTTCAACGTCAAAAAGCTGGTCCAGGGCCGCTGCGATTCACCGCTGACCGACCTTGGCCGCAAACAAGCGGGAATGGCAGCCGCATGGCTCAAAGCCCACGGCGTTGTCCCCGACAAAGTGGTCTCTTCGCCCTTAGGCCGAGCCATGGACACAGCTCAGCTCGTTGCAACCGAACTTCTTGGCCCGGACGCAGCAGTTGAGTCCTGCGAAGGCATCATCGAGCGCTGCTACGGCACCTTCGAAGAAGGCCCCCACGATGCCCTTCCCACCGACGTCTGGGATCCCGGCGAGGACTTGGTCCCCTTCGGAGGAGAAGGAAGCCGCGCGCTGCAAGAGCGCATGGTAGCCACCCTCACCAATATCATGGGCTCCGAGGGCATCGAAACCCTCCTAGCAGTAAGCCACGGCAGCGCCAGCCGCCAATTCATCAAGGCTGCAGCCCCAGAGGGCTTCGAGCTCCCAACAAAACTCCCCAACTGCGCCATCATGATCTTCGATTTTGACGAGGAAGATTTGCAAGGAGAGAGCGACGGGTCCCAATGCAAGTTCACTCTCCAGCAAATAGTGGACCCTCAACAAAGTCATTAGCCTGAACGAGCAGAGTTAAGCAGACATCAACGTGTCGTCTCCCGAGCACGGCGGAGGGCCGGAGAAATATATAAAGGTCATCGCGAGTTCCGCACGCAAAGAAGGCCACTTAATGTGGCCTTCGTCTTGCGCAGGACTGTAGAGCAGGGACCTTAATATATTTCTCCGGCCCTCCGCCGTGCTCGGGAGACGTGCCACGCACTTTACCTGCGTAAACAATGTGAGTGAAATATGAATCTCGATGGATACGCCCGCACCCGTGTATACTAAACAGCTGTGTGTAACCAGGGGAGTATTCTGGCTGGACAAAATGCCTGCTTAATAGGGTTGTCAGGTAGTCCGGACGCAATACAAGACTGGGGAGCACGTCGTGTAAGTAGTGGTCCTCTAGGGGCGTACGCTCGGTGGCGTACGCATTGTCCCAAGACCACGCGAGAGTTGGGATCATATCTTGATCAGCATGATTCTCGGCCGCAAGATTGGCATGACCCAGGTTTGGGACGAGGACGACAACGTCGTTCCCGTCACGGTCATCCAGGCTGGCCCCTGCGCTGTCTCGCAGGTTAAAACTCAGGCAACCGACGGCTATGACGCCGTCCAGATCGGTTTCGGCGACATCAAGGCCAAGAACGTGAACAAGCCCATGGCTGGTCACTTCGCCAAGGCCGGCGTCGAGCCTGTCCGCTTCCTTCGTGAGGTCCGCGTCGAGAACGGCGAGGAGCACAAGGTCGGCGAGGTCGTCACCGTCGCTGATTTCGCTGATGTCGAGAAGGTCGACGTCATCGGTACCTCCAAGGGTAAGGGCTTCCAGGGTCGCATCAAGCGCTGGGGTCAGCGCCGCGGTCCTATGACGCATGGTTCTCACTTCCAGCGTCACCCCGGTTCTATCGGTCAGTGCGCCTATCCTGCGCGCGTCCTCAAGGGCGTCAAGATGGCCGGTCACATGGGTAACGAGCGCGTTACCGTCAAGAACCTTTCCGTTGTCCGCATCGATGCCGAGCAGAACCTCATCTTGGTCAAGGGCGCTGTCCCGGGTGCCAAGAATGGTCTCGTCGCCATCCGTATGGCCTAAGGGCCCAGCCCATTTAGCCCAGCGTCATACCAAGGAGAACACTTAAATGGCAAAGTTTGAAGTAAAGAACAGCGAGGGCAAGAAGGTCGCCGAGGCCGAGCTCGCCGCTGAGGTGTACGGCATCGAGCCGAACATCCACGTTATGCACCACATCGTCAAGTGCCAGATGGCCTCTTGGCGTCAGGGCACCCAGTCCGCTAAGGGCCGCTCTGAGGTTTCCGGTGGCGGCAAGAAGCCTTGGCGTCAGAAGGGCACCGGCCGTGCCCGCCAGGGTTCCATCCGTGCTGCCCAGTGGCGTCACGGTGGCGTTGTCTTCGCCCCCAAGCCCCGTTCCTACGCTAAGCGTATGAACAACAAGGAGGTCAAGCTGGCTATGCGCTCTGCGCTGTCCGCCAAGCTGGCCGATGGCGAGCTCGTGCTCGTCGACGACTACGGCTTCGAGAAGCCTTCCACCAAGGCTGCCGTCGCCATGCTCAAGGCTCTCGGCCTTGAGGGCAAGCGTCTGACCATCATCGTTCGCGATGAGGACGTCAACGCCTACCTGTCGTTCCGCAACATTCCCAAGACGTTCATCATCACCGCCGATGAGGCCAACACCTACGACCTCGTCAACAACAACGCTGTGCTGATGCCCGCCGACATCGCCGCTCACTTCGGGGAGGTGCTTGCATAAATGACCGCCCACGAGATCATCATCCGTCCGATCGTGTCCGAGCGTTCCTTCTCCGGCATGGAGCAGAACAAGTACACGTTCGAGGTCGCCAAGGATGCTAACAAGTATCAGATCAAGGACGCTGTCGAGGAGATCTTCGGCGTCAAGGTCGTTCGCGTGAACACCCTGACGGTCAAGCCCAAGACCAAGCGCGTGCGCTATGTCGCCGGCAAGACCCGTTCTTGGAAGAAGGCCATCGTCACGCTGGCCGAGGGCGACACCATCGAGGTCTTTGGCAACCAGGCCTAAGACTCGCTGCTGTTGAGTGAGCTCATGCCTCCCAAATAGGGGAGGCGAGAGCTCAAGGTTTTGGGCGTATAAAATGGACACGCCCGGAACCGTGTATACGTCCGGTGTCATCGCACCCGAGGCAGAACCTCGAATCCCTGTCTGCGATGGCTAACGGATTCCTATTGAAAGGGATTGTAATGGCTGTAAAGCACCTTAAGCCGACCTCCGCTGGTAGGCGTTGGCAGACGATCTCCGACTTCTCCGAGATCACCTGCACCAAGCCCGAGAAGTCTCTTCTCGAGCCCCTGCCCAAGAAGGCCGGTCGTAACAACAACGGCCGCATCACCACCCGCCACCAGGGCGGCGGCGTGAAGCGTCGTTACCGCGTGATCGACTTCAAGCGCAACAAGGACGGCGTGCCCGCCAAGGTTGCCACGATCGAGTACGATCCGAACCGTTCCGCTCGCATCGCTCTGCTGCACTACGCTGACGGTGAGAAGCGCTACATCCTGGCCCCTAAGGGCCTCGAGGTCGGTCAGACCGTCATGTCCGGTTCTGACGCCGACATCAAGCCGGGCAACGCTCTGCCCCTCGCCGACATCCCCGTCGGTACGCTCATCCACGCCGTCGAGTTCCAGCCGGGCAAGGGCGCTGCTATCGCCCGTTCCGCCGGTAACTCCTGCCAGCTGATGGGTAAGGAGGGCAAGTACGCTATCGTCCGTATGCCTTCCTCCGAGATGCGCCGCATCCTCGTTACCTGCCGCGCCACCGTCGGTGAGGTCGGCAACGCCGATCACGCCAACATCGTCATCGGCAAGGCCGGCCGTAAGCGTCACTTGAACGTGCGCCCGACCGTCCGCGGTACCGTCATGAACCCTGTCGACCACCCGCACGGCGGTGGCGAGGGCAAGAACCACACCTCTGGTCGTCCCTCTGTTACCCCCTGGGGTAAGCCGACGAAGGGCCTTCGTACGCGCAAGAAGAAGAAGGTCTCGAACCAGCACATCATTCGTCGCCGTAAGAAGTAATTTCGGATACCGAGTTTTAGGAGAAAGCACTTATGAGCAGAAGTCTCAAAAAGGGCCCGTTCGTGGAGACTCGCCTTCTCTCGCGTATCACCGCGATGAACGAGGCTGGCAAGAAGGACGTCGTGAAGACCTGGTCCCGCGCGTCCACCATCTTCCCCGAGATGGTTGGTCACACCATCGCCGTCCACGACGGCCGCAAGCATGTGCCCGTGTATGTTACCGAGTCCATGGTTGGTCACAAGCTCGGCGAGTTCGCGCCGACTCGTACGTTCCGTGGCCACAAGGCCAAATAGGGGGTTAACCGTAAATGGCAACTAAGTCTATTGAAACTGAGGCCACCGAGGTTCGCGCCGTCGCTAAGTACGTGCGTGTTTCCCCCAGCAAGGCCCGCCTGGTGGTCGATCTGATCCGCCGCAAGCCTGTCGCTCAGGCCTTCGACATCCTCCACTTCTGCGACCGCGCCGTCGCCGTGGATGTCGAGAAGGTTCTCCGTTCCGCCGTTGCGAACGCCGAGAACAACAACGGTCTGCGTGCCGACAACCTGGTTGTCGCCGCTGCCTATGTTGACGAGGGTCCGACGCTTAAGCGCATCCGTCCCCGCGCCAAGGGTTCCGCTTCTCGCATTCTGAAGCGTACTTCCCACATCACCGTCGTCGTTGCTCCTCGAAAGGAGGCGTAAAGCTGTATGGGTCAGAAAGTCTACCCCACCGGCTTCCGTCTTGGCATCACCGAGAACTGGCGCTCCCGCTGGTTCGCAGAGAAGGATTACGCTAAGACCCTCGGTAACGATCTCGAGATCCGCAAGTACCTCGAGAAGCGTCTTTCCCGCGCAGCTGTCTCCCGCGTCGAGATCGAGCGCGCTGGCGACAAGGTGAAGGTCATCATCCTCACCGCTCGCCCCGGCGTTGTCATCGGTAAGAAGGGTGCCGAGATCGATACCCTCCGCACCGAGCTCGAGAAGGTCGCTGGCGTCTCCAAGGGCCAGCTCTCCGTCGACGTTGTCGAGATCAAGCGCCCCGAGCTCGACGCCAACCTCGTTGCTCAGTCCATCGCCGAGCAGCTCGAGGGCCGCGTTGCCTTCCGTCGCGCTATGCGCAAGGCTGTCCAGTCCGCCCGCAAGGCCGGCGCCAAGGGCATCCGTATCCAGTGCTCCGGTCGTCTCGGCGGTGCCGAGATGGGCCGTCGTGAGTGGTACCGCGAGGGTCGCGTGCCTCTGCACACCCTCCGTGCCAAGATCGACTACGGCACGGCTGTCGCCAGCACCACCATGGGTGCCTGCGGCGTGAAGGTCTGGATCTACCTGGGCGAGAAGCTCCCGGGTCAGCCCGTTCCCAACCCTGCACTCGAGGGCTCTTCCCGTCCTCGTCGTCGTAACTCCGAGAGGAGGGGTCAGTAGTGCTTGCCCCTAAGCGTATTCTTCACCGCAAGGTGCAGCGTGGCTCCATGAAGGGCCAGGCCAAGGGTAATACCGAGCTGCATTTCGGCGAGTTTGGTATCCAGGCTCTCGAGGCCCATTGGATCACCAACCGTCAGATCGAGGCCGCTCGTATTGCCATGACCCGCTACATGAAGCGTGGCGGTCGTGTCTACATCACGATCTTCCCCGATAAGCCCATCACCAAGAAGCCTGCCGAGACTCGCATGGGTTCTGGTAAGGGTAACCCCGAGGAGTGGGTGGCCGTCGTCAAGCCCGGCCGTATCATGTTCGAGGTCAAGGGCGTGCCCGAGGAGGTCGCTCGCGAGGCTCTGCGTCTTGCACAGCACAAGCTTCCCATCAAGACCAAGATTGTTGCTGCCAAGAACGCTGAGCAGCGCATCGAGAAGGAGATGGCTGAGGAGGCCGCTCTCGAGGCCAAGTGGGCTGCTGAGGACGCCGCCGCCGCCAAGGAGGAGAACTAATGAAGCCCGCAGAGATTCGTGAGCTCTCGGACGCTCAGCTCGTTGAGAAGCTGAAGGAAATGCGCGCCGAGCTCTTTAACCTTCGTTTCCAGATGGCCACCAGCCAGCTGGACAACACCGCTCGCGTCAACACCGTGAAGAAGGACATCGCTCGCGTCCTCACGGAGCAGCGCGCCCGTGAGATCGCAGCGGAGAAGTCCGCTGTCGCCGAGTAGGACCTAAGGAGAGAACATGACTGATTCGCGTAACTCGCGTAAGGTCCGTACGGGTGTCGTTACCTCCGTCTCCGGTGCCAAGACCATTGTTGTCACCATCACCGAGCGTAAGCGTCACCCCAAGTACGGCAAGATGATGACCAGCTCCAAGAAGCTGCACGCTCACGACGAGGAGTGCACGGCTGGCGTGGGCGACACCGTCCGCGTTATGGAGACCCGTCCTATGTCCAAGATGAAGCGTTGGCGCCTCATCGAGGTCGTCGAGCGCGCTAAATAAGCAGTCGCTCTTACGACTTGTACGTTTCCGAAGATGTGCGTATGCCTGGCTTGCATACCACGGGCCGCATAAAGGCTGCGCACCTCTCTTCGGTTCTTAGTTCGGAGGAACATCTACCATGATTCAGATGCAAACCATGCTGAACGTCGCCGACAACTCCGGCGCTCGCAAGATTCGCTGCATCAAGGTGCTTGGCGGTTCCAAGCGTCGTTATGCAGGCATCGGCGATGTGTTCATCGGTGCTGTCCAGGAGGCTACCCCTGGCGCCAACGTCAAGAAGAAGGACGTTGTCCGTTGCGTCGTCGTTCGCACCGTTAAGGAGATCCGCCGCAAGGATGGCTCCTACATTCGCTTTGATGAGAACGCCTGCGTTGTCATCAACAACGATGGTTCGCCCGTCGGCACCCGTATCTTCGGGCCCGTCGCTCGCGAGCTTCGTGACAAGAAGTACATGAAGATCGTCTCGCTCGCTCCCGAGACCCTGTAGTTAGGGGAGATATATGTATATCAAGAAGGGCGATAAGGTCCAGGTTCTCTCTGGTAAGGATCGCGGCAAGCAGGGCGTTGTCCTGCGTGCTCACCCCGCCGAGAACAAGGTCGTTGTCGAGGGCGTTTCGGTCGTCAAGAAGGCCGTCAAGCCCAACGCTGCCAACCAGCAGGGCGGCATCGTTTCGCAGGAGGCTCCCATCGACGCCTCCAACGTCAATCTCGTTTGCCCCGAGTGCGGTAAGGTTACCCGCGTCGGTCACGAGAAGGACGGCAAGAACAAGCTGCGCGTCTGCAAGAAGTGCGGCCACAAGTTCTAAGCTGCCCGCAACATCAAGTTGCTAGCAAAGGCCCGGATGCCCCACGGCACCCGGGCCTTTTTTGATCCCTACTCATTGGGGACAAGCTTAAATGAGTGGCCGTTGTTTGGCAGTCATTGGGGACAGACTTAAATGAGTGGTCGTTGGGAACGTCCCTATGTGCCGGCAGTTTGGTACGGTCCTTTGATGCCTGATGCTTCTATAGGTGTGGAGTAAAACGACCTACTCTGTCTTTTAGGGCTTTGGTGTTCCGTCCCTTTATGTTTCACAAGGATCGTTGCATGCGCATTTACGCGCATGTCATTGCGTGACATTGCGTGTAACCGCGCAAACATGTGCAAATTATGGCTATATGATGACCGTTAAGCACCTAAATACGCATATACGTGCATATACGCGCGCATTTGTGCGAATATAGAGCTGTCTGAAATAAAAGACTTTTCACGACGCAGGAGGCACATATGGCAGATTCCAAGCAGGCTCCACTCGACTCTGCGGCAGCCGCAAAGGCAGCGTTCGCTTCGGTCCAGGGCAAGCCGTTCCCTAACGACATCTTTACGGCTCCCGAGCTTCGTTGGGCTGTTATCGGGTGCGGCGTAATCGCCAACCAGATGGCCCAGTCTCTTGCTCTTGCCGGCCGCAAGCTTGCGGGCGTCGCTAACCGCACCCTATCCAAGGCTCAAGCTTTTGCCGATCAGTATGGCATCGAAAAGGTCTATGAATCGGTCGAGGACCTCTATGCCGATCCGAACATCGACGCGATCTATATCACCACCCCGCATAACACGCATATCACCTATCTTCGCGCCGCTCTGGCAGCTGGCAAGCACGTGCTCTGCGAGAAGGCCATTACCCTCAACTCCGTCGAGCTCGACGAGGCACGTGCCATTGCCGACGAGCATAACGTGGTCCTTATGGACGCCACTACGGTGCTCCACATGCCCCTGTATCAGGAGCTGCGCCGCCGCATGGATGCCGGCGAATTTGGCCGCATGAACCTCGCCCAACTCAACTTTGGCAGCTATAAGGAGTACGGCGATCTGACCAACCGCTTCTATAACCGCAACCTTGCTGGCGGTGCCATGCTCGACATTGGCGTCTATGCCCTGTCCGTTATGCGCCTCTTTATGGCAAGCCAGCCCGCTGAGGTCGTATCGCTGGGCAACACCTGTGAGACCGGTGTCGACGTTGCGGGCGGCATCGTCTGCCGTAATGCCGAGCAGCAGCTGGGTGTTGTGAGCCTTACGCTTCACTCCAAGCAGCCCAAGCGCTCGGTCATCAGCTTTGACAAGTGCTATATCGAGGTCAACGAGTATCCGCGTGCCGATCACGCGACCATCGTGTGGACTGCGGACGGCCACCGCGAGGAGGTCCACGCTGGCACCGAAGCTTACGCCCTTTGCTACGAGATGGCCGATCTTGAGAAGGCCGTTGCCGGCGACGACTCCAAGCGCGAGCTGCTGGATTATGCTTCTGATGTTATGGAGCTTATGACCAAGCTCCGCGCCGATTGGGGAGTCGTGTACCCCGAGGAGGAGTAAGCGATGCTAGCGGAAGATAGGCTCAACGCGATCGTGTCGATGGTGCAGCAGGCTGGCTCGGTTACTGTGCCAGAGCTTGCCGAGGCCCTGGGCGTGACGGCGTCTACCATTCGGCGCGACCTGCAGACGCTCGATCGAGCACACCGCATCGCCAAGGTCCACGGCGGAGCGACGAGTCTTGAGCGCGCACACGTGACGCGCGACCTAACGCTCAATGAGCGCAGCGACCTCCATAACGACGACAAGGAGCGTATCTGCGCCCATGCGGCGGCGCTTGTGGAGCCCGAGAGCTTTGTATACATCGACTCGGGCTCGACGACGCTCAAACTCATCGAGCATCTTCCACACCTTGAAGATGTCACCTATGTGACCGATTCTGTGATCCATGCTCAGCACCTCGCTTTGCGCGGCATGCGCACCGTGGTGTTGGGTGGCGAGCTCAAGCCCGAGACCGAGGCACTCGTTGGCCCCGATGCTTTGGCAACCCTAGACCGCTACAACTTCAATTGTGGCTTTTGGGGTTCTAACGGCATTGCCGCCGAGCAGGGCTTCACGGCGCCCGATATCGAGGAAGCGCAAGTAAAGCGTATCTCGATGCGCCATACGGCCAAACGCTTCGTAATCTCGGACGCCAGCAAATTTGGCATGGTGGCGCCCGTCAAGTTCGCGGACTTCCGCGACGCAACGATTATTACCGCGGGCGAGGTCCCCGCCAAGTACCGGGCAATGGACAACGTCATCACGGTCTAGCAAGCAGGGGACGGGCTAAGGCCAAAACCGCCACAAAGGTGCCTGTTCCCATTGTGGTGGTTAGTAACGAAAACCGAGTAGTTTTCTCAATAGAAAAGCGGCAACGTCCATCACGGGCGTTGCCGCTTTCGTTGTCTGCCGGTTTGTCTAAGTCTGTAACAACTGGACCGTTAAAAGTGGACTAGGTGTTACAGATTGAGATACTTCCGAACCGTGCCGTCCCTTTGTCTCGATCTGTAACATCTGGGACTGATTTTGCCGAGTTACTGTTACAGATTGAGATTTTTCCCTTGAGGGGGATTCGAATGTCTCGATCTGTAACAGATAGACCGGAAAATGGACTCTAACTGTTACAGATCGAGACGTTTTGGGACCGCGACTGAGCCATTGCGGCAAAACCACCACAAAGGTGCCTGTCCCCATTGTGGTGGTTTAAGGCTCCCAGGGGCAGGGGGCTTCGATGTGGATGTGCTCGCCGGTAACGGGATGCGTGAAGGACACGCTGTGGGCGTGGAGCATCAGGCCGCAGGGGCGCGGCGTTCCGTACAGGTCGTCGCCCACCAGCGGATGGTGCTCGCTTGCCAGATGGACACGGATCTGGTGTTTGCGGCCGGTGAGCAGCTCGACATCGATATACGAGCGCGCGGGCAGGCCTCGGCGGCTCTTAAGGCGCTTGAGCACCTTCACGCGCGTCTGAGACGGCTTGCCGCTGGCGCCGACGCGCATCTTGCGGCTGTCGTGGCGGTCGCGGGCGATCGGCTTGTCGATGAGCTTTTCGTTCCAGTCGATTTTGCCCTCGGCGAGCGCCAGGTAGTGCTTTTCGAAGGCGTGGTCGTTCACCATCTGATCAAAAGCGGGCTGCGTCTGTTTGTCGAGCGAAAACAGCACCACGCCGGTGGTGTTGCGGTCCAGGCGGTTGAGCGGCTGCATGTCAGTCGCGGCAAAGCCGTCGCCCATCGCCAGCAGCAGATCGCTGGCGTAGTCGGTAAGTGTGCGCTCGCCGGTGCCGTCACCGTGGACGATCATGCCGGCGGGCTTATTGATGGCCATGAGCCAGGCGTCGCAGTAGAGGACTTGAGGTTCTTCGTTCACGTGTAAGCCTTTCGGTTAGCTAATTCCCACAAACATGCAGCCCGAGGTCGCCCCGCGCAGGCGGGCAGCGGGCTTGCGACCTGCCTGCGCTGCCTCAATGGCGCGGCGGACACGAGCGACGGCACGGCCAATCTCATCGGGCTCGAGCAGGGTTCCGTCGACCATAAGACGACGGACGCCGGCGTCGAGCAGCTGTGGTACCTGCGGCGTGAGGTCGATGGGGTAAGCGTCGTACAGGCGCGAGCGGCCGTGAATATCGGTGCGCACCGGCATGACCTTGCCATCGATATTCTTGAGCGACAGCTTGCGGGCGCGAAGGCGGCAGTTGACGCAATCGTGGATACAACCGTTGGCCACCTGCAGGATGCAGTGCTCGCTCGTCATAACGCGCGGGCGGCCGAACACGGTGATGCCCAGCGCTGCGGGCGCGGAGGTGCCAAGCGAGATAATCTCGTCGAGCGTGATCTCGGGCGAGAGCCAAAAAGCGCCGGTTCCGCGCTCGGCAAGTGCCTCCATGCAAGGCGTGTTGTGCACGGGCAGGCAAGAGCGAATCTCGGCTGTGGCGCCAACCTGGGCGGCCAGGGCAAGCTCGGAGATATTGCCGACGGCGACAGTCGCTCCAGCAAGAATCCACGGGTCAACGCGGACGTGGTCAACGGCGCGGCAGACCTCATCGAGCACGGGTACGATGCCCTGCTCAAACGCATCGGCGGGGGAGAGCTCGGCCGCATCGAGCGCGTCGGTGGTCATGTAGATGCGCGTTGCACCCTCGGCGCGAGCGGCCTCGGCGGCCTCGAGCGAGGTGACGGTGGCGCAGACCTGCGGCTCATCGCGGTAATGCTCGGGCATGGGGCGGGAATCGCTGGTGACAATCGCCGGCAGCTCGAGCGTGCGGGCGCGCTCCTCGTACGGCGCCAGAATGGCCTCTTCCAGCGTCTTGCAAGCGGCGGCACGCACCTTGTGCACGGCGGAAAAGCCCATGCCGCAGCCTTCATCGAGCGCCACATCAAAGCTCTCAGCCTCAAAGGGCGAGGAGCCCATGCGGCCCACATGCTCAACCAGATCGGACGCCTCGACGGCGCGGGTCTTGGCGGCCTCGACGGTAAAGCCGGTAGCGGTGGCGGTGAGCGCGGGGTCGTCGCAGCAGGTGAGCGTCACGGTAAACGGCTCGCCCAGACGCGCCACAACGGACACGTCTACGGCGCGGCGGCGCAGCACGTCGCGCTTGAGCGCAGCCCCGGCGGCGTCGATGGCGCGCTGGCTGCGAATCACGCGCACGCGGCAACCCTCGGGCATGCTGCGGGGCACGCGGCACTCGATGACGTCGCCGGCGGCGGCATCATCGGCGGCGATGGTGGTCAGGAACTGGTCAAACTCGTCGTCATGACGAAGCTCCAGCAGGTCGCCCTTGCCCACGGGCTCAAACAGCTCAATGCGGGCGATGGCGGCGCGGCGACGGCGGTCGTCGGGCTTGAGGCCGCGCACATCGCGGTTGGCCAGGCGGCTGCCGAGCACCGTGCCCACGATCTGGCCGCGGTTGTTGGAGCGCTCGTAGCTCATCATCTCGTCACCCGAGGTACCGTCTTGATAGGCGTGCGTAAAGTCACGGTTAAAGCAGCGCTTGAGCTGGCGCTGGCGGGCGGCTTCCTCGTCCTTAGAGGTCGAAACATCGGCCAGCATGTCATCAATCTGATGACGATACACGTCGACGATGGAATACACGTAATCGGGGGCCTTCATGCGGCCCTCGAGCTTGAGCGATGCGGCGCCTGCGTCATACAGACGACGAACGAGCTGCGACGTGTTGGTGTCGCGCGGGCATAGCGCGCGCTCGCGACCGGCGGGGGAGAGCGAGCGGCCGTTCTCGTCGATCAGCTCGTAAGGCAGGCGACAGGGCTGAGCACACATGCCGCGGTTGGCCGAGCGGCCCGCCATGGCAAAGCTCGAGAGCAGGCACAGACCCGAGTAGCAAAAGCAGATAGCGCCGTGGCTAAAGACCTCGAGGTCGACGTCGGGCGCGGCGTCGTGGATGGCGGCGATCTCGTCAATGGAGAGCTCGCGCGACAAGGTCACGCGGTCGGCGCCCTGCTCGCGGCACCAGATGGTTCCGCGGTCATCATGGATGTTCGCCTGGGTCGAGATGTGTGTCTCGATGCCGGGCATGGTGCGCTTGACCTCAAAGAACAAGCCCCAGTCCTGGATAATGAAGGCATCGGCGCCCAGCGTGGAGCAGCGATGGATGAGCTGCAGCGCGTCGCTCATCTCGGATTCCTTGATGACGATGTTGACCGTGACGTAGACGCGCGACCCGGCTAGATGTGCGGCGCGGCAGGCCTGCTCAAAGGCCTCGTCGGTAAAGTTCGTTGCCTTGCGGCGGGCGTTGAAGCTGCCCATGCCACAGTAGATGGCGTCTGCCCCGGCAGCGAGTGCGGCGGCAAAGGGCTCGGGGCCTCCGGCGGGGGCCAAGAGCTCGGGCCTGCGGTTGGTGGTTCGACTGGCGGTTGCGGTCATATCCTGCCTTTCAAAATGCTCAGATACTCAAAAGTATAGTGGAGCCGTGGCGACAGGCGATGCCCGCAGCCTAAGCAGGACAAAGTCTTCAGCAGCCTTTCGGGCAAAAAATGATCCGTTTTCCTCCGTCCCCAAGGGATCAGTGGGTTAGCCCTCCTTGCGGACCTTTTGCAGATAGCGGTAGACGCTGGGCTCAGAGATTCCAAGCGCGGCGGCGGCGCAGGCAACGGCACCCTTGAGCATAAACACGCCGTTGCCGTTAAGGTGGCGAATGACGTCCACGCGGTCGCTCTGACCAAGCGACGCTACATCCAGCCCGCGCTCCCTCAGCAGCTCGGAAATACTGCGGCCGATGAGCTCCTGTGTGGACTCCGAAAGGCTCTCGACCTCGATGGGGGAGGGCTCCGTGCGGACTGGCGCGGCGTCGAAGCAGGCCATAAGCTGCTGAGCCATGGCGTTGATGTTGCGCACGGCCGAAAGATCGGTGTTGACGCACAGCATGCCGACGATCTCGCCGTCCTCACGGATAAAGTACGTCGCGGACTCCAGCGTCTTGCCGCTGGCCCCGCGCCCCTCGCAGCCCGTAATAAACGGCAAGTCGCGACACTTGGGGTCGTGCATAATCTTGAGCGCAAGATCGGTAGCGGGTCCGCCAATCTTGCGGCCGCTCACGATACCGTTGCGAATATCGACGATGGCGTGGTCGGGATCCGAGAAATCGTGCAGGACGATTTCGCTGTTTTTGCCGAGTATCTGCTCCAGGAAATCGACCATCGGCAAAAAGCGGCGTACGGTCTCGTTCATGGGCAACTCCTTTGGGTGAAATCGGAAATGTTCATAACAATTTTTTCTCATGGTAACACGGTGTCTATTGACTCGCGTATTCGCAGGTACATTGCGTAATACAGACGCGCGGTAGGAATGTGGCGGTAAACGGTCGACCAAAAGAAAAGTTAGATGTTATTTTGACCAGACACTTCCTTATCTGCGGAAATGCATTATCTCAGCTGAAAAATAGTCTGATAACAAAAAATTATTATTAAAAATGAGAAAATTCTTCAATACGATATGCAACGAAGGCACAACCTCAGCCCCGCACTGCGTCACAATAGAACGTTAGATGCGAAAACAACTACTTCTAGGATTGGTGGTCAAATGGCCCAGGAGACGGTTACGAACGGCACTGAAGCCCTGTTCACTCGCGAAGGCATGCCGCCCGTTAAGGAAATGATCCCGTGTGCCCTTCAGCACGTACTGGCATCGTTTGCCGGCATCATTACCCCGGCGGTCATCATGGCCGGCGTCTACGGCTTTAATAGCCAGCAGAGCACCGACATCATTCAGGTTGCGCTCATTCTTTCGGCGCTCGACACAGCCCTTCAGGCCTTTGCTCCCTTCCGTCGCATCGGCGGCGGCCTGCCCATCGTCATGGGCGTCTCGTTCGCGTTCCTGCCGGCCCTTCAGGCCATGGGCGCCTCGGGCTTTAGCTTTGGTGCGCTGCTGGGCGGCGAGATTGTCGGCGGTGCCGTCGCGGCCCTCTTTGGTCTGGCCTACAGCAAGATTAAGTGGCTGTTCCCGCCCGTCGTGACCGGTACGGTCATCTTCTCCATCGGCGTTTCGCTGTATCCCACGGCCGTCAAGTATATGGCTGGCGGTATGGGTACGCCGCTGTGGGGCACCCCGCAGGCCTGGTGCGTCGCTCTCATCACCTTTGCCGTGGTCTTTGCGCTCGCCAACTTTGGCAAGGGCACGCTCAAGCTGGGATCCGTGTTCTTTGGCATGATCGTTGGCATGATCGTTTCGATCCCCTTTGGCATGATCGACTTCTCCAGCGTCGCCACCGCTCAGGTCTTCGCCCTTCCCAAGCTCATGCCCTACGCGCTCGAGTTTGATCCCGAGGTCTGCATTACCCTCGCCGTCGTGTTCCCCATGGTTGCCATCCAGGTTATCGGTGACGTCTCCGCCGCCTGCCTGGGCTCCATCGACCGTATGCCCACCGAGCGCGAGCTCTCTGGCGCTATTGTGTCCCAGGGCATCACCTCTATGGTCGGCGGCCTGCTGGGCGGTCTTCCCACCAGCGCCCTTGGCCAGAACGTGGGCATCATCTGCTCCAACAAGGTCGTCAACAAGTGGGTCTTTGTGACCATCGCGGCCGTCTTTGCCATCGCCGGTCTGTTCCCGCAGCTCTCTGCCGTCCTTTCCGCTATCCCGCAGCCCGTCATCGGCGGCGCGACCGTCGGCGTCTTTGGCACCATCACCATGAACGGCGTGCGCATGTTCACCCGCGAGGGCCTTACGCAGCGCACTACCACCATCGTCGGTACCTCCGTCGTCTTTGGCCTGGGTATCTGGATGGCCAGCGGTTGCCTAGCCGGCGAGGGTATGCCCACCTGGGTGTCCACCGTCATCGGCTCCAATGCCGTAACCCCCACCGCCATCATGGCCATTGTCCTTAACCTGATCCTTCCGCAGACGCCGGTCGTGGCTCAGCACATCGATGCTGCCAAGGACGCTGCCGTGGATCTGGTCTTGCCCGAGAGCAAGAAGTAGCCAATTCGGTGCTATTCGTCGGCGGACGCATCGCCTCGTCCGCCGACGTCGTGCGGCGTCAAGCCGCACTTCAACCGTTCCTTTTGCGTGCGCCGCTTGTCGAATTACGTTATAGCTAGCTATATTATAGAAAGGTATAATATAGCTAGCTATAACGTAAAAGAAGGATGGCCTATGTTTATCGGAAGAACAGCGGAAATGTCCGAGCTCAATCGACTGTATGGCACGGGCTCCTTTGAGATGCCTGTGATTTACGGCCGCCGTCGCGTGGGCAAAACGCGCCTTATCACAGAGTTCATCCAAGGCAAGAAGGCTATTTACTTTCAAGCTCGTCGCACCAATGCGGAGGCAAATCTGCACGGCTTTAGCCAGGCGATACTTGCAGGCTCGGTTGGTGCTGCAGACGTGTCGTTTCGTAGTTTTGACGAAGCGTTCGATGCATTGGCCACCATGGCTCGCACGGAACGTTTGATTGTCGTGATTGACGAGTATCCCTATCTCGCCCAATCGAATCCCGAGATCAGCTCGTTGCTGCAAGACAAGATTGATCACCTGTACAAAGAGACCAGGCTCATGCTGATTCTATGCGGCTCGTCTCTTTCGTTTATGGAAGAGCAGGTGTTGGGCTACGAGAGTCCACTATACGGTAGGCGTACGGCCCAGTTTAAGATCATGCCGCTCGATTTTACGACGACCCTCGACCTGTGGCGGAGCATGGGTCGCGAAGACGCTGCGGTTTGCTATGGCATGACGGGCGGCATTCCTGCATATATCGAGAAAGTCGATCCCGTCGCACCGCTCAAGGACAACATCAAACGTCTTTTTCTTACTCCTACGGGCTATCTCTTTGAGGAGCCGAGCAACCTGCTGTTGCAAGAGTGCCGCAATCCCGAGCAATATGATGCGATTGTGCAGGCAATTGCCCAGGGGCGCTCGAAGATCTCGGAGATTGCGAGCTCTACGGTAATCCCTGCGAGCAACGTAAAGAGCTATGTGGATAAGCTGGCGTCACTTGGAATTGTCGAGCGCGAGCTGCCCCTAAACGAGACGAGCAATAAGCGAGCCGTGTATCTGCTGAGCGACCAGATGTTTAGGTTCTGGTACAAGTTTGTGCCGCAGAACATTGGGCTGATTCAAAACGATATGGCCGAGATGGCGTATAAGCGCATTGAGCCGCACGTATCGGATTACATGGGCACGGTCTTTGAGCTTATATGCAGGCAATACGTTTACGAACTCGCGCGGGCGGGCCAGCTCGATGTGGTTCCGGCGAGCGTCGGACGCTGGTGGGGGACGGATAATCGCACGCATACGCAGGAAGAAATCGACTTGATTGTTGACGATGGCGAGGGCGCTGCGCTGTTTGCGGAGTGCAAATGGCGCAATGAACCGGCGGGCGAAGACGTGCTGCAAAAGCTCGTGCACCGAAGCGAGCTCTTTAGACGGCAACGAAAAAGCTATGCACTATTCTCAAAAAGCGGCTTTACGCAGGGATGTCGGGATGCCGCGGCGAACAGGGGAGATACCAAGCTGATTTCGTTTGCCGAGATGTGCGAGCGGAGATAACCAAGCGCGCTCTGATGTGATGCTCGGAATGGATCGCGCTAAGGATGACAAGCGTAAAACCTTCAATGAATATGGCGTAAAAACTACATCGGTCATGGCGTAAAAACTACATTGAAAGTAGCGTAAAAACAGCATTGAGAATGGCGTAATTTCGCATATCGCATGATCGCCCGAGCTCGCACACGGCCTTTTGCGAGCTCTTACCATGAACGAGAGCCAGGCTGTCACGTACAAGACGCTCATAAAGGACGCCTCGTACGGTGAGGCGGGCCCCGACGAGAGGACCATCGCTGCGTACCTGGATCTCTTCAACAGGCTCAAGCTGACCGAGGACCTGTGTGGATGGGAGCCATCGAGGTCAAGCTGAGTGATGCGAAAGCAGACGATGGAGCGAGAAATCTCAAGGCGCTGGAGAGGAAAGTGCTCTCCAATCCTGCCGCCCAGAATGCCGCGCCGGTGTTTTTGACGGTCGTGGTTGGAAAGGGGAGCATTGCCTACACACGCGACGATGGCGTGGCGGTGATTCCCATGGCGGCACTTGGTGCGTAGTGGTTTTGCGGGCATGGCATTGCGCCCTGCTTTCATGTCCGCACGGGCGCCTATCCTTACGGCAATGTAGCCGCCTATGTAGTAAGCGGCAGGCAACGGAGAAAGGCCATAACCGTGTCAGCTGAAAAGACGCCGGGTATCTCGGCTATCGATACGACGAACTTTGCGCGCCAGATTGTGCTGGACTTTGAGTTTGCGCCGGTGCCAAAACAGCGCCAGCGCCGTGGACTGCGCAATGAGATTATCGAGGTCGGCGCCGTCAAGCTCGATTACCACGGCAACGTTATGGGCGAGTTCTCGCAGTTTGTGCAGACGGAATTTACCGAAGGCGTTGCGTTTCCCGTCCGCGAGCTCACAGGGATATCAGCTGTGGACACCGCGATGGCCGATCCGCTCTACGTGGTGATCAAAAGGCTCAGCGATTGGATCGGTCGCTACTCCGCCCAGATAGTTTGCTGGAGTGGAACGGACCGTCGACAGCTTTTGACCGAATGCCAGGCAAAGCGCATCGACCTTTCCGCGTTTCCTACGGACTGGGCCGACCTGCAGGCGTTTTACACCTCGATTATGGACGTGGGCAGCCACGGGCGCGTCTCGTTGGGCGACGCGGCAACGTGGTTTGGCATCGAGTTCGACGAGTCGACGGGCCACGCCCACAGCGCCCTTGCCGATGCGCGCGTAACCGCCAAGCTGCTCAAGCAGATGATGGAGGGGGACTATCACGTGAGTCCGCACGCCCAGGAGATCCGCCAGCGGTGGGGGATGGGCGAGCGACCCCAGACGCGCCTCTCTAGCAAGTGCCCCGAGCTGGGCGACCTGCTGCTAAAGCTGAAAGCGGAGGGGAGGTAGGGGGCGCCCTCCGCCCATGCTGGCGCGGCGCCTTACTGCCTGGCAGTTCCTGATGTTGGCAGGTGGCTGCCGCAGTGGCCTATCACGATTAACTGTGCCTCGTCATCAAAACAAAAGTGCAGACGGAATGGGTCGCGGCGGTTGCGACCGTTGCCCTTAATGTGTGGCAAGATGCAAACCTGCTTACCGTTGTAAGTGCGTTGGCGGAGCCGCATGAGCTCAGTGTCGTTTTTAGTCAGCTTGGTCTCGGTCGGCGCGGCGTCAAACGAGGTCTGATTTTTAAACTCGCTATAGAGGTCTCCGGTCGTCGGGCGCTCCCCAAACTTGAGTTGCCACATAACGGTCGCTAGGGATTTAAGGATCTGCCATTCCTCGTCAAGATCGGCAAAATCATAGCGGCGTGCCGAGTCGTATGCCTCGGGCAAAACGAAAATACGCGAGGGCCAGAGGTTCGCAGCAAACTTAAGCTCGTCCTCAAGGGTGCGCGGAAATGCCTCGAGCCCCTCGACAAAACATGCTTCTGCTCTGAGTGCGGCTACGTGCTTTTCCGAGCGGTCGGCTCGCTCCAGCGCCTCTTGGAGTCGATACTTTAAGTTGGCGATTGTGTTCTCGGATTCATCCAACTCGAGCAGGCTGTTTTCCAGTTGCTCAATACGCTGCTCATATGCGGCGTTGCTGTCGGCGTAATCGTTTGCCAGCCCCTCCCAGAGCTGCCTGTCTGCAGTCTCTTTTGACAGCAACTCTTTAAGGTTGTCCATTGTCTCTTGGCTGTACGAGGCGGCAAGCGCTTCGGTGCGTTTTGCCTCGGCTACGGTTTCATCCTCTGCATGGCGTTTCATCTCTGCCATGCGGCTGCGTAGCGCCCCAATTGATTGACGTGATTTGTACCAGGCAATATCGCTCGTGTCTACAATATCGCCCCTGCCGCGCAAGAACGAGCGCCCCAGGCTCCGGTTAAGTATCGTGGATGTCTTGTTGCCGTACTCGTTCAGCCTATCGCGCCTGATGCAGAGGTGTCGACGCGCGTCTTCTTCGTCAGACAGATTGATGTTTGGTTGGTAAATACGAAGCGATGACTTGGGGCAGTTGTATCGATAGGCAGGTGTATCGTAGAGAAAAAGATTGAACAGCTTTGATTTGAGCCGACCATCGGATTCGTCGGCGGCAAACACGTTGGCTAGGCCCATAAGGTTATTGGCGAGCTTGCTGGGATCTTTGACGGGATATCGACCGGTATCATCGCTGGTTATTAGAATCAGGGGGAGCTCGCGCTGGCCGCTCAGAAGGTTGTCGGAGAACTCGGCGTCAAAGTTCTCAAACGTCAGGCGCGTGCACGATGTGTTGACGACTGTCTCTCCAACGCATGCCCGATGATTGGGAAGCGAAAACAGAACCTTTGCGATGCGGGGAATATTGAGGTCCGGTTCTGGCAGTGGCCAGCCCACATAATCGGGCTGGGTCGCATAGGTGACTTTGATATTGACTAGGCAGGAGTTGTCATCGGCCGTCTCAAGGCCAATGCAAGTGTGCCAGTGACGATACGAATAATGACTGTCGGGCTCGTCATATTCAAAGGCCCACGCGACGGGAATCTTGCCTCGCTTGTCGTTAAAGGCTGCACGAGTGCAAATGCTCACACGGCTGCCTGTGGTCATGCCTCCAGAATAGCCAATGGGATAGCTGAGGTTTCCAAATACAAAGTTGGAGGCAACGTCTTTATTGCTTGATAAAAACTCAAAGGCGCTCTGCTCATGGCGCTTGCGCTTCTCTTTGTCGCGCACCCAGGTGTAGATCTGACGATACGCATCGACGATTGAGGGCGTGGTAGTCGAATAGGGTGAAAGCCTGAACTTTGCTCGGTAATGAATCTGTTCGTTTTCGGACCGCATGTTAGCCTCGCTTGCCTGGTGGCGTAATTGACCTGTAATGCTCAAGTGTAGGCGTTTGGGTAAAGGGCGTGCATCGAACAACGGGCGTTAGGTGCCAAAGCGTCTGTAAGCGTGCTAATGGGCGCTGGTGACGCGGGAGTGATCACAAGGCATTCACGCTATTCGCAGCATTGTTGAGCAACAAACCGCGCGAGGTAAAAACGATTCCTTTTGCAGAAAACCCCATGACACGGCAAGCTGATTGAAAGACAATAGATAAAGCTGTAACAAGGGTGAATCGTCCTTCACCCCGGTATCAATAAAACCCAGGAGATTTTTCGTGGCCATTCAGACGAAAACTCTTCGGGGGGGGGTGCTCGCCAGCGAGTGTCTTCCTTCGATAGACAATCCTAGCGTTATCTTGCGACACGCATTTTCGCTTCTCGTAAAGCGGGGCGCGTGATGGCAAAGCTAGCAGAGATAACGCCCGGTACGCGCGTTCGCGGTATCGTGGGGGATTCGCCCGTGACCATTAAGGCTGTCGAATGGCATGGCGATTCCATCTTAAACGTAATCTACAAGACGGGCCAGGGCGTACTGGGTGACCAACCTCTCTTCGATACAGACGAGGATAAATACATCATCGAAAAGTCCAGCGCCTGGGCGTTCGATGCCGACCCCGATGACCTGCGACTCGTGTCCGAAGCGTATCGCATAGGCTTGGCTCATCTGTTCGATCCCTATCTGGCTATTCGTACGTCGTCTATCGAGCCGCTGCCGCACCAGATTTCGGCCGTCTACAAGGAAATGCTGCCGCGCTTGCCGCTGCGTTATGTGCTGGCGGACGACCCCGGTGCAGGCAAGACCATCATGACGGGCCTCCTAATAAAAGAAATGATTGCTCGCGGCGATCTTAGGCGTTGCCTTATCGTGGCTCCCGGTAATCTTGTGGAACAGTGGCAAGACGAGCTATGGCAAAAGTTTGGGCTCAAATTCCGCTTGCTTACAAACGATGTGCTGGAGTCTTCTGCTACCGGGAACCCCTTCGACGAGGTCGATTTTTGTATCGGCCGCCTAGATAAGCTGGCTCGCAACGACGAGATCCAAAAGAAGCTAAGGGCAACTTCGTGGGATCTCGTTGTATGCGACGAGGCCCACAAGATGAGCGCGACAAACTTTGGCGGCGAGTTCAAGCCGACCAAACGCTATAAGCTTGGTCAGCTCTTGGGTGACACAACCGAAAACTTGTTGCTTCTGACGGCTACGCCCCACAACGGTAAGCCGGCTGACTTCCGCTACTTTATGGCGCTTGTGGACAAGGACCGGTTTGCGGGAGGCAATCGCGTTAAGAATCCTGCGGCGCGCTCCACTGCCGGCCAGGCTCAGAGCCTTCCGCCCGCCGCTTCGCTTGACTGCGATGTTTCCGATGTGATGCGTCGCCTCGTGAAAGAGGAGCTGCTCAAGTTCGATGGGCGCCCGCTATTCCCCGAACGCTGCGCCTACACAGTCGAATACGACCTATCTCCTGCCGAGCAGGAGCTCTATGACTCGGTGACGCATTACGTCACCGAAGAGTTTAACCGTGCGGAGCGCTTGGGCGGCAAGCATAAGAACAGCGTCGGCTTTGCTTTGACCATCTTGCAGCGTCGTCTTGCGTCGAGTCCCGAGGCCATCTTCCAGTCGCTTCGACGTCGCCGCATACGGCTTGAGTCCAAGCTCGCCGAGGCAAAAAGCGTTGCGAGCGGCAAGGTCGCCTATACAGATAAATGGGGCATCGATGCCAGAGATTTTGACGAGGACGATTACGACTCCGAAGAGTACGAGCAAATGGAAGATGACGTCGTAGACACCGCTTCTGCGGCGGCGACTGCGGCTGAGCTCGATACCGAGATCGCGATTTTACGCACGCTCGAGCGCAAGGCAAACGATGTTCGCATTAGTGGCGAGGACCGTAAGTGGGAGGAGCTTTCGCGACTGCTGCAAGACGATTCCAATATGTTTGGCATGGACGGTCGACGTGAGAAACTCATCATCTTTACCGAACACAAAGACACGCTGAATTATCTTGCAGGGAAAATCGGATCGCTTCTGGGTGACCGTTCTGCCGTGCTTACCATTAAGGGCGGTATGACGCGCGACGAGCGCCATCGTGCCGAGGAAATGTTTAAGCAGGATGCGAACTCGCGCATCCTTGTCGCTACGGATGCCGCCGGCGAGGGCATTAACCTGCAACGCGCGCACCTTATGATCAACTACGACCTGCCGTGGAATCCCAATCGACTCGAGCAGCGCTTCGGTCGTATTCACCGCATCGGTCAGACCGAAGTATGTCATCTGTGGAACCTTGTCTCCACGCAGACGCGCGAGGGAGAAGTATTCCAACGCCTGTTCAGCAAGCTCGAGGTGGAACGTGCCGCGCTGGGCGGCAAGGTTTTCGATATCTTGGGCAGGGTTACCTTTGAAGGCAAGACGCTCCGTGACTTGCTCCTCGATGCGATTCGCTATGGCGATGACCCCGAGGTACGGGCGCGGCTCAACCAGGTAGTCGATGCATCGCTCGATACGAGCTCCATTAAACGGCTTCTCAAAGAGTATGCGCTTACCGATGACGTCATGGACGCTCGCGGCGTAAGCGCTATTCGCGAGGACATGGAACGCATGGAGGCTCGCAAGCTCGAGCCGCACTTTATCCAGGCATTTTTCATGGCGGCAATGAAGCGCTTGGGAGGACGCGTGGCATCTCGCGAGCCTGGCAGGTTCGAGGTGCTCGAAGTGCCGTTCTCGGTTCGCTCGATGAGCATGGACGGCGAATGCGGCCACGTGCTTGCCTCCTATGAGCGTATTTGCTTTGACAAAGAATCTAAAGAGGGTCCTGGACTCGTTCCCGCGGAGTTGGTATGCCCCGGTGAACCGCTTTTGGATGCAACGGTGAAGGTGCTGATTGGCCAAATGGGCTCGGCGCTTAAGCGGGGCTGTGTGCTCGTGGACGATAGAGATTTTGGAGACAAGCCGAGGCTCTTGCTCTATATCGAGAACTCTGTCCAGGACGGCACGACGCTGGCCGACGGCACCAAGCGTACGGTATCCAAAGAGTTTAGGTTCGTTGAAGTTGACGCTGCGGGCGAAGCCCGTGATGCGGGCTATGCGCCCTATTTGGACTATCGCGGTCCTCGTCCGTCCGAGGCATCTGCCGCGCGCACTATCGCTTCTGAGCAGGAGTGGCTTACCGGCGACATTGATGCGCTTGCCATGGATTTCGCCATTCGCGAGATCCTCCCGGTGAGCCTCAAAGAGGTGCGCAGTCGTCGTATTCCGCAGATCGAGAAGATCGAGCGAGCCGTTGACGCGCGTCTTACCGAAGAGGCCAATTATTGGGATGGTCGCGCGTGGGAGCTGGAGGAGAAAGAAAAGCAAGGCAAGAAGACACGCCTGAGCTCTCTGAATGCTCGTCGTCGCGCCGACGATCTGCGCGACCGTAGACAAATGCGCTTGGCGGAGCTGCAGCGCGAAAAGACCATCACTCCCGCGACTCCGAGGGTGCTGGGCGGCGCGCTTGTGATTCCAGTTGGCATGCTGCTCCACGACTCACATGCTACCACCGAATCCAGTGCGGCAGGCAGGCGCGAGGTAGAGCTTGCCGGCATGCGTGCCGTCATGGCTATCGAGCGGGAGCTGGGTTTTACGCCGCGGGATCGAAGCGCAGATAACTGCGGCTACGACATTGAATCCGTGGTGCCCGACGAGCTTCATGCTAAGGGACCGGCGTTGCGAATGATTGAGGTCAAGGGTCGCGCCGCGGGCGCCACTACGGTCACCGTCTCGCACAACGAAGTGATGTGTGCGTTCAACAGGCCAGATGCCTTTGTGCTCGCACTGGTCGAGGTCGATGGAAACACGACCCGAACTTCTTACATCGCACATCCATTTACCAGTCCGCCGGATTATGCCGCGGCAAGCACGAACTACGACATCGCGCGCCTCAAGGAAGCGGGCGACGTGATACTAGAGAGGGAGCAGACATGGCAGTAAAGAAGAAGCTCATCGAGGTGGCGCTGCCGCTCGACGATATCAATGCGGCCTCTGCGCGTGAGAAGTCCATCCGTCATGGGCATCCCTCGACGCTGCATCTCTGGTGGGCCCGTCGCCCGCTGGCCGCGGCGCGCGCCGTTATCTGGTCGTCGCTGGTGGACGACCCGTCGGCGCATCCCGAGGAGTTCCCCACCGTGGAGGAGCAGGCTGCCGAGCGCGAGCGCTTGTTCGGCATCCTGCGCGAGCTCGTGGTGTGGGAAAACTCCAATAACGATCGTGTGCTTAATGCCGCCAAGGCTGAGATTAAAAGGTCGATGGGCGACGAATTGCCGCCCCTGCTGGATCCTTTTGCAGGCGGAGGCGCCATTCCGCTGGAGGCACAACGTCTGGGTCTTAAGGCGTATGCGCAGGACCTCAACCCGGTCGCCGTTACCATCAATAAAGCAATGATTGAGATTCCGCCGTTGTTCGCGGACAAGTTTGCTGTTAACCCTGAGGCCCGTGGCAAGCTAACCAATGGAGGCTGGAGCGGCAATGCTGGTCTGGCTGCCGACGTTAAGTACTATGGCACCTGGATGAAGGAGGAGGCCGCCCGGCGCATCGGGCATATGTACCCCAAAGTGCGGGTGCCTGCCGAGCAGGGCGGCGGCGAGGCTACCGTCATTGCGTGGCTGTGGGCGCGTACCGTCAAGTGCCCCAACCCCGCTTGCGGGCACGAGGCGATCCTCGTTCGCTCGTTCGATCTCTCCAAAAAGAAGGGCAAGGAGTGGCACGTCGAGCCCGTCTGCGAGGGCGGCGAGGTACGCTTTGAGGTCGCGCCTGGTAAGGCGATGCATGACGGCACAGTGAACCGCCGCGGCGCGACCTGCGTGCACTGCGGGGCGCCTATCGCTTTCGACCATATACGCGAAGAGTCGCGCGAGGGACGCATGGGCGCCAAGCTCATGGCTATCGTCGCCGAAGGGCAACGCGGCAGAATCTACATCGCGCCGGACGAGGTGCAGATAGCTGCCGCCGACGTTCCGATGCCCGATGACTATCCCCAGGGCAAGCTCGCTTATTACCCGGGTCATCTGAACACGAACGTCTACGGCCTAGACGAGTTCTGGAAGCTCTTTACCAACCGACAGCTGACGGCGCTGACGACGTTCTCGGCGCTCGTCGGCGAGGCGCAGAAGAAAGCGGAGGCGGATGCTGTGGCAGCCGGTCTCGCCGATGACGGTCAGGGTCTCGGCGAAGGTGGCACCGGTGCCCGCGCCTACGGCGAGGCTGTCGGCGTATACCTTGCGTTTGTTGTCGACAAGCTAACGGACTATCACTCGTCTATTTGCTCATGGAATGCGCCCGGCGAAAAGCTTCGCAACGTTTTCGGGAGACAAGCGATTCCTATGACCTGGGATTATGCCGAAGGCAATCTATTTTCTTCCTCCTCTGGCTCTTTTGACAATATGATGCAATGGGTTACCAAGGTCATTGGAGAGTATCCTTGCGCTAATAGGCCGGGCTCTGCTCGCCAGTTTGACGCTCAGAGCGACAACGGTATGCGTGGCATTCTCGTGTCAACGGATCCACCCTATTATGACAACATCGGCTACGCGGATTTGTCCGACTTCTTCTACGTATGGCTCCGTCAGTCGCTTCGCCGAACGTATCCCAAGCTCTTCAGCACCATGCTTGTGCCAAAACATGAGGAGCTGGTTGCCACGCCTTACCGCGAGAATCGCGGCAAGGAAGGAGCGCGAGACTTCTTCGAAGAGGGCATGTTTAGCACTTTCAAACAAGTGTATAAATATGCCTGCGAAGATGCGCCGGTGACCATCTATTATGCCTTCAAACAGAGTGAGACTGAGACCGCGAACGACGTTGAGTCAACGGCGTCGACTGGTTTCAAGACTTTAGTCTGCTGGCCGCGCAGCGGCCAGCTTTAAACCACCCGCTACGCGGGTGGAGACAAACG
>CABSNK010000004.1 GCA_902479075.1 uncultured Collinsella sp.
GGGGGAAGGGGTGGGGAAAGGTGTTGAAAAATGGGGCAGTTCCCCATATTATTAATGACGTCGACAGGCGGGGTGGTTCCCCGCGTACGTGCCATCTGAGTAACCGAGGGGAGGGCGCACATGGGAATGACTGGTGCATACGAGCGCAATCTCGATGCAAAAGGTCGTCTGTCCCTGCCTGCACCCCTTCGCGAGGAACTTGGAGAGCACGTTCGCGTGTTCAAAGCCCTGGATGTCGATGCTCTGTACGTGTTCTCTGCCGAGGCCTTCGATAAGTGGGTCGAAGGACTCTTCGCGGGTCGTGAGGGCCACGAGGGTTTTAACCCGCGTGACATCAACGACCAGAAGCTCATGAGGGCGATCAACAAGCGCACCACGTCGATGGATGTGGACAGCGCCGGTCGTATCGGTCTTTCTGAGTCTCTCCGCAAGCAGGCGAACCTTGACCGCGAGGTCACGGTTGTGGGCAACTACGACCACCTTGAGGTTTGGGACCGCGCCGCGGCCGATGAGGACGATGACGACGAGGCTCTGCTTGACCTCTTCTTCTCGTAAGGGCAAGGCACGAGTAACGGATGGAGCGTGGGATCTTGACACAAGAATATCGGCATGAACCTGTCATGCTCGGCGAAGTGCTTGAGTCGCTGCAGCTCAAGAGCGGCTCCGTTGTCTGCGATTGCACCCTTGGCGGTGCCGGTCATTCGGTAAAGATGGCCGCGCAGGTAGGGGAGACGGGCCTTTTGCTCGGCGTCGATCAGGACGACATGGCCCTCGAGGCCGCTGGTGCCCGTCTGGACCGCGAGGTTCCCGGCGTCCCGCACCAGCTGCTGAAGGGCAACTTCGGCGACTTGGACGAGCTGCTTTGCTCGGCCGAGGTGCCCGGGGTCGATGGCTTCCTGTTTGACTTGGGCGTTTCGTCACCGCAACTCGATATCCCTGGCAGGGGCTTTTCGTATAACGAAGATGCCCCATTGGACATGCGGATGGATCCGGGTAACAACACCCTAAACGCAGCTGAGGTCATCAACACCTATAACGAACACGACCTCGCCCGGATTCTACGCGTCTACGGCGAAGAGAAGTTCGCCTCGCAGATTGCGCGCGAGATTGTGCGCCGTCGCGAGCAAGAACCGATCGAAACTACAGGCCAGTTTGTCGAGATCATCAAGGCTGGCATTCCGGCTGCCGCTCGTCGGCATGGTGGGCACCCGGCCAAGAAGAGCTTCCAGGCCATTCGCATCGAGGTCAACCACGAGCTCGATGTGCTCGAGAGGGGGCTTGATGCCGCCACCAGGTGGCTCAACCCGGGCGGACGCATCTGCGTCATCTCGTATCATTCGCTCGAGGACCGTATCGTAAAGAACCACTTTAAGGAGATGAGCCAGGGGTGCACGTGCCCGCCGGAGATTCCGGTGTGCGTGTGTGGCAACGTGCCGATACTCAAGGTCATCACCCGCAAACCCTTGGTTGCCCAACCCGATGAGGTTGCGCGCAACCCTCGGGCGAGATCAGCCAAAATCCGCGTGGCGCAGCGCCTGTAGGCGCGACCGCGCGAAATTGGACCTCCCGCTCGCACCATAAACGAAGCTTAAACACACTACCAACGTACTCGGGATGGGAGGCGGCATATCATGGGCCATAACACCTCAAACGCAGCACTCGCCTATGATATGAACGCCATGCCCGCCTACCGCGAGGCACCGCAGGCGCCCGTTGCCCCTCGTGAGCAACGCACGCCGCGTTTTGATGTCTACACGGGCGCGGGCCGTCAGGCAAACCAGGCGGTAAGCCCGGTTTTCATGAGCGTTCTTAAAACGGTTTGCATCATTGCGGCTGTCTTCATGACGATCGGTGTCGCGCGCGTGGCGCTTGCCGGTGTTACGGCCCAGGTGCTTAACGGCAACGCAGAGCTTACCAACACGCTCGAGAAGGCGACCGGCGAGAGTTCTAACCTTGAGGTCATGCATTCGGTCTATGGTGCCGACACGCGTATTCGCGATCTTGCGGGCGCCTATGGCATGGTGGAGCCCAGCGAGAGCGTTACGCTTGACTTTTCGCAGGATGCAGCCGCGGGCGCTAGCTCGACTGCGGCCGCTCAGTAAATAAGACGGTAGCTGAGTATGACAAATGACTATCGCCGCGGTTCCGACGGGGACCACGGGTCTGGACGTCCCTCCTCGCGGGGACGTTCTGGTTATCAAGGAACGGGTCGGCCATCTTACAACGCGGGGCCGTCCTATGGCAACGACCCTGCGTCGCGTCTTCGTGGTTCGGGCGGACCTCGGGTGCGCAATACGGGCGCGCGCAAGGGGTCGTCGTCTGAATGGGTTACGGGAACGCCGCTGCCTCGCCGCGATGTCGTTATGGGCTGTATCGGGGTTGGCCTTGCCGCGGGCGTCTTCCGTCTTGCCGAATACCAGATCGTGAATGCTGACAAGCTGCGCGAGCGCGCGGACGCGCGTCGTCTGCTTTCACAGACGCTCTATGCCAAACGTGGCACTATCTACGACCGCAACGGCAACGTGCTGACGTCGTCAGTCGAATGCCGCAATGTCGCCGTGAACCCTCAGCTTGTCGAGGACGTCGACAAGACGGTCTCGGCGCTGGTCAAGGCCACCGGTATCGATAAAAAGACCTGTCGCAAGCTGGTACTGTCTGATGGTTCCTGGGTGTATATCAAGCGCCAGGTCGACGAGGATGACGCTGCCGCCCTGGAAAAGAAGAATCTACCCGGCGTGCTCTTTGAGCAGGCGATGAAGCGGGTTTACCCGTATGGAAACCTGGCTTCTCAGGTGCTGGGCGTCGTGAACGTGGACAACGCTGGCCTGACTGGACTCGAAAAACAATACGATGAGCTTCTGACCGGAACGAATGGCTCTCTTGTGCGCGAGCGCGCAAGAGATGGCGGCTACATCGCGGGCGGTGCCTATAAAAAGGTTGCCGCGATTGATGGCGTGGATATCGTGACGACGATCGACGTCAACATTCAGCGCGCCGCGGAAGATGCCTTGGCCGAGGCGGTCGAGAAGACGAAGGCCAAAAACGGGTCGGCCCTGGTGACCGACCCGACGACTGGAGAGATCCTGGCCGCCTGCTCGTATCCGACCTACGACCAGACCAATTTGGAAAACGCCAAGACCGAGGACATGAACCTTCGTCTGGTGACGGATGCCTACGAGCCCGGCTCGGTCTTTAAGACGCTGGTTGCGGGCGCCGGATTTGATTTGGGCGTTGTGCGCCCGAGCACATCGTTTGAGGTTCCCGCGAGTATCAAGGTGGGCGACGATACCGTTACCGATGCCGACAAGCGTGACTACACCATGACAATGGACGTACGCGAGATGATGCGCCGTTCGTCCAATGTCGGTTTTGTCCTGGTGGGGCGCAAGATCGGTGCCGATGATTTTGCCACCTATGTGGACAAGTGGGGTATCGGTCATAGCTCCGGTGTCGATTTTCCGGGTGAGAGTCTGGGCATCGTCAAGGAGCGCGACCAGTACGATGGTGCCACCTTGGGTGCTATGAGCTTTGGCCAGGCGCTGTCCGTCTCGCCGATTGAGGTCGCACGTGCCGTGGGCGGCATCGCGAACGGCGGCGTGATGATGACTCCGCACTTCTATAAGTCGAGCAAGGGCGATGAAAAGGATTGGGGCGAGGGGGATCGCGCGATTTCCGAGGAGGCCGCCTCGCAGGTGACATCGTGTATGCAGACGGTCGTTGCCGAGGGAACGGGCGTTGGCGGCGCGGTGGACGGCTACGACGTGGCGGGCAAGACAGGTACGGCCGAGCGCGCCGATGAGAACGGCGGCTACCTCAAAGAGAACTACATGTCGTCTTTTATGGGGTTTGCCCCGGCGCAGTCGCCCAAGGTCCTGTGCTATATCACCCTTGACGGAACCCCGTCAGGCTCCGATGCCGCCGCAGTGCCGTTCCAGTCCATTATGGCCAGTGCGCTTGACGTGTTGGGTGTCCCGCGCACCAAGTAGGGGGTTACTATCTATGAAATGGCCAGTCGGTTAATCCGGGTTGTTCACACGCCCTGCACCACGCGTAGGCGGCGCTGGGATACAATACGCCGATAGCATTATTAGGTTTACAGGGGAGCTGCAATGATAGAGATCGCCGTCAACAATCTCGCGGCCGCAACAGGGGCCCGAACCGTGACGGGAGAAGCCGATCGGGTATGCCGCGGTTGCGTTATCGACTCGCGCCAGGTTGAGGAGGGCACGATATTCGTCGCCTTCCCGGGTGAAAAGGTCGACGGCAACGACTTTGCTTCCCGTGCCATCGAGTCGGGTGCCGGCGCCGTAGTGATGACGCGCGAGCCCGATGCCGAGCTGCTTTCGCTGGCCCATGAGAAGGGCTGCGCCATCCTGCATACCGATGACCCCGAGGAGTTTTTGCTGCGCCTGGCTCACGCTTATCGTTTGGAGCTTGGCTGCCTGGTAATTGGCATTACCGGCTCTATCGGCAAGACAACGACCAAGGACGTGCTCGCCGCGGTGCTCGCCAAGCGCTATCGCGTTTGGGCAACCAAGGGTAACTACAACAACCTGATCGGTATGCCGCTCACGGTGCTGGCGGCCCCTGCCGACACCGAGGTTCTGGTGCTCGAGATGGGCATGAACCATTTCCACGAGATTGAGCGCATGTCTCAGTCCGCCAATCCCAACCTTGCCATTGTGACCAAGATCGGCACCTCCCATATCGGTATTCTGGGCAGTCGCGAGAATATCGCTCGTGCCAAATCCGAGATTGTTGGCGGCATGTGCGCCGCCGGAGACCTTCTCCCGTTGCTGGTTTTGGGTGGTGAGGACGACTTTACTCCGTTCATCCGCGACACCTTTGCCGCGCCTGCGGGCGTCGACGTGATGCTTGCGGGCGTCTCGGACGACGATGAGGTCCGTGCGTGCGACATTCGCATTGATGACGAGGGGCGCCCGGTCTTTACGCTCGATTTTGGCTTGGGCGAGACTATCGACACACTGCTTGCCATTCCCGGCGCGCAGTCCGTTCCCAATGCCGTCAAGGCCGCGGCGGTTGCCTATCGTCTTGGCGTGACGCCCGAGCAGATCGATGCCGCCTTTAGGGGTCTTACGATTACCGGGCATCGCCAGGAAATCAAGCGCGCCAAGAGCGGCGCTCGCGTCATCGACGACTCATATAACGCCAGTGCCGAATCGATGGCAGCCGGCCTCGACCTGCTGTGTTCGCTTTCGTGCACGGGTTCGCGCATGGCGGTTCTGGGCGAGATGGGCGAGATGGGCGACGAGGCTCCTCGCATGCATGAGCTGGTGGGCGCCTATGCGGCGGCCAAGAAGCTCGATATGCTCGCATGTGTCGGCGGTGAGCTTGCCCAGCGTATGGCCGAGGCCGCGCGCATGATGGGTATGGATGAGGACCGCATTCAGGTGTTCTCCGACTATCAGCAGGTGCTCGACCGTATGGGCGGCGCTCTTGAGCAGCATGATGTCGTGCTGGTCAAGGGCTCACGCTTCGTTGAGCTCGATCGCTTTGTGGAAGGTGTGTGCTAGTCCATGTTCGGCAATCCTTCGTATCCTACGTACCAGGCATTTTTGGGGTTGGGCATCGCCGCCGTCATCGCGATGCTGCTTATGCCGTGGTGGATTAAGCTCCTGAAGGTCGAGGGCATCGGCCAGCAGGTTCGCGCCGATGGCCCCAAGCGTCACCTGATTAAGCAGGGCACGCCCACCATGGGTGGCGTCATCATCCTGGTTGCCGTTTCGCTGACCTGCCTTTTGATGGGAAAGCTCACCACCGAGCTCGTGCTTGTGCTGCTCGCCACGCTGGCAACCGGCGTTCTTGGCCTCATCGACGACCTGACTTCTGTCACGCACGGCCGCTCGCTCGGCCTGACGCCTCACGCCAAGATGATTGGCCTTACCCTCATCTGCGTTACCTTTACCGTGCTTGCTGTCAACTGGTGCGGCGTCGCCCCCGAGATTCGTTTCCCCGGTGGCCTGACGATCGACCTTGGTGTGCTCTCGACCACCATTTGCGGCCTCTCTTTTCCGTGGCTCTACCTTGTCTTTTGCTGGCTGATGATCGCGGGCCTTTCCAACGCCGTAAACCTCACCGACGGCTTGGACGGTCTTGCCGGCGGCACCTCCATGATCGCCATGCTGGCCATGGCCGCCATGGCGTTTTTGCACGGCGATGTGAACCTGTCCATCTTCTGCACGGCGTGCGCCGGCGCCTGCCTGGGCTTTTTGTGGTTCAACTGCTATCCGGCGAGCATCTTTATGGGCGATACCGGCTCGCTTGCCCTGGGTGCCGCTTTTGCCTGCACCTCCATCATGACCAACACCGAAGTCGTTTCCCTCATCATCGGCGGTCTGTTTATCGTCGAGACCCTGTCGGTCATGATCCAGGTTGTCTATTTCCACTTTACGCACAAGCGCGTCTTCCTTATGGCGCCCATTCATCATCATTTCGAAAAGAAGGGCTGGGCCGAGACCAAGGTCGTCATCCGTTTTTGGATTGTCGCCGCGGCCTTCGGAGCCCTGGGCCTCGCGTTGTTCTTCCAGTTGGGATAGTGGTCTTTCATGCCTCTTGCTAATGTCTTTAGCCTGCTCGTTTTGGGCCAGGGCAAGTCCGGTCTTGATGTCGCTCGCTGGGCGCTTGCGCATCCCGAGCGCGTGAGTGCCGTTACCGTTTACGGTGGCGGCGCGTCCGAGCCCAGCGATGCCACGCGCTCGCTCGAGGCGCACGGGGCATCGTTTGTCTACGGAACCGAGCAGGTCGAGGGCGCGTTTGATGTATGCGTGACGTGTCCGGGCATCTCGGAGTTCTCGGCATTCTTTAAGGCTGGCCGTGATCACGCTGCCCAGATTATGGGTGAGCCCGAGTTTGCCTACCGTCTGTCTCCCCAAAATTGGATTGCCATTACGGGCACCAACGGCAAGACGACAACCACGTCGCTGACCGATTACCTGCTTAAGGCGGCGGGCGAGGCGAGCGTTGCTGTCGGCAACATTGGCGAGCCTCCGGTGAACGAGATCGATGGCCGTGCGCATAACGAGTGGTTTGTGGCGGAGCTTTCGAGCTATCAGATCGCAACGACCCAGGAGCTTCACCCCCGTGTGGCGGTGCTGCTCAACATTACCCCCGATCATCTGGGCTGGCATAAGAGCCATAAGAACTATGCGCTCGCCAAGATTAAGCTCTTCGAGAATATGGTCGACGATGACCTGGTGATTGTTGATGTCGAGGATGCCGGTATCCACGAGTTCGATGAGTACATCTATGTTCCGGGCCGTCGCATCTGCAAGGTTGCTTTTGACGAGCCTGCGGGCGAGGACGCCGCATTTGTTCGCGATGGCAAGATGGTCATTCGCCTGAAGGGCGTCGAGACCCCGCTCGTCGATACGTCCGAGCTTAAGATTTCGGGCCATCACAATGTAATCAATGCCCTGTGTGCTGCCACGGCGGCCCTGACGGTCGGCGCCGATGTTGACGGTGTGTGTCGCGGCCTGGTCTCGTTCCAGCCGCTGGAGCACCGCGTTGAGCCCTGTGGCGAGATCGATGGCGTGCGCTATGTTAACGATTCCAAGGCAACGAACACCGATGCGGTCGAAAAGGCCCTGACGGCGTTTCCCGATGACGATGTGATCTTGCTGCTCGGCGGTCACGATAAGGGCACGCCGCTCGAGTCCTTTGCCCGCGTTGTGATGGATAACGTTCGCTCGGTGGTCTGCTTTGGCGACGCGCGCGAGCGCTTTACCGCCGCTATGGACGAGGCGGATGTCGACGGTGATGTCGATATCGCCCAGGCCGACGACCTGCGCGATGCCGTGGACGTTGCCCGTTCGCTCTCGAGCCGCGGCGATGTGATCTTACTGTCGCCCGCCTGCTCTTCGTTCGATGAGTTCTCGGGCTACGAGGAGCGCGGTCGCGTGTTTAAGGACTATGTGGCCCAGCTTGCCGCTGCGTCCAATACGCAAATGGAATAGGGGTTGCCGGTGAGAGAGGAGAGCCCCCGACAGAATATGAGGAGGCCCGACTCGGACCGTGCTTCCTCGCAGTGCATCACGCCGCGCGCCGGTCGTCGCACGCAGGGCATCGGCGAACGTTATATCGCCGGCGTCCCCGCACGTATCATGCGACCCCGCCTGGTCTTTTTGACCTGCCTGTTCTCGCTGGTCTGTTTTGGCCTGCTTATGGTGTACTCGGCTTCTTCAGTCGAGGCGCTTCACGAGAACGACTCCGCGACCTACTTTTTGTTCCGGCAGTTTATGTTCACTGTCGTCGGTGTTGCTGCCCTCGAGTTCATCGCGCGCGTTGCACCCGATAGCTGGTTTGGCGAAGGGGCGCTTAAACTTGCCCTTATCGCTATGATGATCTTGCTGCTTGCGGTGTTCCTCTTTGGTAGCGGCAGCCGTGGCGCTACGCGCTGGCTGAGCATTGCCGGCATTCAGTTTCAGCCATCGGAGTTTCTCAAGCCGTTTGCCATTGCCTATTCTGCCATCATGCTCGATCGCGTGTTTTCGCCCGGCGGTAACATCAATGAGTTCCTTAAGGGCATGGGCTTAAATTTGGGCATATCGCTCGTCTTGATTTTTATTCAGCCCGACTTTGGCACCATCCTGATTATTCTGTTGACGATCATGTGCATGGCGCTCTTTGCCGGCCTTGACCCAAAATTCATTATCGGTGCGATTCTTGCTGGCGTCGTCATCATCGTGATCGCTCTTGTCGTCGAGCCGTACCGTATGGTGCGCATTCAGGTTCTCTTGAACCCTTGGGCAGATGAATATGGAGACGGGTATCAGGCAACGCTTGCCATTATGGCGTTTGCTTCGGGTGGACTGTTCGGTCGCGGTATCGGCAACTCAACCATGAAGTACTCGTATTTGCCCGAGGCGCACAATGACTACATCCTGGCCATCATTGGCGAGGAAGTTGGCTTTTTGGGGACGCTGCTGTTATTCTTGGTGTTTGCGATGCTGATCTACTCGGCGTTTCGAATCGCCGAGCAGGCTACCGATCGTCGCGGGGCGCTCATGGCTTCGGGCTCTGCGGTTATCCTCGCGGTGCAGTTTTTGATCAACGCGCTGGGTATTCTCAACGTGTTTCCCATGACGGGTAAGCCGCTGCCGTTTATCAGCTATGGCGGCTCGTCGATTATCGTGTCGCTCATGCTCGCCGGGCTTATCTTGCGCGTTTCGCACGAGAGCGCTCGACGCGATGAATACGATCGTCGCCGAGATAGTTTTGCCGTTATGGACGAAAGCACTGCCGGTGTTCCCCATGCGCGTGGGGAGCGCTCATCGCGTGGCGGTTTTACCGTCTTGAACGGTTTTGCTTCGGAGTCGGATGCCCGTCCCCGGCCGCGCTCTGCGCCGCAGGGTCGCCCGCAACGACCGGCACCGCGCAATACGGGTGGCGGATATAATCGAATCGACTTGAATTCGGACCCGTCGGCGCGCTTGCGCACCGACGATCAGGGGCCGCGCGTACGAAGGGACTACCATGACCGATAAGATGACCGTTGCTATCGCAGCCGGCGGCACGGCGGGACATATCAACCCTGCACTCGCCTTGGCCGAGGAGCTACGTGACCGTGGCCATCACGTTGTGTTTGTAGGTCAGTCGCATAAGCTCGAGGGTCGTCTGGTTCCCGAGGCAGGGTTCGATTTTGTGCCGATTACGGTTACGGGCTTCGACCGCTCTCGCCCTTGGACGGCATTGAGCTCGCTGTGGCGTGTCTATAAGGCGAAGCGCACGCTCGGCAGCCATTTTTCTAAAGCCTGCAAGCCCGATGTCGCTATAGGTTTTGGCGCCTATGTCGAGGTCCCGCTTCTGGGCTGGTGCAAAGACGCGGGCATTCCGTATCTGCTGCACGAACAGAACTCCGTTCCGGGCCTTGCTAACAAGATGATGAGTTCGCATGCCGCCCGCGTTTGCATCTCGGTGCCGGCAGCACGTTCCGTGTTTGAGCGCGAGGGCGATCCTGACCATGTGCTCATGACCGGCAACCCCGTGCGCCGTTCTGTGATCGAGGGGGATCGGGTTCGCGGTCGCAGGGCTCTCGACGTGCCTGAGGACGCCACACTCCTGCTGGTTTTTGGCGGCTCACTTGGTGCTCAACATCTTAATGAGCGCGTGGCTTCGCTTAAAAACGAGTTGCTCTCGCGCGATAATCTCTATGTTTTGCATTCGACGGGCGCCGATGGCTTCGAGGGCACCGAGCGTGCTCTTGCCCTGATGCCCGAGGAGGCGAAGCGGTATCGCGTCCAGCCCTACATCGACAATATGGGCGATATGCTGGCCGCGGCCGATTTGGTCCTCTCGCGCTCGGGCGCTTCGAGCGTTGCCGAAATCGCCGCTCTTGCCACACCTTCGGTGCTGGTGCCGTATCCGCATGCGACGGCCGATCATCAGACCACCAATGCCCGCTATCTGGTCGATGCCGGTGCTGGCGTGCTCTGCGCCGATGCCGATATCGATACCCAGGCGTTTGCCGATGAGCTGCTGCATCTTATCGATGATGCGCAGGCGCGCGATGCCATGCGCCAGGCGGCTCGCGGTTTGGCCCAGGACCGCGCTGCCGTCCTTTTGGCAGACGCGGTAGAAGGATTGCGTTAGTTAGACGGGATATCGCGGGTCGCCCTCGCGCGGATGCGGTAGGTGCGGTACAGTAGACGGGTTACAGGCAGTGTTTACGCAAGGAGTACACGAGCACATGGCTGATTCCCAGACTGCAACCTCCGCGCCCGATTTCAAGAGCGCCCATTTTATCGGTATCGGTGGCGCCGGCATGAGCGGCATCGCCCTCGTCCTTCACGAACGCGGTTATGTCGTTACCGGCTCCGACCTTAAGACGTCGCGCTATATTCGCCAGCTTACCCGCGCCGGCGTGAAGGTGCATGTGGGCCATGAGGCCGCCACCATCGACGAGGTCAAGCCCGATGTCGTCGTGGTCTCTACCGCTATTCCCGAGTCCAACCCCGAGCTCGTCCGTGCGCGCGAGCTGGGTATTCCCGTGTGGCCTCGCGCCAAGATGCTCTCGGCTTTGGGTCACGGCTACACCACCGTCGCCGTCGCCGGTACTCACGGCAAGACCACGACCTCTTCGATGTGTGCCACCATGCTCGACCGCATGGGTCTGGACCCCAGCTTCCTGATCGGTGGCATTGTCGAGGGCTACGATACCAACGGCAAAAACGGCTCGGGCGACTATTTTGTCGCCGAGGCGGATGAGTCCGACAGCTCCTTCCTGTTCCTTAACCCCAATGTGGTCATCGTGACCAACGTCGAGGCCGACCATCTCGATCATTACTCGGGTATCGAGGAGATCGAGGCCACCTTCGCCAAGTTTATGAGTCTGGTGGGCGAGGACGGCACGGTCATCGTCTGTGGCGAGGACCCGCATCTGGTCGAGCTTGCCAAGTCGACGGGCCGTCATGTGCTTTCCTATGGCTTTGCCGAGACCAACGACATCGTCTGCGTGCATCCGGATGTCAAGGGCATCCAGAGCGACTTTATCGTTCGCTTTGAGGACGGCACCGAGCACGCTGTCGAGATTAAGAGCAACCCCGGTCGTCACAACATGCTCAACGCCACGGCCGTCTTGACCGTCGCCCATGTACTAGGCCTCGATATCGACGCCGCCGCTAAGGCACTTTCGAGTTTTGAAGGCGTCCGCCGTCGCTTTACCCACGTGGGCGATATCGACGGCATCACGGTGGTTGACGATTACGGCCATCATCCCACCGAGATCAAGGCGACGCTCGCTGCTGCCTCTTCGCTGGGCTACAAACATGTCGACGTCGTGTTCCAGCCGCACCGCTATTCGCGCCTGCAGGCTCTGTGCGATGACTTTGCCGACGCATTCGCCAATGCTGACAAGCTGCTGTTGATTGACGTGTTCTCTGCCGGCGAGATGCCCATCCCGGGCGTCACGTCCAAGATGCTTGCCGATACCGTGCGCGCCAAGCATCCCGGCAAGGAGGTCGTGTACTGCTCGAGCCGTCTTGAGCTCAATGAGGAGCTCGAGAAGATGGTGGGCGAGGGCGATCTGCTGCTTACCATGGGCGCCGGCGACGTCACGACGGTCGGCCCCGAGTTCATCGAGTATCTGACTGCCAAGAAAGACGCTTAAACCCCATGGGTCTGTTTAACGCTGTCATGGCGCTTTCGGGCATGATCGATACGGACATAATTGAGGATGAACGCCTCGCGCGCCATACGAGCTATCGTATCGGCGGCAAGGCGGACCTCTTTGTGACGTGTCACAGCTATCATGCCTTGCGTCGCGCCGTGGCGGTGCTCGATCGTGAGCAGGTGCCGTGGGTCATTATCGGCAAGGGATCTAATCTGCTTGTTGCCGATGCAGGCTATCGCGGCGCCGTCATTTCGTTGGGGCGTGAGTTCCAGCGTACGGTTGTCGCCGAAGACGGTTGTACGCTGACGGTCGGTGCGGGCGTGATATTCGCTCGCCTAGTCAACGACGCGCTGTCGCGCAGCCTTTCGGGCCTTGAGTTTGCGGTCGGTATTCCCGGCTCCGTTGGCGGCGCCGTGTCCATGAATGCCGGCACGCGAACCGAGTGGATTGGCTCGCTGGTCGAAGATGTCGTTACGTTTGACCCGAGCTCCGGCATCAAACATTACGCGGGCTCGGAGATCGCTTGGGGCTACCGTGAATGCAGCCTGCCGCGTAACGAGATCATTCTGGAGTGCGTGCTCAAGCTCAAACCTGCGCCCAAGGCCGATATCCGTGAACGTATGGAGCGGTACCTGACGCGGCGTAAGCGCACACAGCCCATGGGCTGTGCATCCTGCGGGTCGGTATTTCGCAACCCGCCCGATGCGAGCGTGGGCAAGCTTATCGAGGATTGTGGATTAAAGGGTTTTTCGGTTGGCGGCGCGGAAGTTTCGCCCGTACACGCTAATTTTATCGTTAATAACGGAACCGCCTCGGCCGATGACGTGGCCGCGGTTATCAGACATGTGCACGGAAAGGTGAGGGAGGCGTATGGCATCGAGCTCAGACCGGAAGTTAAATTCCTCGGCTTCTAGAGCATCGAAACCAACCTTCCGCCGCGCCGGAGGGCGTTCCGGCGCACCGTCTCAGCCTCAACGTAAATCCGTTATGCCTTCTAAGCCTGCTGGGTCCGTGCGGCCTGCCAAGCGTTCGACTGCCGGTTCGCAGCTTGGCGGACGCCCCGCGGCCAAAAATGTTGCTCGTCCGGTGGCACGTCCCTCGGTGACGCCCAAACCGGCGATGGGTGCCATACCTTCTCGCCCCATAGCGTCGCCCAAGCCCTCGTTGGGGGCAAAGGTGACGCGTCCCGGTCGCGCGCTGGGTGCATCTAAGCCACGTATGCTGACGTCGGTTTCGGCCTCCGCAAAACCGCAATCGGGCAAAAAGGGCTCTAATCCGCTGTCATCGATCGGCGCCCTGGCAAATCATGCGGCGGGTGCCGCTTCTGCCGTTAAGGGCAAGGGCAAAATCGTGGGCGGCATCCTTGCCGCTCTGGCAGCGCTTGCAGTCGTTGCCGTCGTCGTCATTAACTCTGGCCTGTTCGCCGCTACCGATATTCAGATCCAGGGCAGCGAGCATGTGACCAAGCACGATGCCATCCAGCTGATCGATCTGCCCGAGAACACGTCGCTGTTCAATGTGAATTCCGACCAGATCACCGAGGGCCTTAAGCAAAATCCGTGGGTCTCGGGCGTGGATGTCCAACGTCAATTTCCCCATACGCTCATCATCACGCCGACGGAACGCAAAGTTATCGCAATCGCCTACATTAGCTCCGACGATCTTGCCTGGGCGATCGGGGACGATGACACATGGATTGCACCACTGTCTACCTCGGTCGATGTTGACGACCAGGGCAATGTCATTACAACGGGGGAGGGTGCCAACACCCTAAACGGCATCGATGCCGCCCTGGCGCTCGCCAAACATTACGGAGCCGTGCTGCTGACCGATGTCTCGGCCGATGTCGCGCCGGTTTCGGGGCAAGCGGTAAATTCCAAGGCGGTCAAGGCCGGCCTGGATTACGTCCGCGGATTCTCGAGCGAGTTCCTGGGCCAGGTCAAGGATATTTCCACGCCCTCGGTCGAGGCCATCTCGGCGAATCTCGATAACGGTATCGAGGTGTCGCTCGGAGATTCGGATGACATTGCCAAAAAGGAGCATATCGTTACCAAGCTGCTTTCGCAGGTGGAGGGCGTGACGTATATCAACGTTCGATCTCCTGGCAACTATACGTTTAGGAACGCACCGACCTCGTAGCGTCTTCTGGCCTTTGTTGATGGGGCATACCGCGCCGTTTATCTGGTTTGTTTGGTTTTCACCGTCAATTATTTGACTGATACGTTCATAATGTGCAAACATAATACGGTTTACCTTTGCATTTACTTTCAACTTGAAGGTTAATGTGCGCAGGGGTCAACCCATGCTATGGCAATAACCTTTTTTCGGAGGACCGACATGCACGAGACAGAGATCAACAACTACCTTGCCGTCATTAAGGTGGTCGGCGTCGGCGGCGGCGGTACCAACGCGGTCAATCGAATGATCGAAGAGGGTATCCGCGGCGTCGAGTTTGTTGCCATCAACACCGATGCTCAGGCACTCGCGATCTCTGATGCCGATATCAAGGTGCACATCGGCACCGACCTGACCCGCGGCCTGGGCGCTGGCGCCAACCCCGAGGTCGGCCGTAAGGCCGCCGATGAGTCCCGCGACGACATCGCCGAGGCGCTCGCTGGCGCCGATATGGTGTTCATCACCTGCGGCGAGGGCGGCGGCACCGGTACCGGCGCTGCCCCCATCGTTGCCGATATCGCGATGAACGAGGTCGGCGCGCTGACCGTCGCCGTCGTGACCAAGCCCTTTACGTTTGAGGGCCGCAAGCGCAAGAAGAGCGCCGAAGAAGGCATTAAGACGCTTTCCGACTGCGTCGACACCATGATCGTTATCCCTAACGACAAGCTGCTCGACATCGCCGAGAAGAAGACCACCATGCTTGAGGCCTTCGCAATCGCCGATGGCGTCCTTTCCCAGGGCACCCAGGGCATCACCGACCTCATCACCGTCCCCGGTATCATCAACCTGGACTTCGCCGATGTTAAGACCATCATGAAGCAGGCCGGTACCGCCATGATGGGTATCGGTACCGCTTCTGGGGACACCCGTGCCGTCGACGCTGCCCAGCAGGCTATTTCCAGCCCGCTGCTCGAGAGCTCCATCGATGGCGCTACGCGCGTCCTGCTTTCCATTGCCGGTTCCAAGGACCTGGGTATTCAGGAGATCAGCGACGCTGCCGACGTTGTCGCCAACGCCGTCGACCCCGAGGCCAACATCATCTTCGGTACCGTTGTGGACGAGTCCCTGGGCGATCAGGTGCGTATCACCGTTATCGCTACGGGCTTCTCCGACTCCAACGTCAACCGTCAGGACGAGCTCTTCGCTGCTCAGCAGTCCCAGAGCAAGGCCGCTGCTTCTGCCGAGCCGCAGCGCACCGCTCCTGCCACGAGCCCGGCTCAGGCTGCCCCGACTCGCAACGTCGGTGGTACCGAGCTCCCCAACTTTGGTAACGACCAGTTTGAGCTTCCTGACTTCCTCAAGCGCGGCAGCTTCTAGTTCGTCTTTATCAACGACCTGCATGGGGTGCGTCCGATTGGGCGCACCCTTTTTTTGTTGTGTTTCGCCTTTGTAAATGAAAGCCTCCAATCTCCTTACGTTCCCTTTACGTTTGGTCCCTACCGCTGCGGGTATCCTTTTGTTGAAGTATGGCAGCCGTATGGCACGGACTGCAGCGGCGTCGCCGCGATACTTGTGTTATTAGGAGGCTTTAGTATGGCAGCACGTGCGGACAGCGTTTCGCGTGTCGACCATGATGGAGTTACGTTCGTAGAGGGCGCGACGCGCGATGTTCGTTTTGCCTTTACCGAGCGCACCGGTGGTGTTTCCGAAGATGCGTACTCCTCACTCAATCTGGGCTGGCATGTTGGCGATGATCCCTTTGCCGTTCAAGAAAATCGTCGCCGCGCACTCGAGGCCATAGGGGCCGCGGAGTGCGAGCACAACCTGCTTGTTCCCAATCAAGTACACGGTGACCATGTCGTGACGGTGGCCTCGAACGGTGCCGATTATCTCGAGAATATTCGCGAGCAGATTGCCGAGGGCTGCGATGCCATCGTCTGCACGGCCCGTGAGGTACCCGTGATGCTTTGCTTTGCCGATTGCGTTCCCGTGGTGCTGGTGGCTCCCGGCGGCTTTGCCGTGGTGCACTCTGGCTGGAAGGGCACGATTGCGCGCATTTCCGCCAAGGCGTGCCAAGCGCTCTGCGAGGCGGCTGGCTGCAAGCCGGACGACATCTCTGCCTACATTGGGCCCCATATCCTGGGCGACGAGTACGAGGTGTCCCAAGAACTTATGGATCGCTTTGCCGCCGAGTTCGCGTGCATCGATGCCTCTGCTTCTCGTATGCTCGATCTTTCCGCCGCCATTCGCGAGGCGCTGATGGACGCCGGCGTCGAGGCGAGCAGCATTGTGGACACCAAGCTTTCCACCGTTCGTCAGAACGACCGCTTTTATTCCTACCGCAACGAAGGCGGCACCTGTGGGCGCCATGCTGCGATCGGCGTGATGCTATGAGAAAGATCGCATCGGTCCTGAGTGCTGCAGTGCTTACGCTCACGCTGTGTGCTTGCTCCTCGGGATCTTCCACATCTTCTATTACCGTGGCCGGCTCGACCACGTGCCTTCCCATTGCCGAGATCGCAGCCGAGGGCTTTAAGGAAGAGGCCGGCACCGATGTGCTCGTCTCCGGCCTTGGCTCCTCTGCGGGTATCGAGGCCGTCAGCAACGGCACGGCCGACATCGCCAGCTCGTCTCGTGGCCTCAATGCCGACGAACAAGACCTTGGCCTGACCCCGATCGTAATCGCGCACGACGGCATCGCAGTCATCGTGAACGACGACAACCCGGCCGACAATCTCTCGACCGAGCAGCTCCGCGATATTTACGCCGGCAAGATCACCAACTGGAAGGAAGTCGGCGGAGAGGACCTGAAGATTCAGGTTATCAACCGCGACGAGGCGTCCGGTACGCGCGAGGCCTTCCGTACCATCGTGATGGACGGCACGCCGTTCGATCGCCGCTCGGCCGTTCTTTCGGGTACGGGCCAAGTGCGCGACGTCGTGTCCCGCTCGCATGGCGCCATTGGCTACATCTCGCTGGGTTTTGTCGAGAGCCTCAACGCCACGACCTCGGTTAAGGCCGTTTCGGTCAACCATGTCGAGGCATCCGAGAAGACGGTCGCAAGTGGCGGCTATCCCATCTCGCGCGACCTTTACTTCTTTGTGAAGGGTACGCCTTCGCATCAGGCGCAGGACTACATTGACTATGTGACGTCCGAGAAGATGGACAAGCAGATTCGCGAGGCGGGCTTTATTCCCGTCACCAACGACGGAAAGGGGAGTGAGTAGCGTGGAAGCACAGGAAACCCCCCAGATTGAGCAGGAGGCTCAGACGCCCAAAAAGCGTGAGTTGGCGTTGGTGTCGCGTAGCACCTATCTCAAGGAGAAGGCGCTGCAGTGGATCTTCTTTGCCTGCGCGTTCTTGGCGGTCGTCACCGTTATCCTGATCTTTGTCTTTACCACGTACTCGGCGCTGCCCGTCTTTACCGACATCGGCCTGGCGGACTTCTTTAGCTTTACGTGGGCGCCATCCGAGGGCCACTACGGCATCATGTCGCTGCTGGCGGGCTCTGGTCTGGTGACGGTCGGTGCGCTCGCCATGGGCGTGCCCCTGGGTGTGGGCACGGCTGTATATCTGGTCGAGATCGCCAGCAAGCGCGTGCGCAGGCTCATCAGCCCCGCCGTCGACCTGCTGGCGGGCATCCCCTCCATCATCTACGGCTTCTTTGGCATGGTCATCATCCGCCCGTTTATCGCGCAGCTGACCGGCGGTCTTGGCTTTGGCGCGCTGACGGCGTGGTTTGTGCTTGCCATCATGATCGTTCCCACCATTACCACGCTCACGATCGATGCCCTCAATTCCATCCCCATGGGCATTCGCGAGGCGTCCTATGCCATGGGTGCCACCAAGTGGCAGACCATCTACAAGGTCGTGCTGCCTGCAGCCAAGCTGGGCATTGTCGATGCAATTGTCTTGGGTATGGGGCGTGCCATCGGTGAGACCATGGCCGTGCTGATGGTCGTGGGCAACGCCCCGGTCATTCCAGATAGCATCTCGAGCCCCATCTCGACGCTCACGAGCCAGATCGCACTCGACATGAGCTATTCCTCGGGCCTGCATCGCTCGGCTCTGTTTGGCATGGGCGTGGTCCTGTTTATCATCTCAGCTGCACTGGTGGGTATCGTTCGCCTGATTTCAAAGAAGAGGGGGTAGGCTATGTCCGATTCCGTTGACACGACGGTCGATGCGACCTCGTCGCGCGAGCTCATCAAGCGTGCCCTTTCCCATGGCAAGAAGGGCCGCATCAACAAGGACCTGTCCAACAAGATTATGCTCGGCGTGTTTCGCGCCGCGGCCTATATCACCACCCTGGTGTTGCTCGCCATCATCGCCTACGTGGTCATTAACGGTCTTCCGCATATCTCGCTCGACTTTATCTTCGGCTGGCCGCAGGGCGTAAACGCCGAGGGCGGCATTTGGCCCACGATCGTCTCGACTATCTACGTGACGGCACTCGCCATGCTCATCTGCACGCCGGTTGCCGTCTTGGCTGCGGTCTATCTGGCTGAATACGCCAAGCAGGGCAAGATTGTCGACATCATCCGCTATGCTGCCGATGCTCTGGCCTCGGTGCCTTCCATCGTTATGGGCCTCTTTGGTTACGCCTTGTTTGTTGAGGCCATGGACCTGGGTCTTTCGATGGTTTCGGCCGCCCTGGCGCTGGCGCTTCTGATGCTGCCCATCGTCATGCGCACCACCGAGGAGGCAATCCGCGCCGTTCCGCGCTATATCCGTTGGGGCGCATATGGCCTGGGCGCCACCAAGTGGCAGGTCGTCTCCAAGATCGTGCTTCCTTCTGCTTTTGGCCGCATTGCCACCGGCATCGTCCTTGCCATCGGCCGCGCCATCGGCGAGACCGCGGTGGTGCTCTACACCATGGGTCAGGCCATCAACCTGCCCATATCGCCGTTCGATTCCGGTCGCCCCATGACCGTTCACCTCTATTTGCTTGCCAACGACGGCATCAACATGAACGCAGCCTACGGCACCGCGCTTTTGCTGATGGCGATTATTCTGGCCTTCAACCTGTTTGCGCGTTATCTGTCGCGCAAGCGCCGCTAGTTAAGGAGTCCCATGTCCGTCTATCAGTCCGCTCCCACGCCGGAGCAAGCGGCCATCACGGCCAAGGATTTCAACTTTTGGTACGGTGACTTTCATGCGCTGACGGGGCTCGACCTCAACATCGCCAAAAACGCCATCACCTCGTTTATCGGTCCTTCGGGTTGTGGTAAATCGACGTTTTTGCGCTGCATCAACCGTATGAACGACCTTATCGAGGGTACTCGCGTCGAGGGCACCATGACACTCGACGGCAACGATATCTATGCCGAGGGCGTCGACCCGGTCGACCTTCGTCGCCGCGTGGGCATGATTTTTCAGCAGCCCAACCCGTTTCCCAAATCCATCTACGAGAATGTCGCTTTTGGCCCTCGTCTGCAGGGCGTGACTAGCAAAAGCGACCTCGACGACATCGTGGAAGAATCGCTCAAGCGCGCCAACCTCTGGAAAGAGGTATCCAATCAGCTCAACAAGGATGGTTTGGCGCTCTCGGGCGGTCAACAGCAGCGTCTGTGCATCGCGCGTGTGCTTGCGGTGCAGCCCGATGTCCTTCTGATGGACGAGCCCTGCTCCGCCATCGACCCCACGTCCGTATCTAAGGTCGAGGATCTGATGGCCGAGCTGGCGCCCGAGATGACGATCATCATCGTCACGCATTCTATGCAGCAGGCCGCTCGCATTAGCGACTACACCGCATTTTTCTTGCAGGAAGTTGCCGGTGAGCCCGCCACGCTCATCGAGTATGGTCAAACCGACGCGATCTTCACCAGCCCGGTGGATTCGCGGACGGAAGACTATATCACCGGCCGCTTTGGCTGATCGGTGCGACTAGTCCCAAGCCGATCGGACCTGGTCCGGTGCGTATTCACTGTGCGGGCGGCATGACCGCACCCAACTGATTGGAGTGAACCATGCGCAAACTGTTTTCCCGTCAGCTCATCGAGGCCCGTCACGAGATGTTGAGCATCTACGAGGCCGTCGATCTTGCCCTTCACGACGCCGTGAAGGCCTATGTGACCGACGACCGCAAGCTCGCCACTAAGACCAAGAAGCGCACGCTTTCGATTGATGCTCGCTGCGCCAACTTGGAGGCCGTGTGCTACAACCTGATCGCTACGCAGTCGCCGGTCGCCTCCGACTTCCGTTTGCTGCAGACGATTATCTACGTCGACTTTAACCTGCAGCGCATGACCGATAAGGTTCGCCAGATCTGCCGCGCCACGCGTCACATGGTCAAGGCCGACATCTCGCTGCCTCAGGAGCTCGTCGGCACGGTTGAGGCCGAGGCCGAGGCCGTGTACCAGGTGCTGGGCTCGTCGCTGTCCGCGCTCGTCACCAACGACATGTCCATCATCTGCAACCTGGCCGTCGAGGACGAGCCGGTACATGCGGCGTACGAGAAGTTCTTCCGTACCTTTAACCGCATGGACACCGGCGATTTTATGGACGACGACAGCAACTATGACGACCTGCGCCGTGCCATCATGGTTTCGCGCTACCTCGATCGCATTGCCTCGATTTCCATCGATGCCGCCTGCCGTCTGACCTTCCTTTTGACCGGACAGCGTATGACTGCCGGCGATATCGCCCGTACGGATGAGGACGAGCTCGAGAGCATGCGCGTGCCTTCGGGCGAGGGCGTCATTATGAGGCCCGCCGTGGATGCACGCTTTGTTGCCAAGGTGCCCGCTAACGAGGTGAGCGAGGGTCTTCGCTACCTGTTGGATCATCTTGAGGACGAGGATGATGCCGAGGACGACGAGGAGTAGGGTACCCCGTTCGTTGAGAGATTGTAAATACCTAAGGGAGCGCGGCCTTGCGGATGCGGGGCTGCGCTCTTGCGTTAGCATGGGACTACTTGTTGTGCTGTTAGCGGAGGCGATTGGCAATGGATAACTATTTGAATGTAATGCGCGCTCGCCGCGAGCAGATACTCGAGCGTTTCTATGCCGCGCTCGATCGCGCCGGGAGGCCCCGTGATGCCGCGCGTTTGATTGCCGTGTCCAAGACCGTCGGCGTCGATGAGACCATCGCGGCCATCCAGGTGGGATATCGCCATTTTGCCGAGAACCGCCCGCAAGAGCTCGTCCGCAAACTTGCAGGTCTGGCGGATCATCCGGAGCTGCCCGAGGTACGCTTTGATATGATCGGCAACCTTCAGACCAACAAGATTAACGCGGTGCTGGGTTCGGCCGAGCTGATTCATTCGGTTGGTTCGCTTCATTTGGCGCAGGCGATCTCGAGCCGTGCCGTTCGCAAGATCGAAGCGGGCGAGCTTTCTGCTCCCCAACAGGTGCTAATCGAGGTTAACGTAAGCGGCGAGGAGTCCAAGGGCGGCTTTTCGCCCGATGAGATTCGTGGCGCTGCCGGCGAGCTTGCGGAACTTGAGGGAATTTGTGTGCAGGGCCTTATGACCATGGCCCCTCGAGGGAACAAGGATGTGGCACGTCGCACTTTTGCCGGGCTGCGAGAGCTGAGAGATGAGCTGGAGGCGGCGCATCCCGATCTGAGGCTGCCCGAGCTTTCTTGTGGCATGAGCGAGGACTTTGAGCCTGCCCTTGAGGAGGGCTCTACGCTCGTTCGCCTGGGCAGGGTAGTATTTAGCCCGGAGTTTGCAGTAAAATAGGGCTCTGAAGTGCGCACTGGTTTACAGAGCGCCTGCACTAAACCGTGAGAGGACACAACCATGGGCTTCCTTGACGAGATTAAAAATAAGATGCACCTGGGCGGCCAGCAGGGTTACGACCAGGGCTATGACCAGGATGACGACTACGGCTACGATGACGGCTACGATGATGGCTATCAGAACAACGGCTACAGCGGCGCCTCGGGCGAGGGTTTCTATACCCAGGACGAGCCGAGCAACGGCCTGCTGGGGCAGACGCGCCGCGGTGAGGCCGAGTCGGTCGCGGTGTACACGCGCTCCGGCCAGCTGGTCGGCGATGACTCCCGTCATGCAACGACGTACAATCCGCCGTCGCGTTCTCAGGATAGTGTCGCGGGCGGCTATCGTCCCGGCGCTTACGACACGCCGTCGAGCTATGCCGAGAGCGCTCGCGCTCGCGCCGCGGCACCTGCGCCCGCTCCTGCGCCGAGCGACGCTTCGGCCTATGCGAGCAACATCATTAACGCCACGCCGCAGCTGCCTGCCTATGTTCTGCGTCCCGAGAGCTATGACGATGTCGAGACCGTTGTCCGCCGTGTGCGCACCAAGCAGCCCGTTGCGCTGATTTTTGTTGGCGTTCGCACCGAGGTCGCCAAGCGTGTCCTGGACTTTAGCTATGGCTTTGCCTGCGGCCTGGGCGCTACGGTCAAAGAGGTGGGCGATCGCGTGTTTATGGTGCTGCCCGCCGGCTGCGAGGTCAAGGATTCGGACCTCAAGAAGCTGCGCGCCGACGGCTACCTTAAGTAAACCCAAGACGAGGAGATTCTCATCAACATCTACACCATTGTCCAGCTGGTAAACACGCTGTTCAACTTCTATTCCACGCTCATCGTGGTCTATTGCTTTATGACGTGGATTCCCATGAAGCAGGGCGGCCTGCTGCAGGATATCGCCGCGGTGCTCGATAGCGTCTGCGGTCCGTGGCTCAACCTGTTTCGTCGGTTTATTCCGCCGATGGGCGGCGTTGATTTTTCGCCGGTCGTTGCGATTATTGCGTTGCAGTTGGTGCAGAGGCTGATTCTGCAGCTTCTTATAGGTATACTCGTATAGAACTGGCTTAGTAACTTACGTCGGGCGCCCGGCGCCAAGGCGATGATAAAGGAGAACTTGTTATGGCTATTACCCCTGCTGACATCCAGGCTCAGACTTTCTCTGAGGCCAAGCGCGGCTATGATCCCGCCGAGGTCGACGTCTTTTTGGAGACGCTGTCCTCCGAGGTTGACGCTATGCTTGCCAAGATTGTCGATCTTAAGGGTCGTCTGACTGCCACCGAGCAGCAGCTTGCCGACACGCAGGCTCAGCTTGCCCAGGCTCAGGACGCTGCCGCTCAGGCCGTTCCCGCCGCTCCTGTGGCCGCTCCCGCACCCGACTTCTCCGCTCAGGAGCGCCAGATCTCCGCTGCGCTGATCGCTGCCCAGCAGACCGCCGAGGGCATCGTCAACGATGCCAACGAGAACGCTGAGCGCATCCGCAACGAAGCCGACGCCAAGGCCCGCGAGGTCATCCGTCAGGCCCTGACCGAGAAGCAGGCCGAGCTCGAGGAGATTGACCGTCTGAAGGCTTCCCGTGAGGAGTTCAAGGCCGAGTACCTCAAGCTCATCCAGCATTTCATGGACGATGCCCAGAATTCCTTCCCGTCCGACCTTATGGCCTCCACGCCGGTCGGTTCTGCGGCTTCTCCTGCAGTGACCGTTCCCGCCGCCGAGCCGCTGCCTGTCGCTGATCCGGTTGTCCCCGTGGCCGACCCCTTCGCCCCGATCGACAACTTTGCCGCTGACGACCTGGACTAGCTCCAGAGCTACAATCTCGTGTCCTTAAGAGGAGCTCGCACCTGCGGGCTCCTTTTTTGTGGCTGCATACGGGTTGGGAAACAAAACGCCGAGCTCTGCGTGTGATAGGGCAGAACTCGGCGAAGGGCGCGTGGTAAAAAGGAGATTTTAGGGCATGTGCCAAAAACTACTTGAGGAGGAAGTCGGAGAGGGGAATGGTACGGGCCTCGCGATGCTCGGGATCGGCGATGTGGTCGGCAGGATAGCCGCAGACGAGCATGTGATAGGGATAAACGCCCTCGGGCAGGTTGAACTGCTCGCAGGCAAGCTCGGGCTTAAAATGGCATACCCAACACGTTCCCAGGCCCTGCTCCTCGGCCTCCATCATCATCTGATCGCAAACAATCGAGGTGTCGATAGCGCTGGAGTTCATCTGGTCATAGGGGCGAACCCAAGCGTCGTCGGTAACGCTGCAAATAAGAAAGATAAGCGGTGCCCCAAAGATAGACCCATCACGAGCAAACCGAGGCTGACAGGCAGCCGCCTTCTCCAAAAGCTCGGGCGTATCCAACACCATCACACGGGTTGGATGATTATTACAAGCAGGAGGAGCAATACGCCCAGCCTCAACAATGGCATCCACCACAGCCTGCTCCACAGCCCGATCCTCAAAAGAACGACAAGAATACCGAGCCCGAGCCAAATCCAAATACCCCATACGAGCCTCCAAAGCTAATAAAACAACCCAAAACTAAGCAAAAGGGTACCCAAAGCAACATTCAGCCAAACGCCCACCGAATGCCAAAGTGTTCAATTGGGTACTAAAGGTCCCCTCGGCCAAACCCCCATTGCGCTATAACTATCAGCCAAAGTTCCCAATGGTGGTACGTAAGGCGAAGGGCCGGCCACGGTTTACTTTCGAACGACTCTGCAGAGCAGCCGGAGTGAGAAAGCAAACCGTGGCCGGCCCTTCGCCGGTGGGATACGTACAGCTAATTAACTGTTCTTCATGACAATCGAATCCACGACATCAGCCACATTCTCGCAGCAGTCGGCGCAGTACTCCAGGAAAGCGTAGACGTCACGCCAGGCGATGACCTCGAGCGGGTCCTTGCCATTGACGTGCAGGTTGCGCATGGCGTTGATGTAGAGCTCATCGGCCTCGGACTCAATGGTGTTGATCTGGATGACCAGCTCGCGCAGGGTCTTGGACTTGCGGTAATTAGGCAGCTCGACCATAAGGTCCTTCATGGCGCGGCAGGCGTCGGTCACCTTGTGGGCGATGACAATGGCATCGGGGTGGATGCTCTGGATGTTGGTGAAGTAGACGCGCTGCACGACGCCTTCGATACGGTCAAGCACAGTGTCGAGCGCGCAACTCATCAGGTCCAGATCCTCGCGCTCAAGCGGGGTGATAAAGGCAGTGAGCAGGGCATCCTCGAGCTCATGGTGCTTCTTGTCGGCCGCATGCTCAATCGCATGCATCTCCTCGAGCATGTCGTGGATCTGCGCGGGATCAAAGTTCTCAAAAATCTTGATGAGCAACTCTGCGGCCTGGACAGCAAGGTCGGCGCAGGCGACGTAGTTGTCAAAGTAGAACGAATCGGGTTTCTTTGCCATGAGTGGGTCCTTTCGAGGCGAAGACGGGTGGGCGAGGTATTGCGGTCCGGATGGACGTTCGGTTTGACTAGATGAACATCATGAACAGCTTGGCCATGACAAAGCTGATGAGTCCACAAGCGGGGAAGGTGAAGAACCACGTGAACATCATGTCCTTGACCACGCCGAAGTTGATGGCCGAGAGGCGCTTGACGGCGCCGACACCCATAATGGCGCAGGTTTTGATGTGCGTGGAGGATACGGGGATGCCGGTAAGGGTGGCAAGTAGCAGGTTCGCGGCGCCCGCCAGGTCGGCGGAGAAGCCCTGGTACTTTTCGAGCTTGACCATGCTCTGACCGACAGACTTGATGATGCGCTCACCGCCCACGCTGGTGCCGATACCCATAGTGGCCGAGCACAGCAGCATAATCCAGATGGGGATGCCGGCATCGCCGACGCTCGTCTGGCCGTTGGCGAAGGCCACGCCTAAAAAGAGCACGCCGATGAACTTCTGTCCATCCTGCGCGCCGTGCATGAAGCTCATGGCCGCAGCGCTCGCGATCTGAGCGTATTTAAAGAAGACGTTGGCACGTCGCCTGTTGGCGGCGGCGAAAAGAATCGAGACGAGCTTGCATAGGACCCAGCCCATGATAAAGCCCAGGCCGATGGAGAGCGCCAAGCCGTAGATGACCTTCATCCACTCGTGGACGTTGACGCTGCTCGCGCCGCCGAGGGCGATTGCGGCACCGGTCAGGCCGGCGATAAGGCTGTGGCTTTGCGAGGTGGGGATGCCAAAACGCGATGCCGTGGCGCCGTAGACGACGATGGAGAACAGCGCCGCGCAGAGGCATGCGAGCGCCATGGTGCTGTTTCCGCCAAAGTCGACGATATGTGAGATGGTGTTGGCGACGCTCGCGTTAAAGTGCGTCATGATGAGCACGCCGAGGAAGTTGAATGCGGCGCTCATGAGAATGGCTGCGCGGGCGGGCATGCAGCGCGTGGTGACACAGGTCGCGATGGCGTTGGGCGCGTCGGTCCATCCGTTGACGAAGATAGCGCCGAGCGCGAGGATCACGGTGACGGCAAGGACTGGGTTCGACACAATTTGGCCGAGGAAGGCTGAGAACGTTACGTCCATATATGGGCTTTCTCGAAGTTTGCAGGCACGTTACAAAAACATGATAAATCGTATCACCTCCTGCGGGTTTCTTTACCGAGTTCTGATGGGAGAAGTGAATTTTTTGGCACTAACATTGAATATTTGCCCTGTTGACCGCGGGTGTTCTTTTTGCTAGCACGCCATGAGGACACGTGCGCGCCCCAACATCCCAAAACCACAGCCTGTTCGCTTTACAATATGCAAACATGCGTTCGATAATAGGAGGCATGGAATATCGACAGACAGATGGTAAAACTCGACGCGTGCACAAGCAGTATGTGGACGTCGTGGCCCGCATCCTCGCGGGCGGACAAGTCGTGCCGGTTACCGTCTGCTGGGTCGACGGTCGCTGTTTTACGATCGACGAGATTGTCTCATCCACCGGTTTTGGCCTAACGGTTCACGGCATTCGTACGGCAACCTATAAGGTTCGTTTTGGTGGGCATGCGACCGAACTGTATCTGGAAGAACAGGCGCGCGAGCGACCGGATGGCTCGCAGGCCCATCTGATGCGTTGGTGGGTGTGGGCATTCGACCGTACGCTCGAGAGCGGGCGCCGCAGGTAAGAGCGCGCGGCATTCGGGTACAATGGCAGGAATCTTGTCACCTACGGCGCTGTCGCGGCGCTTTTGAAAGGACGATATTATGAACGATATCCAGGGTTATCAGAACGGCCCCATTGAGACCGGCGCAAGCCGTGCCAAGGAGATGTCGCCGCGTGCGTACAACCTTGCCATGCCTGCCCTGATCTTTTTGGGCTTTTGCGCCATGGGTGCCGGTGCTTACTTTACGAGCACCATGGCGTTTGCCCGCATGATGATGAGCGGCGCCGCCTTGCCGCTGGTCTTTGGCTCGTTTATTTTGACCATCGTCGGCATGGTCATGATGTCGGCCGCCGCGGGCAAGCAGTCTGTGGGTCTGTCCCTTGTGGGCTACGTAATCTTTGCGAGTACCTTTGGCCTGACCGCGTCGTTTGGCCTTGCCAATTACGACCTGCCCACCATCAACACTGCCTTTATCGCCACGGCCGCCATCACCTTTGTCTTTGGTGCGCTGGGCGTGACCTTCCCCAAGTTCTTCCAGCGTGTGTACGGCATTGGTTTTGGCATCCTGCTTGCCACGATTCTGGTCGAGATCGTGCTGATGTTTATGGGCGTCTCGCAGTCCATCACCGACCTGATCGTGATCGTGGTGTTCGCCGGCTTTATTGGCTACGACACCTATGTGGCCACGACGGTGCCGCCCACGCTGCCCAACGCCGTGCTCATGGCATCCAACCTGTTCGTGGACATCATCAACGTGTTCCTGCGCATCCTGAACATCCTTGGTCGTCGCGACTAGCGCGGGGCATTGCAGCGTTTCTTGTCGGACGCGGTAAAACGATGTGAAAGGCGGTCCTTCGGGGCCGTCTTTTTTGTGCACGGCGGGGTATCATGGATGGGAAAAGCCGATAGCGGCAGAGACCGAGAAAGGTGACCACTTATGGCAGACGTCGACAACAGGAACCGTAACCGCAGGCCCAATCCCAAGCGCGAGGCCCGTGCCAAGGCCGCCGAGCGTCACGTGGCGACTGTGTCCGAAGCGTGCGCCAAGGATATCGAGCGCTCGCTTGCCGGCGTGCGCGAGTTCGATGGCATGCCTGCTGGATTTGTCGCGGCGATGAAGGCCAAGGCCCAAGCGGCCGACGCTGCCGAGGAACAGGTTGCCGAGGAGTCTGAGGCCGCCGAGGTCGCGTCCGTCGAGACCGAGGTTGCGGCCGAGCCTGCGCCCGCAGAGGAGGCCGCGGAGATCGAGCCCGCGCCTGCCGCCGAGAAGCCCGCTCCGCTCCTGCCCGAGGTCACCGTGCTCGACGCCTCTGCCACGCAGACCATTCTGGATAACGGCCGAGGCTACGCGCAGTTTTGCGACATGGCCGTGCTCGCCTTTGCCTCGTTCGCCAACCCGGGCGGTGGCTACATCCAGGGCTATCTGGGTCAGGAGGCCACGCTCTGCGCCGATTCGTACCTGTACAACGTCCTCGATAAGCAGCGTAAATGGTACGGCGAGAACCGTCGCCGCAACATCAACTGCGAGCTTTACCGCAACCGTGCGCTGGTGGTGCCTGCGGTGCGCTTCGACCGCAACCACGTGCATGCGTATGCCGATGTAATCGTTGCCGCCGCGCCCAACGCAAAGCGCGCTCGCCAGGAGTATCGCGTGGGTGACGATGCCCTGCTGGACGCCCTGCGCGATCGCATCCGCTTCGTGCTTGCCATCTGCGACGAGCTGGGTCGCGAGAAGCTCGTGCTGGGCGCTTGGGGCTGCGACAACAACGGCTTTGATGCCGAGACCGTGGCCGAGCTCTTCCGTAAGGAGCTCGCGTCGGGCGACTTTAAGGTCAAGCAGGTCTTCTTTGCCGTGCCTTCTACGCGTTGGGACGAGGATTTTGCCAAGTTCGAGCACGTGCTGGCAAACTTCCCCGAGCGCAACGAGGAGTCCTATGCCCAGGTTGCCGCTCGCGCTGCGGCTGCTCGCGCCGCCGAGCAGGCCCAGGCTGCCGCCGAGGACGATGAGGACGATGACGATTGGCGCAAGTACCTGTAATCGGTACGTGCCGACAGATAGGTCGAGCCGGCGGGAGGGCTGCTTCCGTCGGCTTTTTACTAAAGGAAGGGCTTACGATGAAAAACGTTCTGTGCTTTGGTGACAGCAATACCTATGGCTACGATCCGGCAGGTATGCGCGACGGCACCGCGGTGCGCTATGCGCACGATGTGCGCTGGTGCGGCGTGGCACAGCGTGACCTGGGCGAGGACTGGCACGTAATTGAGGAAGGCTTAAACGGCCGCACGACGGTGCGCGACGATATGTGCCATCTGGATACTAATCTCAACGGTATTCGCGCGTTGCCGATGCTGCTCGAGGCCCATAAGCCGCTGGATGCGATCGTGATTATGCTGGGCACCAACGACTGTAAGACGGTCTTTAACGTGACAGCTTCCGATATCGCCCGTGGCGCCATGGCGCTGATTCGCGCTGTCCGCGCGTTTCCGTGGACCGACGCTGCGCCTTGTCCGCGCATTCTGCTGATGGCTCCTATCAAGATCAAGCCGCAGATCGCCGATGTGTATATGACCGACTTTGACGAGCACTCCGTCGAGGCCTCGGAGCATTTTGCCGAATACTATGCGTATGTTGCCGAACAGTTTGGCTGCGACTTTTTGAATGCCGCCGATTTTGCCGAGCCGGGCGATATCGATTATCTGCACATGATGCCGGTAAGCCACGAGAGCCTCGGCCATGCCGTGGCAGCCAAGCTCAAAGAGATGCTCGGAGAGTAGTACGGCCCAAAGCAGTACAAAAGTTCCCCTTGCGGTGGCTTGTTTCGTTGGTTTGTCTTGATCTGTAACAGCTGTAAGGCCGAAAACGGGCTAGATGTTACAGATTGAGATTATTTAGGTCGATATCGGTCGTTTGTCTCGATCTGTAACATCTAGGGTCGATTTTGCCGAGTTACTGTTACAGATCGAGATTTTCTTCTCAGTGGAATTTGAATGTCTCAATCTGTAACAGGTGGGCCGAAAAATGGACTCTAACTGTTACAGATCGAGATGTTTGTGGGAACCGCCACAAAGGTGCCTGTCCCCTTTGCGGTGGTTTTGGGCTGCGAATCTTAGTACTGCCACATGTGGTTGACGGGGCTGGAGCCTTTGCCCATGTCAAAGCCAGCGGCGAGAGCACCCGTTAGGTAGGCCTTGCCGGCGTTGACGGCATCGGCAAGATCCATGCCCTGGGCCAGCGCGCATGCGATGGCGGACGAAAGCGTACAGCCAGTACCGTGCGTGTTGCCGGTCTCGATGCGCTTGTGGCGGAACCACGTGGTGAGCGGATCGCCCAGATGGTTGCCCTCGTCATCGAGTGGCGCGGGCTCTGCTAGCACATCGTTGGCCTCGTTGACAAAATGCCCGCCCTTAACGAGAGACGCGCAGCCAAAGCGACGGGTGAGAAGCATGGCGGCATTTTGCTGCGTGCGCTCGGAATCGACCTCATAATCGAGCAGCGCCATGGCCTCGGGAATGTTGGGCGTGATAACGGTCGCCAGCGGGAACAGGCGGCGGGTGAGTGCCTCAGCGGCATCCTCGGCAATGAGGCGAGCACCCGAGGTGGCGACCATGACGGGGTCGACGACGATATTTTGTGCGTCCCAGGCGCTCAAGCGGTCGGCGATAACCTCGATAATCTCGGCAGAGGAAACCATGCCGATCTTGACGGCGCTGGGTCGAATATCGTCAAAAACGGCATCGATCTGCGCCGCGACAATATCCTGGGAGATGTTCTGCACGGCGGTGACACCGAGGGTGTTTTGTGCGGTTATGGCTGTGATGGCCGTCTCGGCATACAGGCGGTGCGCCGTGATGGTCTTGATGTCGGCCTGAATGCCGGCGCCACCGCTGGAATCGGATCCTGCGATGGATAGAACGGCGGGTACCTTACTGCGATCCATGTTCGCTCCCTTGTTCGGTCGGATTCAAATGGGTCTTCTGCCTGCATTATAAAGTTGCCCGGGCCGGCTGTATGCCGATCCCGGGCGGGCGGTGCAATCTTTACGTAAATGTAAGAAAATGTTCACATGTCAACAATTGACGAGCACCTTGTGACCGATTGTGGCTCCGGAGACGCGTTAATCCTCCATGCCGAGGTCGATCGTCGTTCCTTCGAACACCTTGTTGACGGTGCGGACGGCGCACATCTTGCCACACATGGTGCAAGTGCCCTCGGTGGCGGCGGGGGATTCCTCGTAGCGCTTCTTACCGGTGACCGGGTCGAGAGCGCACTTCCACATGGCGTCCCAGTCGAGCTTGCGGCGTGCCTGGCCCATCTTGTCATCCATGTCGCGGGCGTGCGGCACCTTCTTGGCGATGTCGGCGGCGTGTGCGGCGATCTTGGTGGCCATGAGGCCATCGAGCACGTCCTGGGCGTTGGGCAGGCACAGGTGCTCGGCCGGCGTCACGTAGCACAGGAAGTCGGCACCGGAGCTGGCGGAGATGGCGCCGCCGATGGCAGCGGTGATGTGGTCGTAACCCACGCCGATATCGGTCACCAGCGGCCCGAGCACATAGAACGGGGCATTGTGGCATAGGCGCTTCTGCAGTTTCATGTTGGCGGCGATCTCGTCGAGTGCCATGTGACCCGGGCCCTCGACCATGACCTGGACGCCGGCGGCCCAAGCGCGCTTGCACAGCTTGCCCAGCTCGATCATCTCGGCGGTCTCGGTTGCGTCGTTGGAGTCGTAGAGGCAGCCCGGGCGGCAGGAGTCGCCGAGCGAGATCGTCACGTCGTATTCGTGACAGATCTCGAGCACCTCGTCGTAGAACTCGTAGAAGGGGTTCTCGTTACCGGTGACTTCCATCCAGCCAAACAGCAGCGAGCCGCCGCGACTGACGATGTTCATGAGGCGGCCGGTCTCCTTAAAGGTTTTGATGACCGACTTGTTGATGCCGCAGTGGATGGTCATAAAGTCCACGCCGTCCTTGGCATGAGCGCGCACGACCTCGAGCAGATCGTCCTTGGTGAGCTTGACCAGCGGCTTTTCCATGTAGCCGATGGCGTCATACATGGGGACGGTGCCCACCATAAGCGACGTCTCGTCGATGAGCTGCTGGCGGAACTGGCGCGTCTTGCCCGAGTTGGAGAGGTCCATGATGGCGTCGGCGCCAAAGTCCTCGGCGATCTTGACCTTCTTCCACTCCTCGGCGGCATCGGCCTTGTCGCCCGAGATGCCCAGGTTGACGTTGACCTTGGTGGACAGGCCCTCGCCGACACCAAAGGCGCGCATGCCCTTTTTGATATGCACGATGTTGGCGGGAATGGCGATGCGGCCGTCTGCCACGCGCTCGCGGATGTACTCGGGGTCGCGATGCTCGCGCTCGGCAACCTCCTTCATCTGCGGCGTGATCTGCCCGGCGCGGGCGAAGTCGATTTGCGTGACGAGCTTGGGCTCGGTCTGTGTGCTCATTGGCACGGCTCCCTTCGTTGGCATTACCCATATCAGGTTTGCGGGTCAGGGCGGGCGCGCCCAGTCTCAGCCTACCGTCTTGTCCTGCAAGCTCCCCGTTTATGTGGTGGGCTCAAGTATAGCCTGAATGGGTACGATTGACGCGATGAGCATGCCCGTGGGGAGGCGAACATGGAAGACAAGCATCTATATCGAGAGACGCAATGGGATGTGTCGGCCGAGGAGGGCCGTGCCCATCATGGGCTGGTCGCAATTGGTTTTGCGATCCTTGTCGTGATGGCGATCGCCTGTTGTATCTGGACGTTTGGCGGGCGTGGGGGAGCTGCCTGGGCGTTTGAGGCGGACGATAGCCTGCCGATCATGACAGTGAAGGTCACGGGCGGCAATACCGTTGCCGCGCCGGGCGATTATTGGTACCCGCGCGATGAGTTTGTGCAGTTGCAGCTGAGTGGTGGGTCCATTCCAGGTGAAGAAATCGAACGCGTGACGTTTGACGCGACGCTCAAAACGCTGACGGTGAAGCTCAAAGATCAAGGGGATGTGCCCACGACCATGGATATCGCCTTGACGGAATGGCGTCTGGAGCCTCCGACGGGTGTTGCGGTGTCCGAGGTCGAGCACGTCAAGATTGCCTATCAGGACGGTTCGACAAATGAAATTGCCAAAGCCGACGGCTTGGCGGAATAGACGCCGTGCCTAGGCAGCACATTCAAAAGTAGCGGTGGTTCTACAAGGTCTGTTCGTTCAGGAAGACCAAAGTGTTTTTATTTGAAAGCTCGGGAAGGTGACGATAGCCAACGTCGAACGCGGTGAGCCCGCTTACATCCTCGAGCTTGTTTTCCGCCATCCAGCGCACCATGGAGCCGCGTGCCTTTTTGCTGGCGGTCGATCGCTGGATGGGCTTGCCGTTGCGGACACCTTCGCCAAAGAGACAAGTGACGGTTGTGGCGTCGCCTGCGAGATGGGGTAGAACGGCCTTGGCGTACTCCACGCTGGCAAGGTTGACGACCGTGGTGTTGGAGCCGGTCGGCGCAATGGCGCATGCAAGTTTGTCGCCCCAAAACGCATAGAGGTCTCGGGCATCGTCGACGGAGAGCTTCGCTCCCATTTCGAGCCGATAGGGCGACACGCCGTGGAAGGGGCGCACGCATCCATAGAGTCCCGAGAGGATCCAGAGATGGCTTTGCAGCCAGTCGAGCTGTGCGGCATCCATGACCTCGGGCGCCATGCTTTGGTATTGGATGCCGTGGTAGGACATGACGGCAGGGGAGAGGTGACGGGCGAGTGCGGGATTGTCGAGATCGCCGTTTTTCAGGATGGGCCCGAACTCATGCAGGGTGTTGAGACAAGGCCCCAGCAGTTTGTCGCTCACGTTCCATAGCGCCTGCAGGCCGCCGCTACCTTCATTTCGTTCGATATCTAGCAGCGCGCGGTGGAGGCGAGCCGCCTCGTGCACAAAAGGTGGAACGCCCAGGACTTCAAAAGCATCTTGGGCCGCGCGCATTTGCTTGGCGGGCGAAATGATGACCTGCAACATGGATTCTCCTCTGCCAAAAAAGAAGTTGCGGTGGAATAGTTCTTGTTCGACCTGTCTAAAGGGCTATTTGGGAACTATTTCACCGCAACTGATGAGGGGTTGGTTAGGCGCGCTCGAGGAAGGCCTTGTAGCCGCGGTAGGCCTCGTAGATGTCGGCTTTGTTGGCGACCTCCCACAGGGCGTGCATGGACAGGACGGCAACGCCGGAGTCGATGACGTTCATGCCGTACTTGGCCATGATGTAGGCGATGGTGCCGCCGCCGCCCGCGTTGACGCGGCCGAGCTCGCAGGTCTGGAAGTCCACGCCGGCCTCGTCCATGATGTCGCGGACGAGGGCCACGTACTCGGCGTCGGCGTCGTTGGAGCCGCCCTTGCCACGGCTGCCCGTGTACTTGTTAAAGCACAGACCGCGACCCATGAAGGCGGCGTTTTTGGTCTCGAACTTGCCGGCGTAGCCCGGGTCGAAGCCGGCGGACACGTCGGAGGAGAGCATACGGCTGCGGGCGAGCGCGCGGCGCAGGGCCAGCGGGCTGTCTTCACCGGCGAGCGTCATGATCTCGGCGACGGTGTTCTCGAAGAAACGGCTCGTCATGCCGGTGGCACCCACGGAGCCGATTTCCTCCTTGTCGACGATGAGTGTGATGCTCGTACGCTCCACATTGGCGACGTTGATCTGGGCGAGCATAGAGGGATAGGCGCAGACACGGTCGTCGTGGCCATAGCCCAGAATCATGGAGCGGTCGAGGCCCATGTCGCGGGCGGGACCGGCGGGCACGACCTCGATCTCGGCGGAGAGGAAGTCCTCCTCCTCGACGTCATACTGCTCTTTGAGGATGTCCAGGAACATCTGCTTGACGGGCTCCTTGGGGGCGTCCTTGTCGTCCTCATCGAACTTGATGGGGCGGCCGCCCACGATCACGTCGAGGATCTCGGCGTCGACGGCGTCCTTGGCGGGCTTGGACATCTGCTCGCTCGAGAGGTGGATCAGCAGGTCGGAGATGGTAAAGACCGGATCGTCTGCCTTGTCGCCGATGTTGATGTCGACGGTGGTGCCGTCCTTTTTGCAGATGACGCCCACGAGTGCAAGCGGGGAGGCCACCCAGTGATAGCTCTTGACGCCGCCGTAGTAGTGCGTGTCGAGGTAGGCCATGTCGCCGGCCTCGAAGGCGGGGTTCTGCTTGAGATCCAGGCGCGGCGAGTCCACGTGGGCGCCCAGGATGTTAAAGCCCTGCTCGAGCGGGGCGGTGCCCAGGTTGACGAGCATAAGGTCCTTGCCGTGGTTGGCGGCGTACACCTTGTCGCCTGCCTTGAGCTCGCGGCCTTCGGCAATCACGGTCTCCAGGTCGATGTAGCCCGCCTCCTCGGCCATTTTGATACCGGTCTTGACGCACAGGCGCTCGGTTTTGTTCTCACTCAAAAACTGCTTATAGCCGCGGCAAAGCTCCTCGAGCTCCTCGATCTGCTGTGGCGTGTACTTTTTCCATGCGCAGGGACGCTCCATGACGCAGGCTCCTTTCGGATCGATCGTGCTGGTTGATGTACCGTGAGCCATCGTATCACGCGCGGGCCCGCGGCGGCAGGGAAGCCTGATGTGCGGTGGCCGCGGGGCTGGGAGCGTGTAAACTGGAGTGAGCAAACCGTGCCCAGCCCAAAGCGAGGTATTCAATATGTCTGACAAGCGCCGTACCTTTGCCGTTATCGATGGCAACTCGCTCATGCACCGCGCCTTCCACGCCGTGCCGCCGACCATGAACGCGCCGGACGGTCGCCCCACCAACGCGATCTTTGGCTTTCTGAACATGTTTCTCAAGATGATCGATGCCTTTAACCCCGACGGTGTGGTCGTGGCGTTTGATAAGGGCAAGCCGCGCGTGCGCATGGAGATGCTGCCGCAGTATAAGGCGCAGCGTCCGCCCATGGACCCCGATCTGCACGCACAGTTTCCGATGATCAAGGAGCTGCTCATTGCGCTCAACGTGCCGATTTTGCAGTCCGAGGGCTGGGAAGGCGACGATATCCTGGGAACCATGGCGCGCCTGGGTGAGGAGGCCGGCTGCGACATGCTGCTGGTGACCGGCGACCGCGACATGTATCAGCTCGTGACCGAGCACGTCAACGTGGTCTCGACCCGCAAGGGCCTGTCCGACGTGGCGATCATGACGCCCGAGAGCGTGGATGACCTGTATCACGGCATTACGCCGGCGCTCGTGCCCGATTTTTACGGTCTGAAGGGCGATACGTCGGACAACATTCCCGGCGTACCGGGTATCGGCCCCAAAAAGGCGAGCGCGCTCATCGCGCAGTACGGCAGCCTGGACGAGGTCATCGCGCATGCCGACGAGGTCAAGGGCAAGATGGGCGAGAATCTGCGTGCGCACATCGACGACGCACTGCTGAGCCGCAAGGTTGCGACCATTCGCACCGATGCGCCTGTCGAGCTCGACTTTGGGGCGACGTCCTTCCCGGCGTTTTCTGCCGACGAGGTCTCCGCGGCGCTCGGCACGCTCGGTATTACGGCCATGCAGAACCGCTTCTTGGCGCTGATTGGCGGCGAGGGCGGGGTCGTGCCCGCTGCCAGCGCGTTCGAGATTCCCCCAGTTTTGCGTGCCGCCGCCGGCGATGCCGAGGCGCTCGCTGCCGCTGCCGCCGAGATCTCTCGCGCGATTGATGCGGGCGAGTGGATTGCCGCCGTGGTGGACGATGACAAGGAGGAGGGTGCGCTCTTTGGCCTGACGCGTACGCTGTGGCTGGCGACGTCCAAGGGGCTCTTTGCGCTCGAGGAAGCCGATGGTGGCACGCCTGCCGCTGTCGAGGGCTTCAACTTCGTCCACGGCGTGATTGCCGGCGTGCTCGCGCGTCTGTTTATGGAGGGTCGCGTGGCGAGCCCGGATATGAAGGCGCTGCTGCATGAGCTTTCGCCTATCGATTCTTCCGAGCTCGAGCTCATGGATCCGCTGGCAGTCGATTCCACGCGCATCTTTGATACCGTTGTTGCCGCCTACCTGCTGGATTCCGACCGCTCCGAGTTTGACGAAGCGTATCTGGCTGATACCTATCTGCAGATGTCGCTGCCCGCGGCACGCGGCGCAGAGGGTGCCGGCGAGGACGCTCCTGCGCCCGCCGCTCGCACGGCTGCCTTGACGCTGGCGCTGGTCGCGCCGCTGCGCGATCGCATGGCCCGTGAGAACGCCGCCAACGTGTTCGACGGCATCGAGATGCCGCTTGTGCCGGTGCTCGCCAAGATGGAGCGCGCGGGCATGCTCGTGGATCCCGATCGGCTGCGCAGCCTGTCCGAGGGCCTGGCGACCCAGATTACCGAGGTCGAGCGAAGCATTCGCGACCTTGCCGGTGACGAGACCTTTAACATCGGCAGCCCCATGCAGCTCTCGCATGTGCTCTTTGATGTGATGGGCCTTCCGACCAAGGGTCTCAAAAAGACCAAGCGCGGCTACTATTCGACCAACGCCAAGGTGCTGAGCGACCTTGCCCGCGACCACGGAATCGTGCGTCTGATCTTGGACTGGCGTGAGAAGTCCAAGATTAAGTCAACCTATCTGGACACGTTGGGCCCGCTGCGCCGCGGTGACGGCCGCGTGCACACCACGTACAACCAAACCATTACCGCAACGGGGCGTTTGTCCTCGAGCGACCCGAACCTGCAGAACATCCCGACACGCTCGGAGCTGGGTCGTACCGTCAAGACGGCGTTTTCGGCAGGCGAGGGCAGCGTCTTTTTGGCGGTGGACTACTCGCAGATTGAGCTGCGTCTGCTGGCGCATCTTTCGGGTGACGAGCACCTGGTGCGCGCCTTTAACGAGGGCGAGGACTTCCACGCCGAGACGGCCGCGCGCGTGTTTGGCGTGCCGGTGTCCGAGGTTACGCCCGACTTGCGCAGTCGCGCCAAGGCCGTGAACTTTGGCATTGTGTATGGTCAGCAGGCCTACGGTCTGTCGCAGTCGCTGCATATCTCGATGGCCGAGGCGCGTGGCATGATCGACCGCTACTACGAGGCCTACCCGGGCGTACGTACGTTCCTCGACAACGTGGTAGCGCGCGCCAAGGAGACGGGCTACGCCGAGACCATGTACGGCCGCCGGCGTCATATTCCGGAGCTTAAGGCCAAAAACCCGCAACTCCGCGGCTTTGGCGAGCGCACGGCCATGAACCACCCCATGCAGGGAACCGCAGCAGACATCATCAAGATCGCGATGGCCCGCGTAAGCCGTCGCCTGGAAGAAGAGGGCTTTGCCGCCCACATGATCTTGCAGGTTCACGACGAACTGGACTTTGAGTGCCCGGTCGACGAAGTCGGGCGCCTCACCGCCATGGTCCAAGACGTCATGGAACACGTCGTAGACCTACGCGTACCCCTCATCGCCGAAGCCAGCACCGGCATAACCTGGGCTGACGCTAAATAGGGAAGCGCCCACAATTCCAAAGTAACCAAAAGCAGAAGGGGGCTCCTTGCCAACAAGGAGCCCCCTTCATTCCAAAAAATCGGCCAAGTATCTAGGCGCCAAGACGCCATCCAGGCGGCAAGCAAGTCACCGCAGGACCTGGCCGGGCGAGGCGGTTAAGTTTTTCGTAGATTCCGCACGAGCCGGAAAGCACTTAATGTGCTTTCCGAGCGAGCCCAGGACCTGACCGAACGAAAAACTTACCCGCCTCGCCCGGCCAGGTCCGACGAGTTACGTTAACGAGCCGCCAAGATGGCGTCGATGAGCGTCAGTACGCCCCCGTCGTTGTTGCTCGGAATACGCCATTTGGCATGCGCGTTCATGTGCTCCTCGGCATTGTCCACGATAAAGCTGTGGCCGACGCGCTCGAGCATGGGGATGTCGTTGTAGGTATCGCCCACGGCGGCGGCGTCGGCGATATCGATTCCCAGATGCTCGCACAGGTGCGCGACGCCGGCACCCTTGTCGACGCCCAGGTTCATAAAGTCGATCCACTCGCGCCCGGCGTTGGTGACGTAGAGCTTGTCCGAGAACTCGGGGCTATAGGTTTCGCGGAATGCGGGTTCGGCGTCGTAGTCGGGGAAGAAGACCGAAATCTTGTTGGATTCGACGTCAAGGCCCTCAAAGGAGTCGACGTAGTTGATGGCAGAATAGTAGATGCTGATTTCGTCGTGGTACTTGTGGTCGCGCGCCAAAACGTAAGCGTCGTCATAGCAGCACAGGACGGGAACGGCACGCGGGTCCTCCACGGCATGTGCCAGGACCTTGTGGTAGAGCGCCACATCGATATTGCTCTTATAGATATAGCTGCCGCGATAGATCACGCACGCTCCGTTGTCGGGACAAAAAGCGAGGCGGTTCTTGATGCCCTCGAACATCTCCTCGAGCTTGGGGGCGGGACGTCCGCTGGCGGGGCAGAATACGATGCCGGCGTCGGCGAGCTTGTCCAGGCGCTCATCAAGGCCCTGCGGTAACACGCGCTCGTCGGTGAGCAGCGTCTTGTCCATGTCGACGGCGAGAATCTTAATGTTACCGATATTGGCGTCCGATTCGTAAGTTTGCATAAAAGCGAGCCTTTCGTTTCGAGATTGTTTCAGACGTTATAACCATCAACTCGTAGTCGGCCGTATTTTCGCAGGAACGGAGCGTATTTGCACCACGCTTCACAAAGTAATGAAAAAACTTTTCAGTAATTTGAATTTGTCGCTTGTGCTGCGGGCACTTTAGCGTAATATAGCGAACATCGAAAACGGAGACGGAAAAACTACCGCTTACCGAGGAAAAGGTACCGTTTACGATATTAGAATTGCGCCCGGCGATACGTGAAAGGAGAGGCAGATGCAGTTCGTAAAGATCATCACCACTGCAGACAATGCCATCCGACGCCAGCGCGCAATTTCCCGACGACGATAACAATCGTCTCTGTCCGCATGGGGCGAATTGCCTCAACAGAGTCATTTTGAGGTCGTTGGGTTTTAGCACGACATTGCTGCATGTTTCTAGGGCATGTATGTGCTGATTTTGCTATTTAACCTGATATTGCACGGTATATGACCTTGAAATGACTTGCAACTGACCGATGTTCTAACTAGCTACCAAGGGCGAAAGGAAACAGCCATGAGCAAGGAAAAAGTCGTTCTCGCATATTCCGGTGGTCTTGATACATCCGTATGTGTCAAGTGGCTCCAGGACGAGAAGAATCTCGATGTCGTTTGCGTCTGCGGCAACGTGGGCCAGGAGGAGACCGGCCTGGATGCCAAGAAGCAGAAGGCGCTTGACCTGGGCGTTCTCGATTGCCAGGTACTCGACCTGCGTGATGAGTTCTCCGATGAGTTCCTGACTAAGGCCATCGCCGCAAACTCCATGTACGAGAACAAGTACCCGCTGCTCTCCGCCCTGTCTCGCCCGCTGCTCGCCAAGAAGCTTGTCGAGGTCGCTCATGAGTTTGGCGCGACCTACGTCGCCCACGGCTGCACCGGCAAGGGTAACGACCAGGTCCGTTTTGAGGCTGCCGTCAAGGCCCTCGACCCCGAGCTTAAGGTTATCGCTCCGGTTCGCGAGTGGGATTTGAAGTGCCGTCCCGACGAGGTCGCCTATGCCCACGCTCACAACGTGCCGGTTCCCGAGGGTGCCAACGACAACCCCTATTCCATCGACGACAACCTGTGGGGTCGTGCCATTGAGTGCGGTCACCTGGAGGATCCCTGGAACGAGCCGCTCGACGACGCCTGGGTTATGACCAAGAATCCCGAGGACACGCCCGACACCCCGACCTATACCGAGATCGAGTTTGAGGCCGGCAAGCCCGTCGCCGTCGACGGCAAGAAGATGAAGCTCTCCGAGATCGTCATCGCCCTCAACAAGATTTCGGGCGACAACGGCTTTGGCCGTCTCGACCTGGTCGAGGATCGTCTGGTGGGCCTTAAGAGCCGCGAGTGCTACGAGGTTCCTGGCGCCCTGACGCTCATCACCGCCCACAAGGCGCTCGAGGACATCTGCGTCGAGGGCGACCTGCTCAAGACCAAGATTAAGCTCGAGCAGGATTGGGCCACCGCCGTGTACAACGGCCAGTGGTACAGCCCGCTCAAAAACGCGCTCGACGCCTTTATGGCCGACACCCAGAAGTTCGTGACCGGCACTGTCCGTCTGAAGTTCTTTAAGGGCAACTGCCATGTCGTCGGCCGCAAGAGCCCCTTCAGCCTCTACGACTACGGCCTGGCCACCTACGACCGCGACACCACGTTTGATGAGAAAGCCAGCGCCGGCTTTATCGAGATCGATACGCTGTCGCTCAAGACGTGGGCAAAGGTCCAGGGTCCCAGCTCCGCCGCCGCCCAGGCCTAGCGCCTCCTTCCCTTTGGTATCCGCGCGGCCCATCCGCGTGATACATAACGGGCGCACGGGGTCCCTACCTTTCGTTATGCTTGCTGACACTTCTTAACATCGGTGGCCCCTACGTTCCGCCCGCATATATGATGCCGCGTCTGCGGCTGAGTCCGAGCCCCGCCGGGGTTGTCCGGCGGGGCTCCTTCTATCAATTTGGCGGCTCTGTGCCTATATATATGAGGAGTATCGATTATGTTCAATGCTATCGCGCATGCTTTGCTTGCCCTTGCGCCCGAGTTCGATGCTGCAAAGGTCGAGGACGTTCCCATGAGCCTGAAAGCCTGGATCGATGGATCGCAGGGCAACATTCGGAGGGAGACGTTGGGCGCCAAGTGCATGGCGCGTCGCTTCTTTGCAAATTAGCTACATGGCCCCGCGTACGGTGGGGAATATGTAAAACTAGCAGTTGAAAAATCGCTTTAGCGACATGGCACATTGCTTTGGGCGCTTGTTTTGGTATTTGGAGAAAGGGGACGGTTCCATGGCTCTTTGGGGCGGTCGTTTTGAAGCGGGCGTGGCCGAGGTCACGCAGGAGTTTGGCGCGTCGCTGCCGGTCGACAAACATCTCTATAAGCAGGATATCGCCGGCTCTAAGGCGCATGCCAAGATGCTGGCGGCCCAGGGCATCATCAGTGCCGAGGACGAGCGGGCGATTGCCGAGGGCCTGACCGGAATCGAGCAGGATATCGATGCCGGCAACTTCACCTTTGATATCAACGACGAGGACATTCATATGTCCATCGAGAGCGAGCTGACGCGCCGCATCGGCGAGGCCGGTAAGCGCTTGCATACCGGGCGTTCGCGCAACGACCAGGTGGCGACCGATACGCGCCTGGGCGTCAAGGCGCTGGCCAAGGAACTCATGGAGGCCAATCTTGAGCTGCGCCATGTGCTGGTGGATGCGGCCAAGAAGTACGACAAGGTGATTCTGCCGGGCTACACGCACATGCAGCATGCTCAGCCCGTGCTGCTGTCGCATCACCTGCTGGCGTATTCCTGGATGTTCGCGCGCGACTTTACGCGCCTGAAGGCCGCCTTTGATGCCGCCGACAACTGCCCGCTGGGTGCTGCCGCGCTTGCCGGTACGAGCTATCCGCTCGATCGCCAGATGACGGCCGCCGAACTTGGCTTTGCGGGCGTGATTCCCAACTCGCTCGATGCGGTTTCCGACCGTGATTTCCTCCTCGACCTGCATTACGCCGGCTCCGTCATGGCCATGCACCTGTCGCGTCTTTCCGAGGAGATCGTGCTGTGGTCGAGCTCTGAATTTGGCTTTATCACGCTTTCTGACTCGTACTCCACTGGCTCGTCCATCATGCCGCAGAAGAAGAATCCCGACTTTGCCGAGCTTATCCGCGGCAAGAGCGGCCGTGTGTATGGCAACCTGGTGCAGCTACTCGTGACCATGAAGGGCCTACCGCTTGCTTATAACAAGGACTTGCAGGAGGACAAGGAGGGCGCGCTCGATACCGCTCACACGCTCATGCAGTGCCTGTCGGTTATGGCCGGTATGATTTCGACTTGGACCGTCAACGAGGACGCCATGGCGCGCGAGTGCGGCGTGGGGCACCTTGCCGCTACCGATGTTGCCGATTACCTGGCTAAGCGCGGTCTGCCGTTCCGTGAGGCACATGCCGTGGTGGGCCATCTGGTCCTGATGTGTGAGAAGCGCGGCTGCAATCTTGAGGACCTGCCGTTTGAGGTGTTCCAGGAGGCAAGCCCGCTCTTTGATCGCGATATTACCGAGGCGCTCGACATCCCCTCGATTGTCGCCGCGCGCACGACCGAGGGCGGTACCGCTCCTGCCGCCGTTGCCGTGCAGCTTGAGCGCGCCGAGGCACAGCGCGTGGCCGACGAAGGCGTGTTTGGATCGCTGACCAAGGTCGTCGAGATGGGTCACGGGGCAAAGTAGAGGTTTGGCTGAAGCCGTTTTGGCCATGTATTGATAAATCGGTTTCGCTTTACGGGCGCCTGCTGATGTGGGCGTCCGTATTTTGTTGCTATGGGGGAGGGGCTTGTCGAGAACTTCTGTAGGACCTTTGGGCAGGTTGTGAAGGGGATACGTTCGCGGGCGGCAATCGACCGTCTGCTCTGCTCGGTGCGGTTGATGGACAGTCGGATGGTACTCTAATCGGGCTTCGAAACAGAAGTGACACATATGGAACGCTTCAATAAATTGCAACGTTTCAATAAACAGCTTTTTGTTTAACAGCAGCTAAAACTCTGTTACGATGCAGTCTAGGCGGGTGCCGGAATGGGATTTGGGCACGCGCGAACCTACTTGAAAGGCTACCTTATGGCTATCGAGAAGACCTTCATCATGATTAAGCCCGACGCCGTGCGCGACCGCAAGATCGGCGAGATTGTTGCTCGCATTGAGCGTAGCGGCCTTGTCATCGAGCGCATGGAGATGACCACGCTCGAGCGTGCTACCGTCGAGGAGCACTACGCCCATCTGGCCGACAAGCCCTTCTTTGGCGGTCTCTGTGACTTTATGACGAGCGGTCCGGTCGTCAAGATGGTCGTTTCCGGTCTCTCCGCTGTCTCCAAGATGCGCACCCTCATGGGCGCTACCAACCCGCTTGACGCTGCCCCCGGCACCATTCGCGGCGATTTCGCTGTCGATGTCAACGCCAACGTGATTCACGGCTCCGACTGCCTGGAGAACGCCGAGATCGAGATCAAGCGCTTCTTTGGCTAAACCAGCTTTGACTCCTTAAAGCTGTTAGCGTGTGGCTAGGGCGCCGCGGAACTCCATCCGCGGCGCCCTTTTATTCCAAAATCTATGAAGGGGCCCGCTATCTATGAAGGGGCCCGCTCGGACATGAGTTCCGAGCGGGCCCCTTCTGTTGGCTTGTGGCACTGAGTAGCTTAGGCCTCGTCGACGACCTTGAGGCCGCGCGTGTGGTCGATCTCGTTGAGGAGGTTAACGCGACGCTCGTGACGACCACCCTCAAACTCGGCGTCGAGCCACTCGTCGACAATCATCTTGGCGAGCTCGGAGCCCACGACGCGGGCGCCAAAGGCGAGCACGTTGGTGTTGTTGTGCATGCGGGAGAGCTTGGCGCTGAAGGGCTCGGAGCACACGACGGCGCGTACGCCCTCGACCTTGTTGGCAGCCAGGCTAATCCCGACGCCGGTGCCACAGATGAGGATGCCCAGGTCGACGTCGCCGTTGGCAACGGCCTTACCAACCTTGTAGCCGGCGATGGGGTAGTCAAAGCTCTCGGAGGTGTCGGTGCCAAAGTTCACGACCTCGCAGCCGCGCTCCTTCAGGTGCTCGGAGATGATGTTCTTGAGCTCGACGGCGGCGTGGTCGTTACCGATACCGATCTTCATGGATGGTTCCTCTCTGGTCTGTGCGGCGCAAATGCTAAAGGTGTTTACCGCGTTCGACTGCATGATAGCGCGACTTTTGCGTAAACGCTCGGGCGTTTTTTGGTCAAACGCTTTAGCGGGCAACAAGACCGGCTTCTCATGAATAAATGCCGTCAGTTTGTGCTTGGGTGCCGTCCACCGGAACCATGGTTGCGGTTTTTGATGCATTGTTATCAAATAAAGGGGCTAACTACTAACTAGTATTAAGAGCCAAGCCCGTTATGCAAGCAGGAGATACCTATGCCTACCGATTCCCTTCGTGATGCCGCGTTTTGCGATGTTTTGAATCGCGAGCTTGTCTGTGCACTCGGCTGCACCGAGCCCATTGCCGTTGCCTATGCAGCGGCGCTGGCGAGCCAGACGCTCGGTTGCGAACCCGATCACATGGATGTTGCCTGCTCGGGCAATATCATCAAGAACGTCAAGAGCGTGACCGTGCCCAACTCGGGCGGTATGCACGGTATTGAGGCCGCGGCCGTGCTGGGTGCCGTGGGCGGCGACGCCAAGAGCGCGCTCGAGGTGCTCGAGAGCGTTAACGATGAAGACCGTGCTCGCGGCGCCGAGCTCCTTGCCGACGCCGGCTACTGCGATGTGTCGCTTGTCGAAGGTGTGCCCAACCTCTACATCAAGGTGACTGCGACGGCCGGAGGCCATACCGCGGTCGTCGAGATTACCGACCACCACACCAACGTCACGTGCCATACGCTCGACGGTATTCCGGTATGCGGCAAGTCGGCGGGGGAGTGTGCCGCCTGCGCCGAGCGCGTCGCGGCCGAGCGTGCGGCAGATAACGCCGACACGCCCATGTCGATTGAGTCCATCATCGACTTTATCGAGGACGGCGACATTGAGGACGCCCGCGCTGCCGTCGAGCGCCAGATTGAGCTGAACGGCGCGATCAGTGCTGAGGGCCTTGCGCACGCTTGGGGTGCCGAGGTGGGCCGCACGCTGCTGGGTGCTCGTGCCGATGACGTCGCCTGCCGTGCCCGTGCCCGTGCGGCCGCCGGGTCCGACGCCCGCATGAACGGTTGCGCGCTGCCGGTCGCCATTGTGTGCGGCTCGGGCAATCAGGGCATTACCTGTGCATTGCCCGTCATGGAGTATGCCGAGTACCTGCGTTGCGACCACGAGCGCCTGGTGCGCGCCGTGATGCTGTCCGATCTTATTGCCGTGCATATCAAGAGCTATATTGGTGCGCTCTCGGCGTTTTGCGGTGCTATTTGCGCCGCGTGCGGCGCCGGCGCTGCGATTACCTGGCTGTGCGGTGGCACGCGAGAGCAGATTGGCGCGACGGTCTCGAATACGCTTGGCAACGTGGGCGGCATCGTGTGCGACGGCGCCAAGGCGAGCTGTGCTGCCAAGATTTCCGCAGCCGTTGATGCGGCGATTCTGGGTCACGATATGGCTATGCAGGGTCGCGGCTTCCGCGCCGGCGAGGGCCTGATCCAGGATACCGTCGAGCAGACAATCGCCAGCATGGGCTACGTAGGCCGCGTGGGCATGAAAGACACCGACGTCGAGATCCTCAACATCATGATCGGCAAGACTCGAGTCTGTTAGTTATTGGTTCCGCCGTTCTACCGAACGGCGGACCGGCCGACGCTGCAAGCCCGCCAGAGCGGCAATCTGCCTTTCAACTTCGGCGGCATGACCAGAAGGTCAATGCCGCCTTGTTTCAAGGCACCTTGCTCGCTCTGGCGGGCTTTCGTTGTCGTTGCCATAACATCGGCGTTGTCTTTGTAATGTGACAAGGGACGGTCTATTTGTCACATTTTTCTCAACCTGCGGCGCTATTTTGTTTGGTGGGAGGGGTCCTATGACAGTTCGTCGGCTACTTGGTGTTCGTAGAAGGCTTCGATTACGGCGTTAAAGTCGCGGGCGAAGTCTTCCATGGTTCCGCGCCAGGTGGCTCGGCTGGGTTTTCCCTGGCCAACAAAGGCGGTTTGAATGCCGCAGGTGGGGCTGGGGAAGTCACGCTTGGGGTCGTTGCCCACCATAAGGACCTCGTGCGGCTCGAGTCCCATCACCTGAAGCTGCTCTAGATAGTAGGTGGCATCAGGCTTGCAGCGGGTGGCGTTTCCCATGTGCGTGACGAGCTCAAAGGGGACATCGGCCAGGTCGCCCCAACCCATGCGGCACTCGATGGCCCCCTGGGGAAAGCTGGGGTTGGTAAAGAGCGCGCAACGCAGCCCTGCGTCCTGTACGGCCTGGAGCGCGGCGTGTGCGCCCGGCATGGCGTGGGCGTTAATGATATCGTCGTTCTTGTGCGGAAGAACTTCGCGCTCGTAGTAGGTAAACGCCTCGTAGATGAGTGGATCGGAGAGGCAGATACCGCACCTGCGCTCGACCTCGGTGCGGTAAAACTCAAGATTGGTGCGATTATCCGTGCCACTGCGGCGATTGGCGTTGAGATCGACCAGGATGGTGCCGAGGCGTGCCATCGTGCCACCGCGGCTGCGGCGTCCGATATCCGCGAGCATCGATGAGACATCCTTAAAATAGCGAAGGATGAACGCGTTGAGGTTGATGCTAAGAAGCGTCTCGTCCATATCGAAAACGACTGCTTTGAGCACGCGGGCACCTTTCTCGTAAATTTGATCTAGAGTCGTTGGCTCCGGATACTTTACCCCAAAGCCAAATGCCTGGCTGGTTATCGTCAAGTTGTGGAGACGTGTGTTCATAAGATTACGAAAAAGTCTCCACACGAGTAAAAAATCGCAGTTCACGCTTGAAATCGAACTCATTTCCCCGTAACCTATACGAACGTGATTGCATAAGCGTCACATTAGTATCTGTCGGCTCCCGAGTGTTCCTAAACGTTGTGTGCTTGTCGCACCCTTCTGTAGGTCCTAGCAATCGGGGCCCCGTAGTTCGAAAGGGGTCCACCTTTGAGTGAGATTCAGAACTCGTCCATTTTCTCTCTTGACGATGTCAACGAGGAGGAGATGAACAACCTCATCGACGGTACGATTACCGACTTTGATGAGGGCGATCTCGTTAACGGCACTGTCGTTAAGATCGAGCATGACGAGGTGCTCGTTGACATCGGATTCAAGTCCGAGGGCGTTATCCCGGTCCGCGAGCTGTCCATCCGCAAGGACGCTAACCCTGCAGACATCGTTGCACTCGGTGATCCCATCGAGGCTCTGGTTCTCCAGAAGGAGGACAAGGACGGTCGTCTGGTCCTGTCCAAGAAGCGTGCCGAGTACGAGCGTGCTTGGAACCGCATCGAGGAGAAGTTCAACTCCGGCGAGAACGTCGAGGGCGAGGTTATCGAGGTTGTCAAGGGCGGCCTGATCCTCGACATCGGCCTGCGTGGCTTCCTGCCTGCTTCCCTCGTCGACCTCCGTCGTGTCAAGGACCTCACCTCCTACATGGGCACCCGCATCGAGGCTCGCGTCATCGAGATGGACCGCAACCGCAACAACGTCGTCCTCTCCCGTCGCGTCGTGCTCGAGGAGTCCCGTAAGGCCGAGCGTTCCGAGATCCTGTCCAAGCTCAAGTCTGGCATGCGTCTCCAGGGTACCGTTTCCTCCATCGTCGACTTCGGCGCCTTCGTCGACCTCGGCGGTATCGACGGCCTCATCCACATTTCCGAGCTTTCCTGGAACCACGTCAACCATCCTTCCGAGGTTGTCAAGGTCGGCCAGGAGGTCGAGGTCGAGGTTCTCGACGTCGATCTCAACCGCGAGCGCATCTCCCTGGGTCTCAAGCAGACCACCGAGGATCCGTGGCGCGCACTGGTCAAGAAGTACCCCGTCGGCGCTATCGTCGAGGGTACTGTGACCAAGCTTGTCCCGTTCGGCGCTTTCGTCGACCTGGGCGAGGGCATCGAGGGCCTGGTCCACATCTCCGAGATGGCCAACAAGCACGTCGATCAGCCTTCTCAGGTCACCCACGTGGGCGACAAGGTTCAGGTCAAGGTCATGGAGATCGACCTCGACCGTCGTCGTATCTCCCTGTCCATGAAGTCCGCTGCTGAGACTCTGGGCGTCGAGATCGAGGTTACCCCGCTGCCTTCCGAGAAGAAGGACGAGGAGATCGACGCCGAGTAAATCGGTTTGACGATCACTTGTTTTAAGGGATTCGTCCGCAATGGACGGGTCCCTTTTTGCATTTGCAGCCGAGGTACGCAATGCTGCCAGGGCTGTCCACAGGCTATTGGGTTGTCAGTGCATGAAAAATGCCGACATCCCGCCTCGGGGAGGAGGCGGGAACACACCGAGTAGACGGAGGGGTGTGGAGCGCGGTCGCGTCTCGACTGACGACGTTGCCCATCGACAGGACCATTGTAGCGCATGGCGGTTCTTGGTTTATCGTGTCGAGCGTTTGCGTTGTGCCATTGCCTGCGGCAACGGTGTGTTACACTCTTGCACTGCTGAGTGGGCCAGACGGTCGCGCGATGTGCTGCTTGCAGTACGCGTGAGGAAAGTCCGGGCTCCAGAGGGCGGGATGCCGGCTAACGGCCGGGCGGAGTGATCCGACGGAAAGCGCCGCAGAAAAGAAGACTCCCACCTGCGCCGCAAGGCGTAAAGGGAAAAGCTGAAACGGTGGTGTAAGAGACCACCAGCGTCGTGGCAACACGGCGGCTTGGCAAGCCCCATCCGGAGCAAGCGCGAATAGGAACGTTATGGGCCGGCCCGGTCCGCGTTCGGGTAGCGTGCGTGGAGCTGCATGGTGACGTGCAGACAAGATAAATGACCGTTCACGACAGAACCCGGCTTATAGGCCCACTCGGCACTTTGTTGACGCTGCGAACCCGTCAGCGCGGCAATCTGCCTTTCAAGCCTTCGGGCATGACCATAAGGTCAATGCCCTTGTCTTTCAAGGCACCTTGCTCGCGCTGACGGGTTCTCGCTGTTGGTGACGGTATCATTGGCGTTTCCGTTCTATTTACCGAGGTTATCGGTACGGCCTTTGCCGTATTATTGAGGCTGTTTGTTGCTTTGCTTGTTGTTGAGGGGCTTTGTTGGACAGCTATTTAACTCTGCAATCAAATATTGAGGTTTCGGGCGAGTTTGTGGACCGCAAGAGCCGATTTATTGCCCAGCTGGTCCATATTGAGTCCGAGGATGAGGCGAATGCCTTTATCGAGATGGTTCGCAAGCGTCATTACGACGCTCGACACAATGTTCCCGCGTGGATTTTAGTCGATGGACGCGAGCGCCAGAGCGATGATGGTGAGCCGAGCCGCACGAGCGGTATGCCGACGCTCGAGGTGTTGCGCGGCGCAGAGCTCAAAAATGTTTGCTGCGTGGTGACGCGCTATTTTGGTGGCACGCTGTTGGGACCTGGTGGCTTGGTGCGCGCCTATACTGCGGCGACGCAGGCGGCGGTGGCAGCTGCTCGGGAGGCCGGGCAGATTGTCGAGATGACGAGTGTCGTGCCTGTTGACGTGCATGTGGCCTATCCGCAGTATGAGCAGGTGCTTCGTTTGGCGCAGGATTCGGGTGCCAAGGTTTCGGATACCGATTACGCGGATGCCGTGACACTTCACTTGGTGTTTAAGGCGGGGGAGCAGGAGCTATTTTGCGCCAAGATGCGCGAGCTTATGGCGGGGCGCGAGGAGATCGAGGTCGGCGCTCCCGAATTTGCCGAGTTCTAATGGCGACGGCCGGCGTGCTTTTGGATGGATCCCAAGCGCGCCGGCCGTCGTTTTCTGTTGCTGCCGTTTACTCGGCGAGCTGCTTTAGCACATCGCAGGCGATCTCGACGGCATCGTCGATGCAACCAGGGCAGCTGCGGAGCGGACCCTTATCCGATCCGACGCCCTTGAGCGTGCCGCAGACGGTCGTTGTGTTCTTCGTTTTAAAACGCTTGGCGATTTCGCGCGACAGCTTGTAGGTCTGGCCCTTGGTCTTGGGGTTTTCCATGCCGTCGCTCATTACAAAACCCATGATGGCCACGGCGCCCGAGATGGCGCCGCAGGTTTCGGTCATGCCGCCCATGCCGGCGCCAAAGCCCTCGGTGAGGGTAAAGGCGACCTGGGGGTCGAGTCCGACGGCAGGTGCGAGCGTGCAGGCGACGGCCTGGGCGCAGTTGAAGCCACGGGCATGGTATTCGGCAGCCTGAGCCTGACAGGCGGTGATGTCGAGCTGGGCCGTATCGATTTGCTTCATCGTTGTCTCCTTAGTCACGGTGTACCCGCCTATGGTACCCATGACGGTGCGTGTAATCATCGAGAGCTTCATGGATGCCTCATTTTTATCTATCGAGCAAATGCCCAAGGCTTGAGATAAATACCCCTGATCAATTTGTCCCATAACCTACCTTGGGGATGGGTTGAGAGGGGTGCAGGGTAGCGGTATCGTGAACCGAATAAAAACAAAACCCAAGTAAGGGAGTTGGATATGAGCGAGCAGACCATCGGTACGACATGTGTTCAGGGCGGGTATCACCCGGGAGATGCGGAGCCGCGCCAGGTGCCCATCTACCAGTCCACCACGTGGAAGTACGACACGTCCGAGCACATGGGCAAGCTGTTTGACCTGGAGGAGTCGGGCTATTTCTACAGCCGTCTGCAGAATCCCACGTGCGATTTGGTTGCCGCCAAGATCTGCGAGATGGAGGGCGGCACCGCAGCGATGCTCACGAGCTCGGGCATGGCCGCGAACTTCCTCGCGATCTTTAACGTTGCCGGCGCCGGCGATCACGTGGTCGCGAGCTCCGCCATCTACGGCGGTACCTACAACCTGTTGGCTCACACCATGGGTCGTATGGGCTTGACCTGCACGTTCGTTGCCCCCGACTGCACCGACGAGGAGCTCGAGGCAGCCTTCCAGCCCAACACCAAGCTTGTCTTTGGCGAGACGATTGCTAACCCCGCCCTTGCCGTGCTCGATATTGAGCGCTTTGCCAAGGCCGCGCACGACCACGGCGTACCGCTGATGGTCGACAACACCTTCCCGACGCCCGTGATGTGCCGTCCCTTTGAGTGGGGCGCCGACATCGTCACGCACTCCACCACTAAGTACATGGATGGCCATGCGGCCTACCTGGGTGGCGTGATCGTCGACCATGGCCAGTTTGACTGGATGGCCCATGCGGACAAGTTCCCGGGTCTCACCACGCCTGACGAGAGCTACCACGGCGTGACCTATGCCGAGAAGTTCGGTCGCGAGGGCGCCTTTATTACCAAGGCCACTGCGCAGCTTATGCGCGACCTCGGCCCCATGCAGAACCCGCAGGCGGCGTTCTTCCTGAACAGCTCGCTCGAGAGCCTGCACGTGCGCATGCCGCGCCATTGTGAGAATGGTCTGGCGGTCGCCAAGTTCCTGCAGAGCCACCCCAAGGTACGCTTCGTGAGCTATCCGGGCCTGGAGGGCGACAAGTACTATGACATCGCTCAGAAGTACATGCCCAACGGTACTTGCGGCGTCGTGAGCTTTGGCTTTAACGGTGGTCGCGCGGCGGCCGAGACCTTTATGAAGAGCCTTAAGCTCGCCCAGATCGCCACGCACGTGGCCGACGCCCGCACCTGCTGCTTGCATCCGGCAAACGCCACCCATCGCCAAATGAACGATGAGGAGCTCATCGCCTGCGGCATCTCTGCCGACATGGTACGCCTGTCGTGCGGTCTCGAGGACACGGCCGATCTGATTGCCGACCTTGAGCAGGCGCTCGAGCAGTGCTAGGCTAGCGTTCGCACGAGGCGCCGATGCTGGCAGAAAGCTTCGACGACCTTTCGTTCCGATTCCGTAGGCGGGACCCCAATCGCGACTGTTTGCAGGCGATCGGGGTCCCGTTTTTGCGTTGCGCCACTCGAAAGGATGGATATGGAGAAAACCGCAGAGCAGCTGCGCCGCGAGCACATTGCCCTTGAGGGCGACACCCATGGCAAGAACAAGTGGGCGATTCTGTTTACCGTGCTCATCATGACGTTTATGGTGTGCCTGGATTCGACCGTCGTGACCGTGGCGTTGCCCGTGATGCAAAAGGAACTGGGCGTGGGCCTCGATCGCATTCAGCTGGTGAGTTCGGTGTACCTGCTTGCGACATGCGTGGCTATGCTGCCGTTTGGCCGCCTGGGCGACGTGCGCGGCAAGGTGAATGTGTTCCAGCTGGGCGTCATCGTCTTTACGGTTGGCTCGCTGCTTTGTGGCCTTTCGGCCTCGCTCGAGGTTCTTATTCTGGCACGTATTGTTCAGGGCGTCGGTTGCGCGGCGGCCATGGCCAACAACATGGGTATCATCACCGAGTCGTTTCCGGCGCGCGAACGCGGTCGTGCTATGGGTATTCTCGCGACCTTCGTGGCCCTCGGCATGATGTGTGGCCCCGTGCTCGGTGGCATGCTGGTGGCAAGCTTTCCCTGGGAGAGTATCTTCCTCATCAACCTGCCCATTGGCGTCATCTCGTTTATCGTGGGGCTCTATACGCTGCCGCATGTTAAGCCGGAGGCCGGCGAGCGTCCCATGTCCCTGATCGAGGCTGCTCGTCGCTGCTTTGCAAATTCGGCCTTTACCATCAACCTTGCCTGCATGCTCATCGTGTTCGTTGGCATTGGCGCATCCGAGTTTATTCTGCCGTTCTATTTTCAGGACGCCCATGGCTTTAGCTCCGATATTTCCGGACTGCTCTTTTTGGCACTGCCGATGGTGAATGCCTTTATCGGCCCGCTTTCTGGAACGGTTTCGGACCGTGTTGGCTGCGAGGGCCCCACGGCGGTCGGCCTGGGCGTGTACGTGTGCGGTCTCTTTGCGGTAAGCACGCTCGACGAGCACTCTTCTATCCCTGTGATCGTGTGCTGTGCCGCGTTTATGTCGTGCGGCACGTCGATTTTCCAGAGCCCCAACAACTCGCTGTATATGGGTTCGGCCCCGCGCGAGGCGCTCGGTTTTGCAGGCAGCTTGGGTAGTCTAGCGCGCTATGCGGGTATGGCGGTGGGCATTACGGCGGCGTCGCATATCCTGTATGGGCAGATGAGCGTGGCGATGGGCGAGGCCGTGACCAGTTTTGTTGCAGGCCGTCCGGATGTGTTCCTGTTTGGTTTCCGTTCGGTGTTCTACGTGCTCATGGCTGTGGCCGCCGTGGGCTTTGCGCTTGCCATGGTGCGTTTGGTGAGGGTGCGCGCCCGCCATTAGCTTGTGGAGGCAGGCTTGCCACGAATCGGCCCATCTACTGGTCTTGCGGCTTTATGGTGCGATGCGGCTTGTGGGACGGGCGGGGGTCGGTCCGTGGTAGACTATCGAACAACGTTTATTAATCGCGCGGTATCGTTGCCGCGAGAAGGGGTTGCGCCATGCAGGAGCTTGAGGATCGTATTCGCCATGACGGCATCGTAAAGGCCGGTAACGTCCTTAAGGTTGACGCCTTCCTCAACCACCAGTGCGACGTTGAGCTGTTCGACCACATGGGTGCCGAGTGGGCCCGTCTGTTCGAGGGTGTCGAGATCAACAAGATCCTGACGATCGAGGCTTCGGGCATTGGCATGGCTTGCATCGCGGCTCAGCATTTTGGCGGCGTGCCGGTGGTCTTTGCCAAGAAGGCGCAGTCTATCAACCTTGACGGCGAGCAGTATGCCACGACCATCTACTCCTTTACCAAGCAGAAGGAGTACCCGGCCATCGTCGGCAAGCGCTTCCTGTCCGAGGGCGACAAGGTCCTGATTATCGACGACTTCCTGGCCAACGGCTGCGCGCTCGAGGGTCTCATCAAGATCTGCGAGGCTGCGGGTGCCGAGGTGTCCGGTATTGGCATTGCAGTGGAGAAGGGCTTCCAGGGCGGCGGCGATAAGCTCCGCGAGCGCGGCTTCCGCGTCGAGAGCTTGGCCCGCATCGCCGATATGGACTGCGAGACCGGCGAGATCACCTTCGCCTAAGCGCGCAACACAAGCGATTGGTATGCGATGTGACAAAGGGACTGTCCCTTTGTCACATTTTTTGTATGAGGGGAGGTGTTGATATGGATGAGAACAAGATGGGATGGCGTGAGTATGCGCACTATGCCGAGATGTCGGTCGAGGAGTTGGCACGCGATTGCGAGGTTCAGGTGTTTCGCGCGACGGGCCCGGGTGGGCAGGGCGTGAACACGACGGACTCGGCGGTGCGCATGAAGCATGGGCCCACGGGGATTACCGTGACGGCGCGCGAGAGCCGCAGTCAGTTCCAAAACCGTAGCAGCTGCCTGCGTAAGCTGCGCGCTGAGCTTGAGCGTCGCGGGCGTCCACCGCGCCGACGCGTAAAGACCAAGGTGCCTCAGCGCTCTCGCCAGCGCAGGCTCAATGACAAGCACTTCAACGCCATTAAAAAGGCCAACCGTCGCAAACCGGGCAGCGACGAATAGCCTCCTCATAAGTTGCGGTGAAATAGGGATTGTTTTGCGGCACTTGCTGCATAAACAGTCCCTATTTCACCGCAACTTAGGTTGGGTTAGCGGGTGGGGCGCCAGACATGGAGGGCGCCGGCGAGGATGTCGACCTCGATGCGCGAGGCGACGATGGGCTCGCCGTCGGCTTGGATGGGGTAGTCGGGCTCCTCAAAGGTGAGCTCGGCATGGCGGCAGCGGCGCATGCGAACCGGTGGCAACTTGGTATGGTGGCCGTCTTTGGCCGAGAGGAACATAGGCAGGGCAATCGCGCGAGGGACGGGGCCGCATGCGTAGCAGACGTCGAGCATGCCGTCGCAGGGGTCGGCATCGGGGCAGATGCGATAGCCCGAGCCATACGTGGGGCCCAGCTGAATCGCCATGATAATCGCCCTCACGCGCTCGGCGGGCGCCCCGTCAAAGCTGACTGTCATGAGGTAGTTGCGATAGCGCAGGCCAAACTGCTCCAGACCCGAGAGGGTGTAGAGCGGCGCGCCCGTCAAGCCGGTCTTTTTGCGCAGCTCGGTGGTGCCCAGGCCGATGGCGGCATCGATGCCGACCGAAAGCGTCTGGTCGTAGTACACAACGGAAGCCTCGCCGCTGCCGTTTGCGGGGTTCCATGAGCGAATGCGCCCGATGTCCTGACGCTGCAGCTCGCAGGTGAGCAGCGCGCCAAAATCCTTACCGGAGAAATCATCGATACCGAGCGTTTGGGCAAAATCGTTGCCGGAGCCTACGGGCAGGACGGCAAGAGCGGGCCGGACCGCCTCATCCTGTGTCATAAGCCCGTTGACGACCTCGTGGATCACGCCGTCGCCGCCGAGTGCGATAACGGTACGATAGCCCTGAGCCTGTGCGGCAAGCTCCTTGGCGTGTCCCATGTGCTCGGTTAGCACCAGATCAAACTGGGATGCGCGCGCGGTCATGTCCAAAAAGCGCTGCAGGCGCTCAGCGACCTCGCGCGCCGCACCCGACTGGGCGGCAGGGTTGGCGATTATGAGCGTGCGACCAAAATCAGTTGCGTGCATGGGGCGACTCCTGGCGTATGACGTGACGGTGCGGTCGCGCTCAGGTCGAATTGCCCCCGATTGTGGCTGCACGGCGAATACTAACGTCTACTCTATCAGGTCGTTGTGGCGCTCGATAGCATCCGCTACCGTACCGCCCTCATCCACAATAAGCGAACGGCGTTTAGGCGAGACAATGCGCTGCGCGGGATATACGCCGCGGTGGCCGCCGACAAGATAGCTGATAAACGCCACGATCACGAAGAAGCCGGCTGCCGTGCCGTGGAACAGGTCGATGGCCATCATACAGGTGGTGATGGGCACGTTAAGGCCGGCGCAGAAAACACCGAGCATGCCCAGCGCCGCCAGAAAGCTGGGGTCGATACCGACGAGGCAACCGATCCAGCCGCCGAGCGCCGCGCCGATGCCAAACAGGGGCGTGACCTCGCCGCCTTGGAAGCCCGCACCCAGGGTAAGCGCCGTCACCACGAGCTTGATGGCTGCGTCGGCAAGGGTCGTGTTACCGGCGAACCCGGCGCCCGAGAGCCAGGTGGCAAGGCCGGCATACTTCCAGGCGTCGAGCATCGCGTATGCCGCGAGCACCACGAGCGCGCCCACGAGTCCGCGAGCAAGGTAGTTGGTGATAAAGCGACCGTACAGGCTTTTGACGGTTCGAACCGACCAGGCAAAGAGGCGTGCCGTCAGACCGAAGATAATGGCGCTGATAACAACGATGGCAACCGTCCGTGGTGTCATGTTGGGAACGCTGGCGATGACATTCGCTTCGTACTCGGTACCCAGGGCGAGTGATGTAAAGTAGCCGGTAAACGAGGCGACCAGACAGTAGATGCCCGCGGTGTAGTCGATCTTGCCGATAAAACACATCTCCATGCCAAAGAACGCGCCGGCAAGGGGCGAACCGAATACGGCGCCAAAGGCCGACGAGATGCCGGCGAGCATGAGGTCGTGGTGGTCATGCTTTTTGAGGTGGGCGAGGCTCGAGATGTTGCTGGCGATGGTGCCGCCAATCTGTACCGCGGCTCCCTCGCGACCGGCCGATCCGCCCGTTAGGTGCGTTAGCGTGGAGCAGACGAAGGTGAGGACGGCCATGCGCATATGGATGAGACGTGTGCCCAGAGCGGAGTCGATGACCAGGTTGTTGCCTCGTTTGGCGGCAAGGCCGTGGTTTTTGTACACCCATGCGGTGGCAACGCCCACAACAGGAAGCAAGGCGTAGACCCATGCATGGTGCTCGCGATAGTCGGCCGCGATATTCAGCGAGGCCAAAAACGCCCAAGCGGCAACGCCCATGGCGAGCGAGACGATGACGACGAGTACGAGCAACTTAGCGCTCGCGAGTAGGTTGCGGGCGTTGCGGAGTGTGTCGGCAGCCAAGAGATGCTCGGAGCGGGTGAGCTGTTGCCTGCCTGCCATGATGACGTCGCTAAGGGAGAAAAGGCCGCCGTCGTCGAGCGGCTGGGAATGATCCTGCGCCTCGTTTGCGCTTTCGGGTTTGTCGTTATGAGCCATATGTTCCTCTTTTAGGTTGTAACGCAAGCATTATAAAACGCGGTAAACGCGACGAGCCGGTGGGTTGGTTTCCATTCTGTTTCGCGGCCTGCAACCGACAGGTGTATTTGCGGGTACAGGCCGAGTCGCGGTCGTGCGTCGGGGGATTATACTGAGACAAGCATAAAGAATCGGCGCTCCTGTTGTGCGCCGTGGCATTAAGAGGTGCATATGGCAGAGAAACTCATTCCGCTGGAGGACGCGCAGTCGATTGTTCTGTCGCATGTTGTTCCGACGGATCTCATCGAGATTCCCGTGTGGCAGGCCGCCGGTCTTCCCTTGGCCGAGGACGCGGTGGCCGATATCGACATCTCGCCGTTTGCCAACAGCGCTATGGACGGATATGCCGTGCGCTCGGCGGACTTGGTGCAGGCGTCTGGCGAGGCGCCGGTGACGCTCGACGTTATCGGACACGAGGCCGCGGGCCATGTGTTTGAGGGCGCAATCGCCCCGGGCGAGGCGGTCCGCATCATGACGGGTGCGCCGGTGCCCGAGGGTGCGGATGCCGTGGTGAAATACGAGATTGTCGAGGTGCTTGACGGCAATGGCAACGAGGGCTCACGCGTGAGCTTCTCGGCGCCTGCCAAGGTGGGGGAGAACGTTCGCTCTGCCGCCGAGGAGGCTCATGCCGGCGATGTTGTGATGCACGCCGGCGAGGTCGTGGCTCCGGCGGGCGCCGGCCTACTGGCAAGCGCCGGTTACGCTAGCGTGAAGGTCCATGCCGCTCCGCGCGTGGGCATTATCTCGCTGGGCACGGAGCTGGTCGCGCCGGGTGAGCTGCCGGCGCGCGGTCAGATTCGCGATTCCAACTCCTCGGCGTTAATGGCCGAGGCATTCGATGCCGGCGCCGAGCCCGTGTTCTACGGCATTGCGCCCGATGATGAGCAGGCGATTGCCGAGCTGGTGCATCGTGCCGTGCAGGAGTGCGATTTTGTCATTACGAGCGGTGGCGCCTCGGCGGGTGATTACGATTTCGTGACGGCGCTCGTCCGGCGCGAGGGCGAGGTGCTGTTCGATCGCATCTCGATGCGTCCGGGCAAGGCCATTACGTTTGGCTTGCTTGGGGGTAAGCCGTATTTGGGGCTTTCGGGCAATCCCGCAGCGGCGTATGTGGGCTTTGAGATGCTCGCCCGCCCGGCGATTCGCAAGATGCGCGGATTTGCCGAAGGCATGCGTCCCGTGCAGCAGGCGATATTGACGCACGGCGTGAAGAAGCGCCAGGACCGACGCTTCTTCGATCGCGCGACGGTTTTGCGCGACCCCGAGACCGGTGAGCTGCTGGTGACCGAGGCCAAGACGCAGAATTCGGCGCTGCTTGGAACTATGCAGCGTGCGAACTGCCTGCTGTGTATTGACGAAGGACCGTGCGAGCTCAGGGCGGGAGATGTCGTGGACGTTGTTCGCGTCGACCTGCCCGAGGGAACGGTGCTATAGGGGGAACGCTATGGAGTTGAAGATTTCGATCGTGACGTGCTCGGATACGCGCGATTTTGCGCAGGACGAGGCGGGTGCCGCGCTCGAGGAACTTATCGAGGCGCAGGGATGGACGGTCGCCTCGCATGTGGTCGTGCGCGACGACGTCAGCGAAATCGGTGATGCCATTGTGGAAGCCGCCGATGCGTGCCACGCCAATGTCGTGCTCACCTGTGGCGGCACGGGGCTTTCGATGCGCGACGTGACACCCGAGGCGACGCGTGCCGTCTGCGACCGCGATGTGCCGGGTATTGCAGAGGCAATCCGTGCGTATTCCATGACCAAGACACGCCGCGCTATGCTCTCGCGCGCCGTGTGCATGCAGCGTGGGTATACACTTGTCATCAACTTTCCGGGATCTACGAAAGCGGCCCGCGAAAGCTGGGAGGCCGTGAGCGACCAGCTGGAGCATGCGGCCCAAATGACGGCGGGCGGCGGGCACGCCAAATAAGCGGTTTACCTGCGGCGGGGCGACCTGAACGGCTGCTCCGCCTTTGTTTTCCGCCGAAGCGACGCCAAGGTGTATGGCAACTCGAAACTATATTCTCTGGCGAGAATAATTTCTCACTATCATTATTCTCGCAGAAGTATAATCTGATTGCAGATTAAAGCCCGCGGTGGGGTACCCGGGCACAAGATCCGAAAGGGTTGAACATGTTCGATATGGTTTCTCGCCGCGGATTCGTCTCGCTTTCTGCTGTCGCCGCTGCCGGTCTTGGGCTTGCCGGCTGCTCGAGCAACAAGGCGTCCGAGCCGGCCGGATCTGTTACCGGTTCTGCTAAGGCATCTTCCAAGAAAGCTGTCGAGCTTCAGGTCTTTGCTGCCAACTCACTTGAGAAGGCCCTTCCCGAGGTCCAGGAGCTCTACACCGACCAGACCGGTACCACGTTTGCCGACACGCAGTTTAAGGCCTCCGGCGACCTTGTCGAGCAGATGCGTGCCGGTGCCACGGTTGACGTACTCATCACGGCCTCCAAGGGCACCATGGACGACGCCGAGGCCGCCGGACTCATCGATGCCGACACCCGTGAGGATATGTTCGTCAACGACCTTGTGATCATTCGAGCCGAGGGCTCCGACACCAAGGTCGAGGTCATCGACGACGTCGCGAATCTGGACGGCAAGATCGCCATTGGCGACGCCAAGACCGTTCCCGCCGGCAAGTACGCCAACCAGGCCCTGGCCTCCGTGGGCCTCTACACCGGCACCGAGGGCGACGACGGCGAGTATGCTCCCGAGATCGCCGACAAGGTCGCGCTGGCCGACAAAGTTGGTACCGCCGCCGCCTATGTGTCCACAGGCGACTGCGTGGCCGGTTTTGTCTACAGCTCTGACATCTTCCGCTACGACGGCATCGAGGAGGCCTTCGTGTGCCCCGAGGATTCGCACAAGCCCATCGTGTATCCGGGCGCTGTCGCCGATGGCTCCGAGCATGCCGACGAGGCCAAGGCGTTCATCGACTTCTGCCTGACCAACAAGAAAGCTCAGAAGATTTGGGCTAAGTACGGCTTTGAGCTTTCCGCGTAGTGCGGCTTGGCGTGATAATTCCATCGTTTTGTGTTTCACTCCGTCCTTGTATTCGCTTGGAGCTTTTCGTGCTTAATAGATTCCGCATGCTTGTCGCCTGTGCTTTGGCCTTCGCGCTTTGCTGTGTGCCGGGATTTGCGTTGGCTGGGGATGCTGAGGACGGGGCCCAGGTTGCTGCGACCGCTCATGGGCTTTCCTATGGGATCGAGGGTTTTGAGCGGTTGGCCAAGGGGACCGCTCGTGCCATGGAAGGCCAGCCTGAGGGCTACCGGTTTCCCGTTGACGAGGACGTGGACCTTGTGGTGGCGCCTGCTGCCGATCGCGTTGTGGTGTGGATATCGCCCAAGGCGGTCGAGAAGTTTGGATTGGATCCGCAGGACAACGAGTGCGTATCGGGTCTCAAGGCCCTCGTCTGTGAGCTCGACAGCGCAAACTGCATGGGAGGTGCGCAGCTGGGGGATATGGATCTTCCTTGGTATGTCACGGCGGAAACAACGTTTGATGCCGGCGGGTATACCTATGGCTTTGACGAGCACGGTGCGGATGGGGACCGCTATGTGGTGATTGCATCAGCCTCAGGTGATGCCAAGGGCGGCGCGCGTTGGCTTGATAGCGCTCAAATGGTTGAGGCATCGTCTGTCGTGTTGCGGGATGAGCAGGGGCCCTTGACCTCTCTGGTCTCCTTTTTGGGCGACATCGACTATCGCCCGTTTTGGGTGTCCATAAAAACGAGCGGCCTTGCCCTGCTGATCTCCGTTGCGCTGGGCTTGTTCGCCGCGTGGAAGACTATGGGTACCTCGAGTCGTATCAAGGGCCTGCTCGATTCGGTCTTTACGATTCCTATGGTGCTGCCGCCCACGGTCTGCGGCTTTCTGCTCCTCATGCTGTTTGGCCGCTCGACCGGGGTCGGTCGGTGGCTTATCGCGCATGGCGTCTCGATCGTCTTTACGTGGCCCGCGGCGGTGATATCTGCCGTGGTGGTGTCGTTTCCCCTGGTCTACCGCACGGCGCTCGGTGCCTTTGAGAGCCTCGATACGCAGATGCTCGACGCCGCGCGAACCTTGGGATGGTCCGAACGTCGCATCTTTGCCAAGCTCATGATGCCGCTCGGCTGGCCCTCCATCGCCGCCGGCACGGTGCTCGCCTTCGCGCGTGCCATGGGCGAGTTTGGCTGCACCCTGTTCTTTGCGGGCAACTACGCCGGCATTACCCAGACCATTCCCATCGCCATCTACTTTGAGTGGATGGGGGGCAACACGTCGGTAGCCCTCTTTTGGGTCGTGGTCGTAATTGCGTTCAGCTTCCTGGTCATTCTGTTCATCAATATGTACACCGCTCATTCGCAAAAGTATCGCGAGCGGGGCCTTTCCCGTGCGGAGCGCAAGCAGGCCAAGCAGCTGGGTGGCCAGGCCGATTCGCTCGACCCAGTCGGCGGCGATGCGCTGCGTATCGATCGCGAGGCGCTGGCCGAGCTCATGCGCGATGACGCCGTCTCGAAGGGAGGTCGATAGGCCATGTCGCTTGTCCTGGATATCAAAAAGCGCTTTCCGGGGTTTATGCTCGACATGCAGCTTGAGGCCGGCGAGGAGCGTGTGGCGCTGCTGGGCGCCTCGGGTTGTGGCAAGAGCTGTACACTGCGCTGCATTGCCGGTGTGGAGACCCCCGACGAGGGGAAGATCGTCGTCAACGGCGTGACCTTTTTTGACTCGGCGGCGGGCATCAACCTGTCGCCCCAGGAGCGCAAGTGTGCCCTGCTGTTCCAAAACTATCAGCTGTTTCCCAACATGACGGTGGCCGATAACGTGTGCGCTGGCGTTGAGGGTGCAGGCGACGCCGCGGCGCGCAAGCAACTTGCCGAGCGCTACCTGAGTATCTTTGGACTGGCCGACTTTGCCGACCGCTATCCCGCGCGCCTCTCGGGCGGCCAGCAGCAGCGCGTGGCGCTCGCCCGCATGGTAGCGGCGCACCCGGGCATCTTTATGTTCGACGAGCCCATGAGTGCGCTCGATGCGTACCTCAAGAGCGCCCTCGAGCAGAACATGCTCGACCTGTTCGATGTATGCAACCGCACCGTGCTCTACGTGAGTCACGATATCGACGAGGCGTGCCGTCTGTGCGAGCGCATCTGCGTGATGCACAACGGGCATGTTGAGGAGATCGGCTCCATCGAGGACGTGGTTCGCCGTCCGCAGACGCTGGCGGCGCTGCGTCTGACGGGGTGCAAGAACACAAGCCGGGCGCGCAAGATTGGCGACGAAGAAGTTGAGGCCCTCGACTGGGGCATGACCTTTAACGTGGGTCGCGAGGTTCCCGATGACGTGGCATATCTGGGTATTCGTGCGAGCTACTTCCATGTGGACAACCGTGCCGAGCGGGGTCGCAACAGCTACGATTTGCACGTGGCGCGCGTGAGCGATTCGCGTTTTGAGCGCCTGGTGCTGTTGGATGCGCCGCGGGCCGATGCGCCCACGCGTCTGCAGTGGAAGGTCAACAAAGTGGGCATGCCTGTCGACGAGCTACCGCAAGCAGGCGAGACGCTGCGCATGCATTTTGATGCCAGCAGGATCCATTTGGTTTGTCGATAGCGCCGGGTAATGCCGTCGGGGATATAAGCCTCGGCGGCTTTGTTTTTGCCGTTCGTCGAATGGGGAATGACAAACTCTTATCAAGCAAGATAATTATTTATTAAACGTCGGTACACGACGTTGTCGTACGAATGTCAACGGTGTTCGCATGGTCGATGACCGTTGATATAGTTGACCTCAACTGGTTAAGGAGGGTGCGCACATGCCGCAGACGACATACATTCGCCGCGTTGCCGCGCGCGCCCTGTATATGGCTCGGAGCCGCATATGAGCGGGTATGTTCACGGCTCCGGGAGAGACGACGCACAACTAAATAATCGACCGCAAAGCAGGTTCCCTAAAATTCCGGGCTTGAGCACGGCTGGGCAATCGCCGTCCGTCGTGCATCGATACCGTTGTTATCCGATTTTGGTTCGAGAGGGGAACCGTCATGGCTGAAGAATTTGATTTCCATCCGATGTGGGAGAGCCTCGGCATGAATCTTGCCGACCACGACATGCTGCTGGGCGCCGTGGGCCAGATGTACGGTGATATGTTCCTGACGCAGAACAATCGCCCCAAGTCCACGTCCTACCTGGATTTTGTCGCCACCAACATCCACAGCGGCCGTATTAAGGAGATGCTCGACAAGAAGGAGGCCGGCGAGGCCACCAAGATCGTCGGTTCGTTCTGCGTGTACGTGCCCGAGGGGATCGTACTTGCCTGTGACGGTATTCCCGTGGGCCTGTGCTCGGGTGCCGATTGGGCAACCGACAAGGTCGAGGAGCATCTGCCGCGCAACACCTGTCCGCTTATCAAGAGCTTTGCCGGCTTTAAGCTGGGCGAGGTCTGCCCCTACATCGAGTCGAGCGACTTGGTAGTCGGCGAGAACACCTGCGATGGCAAGAAGAAGGCCTACGAGTTCTTTGCCACGCAAAAGAACATGTACGTCATGGATATCCCCAACGTACACGACAAGTCGACGCTCGTGACCTGGAAGGCCGAGGTCAAGAAGCTCGCCGCCAAGATCGAGGAAGAGTGCGGCGTCACGATTACGCCCGAGCGCCTGAAGGCCGCCATCCACGCCGTAAATGAGAAGCGCCGTGCCCTGCAGCGCCTCGCTGCCACGCGCGCTGCCGACCCGGCGCCCATCAGCGGTCTCGACAGCCTGCTGACCGTTCAGGCCGCCTTTATGGACGACACGCCGCGTCTGACCGGAGCCATTAACGATATGGCGGCTGAGTGCGAGCAGCGTGTCGAGGCCGGCGAGGGCGTGGCGCCCAAGGGGACCAAGCGCATCCTGTACACCGGCACGCCCATGGCCGTGCCCAACTGGAAGCTGTTCAACCTCATCGAGAAGGCCGGCGGCGTCGTGGTGGGCGAGGAGTCCTGCACGGGTTCGCGCTACTACAAGGATCTGGTCGACGAGTCCGGTGAGACGGTCGACGAGATGCTTGATGCCATCGCCGAGCGCTACTTTAAGATCAACTGCGCCGTCTTTACGCCCAACGACCAGCGTATGAAGGACATTGTCCAGATGGCCAAGGACCTGCATGCCGACGGCATCGTCGACGTGGCCCTGCAGTTCTGCACGCTCTACGAGATGGAGTCGTTTGCCGTGGAGAAGGCCGCCGAGGAGGCCGGCATTCCGTTTATGCACATCACGACCGACTACGCCGGCGAGGATGCAGGCCAGCTACAAACCAGGATTGAGGCCTTCTTGGAAACCATTTAGGGCTATCCGTCCCGGCGGCTTTCCCGGACACCCGATCTTGCCGTTCAAACCGTCGCTTGCTACCAAAGTATGCGGCGCTCATCTTTCACGGCAACCTCGGGCACCTGGGAAAGCCGTTTCCTTGGTTGGTTAAAAGGTTCGTTAAGGAGTTATATGTCGGAAAATATTGAGCAGCCGTTGCCGTCCACGTTTGAGGAGTTCAACGAGCAGCGCAAGGCGGCGTTTATTTGCGTCAAGGATTACAAGCAGGCGGGTAATCGCCTGGTCGGCTTCCTGTGCAGCTATACGCCACTCGAGATTATCGATGCCGCGGGGGCCGCAAGTGTCGCTCTGTGCGGTACGTCCGATGAGGTGATTCCCGAGGCCGAGAAGGTGCTGCCGGCAAACCTCTGCCCGCTCATCAAGTCGACCTACGGCTTTGCCTACTCGCAAAAGTGCCCGTTTACGTACTTTAGCGACATGATCATCGGTGAGACCACCTGCGACGGCAAGAAGAAGATGTACGAGTTACTCAACGAGCTCAAGCGCACGTACATTCTGCACCTGCCGCAGGGTCGCGATCGTGCCTATGAGCGCGAGGGCTGGTACGAGGAGTGCCGCCTGCTCAAGGAAGAGCTCGAGAACTTCTACGGTATTACGATCACCGATGACGACCTGCGCGCCGCTGTCCGTCGTCGCAATCGCTTGCGTGCGGCCCAGCTCGAGATGTTCGCGCTGCAGGCCAACCAGCCGGCGGCCATGAGCGGCGTCGACCTGATGAGCACCATGTTCGCCGGTACGTTCAGCTTTGATATCGAGGCCTATACGCAGCAGCTGGAGCAAAAGGTCGCCAAGCTGCGTGAGTCCTACGAGGCTGGCGAGCGCCCGATTGCGGCGGATGCCAAGCGCATTCTGATCACTGGCTGCCCGGTGGGCGGCGTGATCAACAAGATCGGCCGCACCATCGAGTCCAACGGTGGTGTGGTCGTGTGCATGGACGACTGCTCGGGCGAGCGCACGGCGGCCATGATGATCGACCCGGATGCTCCCGACATCCTGCGCGCCATCGCCGACCGCTACCTGGACATCAACTGCTCGGTCATGACGCCTAACGAAGGCCGCATGGGAAACACGCTGGCTATGTGCGAGAAGTACCATGTCGATGGCGTGGTAGAGAGCGTGCTGCAGGCCTGCCACACCTTCAACGTTGAGAGCGCGCGCATGCAGGAGGCTGTCGAGGGTGCGGGCATTCCGTACATGAAGATTGAGACCGATTACAGCAATGGCGACATGGGTCAGATCGAGACGCGCATCGCCGCCTTCATCGAAACCCTCTAGCTTCCTCAGACACCGGATCTTGCCCCTCAAACCGTCGCTTGCGTACCCAAAGTACGCTGCGCTCCTCTTTCGGGGCAATCTCCGGCACCTGAGAAACCTAGAGCTAAGGCGCCTGAACGCGCCGCTACCTTTGATGTTTAGATTGGGAGAGAGCCATGATAGGGATCGGGATCGATATCGGGTCTACGGCGGCTAAGACTGCCGTGGTCGACGGGGAGGGTTCGGTGGCGTGGACGTGCGTGCAGCCAACCGGGTTTTCCTCGGTCGATGCTTCCGAGCGGCTGCGCGAGGCGCTGGCAGCGGCCGGCTACGACGTGACGGCCGACGACGTGCGCGTGGTCGCGACCGGCTACGGTCGTGTCGCCGTGCCCTATGCGCACAAGGTCGTGACCGAGATTACCTGCCACGGTACCGGTGCCGTGCGCCTGTTTGGCGATCACGGCACCGTGATCGACGTGGGCGGTCAGGACACCAAGGTCATTCAGCTTAAAAGTGGCCGAGTGGCCAAGTTTGCCATGAACGACAAGTGCGCCGCCGGCACGGGGCGCTTTTTGGAGATCATGGCCGACCGCCTAGGTATTTCCCAGCAGCAGATGGCCGATCTGGCACGTTCCGGCGAGCCTACCAAGATTTCCAGCATGTGCACGGTGTTTGCCGAAAGCGAGGTCATCAGCCTGATCGGTCGTGGCGAGCCGCGCGAGAACATTGCGCGTGGCGTGATCGACAGCGTGGTCTCGCGCGTGGCGACCATGGCCGGGCAGGCCGCGGGCGCCCCGTACTACCTGACCGGTGGCCTGTGCGAGAACGCCTTCGTGGTGGAGCGGTTGGGCGAGCTACTGGGGTCGCCGGTGACCACCTCGCCCCAGGCTCGCTTTGCCGGAGCGATCGGCGCGGCGATTCGCGCACAGGCGCTCAATTAATGCATCCGCCGTCGGCTCGCATTCATGCGTATACTGGGAGAAAATGATTGACCGATGAGAGGAGGTATCGATGGCTGACGATCAGATTAAGCTCACGTCTATGACGGCCGCGAGCGGTTGAGCCGCCAAGCTGGCTCCCGGAGCCCTCGCCCAGGTCCTGGGCGATTTGCCCAATGTGCATAATGACAACTTGCTCGTGGGGTTCGATACCTCCGACGATGCGAGCGTCTTCAAGGTGGGGGAGAACCTGGGCCTCGTGCAGTCCGTCGACTTCTTCCCACCCATGGTGGACGACCCCTTCCTCTTTGGCCAGATCGCCGCCGCCAACTCGCTGTCGGACATCTACGCCATGGGAGGCACTCCCTCGCATGCCATGAACCTGCTCTGCATCCCCAGCTGCCTAGGGGTGGAGGTGGCCGGTCAGATCTTGGCGGGCGGCGCCGACAAGTGCGTCGAGGCGGGCTGCACTATCGCGGGCGGCCACACCATCAACGACGATGAGCCCAAGTACGGCCTGTCCGTCTCGGGTTTTGTGCAGCTCGACCGCATGCTTGCCAACGGTGGGGCGCGCCCGGGTGATGTACTGCTGCTCACCAAGCCGGTGGGCTCGGGCATCATCACCACGGCCATTAAGGGCGAGCTTATCGAGCAGGACGAGGCCGCAGCCATGTTTGACTCGATGTGCACCCTCAACGAGGCGCCGATTCGTCTGGCCGAGGGGCTCGAACTTCACGGCTGCACCGACATTACGGGCTTTGGCCTGATTGGGCATGCGTGCGAGATGGCCGAGGGCTCGGGCGTGCAGATTGAGCTTGCGTCGGGGGCGGTGCCGCTCTTTGACCAGGTGCTCGACATGGCGCGTCTGGGCATTATCCCCGCTGGCTCCTACCGCAACCAGGACTTCTTTGGCCCGCGCGTGACGGCCGACGAGGACCTTGAGCCGGGCATGTTGGATGCGCTGTACGATCCACAGACTTCAGGCGGTTTGCTTATTGCGGCGCCCGCGGCGGATGTGGATGAGCTTGCGCGCCGTCTGGATGCCGAGGGGCGTATCGCCGCCGTTGTCGGTCGCGTGTGCGAGCCGGTGCCAGGCGGTCCTGCCGTCCACGTTGTCCGTTAACGACACGTTTATTGAGCTCTGTACCGTTCTAAAACGATTAATTCGAAAGGAAATACTATGTCTACCAAGATTGAAGTCAATGCCATGGGCGATGCCTGCCCGCTGCCCGTCGTCAAGACGCTCAAAGCCCTGAAGCAGCTTGATGGCGAGGGTACAGTCGTGACCTCGGTCGATAACGAGACCGCCGTCAAGAACATCTCCAAGATGGCGCAGGAGAAGGGCTGCACGGCCTCAGTCGAGAAGGTTTCTGACGCCGAGTGGCACGTGACCGTGGCGACCTCTGGCGCCGTTGCCGTGGCTGATCCCGAGCAGGATGGCACTGCCTTCTGCGATGCCAGCGCCGGCAAGGGCAAGCTCGTCATTTCCGTCTACACCGACTGCATGGGCCGCGGCGACGACGAGCTGGGCCACAAGCTCATGAAGGCCTTTATCTTTGCCGTGACGCAGCAGGAGGAGCTGCCCGCGACCATGCTGTTCTATAACGGCGGCGCCAAGCTCACCGTCGAGGGCTCACCGGTACTCGACGACCTGAAGGGTCTGGCCGAGCAGGGCGTCGAGATCCTTACCTGCGGTACCTGCCTCGACCACTATGGCATTAAGGACCAGCTTGCCGTGGGCGAGGTCACCAACATGTACGTGATCGTGGAGAAGATGGAGCAGGCCGTGCGCGTCGTGCGCCCGTAGCGTATTGGTTGGAGTTGCCATGAGGGAGAAGCGCCCTGCGCTTGTCATCACGTTTCCTACCACGGCGGCCGCCATGGGGTGCGAGACCCTATGCATCGAGCGCGGCCTTCCCGGGCGCACGATTCCCGTGCCCGGGGAGGTCGCTGCCGGCTGCGGTTTGGCATGGAAGGCGTTGCCTGCGGATGAGGAACTGCTGCGCGGCGAGCTTGCCGCGGCGGGCGTTCCCACCGAGGGCTTTACCGTGATCGATATGTGGGAGGTCGTGCGATGATCTACCTGGATAACGCGGCGACGACCATGCACAAGCCGCAGACGGTCATCGATGCCGTGACGCAGGCGATGTGCTCGCTCGGCAATGCCGGGCGCGGTGCCACGTCGGGTGCCCTCGATGCCGCTCGTACGATTCACGCTTGCCGTGCCAGGCTCGCGCGCCTTTTGGGTTGCCCGAGGGCGGACCATGTGTGCTTTACGCCCAATTCCACCGCGGCGCTCAACACCGCCATCAATGGCGTGGTGCGCCCCGGCGACCGTGTGGTCACAACGGTGCTCGAGCACAACTCCGTGCTGCGTCCGCTTAACCGCCTTGCGGCAGAGCAGGGTGTGACCGTTGAGCATGCGGGTTGCGACGCGAATGGCGTGCTCGACTACGATGAGCTCGATCGGCTGGTCACGCCCGGTACACGTGCCGTGGTGGTGACGCATGCCTCTAATGTGACCGGCAACGCGGTCGACATTGCGCGCGTGGCGGCCATAGCCCATGCGGCCGGCGCGCTTGTGATCGTCGATGCCTCGCAGTCTGCCGGCACGGCGCATATCGATATGCAGGCCATGGGGCTCGACATTGTGTGCTTTACCGGCCACAAGGGATTGATGGGCCCGCAGGGGACCGGCGGCCTGGCCGTGGCAGAGGGCATTGACGTGGCCCCGTGGGCCATGGGCGGCACGGGCGTGCACAGCTTCGATGCGCTGCAGCCGCTTGAGTGGCCCACGCGCCTTGAGGCGGGCACGCTCAACGGTCATGGCATCGCTGGACTTTCTGCCGGTCTCGACTTTATCGAGGCCCAGGGTGGGGTGGAGACGATTGCAGCTCACGAACGCGCGCTCGCTGATCGCTTCCTTGCCGGTGTGCGCGAGATTCCGGGGATTAAGCTCTACGGTGCCTTTGACCAGCCGACGCGCTCGGCGATCGTGTCCCTCAACGTGGGCGATATCGACTCTGCCGAGATCTCGGACGCGCTCATGCAAGGGTGGGGGATTGCGACGCGCCCCGGTGCCCATTGCGCTCCGCTCATGCACCGCGCGCTCGGAACCGAGCGCCAGGGTGTTGTTCGCTTCTCGTTTGGGTATTTCAACACGGACGAGGAAGCCGACACGGCTATCGATGCTCTGTGCGATTTAGCCTGTTAAAGCTGCTAGAACGTTTATACTTGCGGGACGGGCCTTTTGCCCGTCCCGTTTTTGTTTCGACCCGAAAGGTGTGCCTATGGCCTCATCCGCCCCGCGCGGTCTGCGCTCCGACCATGTCGTTACCGTCGGCATCGCCCTGTTCTCGATGCTCTTTGGCGCCGGCAACCTCATTATTCCGCCGCTGCTGGCGCTGCAGGCAGGTTCTGCCACGCCGGTCGCCATGCTCGGCTTTCTGATTGCAGCCATCGGCCTGCCCGTCATGGGCTTTATCGCTGTCGCGCTCGCCGGTACGGCCCGCGAGCTGGCCGGGCGCGTGCACCCCAAGTTTGGTGAGTTCTTTGTCGCGGCTGTGTATCTGGCCATCGGTCCGTGCCTGGCCATTCCGCGCACGAGCTCCACGGCGTTCGAAATGCTGGTGCCGCTGCTACCCGAGCGTGTTTCGCTCGGCACGGCACGTCTGGTGTTTGCCATCGGGTTCTTCGTCGTCGCGTTTGCGCTCACGCTGCGTCCGGGCGTCATCACGCGCGTGCTTGGTCGCATTACGGGTCCCGCGCTTATCGCGCTCATCGTGCTGGTTGTGGGTGCTGCCGTGATCTCGCCGCTGGGACCGGCTGCCGCGCCTCAGGCTCCCTACGATGCAGGTGCCGCCGTGCAAGGCTTTTTGACCGGCTACCAGACCATGGACCTGCTCGCGTCGCTCGCCTTTGGCATTATCATCGCCGAGACCATCCACGAGCTGGGTGTTACCGATGACAAGCGCGTGGCCTTCGAGATTTCGCGTTCCGGTGTGATCGCCGGCGTGCTCATGGCCGTCATCTACTGCGGCCTGGCGCTTGCCGGCATGCAGCTCGGCACGGTTATGCCCGATGCTACTAACGGCGCCGCCATCCTCGCCCGTTCGGCCTCTATGCACTTTGGTCTTGTCGGCACGGTCGTCGTCTTTGCGATCTTTTTCCTTGCCTGCATGAACGTGTGCATCGGCCTCATCAGCTGCTGCTCGCGTTACTTCTGCGAGACGTATGTGGTCGAAGGGGGAGCGGAGGCCTCCGAGGAGGCCATGCGCCGTCCCTTTGCGATTCTCGCCTTTGTGTTCGCGGCGTTTTCGTGCGTGCTCTCCAATGTGGGCCTCGACGTGATTCTTATGTTCTCGGTGCCCATGCTTAACGCCTTGTATCCCGTCGCCATCGTGCTGGTTCTCATGGGTTTGGTACACGGCTTTTGCGACGCTCATCCGCAGGTGTGGGTCTGGGTTGGCGGTGTGGTTGCCGTGCAGAGCGTGATCACCTCGGTCCGCGATGCGTTCTTTGGGGGCACGTGGCTGCCGTTTGATGCGTTGCCGCTGGCAGATATCGGCGCTGCGTGGGCGCCGGTTGCTGTGGTCGCGTTTGTGATTGGTCTGGTTCATAGCCAGTTTGTCGCACATTCGAGGAGCTAGGGTTTCTGCGCTTGCACAGGCGGGGAGTCTCCCCTATAATTTCCTTCGCTTTGGGACACGCAAGGTTTAGACCTTAGCTGCTCAACACCTTCGGGACGTGGCGCAGTTTGGTAGCGCGCCTGCTTTGGGAGCAGGATGTCGCAGGTTCAAATCCTGTCGTCCCGACCATATCTTGCGGGCGTAGTTCAATGGTAGAACCCCAGCCTTCCAAGCTGATGACGCGGGTTCGATTCCCGTCGCCCGCTCCATAAGATAGTTTTAACGGCTTTGGCTCCATTTGGTGCCAGAGCCGTTTTCATATACATGTCAGGGACCCCACATCCCCTCCTAAGTTGCGGTGAAATAGTTCCTGGATTAGCCGCAATAGCTGTTATCCAGGAACTATTTCACCGCAACTTATTGAGGCCGAGCGGGCTGGGTCGATGATGGGCTCTTTTGTCGAGAAGATGAGGGCGGCCGGTCAGGAGTCTGCGTAGGGTTTTGTGGTCGGTATACCGTAGCCGCGCATCATGGAGCCGAACGCTTTGACATCGTAGGTGTCTGAGAGCTTGAAATGAATGACGTTGTGGCCCATAGCACGCAGGTTCGCGTCGCGCACGAGGGCAGCTCGATAGGTTTTTGCCGCAGTATGTTCCGGATCATTTTGGGCATCGCCCTCAAACTTGCCCAGCCCATGCAGCTCAGCCAGCATCCAAGAGCCGTTTGGCATCTGCCAGCCGTAATCTGCCAAATAATAGCCGGCGTTTCCCGGTCGAGTGATTTCAACCTGAAGTTCGGGAGCGGCAACTCCTGCCATAATCATTGCCGCTCGTGCTTCGGATTCTCCACCGTTATCCGACCTGCCATCCATGTGTTCAAAAACGTCAAATGCGCGCGCGATGCCGTGCAATCCGCGGCAGTTCGCTTGTGCATATGCACGCAATTCTTCACGCTCGACACCGTACTCACGAGCCAACCCGTCGACATAGCCTAGTGCATATCGAAAAGCGCTCGTTCGGGCGATGTCGACCACCGTGCGATATGGATCCGTTAGCGTAAACGGGCCGAGCTGCCATACGTCGCCCGGTCGCCAGCGTCGGTATTCAACGAATTCGTACATATCGCGTCTGGTGGAACGCGGTAGCAGCACTTGCACCTTGTCGAGAAGCGAATATGCAGAACCGATGCCATAGAGCAGCGCCGCCGTTGCTCCACAAAACACGGCATCCGGTTCAACGACCGCAATAGCGGATGCCAATTGAAAGATGCGATCTTCGACGCCGAGGTCATTCCAATACGCGGGATCAGCGTAGACATGGTTGTAGAGTCGAATAATCATCTCTTTTTGCATGAGCGCGTAGGCACAGCGTTCGTCCCATTTTTTGGTAGCTATAAACAGGTGCCCGCCATGATGGGCCTCGAATAACCGGAAGAACAGCTCTGCTTGCGGTTTGGAACAGCGTTTATCGTGACTCATTTTCGACCCCATGGTCTCGAGGGGGGAGTGAATGACACTACGCTATCCCATATTTGGTCCGCCAGACCTTGCCATGAACTGACCAAAAGCTTGACGGGGCAGGTCAGAGCCATGAGCCAGAGCCAAACATATCGGCAAACGGTTGATTAGTGCCCCTCGGTGGCACTAAAAACCACCCTTACAGAAAGTTGCGGTGAAATAGTTCCTGAAAAGCTCGAATAAGCCTAAATCCAGGAACTATTTCACCGCAACTCAGATGGGGATGGGGTTAGCTGCGGGGTTGGTGGCGGAGTTTGTCGATGGTGGAGTCAGTGCTTCGGCTGTGGGCTTCGGCGGCGCGGTCGCGAGCGTCGGCTGCGGTTTGACGCTTGCGGCGGTAATCGATCATGCCTTGGATGATGGGCTTGCCAAAGCTCACGACATCATCGTTGTAGATGGCGGTTCGGGCTGCGAGGAGGCAGTCGGTAAAGTCCATATGGGTCTTGCCAAAGAGTTTGACGGCAAGGGCGACAACGGTGGGCTCGTCGACCATGACGTCATCGAGCAGCCTTCTCATGGCCGTAGCAATCTCAGCGCGGGGAACCTTATAGACGTCGCGCAGCGTGACCACGACGCGCGTGATGATCTCGGGGTAGACGCGAGCGGTGCGCGTGGCGATGACCTTGGCGGCGCGCGGTGACAGAACTTCGTCGTCGTCAAGCAGGTAGCGCAGGATGACGGTCTCGTCGATGATGGTGCTACTCATGGATATCTACTTCCTCGGGACCCAAAATCGAATCGTCGCTTTCTGTAGCAAGGTACTCAATCCAGGCATTGCGCTCCTCGGAGCGGCGATTGGGATCTCCATATGCTTTGAGCGATCCATAGGCGGCGGTGCCGTCCTTTGAGCGCACGGCGACCGGCTGAAAGGGAAGCTTGCGCATCAAAATACTCTGCGCGACAAAAAGGCGAACGGCCTCGGCAAGCGATGTGCCCATGGCGTCGTAGAGGCGCTCGGCATGCTGTTTGTCCTCTTCGCGAATGCGCACCTGCAGGATGGCTCGTTTTTGCGTCGATGACATCACTGGCCTCCCTTAATGAGCGTGCAATATGAATGGTCAAATACAGTATCGGCTATAATGGCCAATCTTATAACCACTACTTTATTGCACTAGAGTAATCGAGTGTGAACAACATTACAAACGTACTACATTCACCAGAAACGAGTGTGAAATCTTTCTTGGGCGTACGCATGTAATACACTCACCTTTATAGCTTCTAGAGAATAATTCCAACCTGCCAAAACCCCTGCAATACACCCGTATTGCAGGGCCTATGCTCAAGTTTGCCCCCTGCAACTGCGTATATTTAACCTGTATATTGTTGGAGAAATTCTATCGAAGTGCCTGTTTCGCCGCATGCACTCGATACGCCGATGCCGGACCACGGGCGGCCCGGGGCTACGTCGACAGGATCTCTCCGACATGGGATTCAGGAGGGAGTGAACAACATGGGCAATAAACGAGTCGTGGCTGATTCTTCACGCTGCATTGGGTGCCAAACCTGTATGGCGGCGTGCATCGAAGCACACGATATTCCCGGCAACATCGCCGCACCTCGCTTGCGCGTAACGCGCACCTACGAGATTTCCGCGCCGGTGGCATGTCACCACTGCGAGGATGCCCCGTGCGCCAAGGCCTGCCCCACGGGCGCCTTGTTCTTTGATCCAAAGAACCATCGCATCGGCGTCAACGAGGACAACTGCATCGGCTGCAAGAGCTGCGTCATGGCCTGCCCCTTTGGCGCCGTGAGCGTGGCGACCACGCAGGTCCCCGTCTTGATGGGCGACGTTCGCGTGGGTTCGCAGACTAAGAGCTTCGTGCTTAAGTGCGACCTGTGCGTGGACCGTCCCGGCGGTCCGGCGTGTGCCGAGGCGTGCCCGACCAAGGGCCTCACCCTGGTAGACGAGGAGCGTCTGGCAGAACTGACTGCCGAACGTGCCCGCGCCACCATCGAAAACGAGGCGTAAGCGGACGGCCAAACAGGCCCAATGATTGTCAAATAAGTACCGAGCATTCGGTAGCAGAGAAAGGAAGGAGGGTGTCATGGAGAAGCATAAAGTGATCTGCCCGTACTGCGGCGCCGGTTGCCAGTTTAACCTCTTGGTCCAAAACGGCCAGGTCGTGGGTACCGAACCGCTCAACGGCATCACCAATCAGGGCGAGCTGTGCCTTAAGGGCATGAGCGGCTACGACTTCATCAACGACACCAAGATCTTGACTCCTCGCGTACTGCACCCGATGATCCGTCGCACCAAGGGCGCGGATCTTGAGCGCGTAAGCTGGGATGAGGCACTGGATTTCACCGCATCTAAGATGCAGACCATAATTGACGAATATGGTCCTAACGCTGTCATGACCACCGGCTCTTCGCGAGGCGGCGGCAATGAGGCGAACTACGTCATGCAGAAGTTTACGCGTGCGTGCATCGGCACCCACAGCGTGGACAACTGCGCCCGTACTTGACACGGCCCTACTGTCCTCGGTCTGATGGACACGGTTGGTTCAGGTTGCATGTCATGCTCCATTCCCGGTATGGAGGATGCGGGCTGCATTTTCCTCTTCGGCTATAACCCTGCCGATTCGCACCCCATCGTCGCAAGGCGTATCGTGCGAGCCAAAGAAAAGGGTTGCAAGATTATCGTCGCCGACCCGCGCCATATCGAAACTGCGCGTATCGCCGATCTCTACCTTCCGATCAAGAACGGTTGCAACGTCGCGTTCCTCAACGCCTTTGCCAACTGCTTGGTCAACGATGGCCTCTACGACAAGGAATTCGTCGCCGAGCACACGAACGGCTTTGACGAGTGGTGGGAGACCATCAAGAACTACACTCCCGAATCCGTACAGGACATCACGGGTGTCGAGCCCGCGTTGATCCACCAAGCCGCCGAGATGTACGCCACGGCGAAGCCCTCTGCCATCATTGGCTGGGGTATGGGCGTATGCCAGCAGAAGCAGAACCTGAAGACGGTGCACACCATCGCCTCCATCGCCTGCGTTGCCGGCCAGATCGGCAAACCCAATTCCGGTCTCGCGCCCGTGCGTGGCCAGAATAACGTCCAGGGCTCCTGCGATATGGGCATGCTGCCCAACCTGTACCCTGGCTACCAGAAAGTCACCGACCCGGCAGTGCGTGCCAAGTTTGCCAAGGCTTGGGGCGTGCCCGAGGAAAAGCTCCCGCTCGAGGAGGGCTACAAGCTCACCGACCTGGGCCACCTGGTCGACGAGGGTAAGGTGCACTGCTTCTACAACTACGGCGAGGACCCGGTGCAGACCGAGCCCGATTCGGCCGGCATGCGCAAGACGCTCTCCGAGCTGGATCTGTTCATTTGCCAGGACATCTTTATGACGCAGACGACCATGCTCGCCGACGTCATCCTGCCCGCTACCTCTTGGGGCGAGCACGAGGGTGTCTTTACCGCATCCGACCGTAGCTTCCAGCACTTTGACGCGGCCGTTCCGCCCAAGGGCGAGTGCCGTCACGACTGGGAGATCTTCGCGGACCTGTCTACGCGCATGGGCTACCCCATGCACTACGACAACACCGAGCAGATCTGGAACGAGTGCATTAGCCTGTGCCCCAACTTTGTGGGCGCGACCTACGAGAAGATGGCTCCCGAGGGCGGTTACGCCCAGTGGCCCGTCAAGAGCACCGATGTGAACGACCACGGTACGCCCGACATGTTCGCTGGTGGCAAGTTCACCACCAAGGACGGCCGCGCCAACCTGATGGCACACGACTGGGAGGCGCCCTCCGAGCTTCCCGACGATGAGTACCCGCTCATCCTGTGCACCGTCCGCGAGGTCGGCCACTACAGCTGCCGCTCGATGACCGGCAACTGCAAGACGCTGGCACTGCTTGCCGACGAGCCCGGCTTTGTCCGCATGAATCCCGCGGACGCCCAGGCACGCGGCATCAAGAATGGCGACATCGTCTCGATCCACAGCCGCCGCGGCCAGGTATACAGCCGCGCCGACGTGAGCGATCGCATCAATAAGGGCACGGTCTACATGACCTACCAGTGGTGGATCGGCAAGTGCAACGAGCTGACCATTCACAAGGTCGACCCGGTCTCGCATACGCCCGAGGACAAGTTCTCCGCCTGCCAGGTCGACGCCATTGCCGACCAGGTTTGGGCAGAGGGCGAGGTAGAGCGTCAGTACACCGAGCTCAAGCAGGCTCTGGTGGACGCCGCTGCTCCCCAGGACGTTGAGCCTGGCGCCGCCAAGTTCGACGACGAGACGCACGTGAACCAAATCGTGTAGTCCCGTTCTCGTTGGCTTTTTGGGCTGGGCGTCCCGTACGTTCGGGAGCCCGGCCCGTTATTTTGAAAGGAAGTGGGGATGAACCGCTTCATCGACATCAACCCGGAGAGGTGCATCGGCTGCGGAACATGCCAGTCCGCCTGTGCCGACGCCCACCGGATGCAGGGTCTTCAGGATACGCCGCGCCTGGCGCTCGTGAAGACCGGCGGTATTTCGGCCGCCCTTGCCTGCCACCATTGCGAGGGTGCTCCCTGCGCCGAGGTTTGCCCGGTGAATGCCATCGAGCACGATGGCGATCGCATCCACGTCAAGGAGCAGGAGTGCATCGGGTGCAGGCTGTGCGCCATCGCGTGCCCCTTCGGAGCCATCCATCCCGATGGCACGTCTATCGCCGGTGTCGCAGGCATGTGCGACCCGACGCCTTCGTATCCTAAGTCCCTGAGCAGCCTGCTTACGTGGGCTCCTGGCCAGTACACCTGCGCCGTCAAGTGCGACCTGTGTGCCTTCGATCCGGACGGCCCGCATTGTGTGGCGGCGTGCCCCACCAAGGCGCTGACCGTCATGGGCGGCGCGGCCGATCGCGAGCTCGACGAGGCCAAGCGCCTGCGCTCGATCGAAAACGGTCCAGTCGTCGACGTTACCGCTGTGGCCCAGGGCCTGTCCGAGAAAGCAGAAGGGAGCGTAAACAATGGATAGCATGACGCTGTTTATCGCATCGCTTGCCGTCTCGTGCATCGGTGCGCTCGCCTCGGTTCTGCTGATCAAGGCCGATAACGCCGCCAAGACCGCCGGCTGCCTGATCGGCGCCGTCGCGGCCGTGCTGTCGTTCATCGCGGGCCTCGAGGCCGTGCTTGGCGACGTTTCGTCCCTCAACACGGTCTTCTTTTTCCCGTTCGCCCGTCTCGAGCTCTTGCTCAACGGGCTTGCGGGCCTGATCGTGGTCCTCATCTCAATCCTCGCCTTTGCGGGCTTCATCTACGGTCTGTCCTACTTCGATGAGTACCCGGGCAAGGTCGGGCGCGCCGGTTTCTTCATGAACACCTTCGTCGCCTCGATGATGCTCGTCATCACCGCCGACAACGTGTTCTGGTTCCTGGTCGCCTTTGAGCTCATGTCCCTTACGAGCTACTTCCTTGTCGTTATCGAGGAGAACAAGAACTCCATTAGGGGCGGTTGGCTCTACTTCGTCATCGCGCACGTGGGCTTTGTCCTTATCATGGCGAGCTTCCTGCTCATGACCAACGGCGTGGGCGGTTCCTTCAGCTTCAGTGATTTCCGTACGCATGACTTTGGACCCGCCGTCTCCTCCGCGTGCTTCGTCCTCGCGTTCTTCGGATTCGGCGCAAAGGCCGGTATCATCCCGCTGCACTCCTGGCTGCCCCAGGCGCACCCCGAGGCGCCGTCCAACGTGTCCGCCCTCATGTCCGGCGGCATGATCAAGATCGGCATCCTGGGAATCCTCAAGGTCGGTCTCGACCTGCTCGCGGGTTCGGGCGTCCAGCTCTGGTGGGGCCTCATGGTCCTAGTCTTCGGATCCATCTCGTCGGTCCTGGGCGTCGTCTACGCCCTTCACGAGCACGACATTAAGCGCCTGCTGGCCTACCACTCCGTCGAGAACATCGGCATCATTCTGCTCGGCGTCGGCGCCTCCATGGCCGCCATGGCGCTCAACTCGGTCGGTATCGCCGTCCTGGCTCTGATGGCCGCCCTCTACCACACGTTTAACCACGCGATGTTTAAGGGCGAGCTGTTCTTGGGCGCCGGTGCGCTGCTGTACTCCACGGGTACGCGCAATATGGAGAAGATGGGCGGCCTGTTCCGTCGTATGCCGGCAACGGCCATCTGCTTCCTCATTGGCGCGCTTGCTATCTCGGCCATCCCGCCCTTCAACGGCTTTGTGTCCGAGTGGTTTACCTACCAGTCGCTCTTTAACGCCGCCATGCAGGGCGACAAGGCCGTCATGATCGTGGCCGTGTTCGCTGCCGTCGCGCTTGCCATTACCGGCGCTCTGGCCGTCACGTGCTTCGTCAAGGCCTATGGCGTCTCCTTTGCCTCCGCGCCCCGCTCCGAGGCCGCGGCCAATGCCAAGGAGGTTCCCGCCCCCATGGTGTTTGCGCAGGGTCTGCTCGCGGCCATCTGCGTCGTGCTGGGCATTGGCGCTCCCGTGATCGCGCCCGTGCTGGTCGATGTCGCCGCGTCCGTGCTGCATCCGTACGGTGGCGTGTTTGCCGCCGAGGGCATGGAGCTCATGAACCAGTACTCCGGCGCTGCCACCTCCACGCCCGCGATCGCCATTGCGCTCGTGGTGCTCGTCGGCCTTGCCTGTGGCTATCGCAAGCTCAAGACCGTCGGCAAGGTGCAGAAGTCCCAGCCGTGGGCGTGCGGCTATGCTCCCAACGAGCATATGCCCGTCGTGGCCACGACCTTTGCCTCCGAGGTGTCCTGGTTTATGCAGCCGCTCTACACGCTGCGCGACCGCTGCACTGCCGTCTGCTGGTCCATCGCTCACTTCTTCCAGAAGCTCACCGGTGTGGCCGAGGCTGTGGAGCCCGTACCCGACAAGGTTCTCGTCGATGCCCCGCATAAGGGTGTCGAGAAGCTCGCCGACCTCGCGACTAAGCTCGAGGGCGGCAACTACAGCATCTATATCTGCTACATCGTCGCGGCACTCGTGGTATTCCTCGTGCTCGCCGTGCAAATGGGTTAAGGAGGGGAGAGCATGAACAACATCGTACTTGCCGTTCTGCAGGGCGTGGTCGTCATGGCCGTCGCGCCGTTCTTCTCCGGTCTCGGCCGCGTGATCCGCGCCAAGATGCACAACCGTCGCGGCCCCAGCATCATGCAGGACTACCGCGACCTGGCCAAGCTCTTTGCGCGCCCCGAGTCCCAGAGCGAGGACGCGAGCTTTGCGCTGCGCATTATGCCGCCGTTGTTCTTCGCCGTCGCCTTTATGCTCGCGATGGGCCTGCCGCTCTTTACGGCACAAAGCCCCATCCCGGTCTTTGGTGACGCCATCACCATCATGTACAGCCTGGCGCTCGCCCGCTTCTTCTTCGCCCTCTGCGGTGTGGATTCGTCCAACGCCTACGCCGGTATCGGCGGCGTTCGCGAGCTGCTCATGAGCGTGCTCATCGAGCCGTCCATGTTGCTGGCGCTGTTTGCCGCCGCCCTAGTGTGCGGCTCCACCGACATCGCCACCATGGGTCAGCACATCATGACGGGCGCCGTCGACGCGCCGGTCGCCGTGATCCTCGCTGGCATCGCCTTTGCGATTGCCTGCTACATGGAACTCGGCAAGCTGCCCTTTGATCAGGCCGAGGCCGAGCAGGAGCTTCAGGAAGGCCCGCTCGCCGAGCTTTCCGGCCCGTCGCTCGCCATGGCCAAGCTCGCCATGTCCATGAAGCAGGTCCTGGTCGTCGCCTGGTTCTGCGCGATCTTCGTCCCCTGGGGCGAGCCCGCGACCGTGGGCGCCGCCGCCGTTCTGGGCGCAGTCATCTTCCTGGTGAAGTGCCTTATCGACTTTGTCGTGTGCGGCGTGATCGAGAACTCTTGCTCGCGCTCACGCTTTAAGGTGCTCGGCAATCAGACCTGGGCCGTCGTGGGCATCGCCGTTCTGGCGTTTGTCTTCGTGGTCGTCGGCGTGTAGGAGAAGGGAGAAACAATGTCATTTGCAGTCAGTCTGTCCCTTCTCGGCTTGGTCGCTATCGCGGCCCCGATGGTGGCCTCGGTGCTCGTCGCCCTGTTCCCCCGTCCGTACGCCAAGTGGTTCAGCGTTTTGGGTGCCGCCGTCTCGACGGTCTGCACCATCGCCCTCGCCGCGAATTTCGCCGGCGCCGGCATGCCCGACACGCAGGTCCCCCTGATCTCGTTTGGGCAGACCCTCGTCATGGGATTCACCTTCGATCGCATGAGCACGCTGCTCGCGCCCGCCTTTGTGGGTATCGGCCTGCTTGTCGTGATCTATTCGATCCCCTATATGAGCGAGAATAACCGTGAGCATCCCGACGCGCCGCGTCGCCGCTTCTACGCGTACCTCGCGACCTTCATCGGTGCCATGGCCGGCCTCGTGTACAGCTCGACCCTTTTGGGCCAGCTCGTGTTCTTTGAGATCACGGGTGCGTGCTCTTGGGGCCTCATTAGCTACTACATGACGCCTACGGCCAAGAAGGCCGGCATGAAGGCCCTGATCATCACGCATATCGGTGCGCTCGGCCTGTATCTGGGCGCCGCTATCGTGTTTGCCCACACCGGCACCTTCGCCATTACCGCGATTGCCGGCCTCGACGCCAAGCTCAAGGCCATCGTCCTTTTGCTCGTGCTGTTTGCGGCCTGGGCCAAGTCCGCACAGGTTCCCATGTACATGTGGCTGCCTTCGGCCATGGAGGCGCCGACGCCTGTTTCGGCCTACCTGCATGGTGCCTCGATGGTCAAGGTCGGCGTGTGCGTGTTCGCGCGTGCACTCGTCTCTGCCGGCGAGATTCCCGAGATCGTGGGCTGGGTCGCCATTATCGACGCCATGGTCACCATGCTCTTTGGTTTCCTGATGTACCTGCCGCAAAAGGACATGAAGCGCCTGCTGGCCTTCTCCACGATCGCCCAGCTCTCCTATGTGTTCTTTGGTCTGGGCCTTTCGGTCTTTGGCAGCCAGCTGGCCTTTGATGGCGCCGTGTGCCACATCTTTAACCACGCTTTCGCCAAGACGCTGTTCTTCCTGATCGCCGGTTCGTTCTCCTTTACGCTCGGCACGCGTATGCTGCCCAAGCTTCGCGGCATCGTAAAGAAGTACCCGATCTCGGGCGTGGGCTTTGGTGTCGCGGCACTCGCCATTGCCGGCGTGCCGCCCATGAACACGTTCTTCTCGAAGTTCCAGATCATCGCCGGTGGCTTTTCTGTGGGTGCCGGCAACGTCGCGATCCTGGTGCTCGTGTGCATCATGGTCGCCGAGACCGTCGCCACCTTTGCCTGGTTCCTTAAGTGGATGGGCTATTGCCTGCCCGGCGAGCCGAGCGAAGAGGTCGCTGCGGGAGCCCCACTTCCCCGCGCGATGGCGTTCGTGTTCATCGTGCTCATCATCATGGTCATCGTCAGCGGCCCGCTTTCGGCCAGCTGGATCGGTTAGGAGGTAGAACGACATGGGTTATTCGATCGTCAACATCCTTGGCGGCCTTCTGATCGTCACGTCCACCATGGTGGTTGTCTCCAAGAACATCAAACATTCCATCCACTGGTATGCGGTGCAGTCGCTGGTGCTCGTGGGGTTGCTCGCCACGCTCGGTGCCACCACCGGTGCGCAGGAGCTGCTTATGTGGGCTGGATCTGCCTTTATCACCAAGGTCGTCCTGGTCCCTTATATCCTCAACCGCGCATACAAGAAGATGGGCGAGCCGAGCGACGCATCGCTCAAGGCCGGCCTTAAGCCCGCGTGGGCCATCTGCATCATCGCCGTCGAGGTCGCGATCTGCTTTGCCGTCGTGACGCAGATCAGCCTGCCCACGGCCGAGGTCGCAACGCCTGCGCTCGCTATTAGCTTCGCTCACTTCTTTGTGGGCCTCACCTGCATCATTTCGCAGCGCAACATCATGAAGCAGATCTTTGGATACTGCCTTATGGAAAACGGCAGCCACGTGACGCTCGCGCTTTTGGCCCCCACCGCTCCCGAGATCATCGAGATCGGTATCGCCACCGATGCCATCTTTGCCGTCATCATCATGTCCATCGTCGTGCGTCGCATTTGGGACGACTCCCACTCGCTCGATGCGCGCGACCTGTCCGAGCTGAGGGGGTAGTCCATGGAAACGTTGATTCTCGCCCTGCTCGCGACTCCTTTGGTGTTCTCGCTGGTCATGGCGTTTTTGCCCAAGAACACGTCCTATAACGTGTTTGCCGGTCTCAACCTGGTCTCCGTCGCAGCCGTCCTGGTGCTGTCGATAATGACGGCCGGTGACGTCCTTATGAGCGGCGACACCGCGAGCGCTTTTGGCCTGTGGTTTCACCTCGATTCGCTGGGCGCCATCTTTGTGCTGCTCATCGGCTTTATCGGTTTTCTTACGGGGCTGTTCTCGCTGCCCTATGTAAAGGCCGATATCGAGGAGGGCTCCATGCCCGCCGAGCGCGCCAAGCAGTATTTTGCGCTGTTTAGCCTGTTTGTGTTCACCATGCTGCTCGCGTGCCTGTCCAACAACATGATCCTCACGTGGGCCGCCGTGGAGGCAACCACGCTTTCCACCGTGTTCCTCGTGGGTATCTACAAGAACAAGACGGCCCTCGAGGCTTCTTGGAAGTATGCGATGGTCTGCACCGCCGGCGTGGCCTTTGGTCTGTTCGGTACGCTGCTGATCTACGCCAACGCCGCCGACGTGATTCCCAACGCCCACGAGGCCGCATTCCTGTCGTGCGTGCTGCCGTATGCCGACCAGTTCGACCCGACGCTCATGCGCCTCGCCTTTGCGTTTATCGTGATCGGCTTTGGCACCAAGGCCGGCCTGTTCCCCATGCACACTTGGCTGCCCGATGCCCACTCCCAGGCCCCGAGCCCTGTCTCGGCCCTGCTTTCGGGCGTGCTGCTTAAGTGCGCCATGCTTGTGATCATGCGCTTCTACGGCTTTACCATCCAGGCCGTGGGCGCCGAGTATCCGCAACTTTTGCTGTTGATCGTCGGTACGCTGTCCATTTTGGTGGCGGCATTTTCGATGTTTCGCCAGGACGACCTCAAGCGCCGCTTTGCGTACTCGTCTGTGGAGAACGTGGGCGTTATCGCCCTGTGCCTGGGTATCGGTGGTCCGCTGGGTATCGCCGCGGCCCTGCTGCACTGCGTGTTTCACGGCTTTACCAAGACGCTTGCCTTCTGCGTGTCCGGCAACATCCAGCATGCCTTTGGCACGCGTAGCCTGGCTAAGATCCAGGGTGTCGTCGAGGTTGCCCCCGCAACCGCCGCGCTCGCCGTCCTGGCGCTGCTCGGCCTTGGTGCCTTCCCGCCCTTTGGCATGTTTATCTCCGAGTTCCTGACTTTTGTCGCCGGTGTTACCGCCGGTCCCATGTGGCTGGTCGTCGTGGTCGCCCTCGGTCTTACCGTGGCCATCTCCGCGCTCACCCGCATCGCACTCAAGTCGGTATTCGGCCATGCACCCCAGGGCATGGGCAAGCATGAGGCCCCGGCGCTCATGCTTATCCCCGAAATCATCCTGGCTGTCATGATCTTGTGGTTTGGCATCGCCACCCCGCTGCCTCTCGTGCACGGTGTGGAGACCGCGACCGGCATCGTGCTCGAGCAGAGCACCGAGGAGCTTCACGCGACGCCGATGTACCGCGCTGTGTTCGGTACCGAGACCGCTCAGAGCGAGGTGGAGTAACGAATGATTGAAACTGAGAACAAGGTGTATGCCCGTCGCTGCGAGAGCCATGTCGAGGCCCTGCGCCGCGCCGTTCCGGGCTGCATCGAGAAGGTCGAGTGGCAGTGCGAGGACCAGCTGACGATTACCGTCAAGCAGGACAAGCTGCCCGAGGCCGTCCACTACCTGTATTACGAGCGCTACGGCTGGATTCCCGTGATCATCGGCAACGATGAGCGCAGCCTGTGCGGCCGTTACGCCGTGTACTATGTCATCTCCATGGAGGGGGAGGACCCCGGTTGGGTGACCGTGCGCACCGAGGTCGATCCCGCCAAGATGACGTTCCCGTCCGTGACACCGTTCGTCCCCGCCTGTGTGTGGGGCGAGCGCGAGCTTCGCGACATGTTCGGCCTGATCCCCGAGGGTCTGCCCGACCGTCGCCGCCTGGTGCTGCCAGATGACTGGCCCAGCGGCCTGTATCCGCTGCGCAAGGACTCCATGGACTACCGCTTCCGTCCCGCTCCTGCGAGCGACATGGAAAACTACGAGTTCTTGGCCGATACCAAGGGCAAGGAGACCACACTCGTCCCCATGGGCCCGCTGCACATTACCTCCGACGAGCCCGGCCACTTCCGCCTGTTCGTCGAGGGCGAGACGATCGTCGACGCCGACTACCGCCTGTTCTACGTGCACCGCGGCATGGAGAAGGTCGCCGAGACGCGCCTGAACTATGACGCCGTGACGTTCCTCGCCGACCGCATCTGCGGCATCTGCGGCTGCGCCCACTCGGTGGCCTATGCCGAGGCCGTCGAGCGCGCCCAGGGCATCCATGTCCCGCCGCGCGCCCAGTACATCCGCGCCATCATGCTCGAGGTCGAGCGTCTGCACTCGCATCTGCTCAACATTGGCCTGGCGTCGCACTACACGGGCTTCGACTCCGGCTTCCAGCAGTTCTTCCGCGTCCGCGAGAAGTCCATGGACCTGGCCGAGAAGCTCTCCGGTCACCGCAAGACCTACGGCCTCAACGTGATCGGCGGCGTGCGTCGCGACATTTTGGCCGAGCAGAAGCTCTCCACGCTCACGACCATCCACCAGCTGCGCTCCGAGGTTCAGGAGCTCGTCGACGTCTTGCTCTCCACGCCCAACTTCATTGAGCGTACGAGTGGCATCGGCATCTTGGATCGCAAGATCGCACGCGACTTCTCGCCGGTCGGCCCGCTCATGCGTGGCTCGGGCTATGCCCGCGACGTGCGCTTTGACCATCCCTTTGACGGCTACGCCGATCCGGACGTCCAAAAGATGCACGCCGCCACGGCCGACACCTGCGATGCCTTCGGCCGTACCGCCGTTCGCATCCAGGAGGTCTATGATTCGATCGACATGATCGAGACCATGCTCGAGAACTGCCCGTCGGGCCCCATCCTCACCACGGATTGGGAGTACACCCCGCACAAGTACGCCATCGGCGCCACCGAGGCGCCGCGCGGCGAGGACGTGCACTGGGCCATGCTCGGCAACAACCAGAAGTGCTACCGCTGGCGCGCCAAGGCCGCCACGTACAGCAACTGGCCGGTCCTGCGCTACATGTTCCGCGGCAACACCGTGGGTGACGCTGCGTTGATCGTCGGCTCGCTCGACCCGTGCTACTCCTGCACCGACCGCGTGACGGTGACCGATCTCGCCGCCAAGCGCGACCACGTGCTCGACAAGGAGCAGTTCGAGAACGTCTGGCGCGACAAGTCGCCGCTTGCGGGCGAGGGCACCATGGCCGCTCCGCTCGATGAGGAGGCGCTCTAATATGCTGAAGCTTTGGAAGGTCAACGCCAAGGCCGGCGACGCGACGGTCAAGTACCCGTTTGCGCCGTTCCCCACCAACAAGGACATGCGCGGCAAGCCCGAGCACAATGCCGAGCTCTGCATCGCCTGCGGAGCCTGCGGCGTGGCTTGCCCGGCCGATGCCATTCGCATGGACACCGACCTTGCGGCCGACACCATCACCTGGTCGATCGACTACGGCCGCTGCATCTTTTGCGGCCGCTGCGAGGAAGCCTGCCCCATGGAGGCCATCAAGCTCACCGAGGAGTTTGAGCTGGCCGTCATGAGCAAGGACGACCTCACCAGCAAGAGCGTCTACACGCTCGAGCACTGCTCGCGCTGCGGCAAGCCGTTCGCCCCGCACAAGGAGATCGACTACGCTAAGCGCCTGCTGCAAAAGGCCGGCTGCATGGAGGCCGAGCAGGCCGCCCGTACCGTCGGTATGTGCCAGGAGTGCAAGCGCGAGCTCGACGCCCTGCGCGCCGCCTCGGCCGTAAAGACCGGCAACGCGCACGGTATGGCTGCCAACGAGACGCTTGCGTCCGGTGAGCCCCAGGGCCCCGGTATGGAGTATCTGGGCGGCCACGGTGTGAACCCGGAGTATATCGACCGCGAGCTTAACCCCGATGCGCCCGAGATTCCCGCCGGTCCGGCGCCGGTCGAGGGCATCATCATGGATTTTGAAACGAAGGAGGAGTAACCATGGCCGAACCCACGCTTTTGCCCGAGCGGCTTCAGTACCGCCCGACCAAGATCGAGCTCGACGAGAGCATCGAGAAGGCCAAGGCGACCCTTCTTAAGAAGATCAAGCGCTCGGTGTACGTCTACCGTGTCGACTGCGGCGGCTGCAACGGCTGCGAGATCGAGATCTTCGGTTCCATCACGCCCGTCTTTGACGTCGAGCGCTTTGGCATCAAGGTCGTGCCCTCGCCCCGTCACGCCGATGTGCTGCTGTACACCGGCGCCGTGACGCGTGCCATGCGCATGCCGGCCCTGCGCGCGTTTGAGGCCGCACCAGATCCCAAGATCGTGGTGTCCTATGGCGCGTGCGGCTGCACCGGCGGCATCTTCTACGACAACTACTGCGTCTGGGGCGGCACGGATAAGATTCTGCCGGTCGATGTCTACATCCCCGGCTGCCCGCCCAGCCCCGCGCAGACCGTCTACGGCTTTGCCATGGCACTTGGCCTGCTGGACCAAAAGCTCCATGCCGAGACTACGGTGGAGGCTGCCGGCGAGCAGGCCGATATCCTGCACCCCGGCGTGCCGTACAAGCTGCGCGTTGCCATCGAGCGCGAGGCTCGCGCCATGAGCGGCTACCGTTACGGCCGCGACCTGGCCAACGAGTTTATGGATACGCTCGAGGGCGCGCCCAAGGGTGATATCCGAGGTGCCATGGCGCTGCTCATCGACAAGCAGGACGATCCGCGCCGCGTTGAGGTCTACTCGGCGCTGCAGGATCTGGTGCTGGCCGGAGGTCACTAGATGGAGCTCACGGACCGCTCTGGTTACTTTGCGGGCCCCGGTATGCTCGGCGGCTCCTTTGGCGATGCCTCGCGCGCAAGCGACGAGGCCGCCGAGGGCGTCGCCGACCCCTGCCTGGGCCATGCGCCCGACCAGGTGGTCTTCTATGAGCTCACGCGTAAGTTTGTGGAGACCGAGGAAGACGTTCCCCAGGAGGCCTGCGACGTGCTGTACTACACGCTCGCCGTGGGCCACCACACCGGCGTGCTCGATTGCTTTGAGCCGCGCCTGTCGGTGCCGGTGGATGTCTTCTATTCGCTCGTCGATGCGCTGCCGGAGGGGGAGGCCAAGACCAAGTTCGAGGCCATCCGCTCCTTTGGCGAGTGCCAGCTTGACAAGGCGGCGGTGCCGTCGCTGCTCGAGGCCTGCGACACGCTGCTCGACGAGCGCGGTTTTCGCGGCTCGGCCAAGGCCGGCATCTCGGTGTTCGACGACGACTTTGGCCTGCATGCCCAGCAGGTCGCGTTTCTGATGAAGTTCCGCGATCTGGTTGAGCGCGTGCGCGATGTGTCGGGCGTGTACCTGACGGGAAGGTTGCAGTAATGGGTCGCGTTGTGGATGGACGTGTGAACGGCGCCCCGTTTGCGGGTATCGTGCTCACGGCGGGAAGCGTGCTGCGTGCCGACGATGCCGCCGGCCCCGTGCTCTCCAAAAAGATGGAAGACGCACCCATCGCCGGTTGGTACACCATCGACGGAGGCCAAACGCCCGAGGACGACATTATCGAGGTCAAGCGCGAGCGTCCGCCGCGTCTGGTCTTGGTCGATGCCGCCGACATGGCGCTGCCCGTCGGCGCCATCCGCTTGCTCGACAAACGTGACGTGGCCCGCAAGTCGATGTTCACCACGCATTCGCTTCCCTTGTCGATTTTGATCGAAGAGATTGAGCAATCGTGCGAAGATATCGTCTTCATAGGGATTCAGCCGGGCGATACGGAGTTTTACAACCCTATGTCCCCGGAGGTCTTTGACGCCGTCGACGCCGTGTACGACGCCGTGGCCGCCAACGACTTTTCCCACTTTGTCCGCTTGGGGCAGGAGCTATAGCAGCGCTTGTCCCTGCTGATTAGGAAAGAAGTGATTGACATGGCAGATTCCAAGGCGGAGTACCCCGCTCCCGATTGCCTTGCGCCCGCCGCGATCGAGGCCAAGACCGAGGCCGCCGGCGTGACCAAGGCTAACCTGCCGGTCGCAAAGGCCTTTGTTTTGGCGATGTTCGCCGGCGCGTTCATTGCCTTCGGCGGCCTGTTCTTTACCGTGTTCTTGAGCGATAGCACGCTGGGCTGGGGCGCCCAGCGCGTCGTGGGCGGCCTGTGCTTTTGCCTGGGCCTGGTGCTGGTGCTGGTGTGCGGCGCCGAGCTGTTTACTGGCAATTCGCTTATGGTCTGCGCACTCAAGAGCAAAAAGATCACCCTGGTCCAGATGCTCAAGGCTTGGGTCGTCGTATGGGTCGGTAACTTTGTCGGTGCCCTGTTCATCGTCTTTTTGGTGTACATGGCCGGCATTTACAAGCTCAACGGCGAGGCGGTCGCCAATTCCATGGTGAGCGTCGCCGCCGGCAAGGTGACGATCGACTGGGTGACGATCTTCTTCCGCGGCATCCTGTGCAACATCTTTGTGTGCCTGGCCGTGTGGATCGGTACCGCCGGCAAGACCGTGGTCGATAAGGTTGTGGGCATTCTGCTGCCCATCGCCGCCTTTGTGGCCTGCGGTTTTGAGCACTGCGTCGCCAACATGTACTTTTTGCCCATGGGTGCCGTGATGCATGCATGCGGCTACGGTGCCGACGTCGCCGGCGCCGATGCACTCAACGCCGTGGGCATTGCGTTTAACCTGTCCGCCGCCACGCTGGGCAACATCGTGGGCGGCGCGGTTCTGGTCGCGCTCGGCTACTGGTTTATCTACGCTAAGAAGTCCGAGGCGTAAGGTACCGTCTGTTTGACGTTGGGCCTCCCGCGGGGCGTTGCCGTGCGGGAGGCTTTTTGGGTCCGGGGCTCGTTGCCGGGCTTTTGGCCTGTTGTGTTTGGCTGATGAAAGGGGTAATCGAGATGGCATCTGCTGTGGAGCGTAACGGTCGCGCCGTGGTGACCACATGCGGGGGATGCTATGCCGATTGCGCCTTTGCGGCACGCGTTGAGGACGGTCACGTGGTGGCCGAGTTGCCGGTGCTGGGGCATCCGTGCACGGCGCGTGCCCTGTGCGCCCGCGGTCGGCATCGCCTGGCAATGCCGTTTGACGAGCGCGACCGCATCGTGCACCCCATGCGCCGGAGAGCTGATGGTTCGGGGTTCGATGCGATTTCGTGGGACGAGGCGTTCGCTCAGATTGCTGCGCGCCTTGGGAGGATTGTTGACGGGCATGGTTCGCGCGCGCTAGGTATGACGCTCGGCGTGCCCTCGTTCGACCGCTACTGGGCGTATCGCTTTATGCATGCGCTGGGCTCGCCCAACGTGTACGGTGCCGACGGCGCCTGCGAGGTAAGCCGTCTCACCGGTTGGGAGCACAGCCTAGGCTACAGCCCCGCCTCCGACCTGGCGCATACCGATTGCATCATGTACCTGGGGCGTTCCATCGTCGATTCGTCGACGATGGGGGCCGTTGATGCGCTCAACGATGCCCGTCGCCGTGGGGCGAAGATTATCGTGGTCGACCCCCGGCGCAGTGGCTCGGCTGCGCTTGCCGACCGCTGGCTGCGCGTGCGCCCGGGCTGCGACTTGGCGCTGCTGTTGGGTATTGTCCACGTGTTGATTGCCGAGGACCTGTACGATCACGAGTTCGTGACCCGCTATACCACGGGCTTTGACGAGCTGGCGCAGGCGGCCCGTGCTTGGACGCCCGAGTGGGCCGAGTCGATGTGCGACGTGCCGGCCGCAGAGATCGCCGCCACGGCGCGCGATCTAGCTGCCGCGGCGCCTGCTGCGGTGGTGGACGCTGGCTTTCATGGCGGCATCGGTATCGCGTATGCCAACAGTACACAGACGGCGCGAGCTATCTGCATGGTTGATGTGCTGCTGGGCTGCATCGGACATGCGGGCGGCGCGCTCAATCCGCCCACGCCGCTTGTGTTGGGCGACCTCGATCCCACGCGCTTTGCGACGCCGCCGGTGCCGCGTGGGCCCAAGCTGGGGTCCGAGCGCTATCCACTGGTCGATCCGGTGCGCGGCCTGTGCACGACCATCGGTCAGTCGATTCTTGCCGGCGATTTGCGTGGGCTCATCGTCTATGCCAGCAACCCCGGTGCGGGCTATGGCAATGCGCAGGCTTGGTTGGGTATTTTGCAGCAGCTCGACTTGCTCGTGACGATTGATATTCGCTGGTCCGAGACGGCGCGTGCTTCGGACTTCGTGCTGCCCGACGTGACGTATCTGGAGGCCGACCGCGGTGTGGGCACGGTCGTGGGCGCCAACGATGCGCGCGTGTTCTACCGCAATGCCGTGCTGCCCGTGCAGCATGACGACACGCGTCCCGGCCGGGAGATTTTTGCCGGTCTGGCACAGGCGTGTGGCGTGGGCGAGTACTTCCAGTTTACGTCTGACGATCTGGCGGCTGCCCAGGTGGCGCCTTTTGGGATCAATCTGGACGAGCTCAAGGAGCGCGGCTGGGCCGACACGGGTGTTGCGTCGCCGTCGCGTACGGGCGAGCCGGCGATCCCCTTGGATGGCGGCAAAATTGCGCTGGCAAGCGACGTATGGGAACGAGCCGGCCTGGGTCGTGTGCCCAACTGGATCGCTCCCATGGTGGAGCCTAGCCTGGGGATGTTTCGCCTCATTAGCGGCAACCGTCCCTTTGAGTCGCATACCTCGCGTAGACTCGCGGCGGCCGGTGCCGCCGAGGCTGGATCGGATCTGGATGCCGTGCAGATGAATGCCGATGCCGCTGCGCGCATGGGCATTGCCGATGGCGAGGTCGTCGAGCTTGTGAGCGACATGGGCCGCGACCGCGTGCGCGTGGAGACGACGCCCTATCTGCATCCGGCGTGCATCTTCACCTCGGCCGCCCCCGGCGGGCGTTCGTTTGGCGCCGATGCCGGTGGCGCTCAAGCCTTGGGCGTGGGCCCGCTCGACCATACACCTTTGCGTTGGGACCCGTTGACGGGCGCCGCGCTTACCCAGGAAAACGCCGTTCGCGTGGAAAAGATCGCGGCGCGCGAGGATAATAACGAGTAATTGACTCAGCTGATGTATTCGACTGATCCACGTTTCTTTTGAAAGGCCGCACATGAGCGATAGCCAGAACATGTCCGATGAGGTACGCGCCCGCCTGCGCGCCATTCCTTCCGTCAACGAGCTGCTTGCCGAGTGGCCGGTGGTGAAGGCGACAGGGGAGACCTGCGACGCGGTGGTCCATGCTGCCGTGACGGCTGAGCTCGACGAGGAGCGCGCCGCAATTCGTGCCGGTGCCGCCCCGCGCTCTAAGCGCGACCTGGCTTCGGCCATCGAGTGGCGTGCGCACCGCTCCGCGTTGCCGAGCCTGCGTCCCGCCGTCAACGCCACGGGTGTTGTTATCCATACCAACCTGGGTCGAGCCCCGCTCGCGGAGTCGGCCGCCAAGGCCGTGGCCGAGGTCGCGCGCGGCTACAGCACGCTCGAGTACAGCGTGGACACCTGCTCGCGCGGGTCGCGCAAGGAACATGCCGCGCAGCTCATCCGCTCGCTTACCGGTGCCGAGGACGCGCTGGTCGTTAATAATAACGCGGCTGCCGTGCTGTTGGTGCTGGCGACCCATGCCGCAGGCAAGGAGGTCATCGTCAGCCGCGGCGAGCTTGTCGAGATCGGCGGCAGTTTCCGTATCCCCGATGTTATGGAGGCCTCGGGTGCCAAGCTCGTTGAGGTCGGGGCCACCAACCGCACGCATTTGAGCGACTACGAGCGCGCCATTACGCCCGATACGGCAATGATCCTCAAGGTCCATCCTTCCAACTATCGCATCGAGGGTTTTCACGAGGAGGTGGGTTCTCGGGAGCTTGCGGCGCTTGCTCACAAGCATGGCCTGCTGTTCTACGAGGACCAGGGGTCGGGCGCGCTTTTGCCCGATGACATCCTGGTGCGCGGCGGTGAGGAGCCCACGCCGGCTTCGGTCGCGGCGGGGCTCGATATCGTGTCGTGCTCGGGCGATAAGCTGCTCGGTGCCGCACAGGCGGGCATTATCATGGGCCGTCGCGATCTGGTCCAGGCTTGCGGGTCGCATCCGCTTATGCGTGCCCTGCGCCCGGGCAAGCTCTCACTGGCTGCGCTCGAGGCTACACTGCGCATTTATATGGATGGGGCGGATGTGGCCCATCGCGATATTCCGGTGCTCAGCATGCTCACGCTTCCGCAGGCTCATCTGGAGCGACGTGCCCGCAAGCTGCGCGATCGTATGGTCGCCGGGCTCGATAAGGCCGGTTGCCCGTGCGCCGTTGAGTTGGAGATCGTCGGGGAATCGTCAACCCCCGGCGGTGGCTCGCTTCCTACCATCGAGCTACCCACGATGTGCGTGGCCGTCTGCCCGGTCGACGGGCGCCTGTCCGTTGACGCGCTCAAGCGCTCGCTTGTCCAGGACTTCGACACGCCGGTCGTCACGCGAACTTCGCACGATCGCATTTTGTTTGACGTCCGTACGCTTGTGGGCGACCGCGATATCGAGACGGCGGCATCGACGCTCGTCGCGTGCGTTGAGAAGGCGATTGCTCGATGAGTGAGGTTCAGTCGCTGGTGGAGTGTCCCGTTATCGTTGGCACGGCGGGCCACGTCGACCACGGTAAGTCGGCGCTGATCGAGGCGCTGACCGGCAAGAATCCCGATCGTCTGGAGGTTGAGCGCCGTCGCGGTATGACCGTGGAGCTGGGCTTTGGCGAGCTGGCGCTGCCGAGTGGCAAGATCGTGGGCCTGGTCGACGTGCCGGGCCATGCGCACTACCTGCGTGCCATGGTGCAGGGTGCGACAGGCATCGACGTTGCCGTGCTGGTGGTCTCTGCCGTTGAGGGTGTAATGCCGCAGACGCGCGAGCACGTGCACGTGCTGGAGCTGCTGGGCGTTACGCATATGGTGGTCGCGCTGACGATGTGCGACCTGGCCGATGCCGAGATGACCGAGCTTGCCGAGCTCGATGTCGATGACTTTTTGTCGGGTACCGTGTTTGCCGACGCGCCGATCGTGCCTGTGTCGTCCAAGACAGGCGAGGGGATCGAACGACTGCTCGCCGTGCTCGACGAGCAGGTGGGTGCCTGCTGGGATGCCTGTCGCGAGCGTGCCGAGCGGAGCGATGCCGCGCCGCGTCTTCCGATTGACCGCTGCTTTACGATTAAGGGCGTCGGCACCGTCGTGACGGGAACGCTGCACGATGCGCCGGTTGCGGTGGGCGACGAGCTGATGGCCTTGCCGTCGCGTACGGTCTGTCGCGTGCGCGGGATTCAGGTGCATGGCGATACGCCGCACGCGCTGCCTGGTCAGCGTGTGGCGCTCAACCTGGTTGGTGACGGTGTCGCGGCGCTTGACCGTGGCGAGATGCTGGGCGTGGCGGACCGCTTTGGTCAGACGTTGCGCTTTATGATGACGTTCACCTACCTGGGCCGCGAGGGCGCCAAGCCGCGTGTGCTCGAGTCGGGCGCGCGCGTGCATGTGATGGCCGGCACGGCCGAGGTCGTCGGCCGCATCATGCTTTTGGAGGGCGAGGCCCCCATGGCGGTGGGCGAGACCCGTACCGTGCAGGTGCGATTGGAGGAGCCGCTGCCGCTGCGCGCCGGAGACCATGCCGTGGTGCTGTCGTATTCGCCCGTTATGCTCATCGGCGGCGGGCGTGTGCTGCTATCGCGCTGCCGTCGCTCGCGCGAGCTTTCTGCCGGCGAGCGCGCACTGTTTGCTGCGCTTGAAGCCGGCGATATCGCGGGCGGTGTGGGCGCTTGGCTAGCGTTGCAGACGCTGCCGGTTACGGCGGTTGATGTTGCCGAAGCTTTGGATCTTGGTGTCGGCGAGGTCGATGCCGCTCTGCGCGGGCTGGTGGCGCAGGGCTCCGTTCGCAAGCTTGTCGTGGGTGATGCGGACCTCTTTGCGGACGCCGTGGTGCTCGACGCCGCGATGGATGCACTGGCGGCGACCCTGTCAGCCATGCATACGGCGTCTCCCAAGGAGACGGGCTTTACGCCTGGCGCCGTTGCCCATGCTGCGTGGCCTACCGCTGACGATACAGTTGCCGCAGCCCTGATTTCCGAGGGCTGCTCGCGTGGCGTGTGTGCCGCCGAGGGTGCCGAGGTATTCGACCCGCACTCCGCTGCCGCCGCGGCGCGTGTGGTGCGCGAGGCCTGCGAACGTATCGTTGCCTTGCTGGACGAAGCCGGCCTCGATGCGCCGACGCTGCCCGAGGTTGGCGAGCAGTTGCAGTTCGATCGCGACACCATGACGCGTGCCCTGCGCGAGCTTTCGCTCAACCGTTCCATCGTGAAGGTCGAGCGCGACGTTGCCTTGTCCGCTGTCGCCGAGGTCCATGCGCGCGAGCTTGTTGCCGCCGCCATTGAGGCAGCCGGCGGCGCTGCCACCACGAGCGTGCTGCGCGAGGCCCTGGGCGTGTCGCGCAAACGTGCCATCAGCATCTTGGAGCACCTGGATGCCGTGCGCTTTACGGTGCTCGACAAGGAGGCCGGCGGCCTGCGCTCCCTGCGCTAGGCCGGTCACTCGCTCTCGCCTCCTCAGTTGCGGTGAAATAGTTCCTATTTGGAGGCTTTGGCAGCAAATACAGGAACTATTCCACCGCAACTTCTTGCTCGTCTTTTTGGGATGGGGCCTGTTTGGTTTGGTAAAATACCGCCGCACTTGGGAACGGATGGGCTCCGGTGGGCTCCGCGGTCCTCAAAACCGTTGCGAGGCGTGCAAAACGTCTTGGATGTGTTCGATTCACATACGTTCCCGCCATACGCTACCAGCGCTTTTGTGCTCGCGGTCTTGCTGCGTGCCGCAAAGGCGCTGTTTTGTTTTTGCACGAGCTTTTCGTAGCGCTGCTATTTCGGTGGCTGTATTTAGCTTCGTGCACCGGGTCTCGAGCATGCCGATGGAGGTGTTTTGCCGTATGACTACCGTAAGACGTGCCGATCTTTCTTGTGTCGTCCAAGCGGGTGGGCTGTCCTCGCGCATGGGCTGTGATAAGGCGCGCATGGCGTTTTGCGGCGAGCCGCTCATCGAACGCGTGCTGGGTCGGCTGGCGCCAGTTTCCGGCGAGTTGGTCGTGACGACTTCGCGTCCCAGCGAGCTTGCCTACCTTGAGGAGCGCGCGTTTGGCGGCCTGGTGCCGCGAATAGTGTCGGACCTTGAGGGGCCGGCGGGCGCCATGCGCGGCATCGCGAGTTCGCTGACTGCGGCCCGGCTGCCTCTCGTTGCTATCGTCGCCTGTGATATGCCGTTTGTCTCGCCGGAACTCATCGGCGCGCTTGCCGATCGTGTTGAGGCCGAGGCGCTCGACGTTTGCGTGCCGCGCGAGGAGCGGGGGATTGAGCCGCTTTGCGCCGTCTGGCGCCGTGACGCGTGTACGCCGGTTGCCCAAGAGCTGCTCGCCGGTGACCGTCAGCGAATCCGCTGCCTGATCGACCGGGTGAATGCCGGGTATTTGGACGAGCCTCAGATTGTTGCGGTCGCCGACCCGACGCTCTGCTTCGAGAACGTCAATACGCCCGAGGAGTTTGCGGCGGCCGAGTTACTCGCCTAGACGATTGGAGTTGCCATGTCTCATGATATTTGTCCCGACACGGGAGAACCTTGCACTTGCGACGGGTCCGAACCCTGTACCTGCGGTTGCGGTGGCTGTGGACATACTGCGGAAGAGGAAGCGGCCGCCGCGGCGTATCGCGATGCACACCGCGAAGGCCCGTCCGGTGATGCTCTCGACCATGAACGCAAGATCATCGTTTCGTTCGATAGCACCTTCGATGTGATGGAATGCGAGCAGCTGTGCCTTGCCGCCGGTTTGCCCGGGCGCATCATGCCGCTGCCCGGCTCCATCACCGCTGGCTGCGGGCTGTGCTGGGCCATGCCGTTCTCGGGCGATGCGCTCGCCGCATTCCGCGCTGCCACCGAAGGCCGCATAACCCCCGCCGACTACCATCAGCTCGTCCTCTAACCACCAACATCACCACAAAGGTGCCTGTCCCCAATGTGGTGGCTTGGAACACGTGGACGAAACAGGTTTGAAACACGGGTTTTGCATGTCAGGCACTCAAAAACGCCTCTACCTGCATCGTAATCAAAACGAAACATCTGCTCGTCGGCTTATGCGAAACTTTCCCGCAACAGTGCGATATTATCCATACTCGATAAAGTTCGCGGCGCATAGGGTGCCGCGACCAACATTTTTCGTTTCCCATCATTGGAGGAAGCATGAGCTACACGCAGAAAGTTCTCGAAGAGCTCAAGGCCCGCTATCCCGAGCAGCCTGAGTTCATCCAGGCCGCGACCGAGATCCTCGGCACCATCCAGCCGGCGCTCGACGCCCACCCCGAGTACGAGGAGGCCGCCCTGCTGGAGCGCCTCGTCGAGCCTGAGCGTATCGTCATGTTCCGTGTTCCCTGGGTTGACGACCAGGGCAAGGTTCAGGTCAACCGCGGTTACCGTGTCGAGTTCAACTCTGCCATTGGACCCTACAAGGGCGGCCTGCGCTTTAACCCGACGGTCACCCTGGGTATGCTCAAGTTCCTGGGTCTGGAGCAGATCCTCAAGAACAGCTTGACCACCCTTCCCATGGGCGGCGGCAAGGGCGGCTCCGACTTCGACCCCAAGGGCAAGTCCAACAACGAGATCATGCACTTCTGCCAGTCCTTCATGACCGAGCTCTATCGCCACATCGGCCCCAACACCGACGTTCCCGCCGGCGACCTGGGCGTTGGCGGCCGCGAGGTTGCCTACCTGTTTGGTCAGTACAAGCGTCTGACCAATGAGTGGACCGGCGTCCTCACCGGCAAGGGCCTCTCCTTTGGCGGCTCGCTCGCCCGTACCGAGGCCACCGGCTACGGCCTGGCCTACTTTGTGGACGAGTACCTCAAGAGCCGCGGCGACTCCTTTGAGGGCAAGAACGTCGTCGTTCACGGCTCCGGCAACGTTGCCATCTATGCGGTCCAGAAGGTCTCCCAGCTCGGCGGCAAGGTGCTCGCCTGCTCCGATACTCACGGCTGGGTCGAGGATCCCGACGGCATCGACTACACTGTGCTCGAGCACGTCTACAACAAGAAGCGCTCCGGCCACGACAAGGGCGTTACGCTCGCTATGTACGTTGACGAGAAGCCCAACGCCGTGTGGCACGAGGGCGACGGCCGTGGCGTTTGGCAGCTGCCCTGCGACATCGCGCTGCCCTGCGCTCGCGAGAACACGCTGCTGCTCGAGGACGCCCAGGCGCTCGTCGCCAACGGTTGCAAGGTGGTCGGCGAGGGCGCGAACATGCCCACGACCATCGAGGCCACGACTTACTTCCAGGAGAACGGCGTCGCCTTTATGCCCGGTAAGGCTGCCAACGCCGGCGGCGTGCTCGTGTCCGGCCTGGAGATGAGCCAGAACGCCGAGCACCTGTCCTGGACCTTCGAGGAGGTCGACGGCAAGCTCGAGCAGCTCATGCGCGGCATGTTCCACAACGTGGACGACACCGCCAAGGAGTATGGCCAGGAGGGCAACTTTGTCATGGGCGCCAACATCGCCGGTTTCCTGAAGGTCGCCGACGCCATGCTCGCCCAGGGCGTCTGCTAAACCCTGCCTGACATAGCATGTAATGAGGCTCTCGGCTCAACGCCGGGAGCCTTTTTTGATCCGAAGGGGACGGAGGAAAACGGATCATTTTGTCTCGGCATGAGTTGCGGTCCCTCGTTTGGTACACTTAAAAGTACTGGACAAGTGAAGAGATGGGGGAGAACGTGCTCAAGTTCGGTACCTACGTCCGTGTTGGAAACGCGGCCGAAGCCTATGAGCTCTTACAGAAGAACCGCAACAACAAGATTGTGGGCGGTGGCATCTGGATGCGCCTGGGTTCGCGTCGCGTGGCGACGGCGATTGACCTTTCGGCCTGTGGACTCGATCATATCGAGGAGACCGAGACCGAGTTTCGCATCGGCGCCATGTGCACCCTGCGCCAGCTCGAGCGTCACGCCGAGCTCAACGCGCTTGTCAACCATGTCTTTGAGTTCGCCGTCCACGATATCGTGGGCGTGCAGCTGCGTAACACCGCCACGGTGGGCGGCAGCATTTACGGTCGCTTTGGTTTCTCGGACGTGCTCTCGGCATTTTTGGCCCTCGATTGCTATGTCGAGCTGACGGGGGCCGGCCGTGTGCCGCTCGCCGAGTTCGTGGACATGGGCTATGTGCGCGACGTGATCGAGCACGTGGTGGTCGTTAAGCACGATTACCGCGCAAGCTATGAGGCCGTGCGCAAGGCCGCGACCGACTTCCCCTCCTTAAACGTCACCGCCGCCTGGTGGGACAACAGCTGGCATGTCACCGTGGGTGCTCGCCCGCTGCGCGCGACCCTGCTGCAGGGCGAGGCATGTGGCCTTACCGGCGAGCAGCCTTCCGAGGACGAGCTTCGCGCCCTGGCCGCGTCCGTACGCGCGCTGAGCTATGGCACCAATATGTGGGGCTCGGCCGACTACCGCCGCCGCATCTCGGCGCCGCTTGCGATTCAGGCCGTGCGCCGCGCCGCCGGCATCGAGCTTTCGGCCGCGCTTGCCCGCGAGCTCGAGGGCGTGCAGATTCCTAAGTTTGCCACGGACGAGTATTCCTGCCGCCGCGTGCCCGGCGTCGATTCTAGTGAGGTGCGCTAATGGCTGCCAAACTCATCGATCTTTCCTTTACGTTCAACGGCCGCAAGGTCAAGGTTCAGATTGCCCCCGACACCATGCTCCTTGCGCTGCTGCGCGATCAGGGTTGCGCGTCGGTGCGCTGCGCCTGCGAAACCACCAACTGCGGCCTGTGCACGGTGTGGCTCGACGGCGACCCGGTGCTGAGCTGCTCGGTTCCGGCTGCGCGCGTCGAGGGCCGCTCCATCACCACTCTCGAGGGCCTCAAGGCCGAGTCCGAGGCGCTCGCCCGCGCAATGGCTGCCGAAGGCGCCGAGCAGTGCGGTTTTTGCGCCCCCGGCCTTATCATGAACGTGCTGGCGCTCGCCCGCGCCGCCAAGGAGGACCCAAGCCTCGTCGCCACGCGCGAGGAGCTCTCGCGCCAGCTCGCCGGCAACCTCTGCCGTTGCAGCGGCTACGAGAGCCAGCTGCGCGCCATCGTGCGCTTCCTCAACGAGTCTGGCGTACAGGTTGGCTTTGAGTTGCCCGAGCTGCCGGTCAACGACACCAGCTGCGACGGTGTCTCTTACAAGCAGATCACTCACAAGCAGCCCAAGAAGGACTCGAAGGCCCTGCTCGAGGGCCGTCCCGTCTACACGGGCGACCTGGTGCCCGCCGGCGCGCTCATTGTCAAACTCAAGCGCAGCCCCTATGCCCGCGCCAAGATCCGCTCCATCGATACGTCGCGCGCCCTGAAGGTGCCCGGCGTCGTGGGCGTCTACACGTACGAGGACGTGCCCAAGCGCCGTTTTACCATCGCCGGCCAGAGCTATCCGCAGCCGAGTCCCTACGACCGCCTGATTCTCGAGAACCTCGTCCGTTACCAAAACGAGGAGGTGGCGATCGTCGCCGCCGAGACCGAGGAGGCCGCCGATAAGGCGCTCAAGCTCATCAAGGTCGACTACGAGGTGCTCGAGCCGCTGCTCGACTTTACCCAGGCGCTCGATAACGACATCGTGGTCCACCCCGAGGGCGACGTGACCTTTATGTTCCCGCAGGGCGGCGATGTTGCTCGCAACCTGGTGTGCAGCGGCACGAGCGACTTTGGCGACTTGGACGAGGCCTTCGCCCAGAGCGACATCGTCTTTGAGCGCACCTACACCAGCCAAGCCACGCAGACCGCGCCCATGGAGACCTTCCGCGCCTTCGCGACGACCGACGCGTTCGGGCGCATCTCGGTGACCACCTCTACTCAGGTGCCCTTCCACGTGCGCCGCATGGTCGCTCAGTCGCTCGACATTCCGCAGTCGCAGGTGCAGGTCATTAAGCCGCGCATCGGTGGCGGCTTTGGCTCCAAGCAGACGGGCTGCTGCGAGATCTTCGTGGCGTTCGTGACCCAGCAGACCGGCCGTCCGAGCTATTGTTGCTACACCCGCGAGGAGACCATCACTGCGGGCAACTCACGCCACCAGATGCAGATGACCGTTAAGCTGGGCGCCATGAACGACGGCACCATCACGGCTATCGACCTGCATACGCTGTCCAACGCCGGTGCGTATGGCGAGCATGCCACCACGACGATCGGCCTTTCGGGCCACAAGAGCCTGCCGATCTACAACCATGTGAAGGCGAGCCGCTTTAGCTGGGACGCCGTCTACACCAATACCAACCGTGGCGGTGCGTATCGTGGCTACGGTGCCACCCAGGGCCAGTTTGCCGTGGAGAGCGCCGTCAACGAGCTCGCCGACATGCTGCACATGGACCCCGCCGACCTGCGCCTTAAGAACATGGTGCACGAGGGCGAGATCATGCCGCAGTACTACAACGAGAAGCTCAACGCCTGCGCGCTCGACCGCTGCCTGCTGCGCGCGATGGACATGATCGGCTGGCGCGACAAGCCTCTGGCTGTGGACCTGGGCGACCGCGTGCGCGCCCTGGGCTGCGCGCTCACCATGCAGGGCTCTGGCATTTCCAACGTGGACATCGCCGGCATCGACATGCGCCTGGAAGAGGACGGCTTCATTACCATCGGCACCGGCGCCACCGATAACGGCATGGGCGTCGACACGATCCTGGCGCAGATCGCCGCCGAGGAGCTGGGTGTGGAGAGCTCGCTCATTGTGGTACGCGGCGTGGACACCGATGTGTCGCCGTTCGACGCCGGCTCGTACGCGAGCTCGGGTACGTACGTGACGGGCCTTGCAGCCAAGAACGCCGCGACCGAGCTGCGTGAGAAGATTTGCGCCAAGGCCGCCCAGATGTGGGACGTGGACGCCGCCGACGTGGTCTTTGATGGCCAGTACGTGCGCCTGTCCGACGAGCGTGCCGCGCGCGAGCAGAACCGCTACCTCACGCTGCGCGACTTTGCCAACCTGTGTGTCAAGAATATCGCAGGCGGCGACGCGCTCACCTCGCACGCCTCTGCCTGCCTGCCCGTTTCGCCTCCGCCGTTTATGGCCGGTATTGCCGAGGTCGAGGTCGACAAGGCCACCGGCAAGGTGACTGTGGTGGACTACGCGGCGGCCGTCGACTGCGGTACCGTGATCAACGAGGCGCTCGCGCGCGTCCAGGCCGAGGGCGGTATTGCCCAAGGTATCGGCCACGCGCTCTACGAGATCGTCGAGCACGACGATCGCGGCCGCCTGCGCACCGGCAACTTTATGAGCTACAAGCTGCCCACGCGCCTGGATATCGGCAGCATTCGCGTGGCCTTTGAGCCGAGCTACGAGCCGACGGGTCCGTTTGGCGCCAAGTCGATTGGCGAGGTCGTCATCAACACGCCGCTCGCCGCCGTGGCCTCGGCCGTGGCACACGCCACCGGACATCAGGTACGCTCGCTGCCGATCACGCCCGAGAAGGCCCTGCTGGGGGAGTAGCGGGTCAGCGAACAAGTCGTAATTGGCGGGGCGGGGCAACTCGCCCCGCCTTTTGCACTCGTGGTGAGGTCGTGAGCCTGTAAAACGTGTGCGTGCGCTTGTCGCTCGTATCTGCTATCATTCCTAATCTGTGCGCTCATGCGGGCGTGGCGGAATTGGTAGACGCGCCAGATTTAGGTTCTGGTGGGATTCCCGTGAAGGTTCGAGTCCTTTCGCCCGCACCAACGCACCCGCGTCGGCTTATGCCCTCGCGACGCTTGTTGCATAAAGGTACCAGCACCTCAGATAAGCTGGGCAGTATGAGGAGGAACGTGTTGAACATCACCGCTTCTGACGTCAAGGACGCCAAGCTCACCGCTACGGTCACCATCCCGGCCGCCGACGTCGACGCCGCGATCAAGAAGGCCTACAAGGACACCGCCAAGAAGTACCGCTTCCCGGGCTTCCGTGCCGGTAAGGCTCCCCGTCCGGTCATCGACTCCGCACTTGGCGCCGAGGCTACCCTCGCTCAGGCCACCAACGACCTGATCGCCGCCAACGAGCCCGCCGTCCTCAACGAGCTGGACATCGTCCCCACCAAGAACGGTGACTACAAGGAGCTCGACCTCGCCAAGGATCACGAGGACTACACCTACACCGTCGAGTTCTCCCTGCGTCCTGCCGCTGAGCTCTCCTCTTTCGACGCTGTCGAGATCGAGATGCCTCCCGCTGAGGTCACCGAGTCCGAGATCAACAACCAGGTCGAGATGCTCCTCAACTACCGTGCCACCTTCGAGGACGTCGAGGGTCGCGCCGTCGAGGCCGAGGACTACGTCACCGTCGACCTCAAGGCCGTCGAGAACGCCGACAACTTCGCTGCCGAGGGCCGCATGCTCATCGCCGGTAGCGACAGCAATCCCAAGGAGTTCAACGAGGCCCTGATCGGCGCCAACGTTGACGACGTCAAGACCGTCACCTGGACCGACGAGGTCGAGGAGGGCGAGGAGGCCGAGACCCACACCGTCGAGGTCACCGTCAAGGGCATCAAGGTCCGCAACACCCCCGAGCTCACCGACGAGCTCGTCAAGTCCGACTTTGGCTTCGACAGCATCGACGCCATGCGCGACGCCATCAAGCTCGAGATCGAGCAGGACAAGGCTTCCCGTCTCCCGGCCGAGAAGGAGAACCGTTGCGTCTCCGCTCTCGCCGAGCGTCTGCAGCTCGACGAGATGGACGCCGACTACGAGCAGTCTGTCTTTGAGGAGCTTGGCCAGAACTTCCTGTCCAACCTCGCTGCCCGCGGCATGACGCTCGACACCTGGCTGCCCGCTTCCGGCCTGACCATGGAGCAGTTCATCGGCGACCTGCACAAGCAGGCCAACGACGTTGCCCGTGAGTCCCTGGCTCTCGACGCCCTCGCCCGCGAGCTCAAGATCGAGGTCACCGAGGACGACATCAACGCCGAGTTCGAGAAGGCCGGCGTCAAGGACGTCGAGGCTTCCAAGGCCGAGTTCATCGCCGACGGCCGCATGCCTGCCGTCCGCGAGTCCATCCGTCGCTCCAAGGCCGTCGACCACCTGGTCGAGAACGCCAAGGTGACCGAGGTCGACGAGACCGCCAAGGACGCCGAGTAATTCTCGCCACCTTGCCCGCGAGCGCATGGGTGCGCCCGTGATGGGGTAAAGTTATACACCGGTTATCCGGTTGCTTCGTACGGTGCCAGCCAATGCATAGCATGCGGGCACCGTACGTTTGTCTAGAACCACTATTGGTCCGTAAGAGAAAAGGAGATGCGTATGATCGCTAAGTTCGATTCCGCCCTCGTGCCATACGTTATCGAGCAGACGCCGCGCGGCGAGCGCAGCTACGATATCTATTCGCGCCTGCTCAACGACCGCATCATCTTCTTGGGCGAGGAGATCAACTCCGTCAGTGCCAACCTGGTCGTTGCCCAGCTGCTGCATCTTGAGAGCCAGGATGCCGAGAAGGATATCTCGCTCTACATCAATTCGCCCGGTGGCGAGGTCTACTCCGGCCTGGCGATTCTGGACACCATGAACTTCATTAAGCCGCAGGTCTCCACCATCTGCGTCGGTATGGCCGCGTCCATGGCCGCCGTGCTGCTTTCGGCCGGCGCCAAGGGCAAGCGCTTCTGCCTGCCGCACTCCAAGGTGATGATTCACCAGCCCAGCGGCGGTGCCCAGGGCCAGCAGACCGAGATCGAGATCGTGGCCGAGGAGATCAAGAAGACCCGCCGCGAGCTCAACCAGATCCTGTCCGACGCATCGGGTCAGCCCATCGAGAAGGTCCAGGCCGATACCGAGCGCGACAACTACTTGACCGCTGCCGAGGCCCTCGACTACGGTCTGATTGACCGTATCGTCACCTCGCGCGACCTCGCCGCGAAGGACGCCTAGGATGGCCGGTAACATGCAGGACAACTTCGACGAGAACGGCAACCCTATCCGTTGCTCCTTCTGCGGAAAAGAGCAGGGACAGGTCCGTCGCCTTGTTAAGGGTCCGACCAATATCTTTATCTGCGACGAGTGCGTCGCCGCCTGCTCCGAGATCTTGGAGGAGTCGCTGGCTTCGGACTTTATGGACGCAGCCCGCAACGGCAAGCTGCCGGGCTTCCTCAACGATCACGGCCAGGCTGCCGGGCAGCCTGCTGTGGATCCCGAGGCCGAGGGCTTTGAGCTCGAGGACGACGCCCGCCAGGTCATTACGCATGTGCCGACGCCGCACGAGATTTATGACGAGCTTTCGGCCTATGTCATGGGCCAGGAGGACGCCAAGCGCGCCATGTCGGTTGCCGTGTACAACCATTACCGCCGCGTGATCGAGGGCGGCGCTGCGCTTTCGGCCTTTGACGACGGCTTGGATTCGCAGCTCGAAGACGATATGGACGAGGTGGAGCTCGCCAAGTCCAACATTTTGCTGCTCGGTCCCACCGGTACCGGTAAGACCCTGCTCGCCCAGACGCTCGCGCGCATCCTCGAGGTGCCGTTTGCCATCGCCGACGCAACCGCGCTCACCGAGGCCGGATACGTGGGCGAGGATGTGGAGAACATCCTGCTCAAGCTCATCAACGCCGCCGATGGCGATATCGAGCGCGCGCAGGTTGGCATTATCTACGTGGACGAGATCGACAAGATCGCCCGCAAGGCCGAGAACCTCTCCATCACCCGCGACGTTTCGGGCGAGGGCGTTCAGCAGGCGCTGCTGAAGATCCTTGAGGGCACGGTGGCAAGCGTTCCGCCCACCGGCGGCCGCAAGCATCCCCAGCAGGAGCTGCTGCAGATCGACACGACCAACATCCTGTTTATCTGCGGCGGTGCCTTTGTGGGTCTGGACAAGATCATCGCCGATCGTGTGGGCAACAAGGGCGTGGGCTTTAACTCCGAGATCGCTGGCCCCACCTCGGTCGACGAGAACGACCTGTTGCGCCAGGTGCTCCCGCAGGACCTCAACGCCTTTGGCATGATTCCCGAGTTTGTGGGCCGTACGCCCGTCGTCACCCAGACGCAGGCGCTCGACGAGGACGACCTGGTGTCGATCCTGACCGAGCCCAAGAACGCCGTGGTGCGCCAGTACCGTAAGATGTTCCAGCTCGAGGACGTCGATCTTGAGTTTGAGGACGCCGCCCTGCACGAGATCGCCCGCATGGCGCTCGCCCGCAAGACCGGCGCCCGCGGTCTGCGCGCCATCTGCGAGGACGTGCTGCAGCAGACGATGTTCGACCTCCCCAGCGAGGAGGGCGTTTCCAAGGTCATCGTGACCGAAGCCTCCGTAAAGGGCGAAGAACAACCCCAGCGCATCTACGGGTAAACCAGCCTAAAACGTGTTTGCAAATAGCCTCTGACCACCCGCGGTCGGAGGCTATTTTATATATGCGCAATAACCCCAACTACCTGTGTTATTCTGTGTGTTTGTTTAAGCCTCAGCGAAGTCATTCAGACTGAAGTAATCGATACCTAAGGGGAGGAATGCAGACCCTGGCGGGCCTACATTCCTCCCCGGCGGGACAGGGAGAGATATATGGAAGAGATGCCCAAGAACTACGATCCGTCGACCAACGAGCCGGCGATCCTGCAGAAGTGGCTCGACGGCGGCTACTACAAGCGCCGTGAGGGCGTGGGCGACTGCACCGTCACCATTCCGCCTCCCAATGTGACCGGCAAGCTCCACATGGGCCACGCCACCGACGACTCCATTCAGGACGCTATCATCCGTATGGCCCGCATGCGCGGCAAGTCCACGCGCTGGGTGCTCGGCACCGACCACGCGGGTATCGCCACGCAGACCAAGGTCGACAAGAAGCTCAAGAGCGAGGGCATCAGCCGCCTGGAGATCGGCCGCGACAAGTTTGTCGACGCCTGCTGGGATTGGACCCACGAGTACGGCGGCATCATCGTCGAGCAGATCAAGCGTATGGGCTGCTCCGTCGACTTCGATAACGAGCGCTTCACCATGGACGAGGACTACGCCCAGGCCGTGCGCAAGGTGTTCTGCGATTGGTACCACGACGGCCTGATCTATCGCGGCAAGCGCATCGTCAACTGGTGCCCCAACTGCACCACCGCCATCTCGGACGACGAGGCCGAGTACAAGGACGAGAAGGGCCACCTGTGGCACCTGCGCTACCCGCTGACCGAGCCGGTCAACGGCCAGGACTACATCGTCGTCGCCACCACGCGCCCCGAGACCATGCTCGGCGACACGGGCGTGGCTGTCTCCCCGAAAGACCCCGAGAAGGCCGCCTTTGTGGGTAAGACCGTCAAGCTCCCCATCGTCGATCGCGAGATCCCCATCTTTGAAGATTGGCATGTCGACGCCAACTTTGGCTCCGGTTTTGTCAAGGTCACCCCGGCCCACGACCCCAACGATTACGCTATGGGTCAGGCCCACGACCTGCCGCAGATCAATATCTTCGACGAGCACGCGGTGGTCGTCGAGGGCTACGGCGAGTTTACCGGCATGAACCGCGACGAGTGCCGCGAGGCCGTCATCAAGTGGTTTGAGGAGCACGACCTGCTCGATCACGTCGAGGACCTCGATCACTCCGTCATGCACTGTTACCGTTGCGACGCCGCGCTGGAGCCGTGGCTGTCCGAGCAGTGGTTCGTGGCCGTCGATAAGCTCAAGGGGCCGGCGCTCGACGCCGTCAACTCCGGCAAGGTCACCTTCCACCCCGCGCGCTGGACGCAGACCTACACCACCTGGATGGAAAACCTCAAGGACTGGTGCATCTCGCGTCAGCTTTGGTGGGGCCACCGTATCCCCGTGTTCTACTGCGAGGACTGCGGTTGGGAGGACGCTCTGACCGAGGACACCGACGTGTGCCCCAAGTGCGGCGGCCATCACGTGCATCAGGACGAGAACGTGCTGGACACCTGGTTCAGCTCGCAGCTGTGGACCTTCGCCACGCAGGGCTGGCCGCAAAAGCCGGAGCTGCTCGAGGGCCATCACCCCACGACGGCGCTCGTCACTGCGCGCGACATCATCGCGCTGTGGGTCGCCCGCATGGTCATGAGCTCGCTGTACTTCTTGGACGAGGTGCCGTTTAAGGACGTTGTCATCTACCCGACGATCCTGGCCAAGGACGGCAGCCGCATGTCCAAGTCCAAGGGCAACGGCGTTGACCCCATGGACCTCATCGGCATGTACGGCGCCGACGCTATGCGCTTCAACCTGCTCACGCTGTGCACCAACAACCAGGACGTCAAGTTCGACGCGAACATCGACAAGAAGACCAAGAAGCTTATCGACAGTCCGCGCACCGAGCAGGCCAAGTCGTTTGTGACCAAGATCTGGAACGCCAGCCGCTTCCTGCTTATGAACATGGAGGGCTACACGCCCGGCGAGCCCGTCGTGGAGACGCCGGCCGACGCCTGGATGTTCAGCCGACTGGCCAAGGCCGTCCAGATGGTCACCGAGGGCATCGAGAACTACACCTTTGGCGATATGGCCCGCGGCGTGCAGCAGTTCTTCTGGAACGAGGTCTGCGACTGGTACGTCGAGGTCACCAAGGCCCGCCTGAAGGGCGAGGGCCGTCTGCAGGCGCAGCGCAACCTGATCTTTGTGCTCGATACCTCCATTCGCCTGATGCACCCGCTCATGCCGTTTGTCACCGAGGAGATCTGGGACAACATGCCGGCAAGCGTGCTCGACCTGGACGCCGAGGGCAACGTGGATCGCGCCGAGGCGCTCATGATCGCCAAGTGGCCCGAGCCCGCCGATTACGCCAAGTATGTCGACGAGGACGCCGAGCGCGCGTTTGAGCTGTGCCGCACCGTCGTGTCCGCCGCCCGCGCCACGCGTTCGCGTTATCGCTTGAGCCCCAAGGCTGAGCTCGACGTAGTCGTGCGCGCCGGTGCCGAGGATATCGAGAAGCTTGAGAGCCTGCGCTCGACCATCGAGCCGCTGGCAAACACTGCCTCGCTTGTTATGGGTACCGATGTTGAGAAGCCGGCTGCGAGCATTGCCGTGGTCGACAGCGGCGTCGAGGTCTTTGTGGTGCTCGAGGGCAAGGTCGACCTTTCGGCCGAGAAGGCGCGCCTGGAGAAGGAGATCGCCGCGGCCCAGAAGGAGCTCGCCGGCTGCGAGAAGACGCTGGCCAACGAGGGCTTTGTGGCTAAGGCTGCGCCCGCGGTGGTCCAGAAGAAGAGGGACCGTGCAGCTGAGCTCAAGGAGATCCTGGCGGCGCTGACTGCTCAGGTGGCTGACTTCTCGTAAGCGTTACTGGGGGACGCGGTTTGGGGCATTGCTCGCTACTGCGGACAGTCCTGCTCGCACGAAGGCCACATTAAGTGGCCTTCGGCTCGTGCGGAACTTGTATCGAGCAAAGCCCCAAACCGCTCCCATGGCGATTGCGGGGCGTCCGCTGCCTGGTGAGGTCGCTTGGTTGTGGCCTTGATCTTGCTGCAAGCGGGTAAAGGCTGATATTGTCAACGCGAGGGGCTCATTATTTTTGATGGGCCTCTTTTTCTGTAATTGGAGACTTTGGGTTATGGCTAAGCGTTCTGGGTCGTATGTCGTTCCTTTCTCGTTTGAGTTGCTTTCGTTTGATGAGGCTGTTGGGCTGGCTGCTGATACGGGGCGGATTTCTGGGGATGCTGGTCCTCTGCTCGAGACGGTTGTCGATATGCTCGATGAGTTGGGACGTCCGGATGAGTATTTCGATTGCATTCAGGTCGCCGGTACCAATGGCAAGACTTCGACTACGCGTTTTTCTGCTGCCATTCTTCATGGTGAGGGGCTCAAGACCGCGCTGTATACGTCGCCTCAGCTGGTGCATTATCCCGAGCGTATGGAGGTCGATGGGCACGTTGTGGGCGACGAGGCCTTTGCCCGTGGCGTTTCGGCAGCTGTCGAGGCGGGGCGTCGCGTGAATGCGCGCCGTGTGGCGGCGGGGGAGCGCGCCTATTCCATCACGCCGTTTGACCTGCTGACGGCTGCCGCACTTGTCGTGTTTGCCGAGGCCGCGGTGGATGTTGCCGTGCTCGAGGTTGGCATGGGCGGTCGTTGGGACGCCACGAGTGCGACCGATCCCGTCGCCGTTGCCATTACGGGCATTGGGCTCGATCACACACGTATTTTGGGCGACACGCTCGAGGCCATTGCAGGGGAGAAGGCTGCGGTTATTAAGCCTGGGCGCTTGGTTGTTTTGGGTGAGGGCACGCATGAGGCGAGTGTTCAGTGTGTGATGGATGCCCGTTGCCGTGAGTGCGGCGTAGTGCCGCTCGTGGTGAGCCATACGACGACCAAACTTCCGTCACACGTGGGCGATACGGTTGAGTTTAGCTGCACCACGCCGCGTGCCATCTATACGTCGAGTATGGTCAAGCCGGCGTATCAGCCGCAGAATGCCGCGTGCGCGATTATGCTGTGCGAGGGGTATCTGGGTCGCGAGCTCGACCATGAGGCGCTCGACGTTTCTCTTATGGGCTGCCCCACGCCGGGTCGCTTTGATGTGCTGGGAACCGATCCGCTCAAGCTGATCGACGCTTGCCATAACCCCCAGAGCTGCGAGAACTTTGTGAGCGCGCTGGACGAGATCGATCCGTGCGTAGAAAATCGCCCCACGCTGCTGTGCGCTGCACTGGCAGACAAGGACGTGGCGGGCATCGTCGACGTGCTGATTCCAGCCTTCCCGCGCGTGGTTGTGACGCAGACCGATTCCGACCGCGCCCTGCCGGCAGAGGAACTCGCCGCCCTGGTGGACGCCGATAAGCTCGCAGGCGTGTATCCCAGTGTATCCGAGGCTCTCGCAGCCCTCGATGCCGCTGGCGAGCCCTTCGTAGCAGCCGGCACCATCACCCTAGCCGGCGAAGTAGCGGGCTTGCTGCGCTAGAGCCTTTCTGTAGGGCAGCTGGTTGACCTGCTCGCCACGAAATGGGCCTATTTACTACGTTTGACCGGTTGCCCTCGACCACGCCGAGAATTGCGAAATTAAAACCGCAGGTAGATGGCTTGCCAATTTTCAAAAAAGACCCGCATGGTCGACCCGTGCGGGTTAAACGTAGTAGATAGCCCGTTTTCGTGGCGCATCTCTAGACTGTCAAATTGGTCGACTTAGCCCCATGGCAGTTGCGGTGAAATAGTTCCTGGATTATGCCTCTGCGGGCCAATCTGGGAACTATTCCACCGCAACTTATTGAGGGGCTATTGGGTAAGGGCTAGTCTAGGCGGACTGGGTCGTGGGGGTAGGTGTTGAGGATCTCGACGCCGGACTCGGTGACCAGGGCCAGGTCCTCGATGCGGACGCCGGTGCGGCCGGGGAGGTAGATGCCCGGCTCGATAGAGAATGTCATGCCCGGCTCTACGACCTGCTCGTTGACGAGTGAGACGTCGCCCGGCTCGTGGTCTTGCAGACCGATCGAGTGTCCCAGGCGGTGCGTAAAGTACTGCCCATAGCCCGCCTCCTCAATCACGTCGCGCGCGGCGCGGTCCAGGTCGCACATGCGCACGCCCGGGGCGATGAGCGCCTCGGCGGCCTCGTTGGCGCGGCGCACGATATCGTAGATGCGCGCCGTCTCCTCGTCCGGCTCGCCCCAAAAGAACGTGCGCGTCATGTCCGAGCAGTAGTTGCGGCGACGTCCGCCAATGTCGAACAGCACCACGTCGCCGCGCTTGAGTACGGTGTCGTCGGGCTCGTGGTGCGGGTTGCCGGCGTTGGCGCCAAAGCTCACGATGGGCGGAAAACTAAAGCCCTCGCAGCCGTGCTTGCGGTACAGACCGAGCATCTGGTCGGCAATTTCGCGCTCCGTTACGCCCTCGTGGACGAGCTTGATGGCGTCGGCTATCACGTCGTCGTTAGCGGCCGATGACGCGCGCATAAGCTCCTGCTCGGTGACATCCTTGTGGGCGCGTGCGGCGGTGACGGCAAAGTCGCCTAGGAAGAACTCGCTTGCGGCGTGACGATCCATAAGGGGCATCAAAAAGCCGGAGCGCATAACGGTGTCGATGCCGAGTGGTTTGGTCGGATCGACCTCGCGAGCGATGGCGTCGGCCACGACGTCGGTATCGGTGTGGTATGCGACGCGGGCATTGTCATACTCGGGTAGCTGATGCAGCGCGTTGACCAAGATCACGGGCTCGCAATCGCGTGCGAGCAGTACTCCGCAAAAACGCTCGAACATATCGGCATAAAAGCCGGTCAGGTAATAAATCGACCACGGGTCGTTTACGAGCAGCTGCGCGCCGGGGTGCTGAGCCCCGAGCGCATCGAGCACGCGCGCCACACGCTGGTCATCGACATGTGCCATGAAACATCCTTTCGCTAGGGTGCCACCATGGTATCCCATGCGCCCCCACATAAGTTGCGGTGAAATAGTTCCTGGATGCCGGGGTTTGGCGGAAATCAGGAACTATTTCACCGCAATTGAGGAGGGGCGAGGTGGATGGCGGGGTAGCTAAAAGAGCCCCGTCCTAAATTGGCTACTTAGGCTGGGTCGATGTCCATGCTGGCGATGAGGTCGATGTTGGTGTTGAGGAGGTTCTCCAGCACGACATCGCCCATGCGGATGGGGGCACCGACGATTAAGCCGCGGATGAGGTCCATGGCTTTGGTGTGGAGTGCCAGCGGGATGGCTTCGGTCGTGCGCACGGGCAGCAGCGCCTCATCGCCGCCGGATACGGCCACGGTTGTGGTGAGCACGCGCATGGGGCAGGTGAGCTCCTGATGCGCGAACGTATCGCCGCGCGGGCAGCTGTTGCCGGTCACGAAGTGCACCTCTACCACGGCGCCGTCTGCGTCACGCTCTACCTCTACGGTCAGGAGGCACTCGGATGGGCAGGTGGTGCAGTTGAACTGCAGCGTTTCGATCGCGTTTATGCTCATGGCCTTACGCCTCCTCAACGGGATCGACGGACAGGACAATCTCGCTAACACCCAGGTCGAGTGCGCGCTGAATCACCTTTGCCGGCAGCGGGAAGCTTTCCATCACGCTCGGTTTGAACGGGCGGACCTTGCCGGCGAACAGTTCCTCGTCGTCTGCCAGAATGCGCACGCGGGCGGCGTCGACCGGTCGGCGTACACGGAAGTTGAGTTTGGTGAGCGCCACAGCCGTAATGCGTCCCGGCAGCGCGTAGCCCGCGATACCGGCGGGCGATACCGTGAGCTCGCGGCCCGGGCCCGCAGCGCCCGCATCGGCCCCAGTGCCACAGCCCAGCGCCCACGCCGCCGCGGCCGCACCGGCGCGCTCGGACTCGGTCGTCACGTTGTCGGCCAGGTCGTGCACGTGCAGCACGTTGCCGCAGGCAAAAATGCCCGGTACGCCCGTTTGCAGGCTCTGGTCCACCACGGCGCCGCGCGTGCGTGGGTCAAGCTCAACGCCTGCGCCCACTGAAAGCTCGTTCTCGGGAATCAGACCAACCGAAAGCAGCAGCGTATCGCATGAAACGATGCGCTCCGTCCCGGCAATGGGCGCCAGGTGCTCGTCGACCTGGCTCACCTCAACGGCCTCCACGCGATCGTGCCCGATCACGCGCGTCACGGTGGTGGACAGGTGCAGCGGAATGCCAAAATCGTCCAGGCAGTTCTTGACGTTGCGGCGCAGTCCGTTGGCGTACGGCATGAGCTCGTACACGCCCTCGACCGAAATCCCCTCGAGCGTGCAACGGCGCGCCATGATCAGCCCGATGTCGCCTGAGCCCAAAATGACGGCGCGCGAGCCGGGCTTGAGGTTTTCGATATTGATGTATCGCTGCGCCAGGCCCGCCGTAAACACGCCGGCGGGTCGGCTGCCGGGTATCTTGATCTCGCTGCGGGTGCGCTCACGGCAGCCCATGGCAAGGACGACCGCGTGTCCGGTGAGCTGCAGCATGCCGGCGGGGCTCATGAGCGTGACAGTGTGTGCCGAGGCATCGCTTGCCGGGCCACTTACGTCCGCGCCCGTGACTTTGTCCTCGCTCGAGTTGATCCCAATCACCATGCTGTCCAAGAACAGCGCAATGTCGGTCGCGCGCACCTGATCGATAAAGCGCTGCGCGTACTCGGGACCGGTGAGCTCCTGCTTAAAGTGCGAAAGGCCAAAACCGGGGTGGATGCACTGGCGCAGGATGCCGCCCAGATGCTGCTCGCGCTCCACGATGGCCACGCGTGCGCCTGCCTTGTGCGCAGCCAGCGCGGCCGCCATGCCGGCAGGTCCGCCGCCGACAACGACCACGTCGAAGGCTTGCGTTTGTACGGCTTCTACGACGCCGCAATCAATCGCGCTCGATTTGAATTCCGCCATCCTAGTGCAATCCCTTCAAAGGTCCCTCGACCAGCCAGGAGCCGGCGTCCTCCAGTAATACCTCGCTAGGGTCGCAGCCCAGCTCTCGGGCAAGAATCGCCACCACACGGCTCTGGCAAAAGCCGCTCTGGCACCGACCCATGCCGGCACGACAGCGGCGCTTGACGCCCTCGACAGAAACCGCGCCCGGGCGGCGTCTGATCGCGGCCACAATCTCGGCCTCGGGCACCGTCTCGCAACGGCAGACAATCTGCCCCCACGCGGGGTCGGACTCGATTAGCTCCTCCTTGCGCGCCAGCGGTGCGCGGTCAAAGTCGTCCGACGCGCGGCGAATTGGGTTCCAGTCCGCCCGCTCGTGCAGCTCCACGCCCGCCTCACGCATTACAAGCTCCATGCGCTCGGCAATGGCCGGCGCGCTTGCCACACCCGGCGACTGAATGCCCGCCGCCTGGAAAAGCCCTGGCACCACGGCCGACTGTCCAATATAGAAGTCGTTCGTTCCCTGAATGACCGGACGCCCGCCGGCAAATGCGCGCACCACGCGACGCGTGTCCAGATCGGGCACCAGCTTGCGCGCGCCGGTCAGCAGCGCGTTCACATCGCTCGCATAGGTCTGCGTGTCGCCCGGCTCGCGCACCGCGGCCGTCGCGGTAATCACAGTGTTGCCGTGTACGGTGCCCGTGACGATAACGCCCTTGGACACCGGCGTGGGAACGGGATAGAGCGGCATGAGCACTCGCGGCTCCTTGTCCAGTACCACAATGTTTCCCTGGCGCCAGACCATCTGGAACTCCTCGGCGCCGCCCATATGCGAGATGTCCGCGGCACCGTTGCCCGCGGCGTTGATCAGGTAACGGCAGCGCACGTCGCCTGCGGGCGTTGCTAGCGTAAAGCGCGCGGCTCCGTCATCCGAGCCAGCAACCTTAATCGCCTCCACCGGTGCGGAGCGCATAAAGGTCACGCCGTTGGCAACCGCGTTCTCCAACGCGGCGATGGCCACTTCAAACGGGTCGACGTAACCGGTCGAAGGGCACCACAGCGCGCATGTTGCGTCGGCGCTGGCACGCGGCTCCAACTCGTGGATGCGCTCGGGGCCGATAATCGCCAGCTCGGGTACGCCGTTGGCCAGGCCATTCTGGTGCAGCTTCTCCAGGTGCGCGCGGTCTTTGTCGTTGAAGCCCAGCACCATCGACCCGGTGCGCCGGAACAAAAAGCCCAGCTCCTGGACCCACGTGCCATATAGCTCGCAACCACGGGCGTTGACCTGCGCCTTTACCGTGCCCGGCGCAGGATCGTAGCCGGCGTGCACCAGGCCACCGTTGGCCTTCGACGCGCCCAGCGCGATATCGTTGGTCGCCTCGACCACGCAAATGGACAGGTCATAGCGCGCGAGCTGCCGCGCAATGGCGCATCCCGTGATGCCCGCGCCCACAATCGCGATATCAAACGTTTCTGCCACGGTGCCTCCCAGACAAGTTGACAGGCCGTCAATAAAACCATCCTACGGTCTGCACACCCCCAGTGCAGCGGCAATGCGGCGAACAGCCCCGCAACACCCGCCAACGGCAGGCGAGGGGAGACTCAGGACCATCGGTGACCTCGTCTGCTGCCCCTGGTGTCAGAGGTTTGTCTCGTTCTGTAACAGTAAGCAGAAGAGCTAGGTTCCAGATGTTACAGATCGAGACGTTTGCCAGGCAGTCCCTCCGTTTGTCTTGATTTGAAACAGTAAGAGGAGAAAATCGGTCCTATGTGTTACAGATTGAGATTTAAAGTAAGGGAGAGATTCTTCTGTCTCGATCTGTAACATCTAGGGACCGTTTTGGGTTCCAGATGTTACAGATTTAGATGGACCCATCAGTCCGTTTCGAATGTCTAAATCTGTAACGGTTAGACCTGTTTTTGCCGAGTTGTTGTTACAGATTGAGATATTTAACGGATGGCTCATCGTTCGTCTCGATCTGTAACAGTAAGAGGGGTTTTGGGGCCCAAGATGTTACAGATCGAGATTTAAGCCGGGGAGAGAATAGTTTGTCTAAATCTGTAACATCTGAGACTGTTTTTGCCGAGTAGTTGTTACAGATTGAGACATTCGGCCTGGACGTTTTCCTTTGTCTCAATCTGTAACAGTTAGCTGATGATTTGGGTTGTAGATGTTACAGATCGAGACAAACCTTCCGACGGATTTTGAATGTCTCGATCTGTAACAGTAAGAGGGGTTTTGGGGCCCAAGATGTTACAGATCGAGATTGAAGTCGGGGAGGGACCCCTGTGTCTCGATCTGTAACATCTAGACCCGGATTCCGCCTCCACCTGTTACAGATTGAGATGTTTGTGTCCGCGCCAGCCCCGTATCCAACCGTAGTCCCACATAAACAAACCCCGTGGTAAACTTGACCGGACTGTAATTATTCCGAAAGGTACACCTCAATGTCCAAGTACATCTCCGAGCTCATGTCGCCGCAGCTTATGGGCGTCATCTATGCCTTTGTTGGCTTTATCATCGCCCTGTACGTGCTGTCGGTCGTCTATGTGTTCATCGACGCTCGTCGCCGCGGCGCCAGCGCCTACGTGGCATGGGGCATCATCGCCCTGATCCCGTTTGTGGGCCTCATCGCCTACCTGGTCCTGCGTCCGCACTCCTACGCGGCCGACCGCGAGGAGCAGGAGCTGGACATGGCCCTGCGCGAGCGTCAGCTTGCCCAGTACGGCACCTGCCCGCAGTGCGGCGCGCCCATTGAGAAGGACTTTGTCGTGTGCCCGGTGTGCGACACCCAGGTTCGCAACGTGTGCCCCAGCTGCCATCGTCCGCTCGACGCGCACTGGAAGGTCTGCCCCTACTGCCGAACTCGCATCCAGTAACGCATCCATCGCCGGGCCGGCCGCAAGCCACGGGCACGCCTCAAGCCATGCGTGCCCCGCAGCCCCGCCCCACACGATGAAGCATGCGTAGAAAATCGCCCGCCGTGCCATTAAGGTGCGGCGGGCGCTTGTATACCAAGGCAACCTGCCTATAATGATGCAAGTTAAATCGCCGAGCGCATCTCACACACTTGCATCAGGCATCCGAGAGGAGAAAACATACCCATGAAGGCACTCTACAATGACGGTTCGGTGGCCGAGCTCCCGCAGGACGAGGTCACGCACGTCATCCGCCACTCCGCCGCGCACATCATGGCGCAGGCCATCAAGCGCCTGTACCCCGAGGCCGACTTTGCCTACGGCCCCGCGACCGACAACGGCTTCTACTACGATGTCGACCTGCCCGAGGGCGTCAAGATCAGCGAGGACGACTTCCCCGCGATCGAGGCCGAGATGAAGAAGATCGTCAAGGAGAACCTCAAGTTTTCCGTGTACGAGAAGCCCCGCGCCGAGGCTATCGCCCTTATGGAGGAGCGCGGCGAGAAGTACAAGGTCGAGCACATCGGCGACCTGGACGACGACGCCCGCATCACCTTCTACCAGCAGGGCGACTACATCGACATGTGCGTCGGCCCCCACATCTGCTACACCAAGGCGCTCAAGGCCTTTAAGCTCACCGGCGTCTCGGGCGCCTACTGGAAGGGCGACAAGGACAACAAGATGCTCACCCGCATCAACGGCGTCGCCTTTGCCACCAAGGAGGAGCTCGACGAGCACATGCGCATGCTGGAGGAGGCCAAGAAGCGCGACCACCGCAAGATCGGCCGTGAGATGGACCTCTTTATGATGCGCGACGAGGCCCCCGGCTTCCCGTTCTTCCTGCCCAACGGCATGATCCTTAAGAACACGCTGCTGGACTACTGGCGCGAGATCCACCACAAGGCCGGCTACGTGGAGATCTCCACGCCGCTCATCATGAACAAGCAGCTGTGGAAGACCTCGGGCCACTGGGACCACTACAAGGACAACATGTACTCCACCGTCATCGACGACGAAGAGTACTGCATTAAGCCCATGAACTGCCCGGGCGGCGTGCTGGTGTACGCCTCCAAGCCGCACTCCTACCGCGAGCTGCCCATTCGCGCCGGCGAGATTGGCCTGGTGCACCGCCACGAGCTGCGTGGCGCCCTGCACGGTCTGTTCCGCGTGCGCTGCTTTAACCAGGACGACGCCCACCTGTTTGTGCGTCCCGACCAGCTGACCGACGAGATCGTGGGCGTGGTCAACCTCATCGACTCCGTGTACCAGAAGTTTGGCTTTAAGTATCACGTTGAGCTTTCCACCCGCCCCGAGGACTCCATGGGTTCGGACGAGGACTGGGCTCGCGCCGAGGAGGGCCTGCGCACCGCTCTGGAGAAGCTGGGCATGGACTACGAGGTCAACGAGGGCGACGGCGCCTTCTACGGCCCCAAGATCGACTTCCACCTGGAGGACTCGCTCGGCCGTACCTGGCAGTGCGGTACCGTCCAGCTCGACTTCCAGATGCCGCTCAACTTTGACCTGGAGTACGTGGACGCCGACGGCACCAAGAAGCGCCCCATCATGCTGCACCGCGTGTGCTTTGGCTCCATCGAGCGCTTCATTGGTATTCTGATTGAGCACTTTGCGGGCAAGTTCCCCACCTGGCTGGCTCCCGTGCAGGTCAAGGCGCTTCCCGTCTCTGAGAAGAGCCGCGACTACGCCCACGAGGTATGCGCCAAGCTGGAGGAGGCCGGCATCCGCGTGGTCTGCGACGACCGCGACGAGAAGATTGGCTACAAGATCCGCGAGGCTCGCAGCATCGACCGCGTGCCCTACATGCTCATCCTGGGCGAGAAGGAGGTCGAGGCCGGCAACATTTCCGTCCGCGATCGTTCCAACGAGACCGTTCAGATGAGCGTTGACGAGTTTGTTGCCAAGGTGCTCGAGGAGATCAAGACCCGCGCCTAAGGCAAACTTCACAACAATTAACAAAGGCGACCGTCCACATAGGGCGGTCGCCTTTTTCATGCCGAAATTAGAAAAGCCGCTGGTTGAGCGGCTTTTTTTTGTTGCACAAAAAGGTACAGGTTTTTGTATCTTTCGACAGACGACATTATACGAGCAATTAATCAGCGTCTGCCCAGATTACGCAAAATGTACTGCTAGTAGGTACATCTCCATACCCCTCTACAAAAACCTGTACTTTTGCGACTGCGCCTAGCTGTGAGCGAGAAGCCTGTTCTAAACGCCCCTGCATTTGCGTGCACCGCAAAGCCAAAAGAGGGGGCGAGAACATGGAACAGACGGCACGGCGCCAAGAGCAGCTGCCAGGCGCATTTAACGGCGCCACCGCCAACAGCCAGCATGGCCGCGTCCGCTGGTATCTGGTCCACACCCCCCATGGAAAAGAGCGCGAGACCTGCGAAAAGGTCCGCTGCATTATCCCGCACAACCTTATGCAGGACGCTTTTGTGATGCAAAAGGAGTTCTGGTTTAAGCGGGACGGCGCATGGTCGCTCCAAACCAAACCCATGTACAAGGAATATTTCTTCGTCGCCACGCACGATGCTGCCGCGCTCGATAGGGCCCTGGCCCAGTTGAGCTTTGGCTGTCGCATCGCCGGTAGTAGGGAGCGGGCGTACATGCCTATGCCGGACGATGCGCAGGATTGGTACCGCAGCGTGCTGGACGACGACGGCGTGGTGCGCAACAGCGTCGCGCGCATAGAAGACGGTGTGTTGCACATAGAGCAGGGCCCTTTGGTGGGGCAAGAGGCCCGCGTGCACAAGATCGACCGTCGCAAGCGCTGGTGTCTGGTGGACGTAGGCGAAGGCGATTCCAGCTTTAGGGAAGTGCTTCCGCTCGACGTTCCCATCAAGACGTAAGGGAGACGTTGCACCAGCTATTCGTTCGCATTTGTGAATTTACCGATTGGGGGATCCTCGGGGAACCGGGATGTAAGTTTGACTGTGTCTGCTAAAGAAGTAACAGAGAGCAATGCGCCCGTGGGGGCGTCGCTGATTGCCCAGGCCATGGACCGGCGTGAGGGCGCCGGCCGCTATAGGGCCATGCAATCCATCATGGACTGGGACCGCTCGCGCCTGGCCTACCGTGTCGCCAAGCGCGCCTTCGACATCGCGTTTAGTGGCTGCGTGCTGGCCGTTATCGCCGTACCGAGCCTGATTCTTGCCGCCGCTATCCGCCTGGAGAGCGAGGGCAACCCGTTCTACAGCCAGATCCGCGTGGGCCAGACCCGCCCCGACGGCAGCCTGTCCACCTTCCGCATGTGGAAGTTCCGCTCCATGTACAGGGACGCCGACGAGCGCCTCGCCGACCTCAGGGAGCAGAACGAGATCGCCGGCGCCATGTTCAAGATGAGGGAGGACCCGCGCGTCACCAAGATCGGGAAGTTCATCCGCAAGCACTCCATCGACGAGTTCCCTCAGTTCATCAACGTGTTCCTGGGCCAGATGTCCGTCGTGGGACTGCGCCCGCCGCTACCGAACGAGGTGGCTGAGTATACAGAGTACGACCTGCAGCGCCTTGCTGTTAAGCCAGGCATCACCGGCTGGTGGCAGGTTACGGACCGCAACGACACCGACTTTGACGGGATGGTCCGCCGTGATTTGGAGTACATCGCCAAGCGCGGCCTCATCACGGACTTGAAGATTGTTCTCCTCACGGTCGTTGAGGTCTTTACCGGTGGAGGTGCTTGCTAAATGACTGAACCGGTTAGGGTGGCTCAGGTTGTTGGCAAGATGGTTGGCGGCGGCGTCGAAGCTGTCGTTATGAATTACTATCGTCACATCGATCGCAGTAAAGTGCAGTTTGACTTTCTTGTTGATTCCGATTCGACGCTTGTTCCCCGTGACGAGATCGAATCGCTCGGTGGCAGGGTCTTTGAGATACCGCCCTATCAGCATATAGCTGAATACCAGCGAGAGCTTCAGCGTCTCTTTAAGCAAGAGGGCTGGAAGATTGTCCACAGTCACATCAACGCGCTTTCGGTCTTTCCTCTTCGTGCTGCGAAGAAGGCGGGTGTTTCTGTGCGGATTGCCCATAGTCACTCTACGAGCGGTAAGGGGGAGTATGCCAAGAATGCCCTGAAGGCCGTGCTGAAAACGCAATCGAATCGATATCCAACACACCGATTTGCATGTAGTCAATTTGCCGGTGAATGGCTTTTCGGTAAAGCTGCGCACTTCGAGGTCGTATACAACGCAATCGATTTGGATCGCTTTCGCTTCAATGCGGAGGCTCGTGCGCAAGCGCGAGCCGACCTGGGCCTCGTCGGCAACCAGTTTGCCATTGGACATGTGGGGCGCTTTACTGCCCAGAAGAACCATGCGTTTTTGATTGACGTTTTTGCTGAGGTCGCAAAGCGCCGCGACGATGCTGTCCTGCTGCTTGTCGGTACCGGCGAAGCCGGGGCCTCCGTAAAGGCCTTGGTGGACGAACGCGGTCTTACTGATCGCGTTAAGTTTCTGGGGCAGAGAAGCGATGTCAATCGCTTGTACCAGGCGTTTGATGCGTTCGTTCTGCCAAGCCTTTACGAAGGCCTGGGCCTCGTCGGCGTCGAGGCACAGGTGTCTGGCTTACCGTGCCTGCTGAGTGATGCGATTACGCGCGAAGTGGACGTAACGGGGGAATGCAAATTCTTGCCGATTGATAGTCCTGCCGTGTGGGCCGATGAAATCGATTCACTCTTGCCGTACTCGTATGAGGGTCGATTGTCTATCTCAAGTGGGCAATTCGCCGATTACAACATTGAGTTGCAAGGCGAGCGACTGACTTATAAATATCTAGATCTCTACTCAAGGAATTAGATGGCAAACAGTAACTTGGTATCGGTGATTGTGCCGGTATATAACGTTAAGCCTTATCTGCGGGAGTGCTTTGATAGCATTTGCCGTCAAAGCTATCGTAACATCGAGATTATTCTTGTCGATGACGGCTCGACTGATGGTTCTGGCGAGCTTTGTGATGTTCTTGCTGCAAGCGACGACCGTACCACCGTTTTGCATAAGGAAAATGGCGGTCTTTCCGACGCTCGTAATGCAGGGCTGCGTATTGCTCAGGGCGACTGGATTTCCTTCGTTGATAGCGACGACTACATTTCTCCTGTTTTTATCGAGGTTCTTTTTAACGCCTGCCGCGATACGGGATGTCAGATATCTGCTGTTCCATTTGGCAAGCCGTTCAATGATGGTGATGCTTGCCCTTTGGTGGAGTCTCTTGACCCCGTGGCGCCTTTACGCAAAGGCGCCACTGGGCATTGACCCGTTCCCTAAGGGGCTGTATTACGAGGATCTCGCTAGCGTCTATAAGATTATTCACAAGGTTGATTCCGTTGCCGTTGTCGATTGCCGTGAGTTGTATGCATATCGCATGAGAAGTAACAGCATTATCAGGCAAGAATATCGACACATTAAAGGCGAGTCTGCATTGATAATTGCCGATCGGCTCTACCAGGATATTTGTAATTGGTATCCGGACCTAAGTAAAGCCGCCGCTTCGCGCTGCTTTTCTGTTTGTAGGATGGTTTACGCACAGATTCCGATGGCTGGGGTCTCTGAAAGCGACCTTAAAGACCGCGATGACCTTTGGAATAACTTATCTACATTTCGTTTGCCTGTTCTGAAGGATTTCGAAGCTAGAAAAAGAGAACGCTTGGCAGCATTTTTTGCCTGCTGCGGAAGAAGAATTTTTTCCGTATTTTGTTCTGCCTGTCGCTTATCTGGATTAATGCAATAACTAACTTGAAAGTAGCTTAAACAATGTTAGTTCTATCATTAATGACGTTATATTTTCTTTTGCTGCTTGCAATCTCTCAAGAGCTATCAAAAAGTGATTGGATGAATCCAGCATCAATTTGTAACGCCTCTTTCTTTATTTGCTCACTCGCTGAATTGTATAACTGCCTTGTCTTCGGTACTGAAGTCTCCCTCCATGGAGGATTACTTATTTGCTTCTTTGTTACCGTCTTTGATGTCGCATCGCTATTTTTCTTGCTTTATTTTAGACAGATGAAAGTGCAGCGAAGCAAACTTAATGCTAGTGTTGAATCGACGACTCTTGTAAGGATTCAAGTTCCGACATCTCTTGTTCTATTGGCTGTTGTCCTTGGGGTCGTTACTGCCGTTTTGTTTTTGAAAGATGTTCGATCAGCTGTTTCGGGTCCTGTTGCTGGGGACTGGAATTCTTTAATGAATTCTTACCGAACTGCATCTGCTTATAGCGGCGATGATCCTTCAGTCGGGCTTTCGTCTTTATCCAATATATGCTTTAAATTGCTTACCATTTTTTCGTTTGTATATCTAATTATTGGTTTTAACAATATTATTTGCGATGGATTTAGCATCAAAGATGCTCTCATGCTTCTCCCCGCTGCGTTTTATGCAATTTGTCAATTATTGAATGGCGTAAGGCTAGGTGCCATTGTTTTTGTCTGTTCATGCGTTTGCTGCATATGGATTTTACTATCGATTAACAGTGGGTGGACGATAAGAATAACCCTTGGGAAGTTTATCAAAATTGTATTCGCTCTTGTTTTTGCCTGTTTCTTATTTTGGGTTGCCTCTTGGTTTGTTGGACGAGAAGTTACTCTTGGACCATTGGATTATATTTGCAGCTACATTGGCTATTCATTTGTTTTATTTGATAAATTTCTTCAAAATCCTGGTGTTGCAAGCAAGTACTTTGGCTCGGAGACTTTCGTAGCACTATATTCTTCTTTTGGACGCAATTTTGGCTTTACTAATTTAGTTTCATCCGGTAACCATGAGTTTCGTTCTTGGGGTTCAATCGATCTCGGTAATGTATACACGGTATTTCGATTGTGGTATCACGATTTCGGTTTTGGCGGTACTGCGCTATTTAGCCTCTTAACTGGTCTTTTTTATTCAAACCTCTATGAGCATGCTCGCATGCTTCATGGTGGGTCCCCGCTGTCTATTTCGATGATTTCGTATACCTATCTTTCTTCGGGCATATTCTCCATGCCGCTTGTTGGAAAGCTCACCTCATCTCTCTTTACTCCAACGACTTGGTTTTTAGCCATCTCGTCTCTGTTCCTAAGTGAGTGGATAAAAAGATATCAGAAACGACAACCCCCTATGAATTAGTCCATTATCTAGAAAAGGTATCAGAATGAAAAAAGTTTCAATTATTACTCGTCATAACGTTCTCAACTACGGGTCTGTCCTCCAGGCTTATGCTACGCAAGAAGTTGTTAAAAACTTGGGGTACGATCCTGTTGTTGTTGACTATCGGAGATGCGCTGAGACCCTTGATTCTCTTGTGAAGCGTTATTCAGAAGGTAGGTCTCTGCCTCATCGCATCTATAGGAACACGGTTTGGCGTTTGCTGTACAGTGCAGGTGAGAAGCGTTTTAAGAGCATGAGAGAGCAGTATCTGA